>CAJFKR010000005.1 GCA_904386005.1 Candidatus Flemingiibacterium merdigallinarum
AATTTCACAGGTTTGTATGCGATTATTTCCGGATGTGGTTTGCGGTAGCTATTTATATAGGATTGTTAAGGCGCAGAAGCTATTATAATAATGGAATTTGCCAAAGGCAAATTCCTACCTTATCTCTCCGCGCAGCGGAGACCACTCTGTCCGGCGCAGCCGGACACCACTCTCCACTCTCTCAACGCTTTGCCAAAGGCAAAGCGTTGAGACCACTCTTTTGTCAGTCGCCTCCTTCGTCTCGGAAGCGGGCAGGGGATTTGCCAACCTCGTCGCTGAAGCGGTGCGTGAAGGTGTATACATCCGCGAAGCCGAGTCGCTCGGCGATAGATGATATCGGCTCGCCCGAGATCAGCGCGCGTTTGGCTTCGTTAATGCGGCAGCTTGTGCGGTATCTGCCGGGTGATATTCCGTATTTCTCGGCAAAGCCGCGGCGCAGACTGCTGTAGGGCATAGAGCATCTTGCGGCGATCTCCTCGAGCGTCAGCCTCGAGGTGACATCCTCGAGCAGCATACGAGCTTGTATCAGCTTGTCCGGTGTGCCGCCACGACTGCCTCGGAGTCGTGCAATACCCGCGATGTTTATGATATAATGTATCAGCTGGCCGAGAAGGCAGTATACATTTTCAGCGTTTGCCGCTTCAAGCTCGCACTGTAATTCTAAGAATTCATCGAGCAGCTCGACACCGCTGACATCACCGCGCACCGGTATTATGCCGTCAAGCTCGGGTATCAGCATCGAAAAGGTCGGGTAGAATTCGGCGGGAAGGTCTAAAAACAGCCGTATGCTGCGCCCCTCGTCGAGTGTCAATTGCCAGTCGCACATCGGACGGCGTATGCAGACCGAGCGCGGCTCGAGCTGATATATGCGCCCCGATTCGACAAATCTACCGCGGCCGGTCAGGATCCAAGACAACACAAAGGTATCGCTTGTGGCAGTATTCGTCCGGAAAATGGGCTTTTCAGTGATTGATATGCCGCAGCCGATTCGGCAGGACGGGACGATTACATATTTCGATTGCGCATTATTGACAAAATCGTTTAGTGTGGTGAACATATACAGTCTCCGGATTCTGTGCAGCACGGCAATAACGCGGCGCTGTCATTATTGCGTATAAATCAGAAATGACAAAGTATTGATCAAATCTGGCATTTACATTGCGCTGTATTTATTATATAATAATGTCATAATAATTTCAAGTATAATTTTTGTCTTTATAAAAGGAGATTGCAGTTATGAATACATATACAGAAGCCGCGCGGGACATACCGGTCGCGGGTGAATACGACGTCATCGTCGCCGGCTCAGGACCGGCGGGAGTCTCGGCGGCGGTTATGGCGGGCAGACTCGGCTCGAAGGTGCTGCTTGTCGAGTGGGCGAATTCGGTCGGCGGAATCTCGACGTCCGGACTGATGAGCCATTGGACGGGTACTGTCACGTCGCCGCTCTACACCGAGATACTCACGCGCATGGCGGAAAAGAACGAGGGAGAGGACAAGGGGAAGATTGTGCCTCAAATCAACCCCGAGAATCTGAAAGCCGTGTATCTCGAAATGCTCGCGGACGCGGGCGTCAAAATCCTGCTGTATACCTTTGTATGCGGCGTGATAATGGATAAAAACCGCGTCGCCGGAATAATCACCGAGAGCAAGTCGGGCAGGCGCGCGTTTTTAGGCAAGGTTTTCGTTGACGGTACGGGCGACGGCGACGTCGCGGCGTTTGCCGGAGCCGAATATACGAAGGGGCGCGAGTCGGATGGCAAAATGCAGCCCTGCACGCTGATGTTTAAGGTCGCGGGCGTGGATATGTCGCGCGCGGTTCTGCTCGGCTCGTTCGAGTCGACCTATCAGACCGACAAGGGCGAGCTTCAGGCGCTCGCTAAGGAGCACATCCCCTATCCCGCCGGACATCTGCTGGTGTACAAGTCGACGCTGCCGGGAATCGTGACCTGCAATATGACCAACTGCACCGACATCGACGGCACGTCGGCGGAGGATCTGACGCGCGCCGAGCTGGTCTGCCGCAGTCAGATGCCGGCGATAGTCAAATATCTGCGCGAGTTTGTGCCGGGATTTGAGAATTGCTATATAATCAGCGCGGCGTCGCTGATGGGCATTCGCGAAACCCGCCATTTCAAGGGGCTGTATACCCTCTGCGAGGACGACATTCTGACCGCGCGGCAGTTCGACGGCTGGGTCGTCCGCGGCGCGCACTTCAACTTTGACGTTCACAACCTGACCGGCGCCGGACTCGACAAGACCGGAGTTCAGCACAAGTGGAAGCAGCCGAACGGCTACACGATTCCGTACGGCTGCCTGATACCCGAGCGGGTCGACGGACTGATACTCTCGGGACGGAACATATCCGGCACGCACATCGCGCACTCGAACTACCGCGTGATGCCGATCTGTGCCGGTATCGGAGCGGCTGCCGGAGCTGCCGCTGCTGTTGCCGTAAAGACAAATAGACAGCCGCGCGAGCTTGAAGCTACGGAATTGCAGAAATATCTGTGATATTACGCGACCGAAGTTAACCGGTTGACGTTATTTCTAATAAATGAAGGGCGTATCCGTATGTCAGAACGGATACGCCTTTTTGTGATATGGCTGATTATATTATTAAGTCATAATACAACCGCGGCAGATATAACATCCGCGCCGTCACACAATCTCGCAGAACAGACCGCTCGACGACGTCGGCTCTCCGCCGGCGTAGAGGTGCGACACATCGCCCAGCCCAATGACTCTCGCCTGAGGGCGATTCGGATACAGTGGGTTTTCCTCCATGAGCAGGGTTGTCACCGACGTGGTCGGCAAAAAGAACGACTTCCAGAAGAGCGGCAGCGGGATGCCGGTGACAGCCGACAGCAGCGCGTTGCCGAGCCCGAGGTGGCAGAAGAGCGCGAGCGTCTGCGCGGTCTCGGCGTCGGGCGATTTTTCGTATATGTACCCGGGCTTGCCGTCCGGATTTTTCAGCCTGCGATAGCCGTGGCGCGCGCAGAGCTCGTCATATCCGGCGACGACGCGCTCGTAGGTCTCGACTACCTTGCAGCCGTCAGCTTGGTAAAGCTCGTTCTCTCTCCAGTCCGGGGTAAAGAATTCCGGACGGGTGCTCCAATACTGCGGCGGCATATTCCACGGGCAGCGCATATTCGGCGTGCCGACCGGCGCGCCGAGCTTTACTTGGTCGAGGTCGATTGACGCCGGAAACTCGCGCAGCCAGTCGAGAATCTCGACCTTAGGTCGCGTGCCGGTAATCGCTTCGAGCTTGTCGAGCGTTGGCTTCGCGGTGTCTTTTGCTCTGCCGAGAGGCGAGCAATAGAACGATGTGATGTTTTCGTCACATAACCGTTTGGACAAAAGCTCGGCTTCGCGCCAGCCCTTTTCGGTCAGCGAATCTATGCTGTAGTCAGGGTCGCCGTGACGGATTATCAGGATTTTCATGTTGATATAGCCTTTCAAAATATTGACAGTCCGGCGTAGCAATTTGCGGCGCCGGAGCGATTTATATAACCGGTTAGCTTACAATTCTCATATTGACTCAGTCAATTGAAAAGAGCGTATATGTGCTGGTCAGCTCGTCATTTTTACACTTGACGGTCAATGTGAAGGTCTTGGTCACATTCTCTGGAACCTTGAACGTCAACTCGCCTATCTTTGTAGAAGAAAGCGGCTTGATATCGCCGAAGCTGCCGCCGTCAAGCTCGATTCGCGTCTCCTCCTCGTCGTCAAGGTCGATGTAGAGCGTGTAGTCGCAGCCCTTCAGCACCTCGGGCAGGTCGTTCAGCGCCCACAGCTCAAGCTTCACATCCTCACCCGCGGCATGGCGCAGACGCGGGAACTTGATCGAAAGCATCTGATCGCGCAGCGCCTGTCTGACGTCGAAGTACGCGAGCCGCAGCACGTTCGGGTAGGACACGAGCGAGTTGTTCGCGAAGCAGGGCCAAGGCTCGTTCCAGCACCAGTTGATCGCCATTGAAGTCGCCGGCCATTTGCGGCGGGCTTCCTCGAACATGACCTTGTAGCACGCGCCCTGTATTATCTGACCAAGCTCGCAGCACTCGGAAATAGACTCGGTTTTATAGAAATAGCGGTAGATTTCGTTGATTCTGAACCAAGTGTCCTCGGGGTAGTGCGCGCCGATCGCGTGGTGTATATACCACGGCGAGGTTTTGTCGGGGTCGGCGTTCTTGAGCCCGCTGCCGTCGACCGCGGTGTTGGCGGTATGCAGTCCGAAGAAGGACTGCACATCTTCCTCGTCGATATACTGACGTATGTAGTCGAGCGGAGCCGGTCCGGGGCAGCCGAATTCGGTATACGCGCTGCGCGGAGACTCCATGAACAGCTCGATTGCCTCCTTGCCGGTGTTGTCGTCGACGATGTTGACATAGGGACCGTGTCCGACGTTGTAGATCGGCGAGGTCATGATGAACGGCGTGTTGCGGTCGTTGTCGTAGGTGACCTTGTCGAGCAGGCGCAGCGCGTGCGACTGATTGGTCATGCCCGACCAGCTGTTGAACAGCTCGTTGCCGCCGCACCAAAGTACGACCGACGGATGTCCTTTCAGCCGCTTTACGATGCTTGTCGCTTCGCGCTCAAGCGCGTCGAGATATTCGGGCTTGTCGGGGTAGTTGTTGCAGGACAGTGGAAATTCCTGCCAGACCATCATGCCGAGCTTGTCGCAGAGCTCGAAGAACTCGTCCTTGTTGACCGGCGAGCCGCCCCACATACGGAAGATGTTCATATTGGCTTCAAGCGCGAGTCCGCAGAGCGAGCGGTAGGTATCGATGTTTATCTTCGAATAGAAGATATCCGCGCTGACGAAGTTCGAGCCCTTCGCGAAGATGCGGCGGTTGTTGATCTCGAGCGTGAACGGGCAGGCTGCCTGTGTAGCGGGAGTCGGCGCGTACCAGCTGCCCTCGTTCATAACGAGCTTCACGCGGCGGAATCCGATTTTCTTTGTGTATTCGTCGACAGTCTCATCGCCGGCGACGAGCGCGACGCGCAGGGTATACAAGTTCTGGTCGCCCTGACGCGCCGGCCACCAGAGCTTCGGCTCATGCAGTGTCAGCTCGGACAGTGTGTAGATATCGCTGTCGCCCGAAAGCGGAAGCTCGCTCGAGGCGACGACCTCGCCGTCCGAGTCGACAAGCTCGCATACGAGCTTGTCCGCGACGCCGACGATTTCGGCGGCGACCGACAGCTTTACAAGGTCGAGCGAGTCGGTGAGCGTATAGTCGAACTCGACATCCGCCAGCCGATTGTACGGGCGGTAATCGAATATGACCTTACCCGAGATTCCGGCGGTGACGAGCCGCGGGTGCCAGTCCCAGCCGTAGGATACCGGCGGCTTAACCGATTCGCGGGCCTGGTCGCGCGTATCGGGAGCGCCCGGAACCTTGGGTACGGGGTGGATTACGACCTCGAGCTTGACCGCGCTGCCCTCGAATTCGGCGAGCGACAGCACGACCGGAGTGAACATTCCCTCGCTGTCGGCGAGGATTTTGCCGTTCGCGCGGATTGTGTAGCGGTAGTCGAGGTAGTTAAGGCTGATATACGGCTCAAATCCCGGCTTTTTGCGGACGTCGAGCAGCGTGGTATAATGCCAGTACACATCCTCGCACCATTTATATTTAAGCGAATTTGAAGCGTAGTTGTAGTCGGGCAGGAGTTCGGCACGGCACATGATGAGCTGCGCTTCGCCCGGCACGTTCGGGTCATCCTGGTAGGGCGCGATTTCAAGCGTTTCGGCGGGCTCCTCATCAAGCGATGAGGAATAGCCGAGGAACCAATTCAGCATATTATGTAACCTCCAAGTCGGGTGTAGTGTTGTCTGTAATAATTATATAGAATTACGCCGCGGGGCGCAATGACGCAATATTTCGAAATTGTAAAAATACAGTGAATACTCGTAATGATGTAATCTATTTTCAATAAGGAGCATATTATTTACAAAAGGAGGGATCGGCATGATAATTTGCAGCGTGAATGAACTCAAGAACAAAGAGGTAATAAATCTCTGCGACGGCTCTCGGCTGGGTTATGTCTCGGATATCGAAATCGATCTTGACTGCGGTTCGGTGATATCGCTCCTTGTTCCGGGCGACGCGCGTCTTTTCAGCTTCGGCAAGTGCGAGCTGATACGCGTTTTGTGGTGCGACATTGAGCGCATCGGAGACGATGTGATATTGGTGAGAAAGCAGCTGCCGTCGGGGGAGCTCAATGGGGATAATAGACATAAAAGATAGTATAAGCCGTCGGAATGTCCGGCGGCTTATTGTTTTATATATAATATATTTTAACGCTTACTCATTCCTCCAAAAATTCGAGGAACTTGTCAATATTCGTCTCAATCGAAGTCTTTGCCGATTCGATGTCGGAGGCGACATTAGCGTCACCGGCAAATAGCTTTACACGAATTGTATCGTTGAGTGTGTTGGTCCAGCCAAATACGACGCCCGGATCGACGGTGCGGGTCTGACGCATTATCTCGAGCATTTCGATCGACTCATCGTTGCGCAGACCTTTCTGCTCGACCGTCTGCTCGTAGTAGACCGGCACAACATCGGTGAAGCTGTCGTGTGTCATGGCTTCGACTATAGTCGCGGTCATATCGAGCCGCTGGTTTGTAATCGGTATTGTCAAATAGAAGAGCTGAAGCACGAGGTCGGTTATATAGTCCTCTTGGCTCTCATCGTATTTCGGGAACGGGATTATGCCGAATGTGTCGGTCATGTCGCGCAGAGTCTGCGCCGCCTTGATTTCACCGGTCACGAACAGTGAGCGTCCGGTCGAGAATACGTGCAGATAACCGCCGAGCTCGGCGTTGAAGTCATCGGTATTGGCTTCGAGCGTCTGACCGTCGTCGCCGCTCAACAGCACCGCGAGCTTTGATATTACGTTATAAAAGCGCTCGCTGCCGTAATTGAACACCGGATCGTCATTTTCGTCGAAATCTACGCTGCTCTCGCCCGCGCAGAACAGGAACTTCTGCGGCGCGTTCGAGTGAGCCGAGATGCCCCAGGTGGCGCTGCCGTCCTTGGCGTAGGCGAACGAGTCGTCGCCGTTCAGCGAAGCCGCGGCCTTCGCGTATTCAGACAGCCGATCCAGCGTCCAGCTGCCCTCACGGACAAGGTCATACGGGCGCTCGAGCTGCAAATCCTCAATCATGTTCTCGTTGAAGTAGAGGCACCATGTGCCCTCATACGCCATCAGGTTCATCGCGCCGGACGCCATGTACAGCTTGTCGTGCAGCGTAATCTGCTTGTTGATCTCAGTGTCCCACCAGGTCTCGTCAAGGTTCAACTGCGGCAGACTGTTTAAGTCGACCAGATAGCCGTCGGTGACAATTGACAGATTCGTGTTTACCGGCAGGAACATCACGTCATACATATCGTCTCCGGCGAGAATCGAGTTGGTCGCGAGGGTTATGAGGTCGGCGTGAGCCATGTCCTCGGGCTGCGTGATTTCATTGACGACAAAGTTCATCTGCTGCTCGAGCTTGCGGTTGCGGTTGTAGACGGCGTCGTTGAGGACTTCACCGTTGATTTCGGCGCGGTCGATATGTATGAACATATCCCACAACGCTTCGAGGTTGAGAATGCGGAATTCCTCGCCGCCGTAGTCGACGTCTGGGTGTTGGTATGCGTCCTCGGCGGCGGTAGTGGTTTCGCCTGACGCGGTTGTGGTGGTTTCGGTATTATTTTCCGTGCTGCCGCAGGACGGCGATAATGCGACGCCGCATAAAATACAAACAGTTATAATTGAAGAAATAAAATTCCTCATTGGATTTTCCTCCTTAATAACTCGATTCTATTTATTCAAAATTAGAATTTATGTAAACTAATTATATCATATTACTTGATTAATGTCAATGCTATAAAAAAGTTTAGATTATTTTTTTAAAAAGTACTTGACATATGGAAAAAATCGTGATATACTTATTTCACAATTAATATATGATTGAATTGTCATATACACGACAAGAATAACAATATCAAATAAATAGTATATTGAATAAATAGACTAATTATAATTAAAATAGAAATATGGCAAAGCGATTGTGCGGATGAAGATGGCAACTATACTCGCGAAGGCGAAATGGTTTATGCAGGGTTTGGAGTTTGCTGTTAAAAACGGTATGTAGGCACATTAATGTGCCTACATACAAAATATTATGGAGGTGAATATAATGACGAGGACAAAATTTCTTGTAACTCTAACTTTTGTGGTGGTCATTTTGATTCTGTGCATACTTTTTATCATCAATTTTATCAGTCACCCAAACCCAATCACCACACCGTCGGGAAATATGTCGGACGACACTCGTGTACTTGACGAAACCAAAATAATGAATGTAATGTATACGGCGGACTATGAATTCTTCAAGGGCGTGACTTTCGAGCAGCCGCATGATGTGTTGCTGACCGAAAAAGGTACTATTCTTGTCGCGGACGGAGCGGCTAACTGTCTTTACGAATTTGACATGGACGGTAATTTGCTTGAGACTATCGGCAAAACCGGAAACGGTATGTGCGAATTCAGTTTCCCGACCGCGCTTTGCGAGCTTAACGGCAGCATTTATGTAGCGGACAACAATAATAATCGTATACAGGTTTTGACTTCGAGAAGTTATGATTACCGCGACCAATTTGCGTATGAATTGGATATGTTCGGCGACGGCTCCAATATCGTAAGCATTGTATCTGACGGGGTTGATACAATATATGTTTCCGGTAATTATTTCTTCACCGGTGACGCGGTATTTTCAAAGTATTCGGTCGACCAATCCGACAGCGCATACGGGGAACGGCAGAATATAGCTCCTCTGTGCGGAGCTCTGACATATAATTATGCTGCCGATATTTTGTATCTTGTCGATACATATGAACTTCAGGCGTCGAAGGGGAGCTACAGACGCACGCAGGGCACGCACTATCTGAGCTATTACGACCCCGAAACCAAAGATGTCGAAACTGTATTTGAATTTCCGGCAAAATATATGCCGTCAGAGGTGTTTATAACCGACGACGGATTTATAGCGTTAAGTCTGACCCGTGAAACCATTGACCGTTTCAATGAGAGTGGGCAATATATAGATACAATCTATTATGCGGAAGAATACAAGGGCATGACATACGCGGTAATGGCTGACGACGGCACATTATTTGTCTCTTGTCCGTATGAGGGCATGGTACTTCGGCTGACACTGACCGAATCGGTTTCCGACGCGGAAACCGAAGCAAAAACCGAATCTTAACCCTTTTCTTAACCGGTTTCTTTACCGGAGTGGACTATAATTATAACGCATTCACGGCAGATTGGATATAGCAGTATATTACAATTGTCGTTATCATTGCACACAAAGCCGCAAAAAAGCTACAATCGAAAGGAAGTGCGTTTTATGAGTTTTACACTGCGGCAGTCATTGAAATCGCTCGCGGCGTCCCCGTTTGTATCGATAGTCGTGACGCTGTCGCTGGTCGGAGGATTGCTCGCGATTTTTTTGGTTTTGGGCTATCTCGACGAGTTCCTGTATGATACACGGTCATACAAATACGGCGACGACGGCGATTATTATATATGGCTCAACAACGAAACACCGCTCGCAGTCGACGAGATCGACCCTGCCGACGTCGGCGCGGAGGATATCGAGTCGACAAATGAATATTCAATAAATGACGGTATATCAAGCGATGGCATATTTGTTTGTGCGGTCGACCCCGGTTTTGAACAGTATTTTCATTCAAGGCTCATATCGGGGCGTTATTTTTCCGCCGACGACACGGGAGCGGTCATAATAATCGAGAATGGAGTGGCACGACGGCAGGGGCTTTCGGTCGGCGACAGTGTCAATATTCTCGGCGTCGACTATGAGATAATCGGCATAGTAAAGATGAACACATGGCTCGACAACTATATTGTGCTTAAAAGCTATATCGACACGCAGCCGCTCATCGGCAATTATTTTCAATATCAAGAAATCGTCGTCGGCTCTCCGTCAGAGGATTTCGACTCGTCGCTCATCACTGGTGAGGTGCCCGATCGTTATATAACTGAGGGCTGGTCGGAGGACATATATTGGGATTATATCCGGAGAGCGTTTATGAAAATCGCGGTCGTGGGCGTGGTCGGGTTATGTGTTTTTTTGTACGCGACGATGAATCTGATGATCATCGCCGACTTCGGCATTCGTTCGCGCATGGGCGAGACCGGACTACGGGTTGCGCTCGGAGCGCAGCCGAGACAGCTGTTTGTCGAGCGCTTTATTGAGTATCTCGCGATGACGCTGACGGCGTCGGTTATACTGATTGCCGCGACGCCGATTGTATACGAGGTGATTGACGGATTTCTGTCGTGGCGGCTCGGAGCTATCAGCGGACTCGGTCTCATATTGTTCGCGGTCATATCTGCCGCGGTAATCGCGGGACAGACAACCGCAAAAACGAAAAGCTACGGGTACGCGATTTACGACATGATGAGTACAAGACAAAGGTGACGATATGTATACACTTCACATGATACTGCACTATATGCGCCACTACCGCAGGCAATACATACTGCTTGCCGTGCAGATGACGCTCGCGTTCGCGATAATCTTCGCCGTCGGCTCGGCGAAGTATTCGATAGACTATCAGGTCGCCGCGAGCGACCTGCCCGACCGGACGAGCTTCATCGTGTCGCTGCACGACGACGCCGACCGCGACGCGCTCGCGAGCCTGACCGCCGATTTTGTCGCGGCTCACTCCGAACGCAATATTACGGTCAGTGACCTCGGGTCGATGTATATAATCGAGTCAGAGCAGGATCTCGACGACCTTTACGACGAATACGCCGAGCTGCTCGTGCCGCTGTATGGAACGCTGACCCTATCGAAGCAGAATCAGCGAGATATGCTTGAAAATGAGGGCGTGGGCGTCGAGAACATCTCACAGATACTTGAATTTATCGCCGCGATTGTCACATTTGTTACGACTATCGGCTTTATCGGATATGTCATGCTGTTTTTAATCGAGCGCGAGCACGACATACTCGCCGCCTATCTCTGCGGCGCGGGACTGACACGGCAGATAATCTCGACGGTTATCGAAACCGCGTCGGTCGGGCTGATATCGGCGGTGTTAGGCGTAGCGCTCGGCTCGGTTTTGGCTCCGATGCTGATTATATTCGGTATGTCGAGAACCAGTCTGACAATCACGCCGCAGCCGGCGGCGCTGCTCGGCATACTCGGCACATTGTTAATTATTTACATAATACCCGCGATAATTTGTATATTCCGTATGCGCCGCTTCGACCCGATAACGGCGATCCGGAGGGAGGAAAACTGATGCTACAGCTTGAAAATATAACCAAAAGCTTCCGCGACGGCGACAGCGAGCTGTCGGTGCTGCGCGGAGTAGACCTCAACCTTGACGACGGAGATCAGGCTTCGATTATGGGCTCGAGCGGCTGCGGCAAGTCGACGTTATTGCATATACTCGGCGGCATCGAGCGCGCCGACTCGGGCAGCTACACGCTCGACGGCGACCGGCTCACCGAGATGTCGCCGGCAGAGCTTGCCGAGATTCGCGCGCGCAAAATCGGCATGGTGTTCCAGTCCTTCTTTTTAGTGAAGTCGCTCGACTGTATCGAAAACGTCGGGCTGCCGCTCGGCTACGCGGGCGTCGCGACAAAGGAGCGGCGCGAGCGAGCGCTCGAGGCGCTCGACGCGGTCGGCATGGCCGACATGGCGAAAAAGCAGGTCACAAAGCTGTCGGGCGGACAGATGCAGCGAGTCGCGATCGCGCGCGCTATAGTCAGCCGCCCGAAGCTGCTCATCTGCGACGAGCCTACCGGAAGCCTTGACAGCACAACCGCAGAACGGATAATCGAGCTTATAGGCGACCTGTCGCGTAGGAACGGCTCGACGCTTATAATAGTTACGCACGACAGGAATGTCGCGGAGATTTGCGAGCGGAGATTTGTGATGAGTGACGGCATACTGTCGGAGATATGACTGTGAACTCGGAATGACATTGCCGCGATCTGACAATTGCTTATCTGAGCGATTAGCTTCATTATTATAAATAAAAACAGTACGTGACAGCAGGTCATGACTGCACGTACCGTTTATTTTAATATCAGCTAAGGATATCGCTTACTTCAGCGGTTGCGACCTGACCACTTGACTGTGCCGCTCCAAGCTCGTCGAGATACTGATAATAGCCGACCTCGTCGACGCGTCCGGTGCGCAGCTCGAGCTGAGCTTCAATCGCCTGCAGGATATCGTCGGTCGAATTGGAATTGAGCGTGGCGGCGCGGCTGTTGCGCACTGTGTTATCGGAATATTCGAACAGATAGCTGTAGCCGGTTTCGGCGTAAACTCCCTCTGTTTCAAGATAATCGTCAGCGATGAACATGATGTAAGACTTGCCGACCTCAATCGGAATCGCGTCCCAGGTTGAACATGTGATGTAGTCGTTGTCGTTGTATTCGCCCTGCAGAATTCCGAGCTTCTGCGAGCGAGGATCCGACGCTATCATTTCGGCGGCGTCGGAGGCTTTCATAACCCCTTCGTTTGACGTCACGGGTATTTTATCTCCAACGCTCAACTGCGAGCTCGTATCGAGCAGGATATTCTCTATTTCGACTGTGTACTCGAAATTGAACAAATTATTGTCGGTATAGATCACATTGTCGACTGACAGCACGTCGCACTGTATGACCTGCGATGAAATCTCACAGATTGCTTCGAGATTATTGACGTCGGCTATCATGTAACCCATAAGCTCCTTATATCCGAATTCGTAGACGATGTTTCTGTTGCTGTCGTTTTCTATGGAAGCACTGCCGCAATCAGAAAAGCCTATCTGTGCCATCATAAGAAGGCTTAACAAAATTCCTGAATAAGCGTTCATAATAAATCCCTCCGAAGATTAAATTATTCATATAATCGGATTTTTATATGATTTAAGCATATCACATTCTTGGTAATTTGTCAAGTATTATTTCTTAACGTTATTATTGTTTATATAAAAAATATTCGGCTGAATCGAGAAAGGCGGATTATAATCCGTGCGCCGCAAGGACTCTATTAGGAATTTGAAGACTGTAAATTTATTGTAAACATAGTTGCAATCGGCGCAAAAATATGGTATAATATATAGGTCAGTGCAAACGGCGGCATTGATAGGTCGACAACAGATTGACCTTAAAAATACAGCCGTTATAACACACGCCGAGTGACGCGCAGGAGTCGGCTTCTAATTCGGATGCCGTTTAGGCGATGGCTCGCGCGGTGGGAAAAACTCAGGAGGACAATATGTCTATTATTACACTTAAGCAGCTGCTTGAAGCCGGTGTTCATTTCGGACACCACACCAGAAGATGGAACCCGAAGATGGCTGAATACATCTTCACCGAAAGAAACGGTCTCTACATCATCGACCTTCAGAAGACTGTAAAGAAGTTCGATGAGGCGTATATGTTCGTCCGCGACCTTGTCGCCAACAAGGGAACGCTCCTTTTTGTAGGCACCAAGAAGCAGGCGGCGGACGCTATCAAGGACGAGGCCGAGCGCTCGGGTATGTACTATGTTAATGAAAGATGGCCGGGCGGTATGCTCACCAACTTCAAGACCATCAAGAAGTCGATAAACCGTCTCGTCGCGCTTGAAAAAATGCAGGAGGACGGAACCTTCGATCTCCTTCCGAAAAAGGAAGTCGCTTCGCTCATCAAGGAGATGAACGACCTCGAAAGAAACTACGGCGGTATCAAGACTATGGACAGACTGCCCGACGCGGTGTTCATCGTTGACCCGCGCAAGGAGCACATCGCCGTTCTCGAAGCCAAGAAGCTCGGAATTCCGGTAATCGCTATTGTCGATACCAACTGCGACCCGGACGACGCCGACTACATCATCCCCGGCAATGACGACGCTATTCGCGCAATCAAGCTCTTCTCGTCGGTAATCGCTGACGCTGTCCTCGAGGGCAAGCAGGGCGAGCAGCTCGACGAGGCGGAGGCAGAGGCTACCGAGGCTGAAGACGCCGAGGACGCAGAGGCTGCCGAGAAGAACTGACAATATACTGAATGAATATTATTTCGAAAGGATTTTAATAAAATGGCAAACATTTCCGCAAAGGATGTCGCCGCTCTGCGCGCTAAGACCGGCTGCGGCATGATGGAGTGTAAGAAGGCTCTGGTTGAAGCAGATGGCAATATGGATGAGGCTATCAAGGTTCTCCGCGAAAGAGGACTTCAGGTAGCCGCTAAGAAGCAGGAAAGAATCGCCGCTGAGGGTATTGTTTCGATCAAGGAAGCAAACGGTTCGGCAGCTATGATCGAGGTCAACTCGGAGTCCGACTTCGTCGCGAAAAACGAGAAGTTCAAGGCGTTCGTCGACACTCTGCTCGACACTATACTCCAAAATAAGCCCGCTGACGTTGACGCGCTCATGGCTTGCACAATCTCCGGCGGCAGCGATACTGTTGACGCCGCTCTCAAGGAGCAGATCTTCATCATCGGCGAAAAGCTCAGCATTCGTCGTTTCGTTTTGGTTGACGGTGTGGTTTCCACTTATGTTCACGGCGGCGGAAGCATCGGCGTTATCGTTAAGTTCAAGCTTGACGGCGTAGCTGCCGACAACGCGGAATTCGTTGAGTGCGCTCACAATGTCGCTCTCCAGTGCGCGGCTATGAACGCAACCTACGCTAACAAGGAGGACGTTCCCCAGTCGGCTCTCGACGAGGAGAAGGAAGTCCTGATGACACAGATCGCGAACGACCCGAAGAACGCGAACAAGCCGGCGCAGATTATCGAAAAGATGGTTCAGGGCAGACTTGGCAAGTTCTACGAGACCTACTGCCTCGCGGAGCAGGCTTATGTCAAGGACGATTCGATGACTGTGGCTAAATATATTGATTCGGTAGCCAAGAATCTCGGCGGCAAGATTGCAATCGACAGCTTCGTCAGATTCGAAAAGGGTGAGGGACTCCAGAAGCGCGAGGACAACCTCGCCGAGGAAGTCGCCAAGATGACTGCCGGAAACTAAGAGAATAATCATCCTGTCATAGATTTTATAAAAGCCGCCGGGGCTTACCGCTTTGGTCTTTCAGTCAGCGGCAGCTACCGGCGGCAGAATTTATGACAGGATTTTTTTGTGAATTTATATCGTAGGTTAATAGTCGAAAAAAGTTGAATACTTTACGTTAAATTTTATCTGAAATACTTTACAAATCGCTCGATTTAGGTTACAATATAGGTAGTAAAATAAGTTGGCAAAATCTTGCTTATTATTTATGGAAACGGAGTTGATTGAATATGGGCGATACTATCCGACCGAAATACAAACGTGTGCTCCTGAAGCTGTCCGGAGAAGCACTTGCGCCAAGTGACAAACTGCGCGCAGAAGCGGCGGCAAAAGGCGAGCATCCGATTCTCGACTATGATATGCTCGACCGGATCGCGAAAGTTGTCAAGCGCTGCACTGAAATCGGCACGCAGATGTGCATTATTGTCGGCGCGGGCAATATCTGGCGCGGCAGACAGGGAACGAATATGGATCGCACGCGCGCCGACCACATGGGAATGCTTGCCACGACAATCAACGCGCTCGCGCTTCAAGACTTTTTTGAGCAGAACGGTCTTGACACCCGAGTGCTCACCGCGGTCGAGATGAAGCAGTACGCCGAGCCGTATATCCGCAACCGCGCGGTCTCGCATCTTGAAAAGGGCAGAGTCGTAATCCTGGGCGGAGGACTCGGAATCCCGTTCATCTCAACCGACACCGCGGCGGCGGTCAGAGCCGCCGAAATCGGCGCGGACGTAATCCTGATGGGCAAGAATATCGACGGCGTGTACGACGCCGACCCGAAGAAGGACCCGAAGGCTACCCGATATTCCGAAATTTCCTACAAGGAGATACTTGCCAAGGACTTAAAGGCGATGGATTCGACCGCCGCGTCGTTTGGCAACGAGAACCACATCCAGACCTTCGTCTTTGAGTTAAAGGAGCCGGAGAATATATACAACGCCATTATTGGCAAGGTCGACGGAACTATCGTAAAGGATATGTGACATAGTCATACTTATATAAAGAAAGGAATAACATTATGAAACTTGATTGCACAGAATTCGAAGCCAAGATGAAGAAATCGGTGAGCGCGTATGAGTCGGCGCTCGCGGATATACGCGCCGGTCGCGCCAATCCGGGCTTGCTCGACAAAATTGACGTCGATTATTACGGCGCTCCGACTAAGATAAATCAGATGGCAGAGGTCAAGGTCTCGGACGCTCGTACAATTGTAATAACACCGTGGGACGGGTCCACGATGAAGAAGATAGAAAAGGCTATTCTCGCGTCTGACCTCGGAATCACACCGCAGAATGACGGCAAGGTGATAAGACTTTCGTTCCCGCAGCTCACCGAGGAGCGTCGCCGCGAGCTCACCAAACAGGTATCGAAGCTGGGCGAGGACGCTAAGGTCGCAATCCGCAATATCCGCCGTGAGGCAAACGATCTGTCGAAGAAGCAGAAAAAGGACGGAGATATGACCGAGGATGAGCTCAAGGCGTCTGACAAGGCGGTTCAGGATCTCACCGACAAGTATATCAAGAATATCGATGAGGTCACTGCGCGCAAGAACAAGGAGCTCATGGAAATCTGACAGTATTCTGTCACAAATGAAACGCAGCATAATCCGCCTGACAGGCGGATTATGCTTACGCCCAAGTTGTATTATGTTGCAACACCGAGCGGGCGAATACGCAAAATAGACGGAGTTTCTGATGATTATTCATCCGACAGAAAATACCCCGGGTACAAATAAACTGTCGCACATCGCGTTTATCATGGACGGCAACGGTCGGTGGGCGACGATGCGCGGTATGCCGCGCGAATACGGGCATACGATAGGCGCGAAGGTGTTCCGCAGAGTCGCGGAGTACTGCTTTCGCGGCGGCATCGACATCGTGACGGTATACGCGTTCTCGACCGAAAACTGGTCGCGTCCGAAGCGCGAGGTCGACGCTATTATGAATGTATTCGGCTCATATCTTAAAATGGGTCTGACCGATATGGCTAAGGACGACATCTGCGTCCGGTTTCTCGGCGAAAAGACCCCGTTCGCGCCCGAGACGCGCGAGCTGATGGAACGGCTCGAGACCGAATCCCTCGGCAATCGATACAAACTCAACATCGCCGTCAACTACGGCGGAAGAGCCGAAATTGTCAACGCGGTAAACCGCCTGATCGCGTCGGGGGCGCGTGAGGTCAGCGAGGAATCGCTGTCGTCGGCGATATACACCGCCGGTCAGCCCGACCCCGACCTAATTGTTCGCTGCGGCGGAGAGGTGCGGCTCTCCAACTTCCTGATGTGGCAGTCGGTCTACTCCGAGCTTTATTTTACCGACACGCTCTGGCCCGACCTCACCGACAATGAAATCGACAAGGCAGTCGAAAATTATTATCACAGAAAACGCAGATTCGGCAAGGTTTGATTTAAGCTAAGACGCTTGACGCGGATTGACTTCATGTTGATGACCATGACTTCGCGTTAGCGAAGTCTACCTTTGTTTGAAAATTTATTTTTGTTTGAAAATTTATTTTCAAACTTCACCCGCTTCACAAAAATAAGGTGAAGCGGCTGACATAATTTGCGTCTTTGCGTATGCTTTGCCGCCAAAACCGACGAAAGGAATTAGACACATATGAAACAACGATTGATTACCGCGGTTTTCGGTTTCGCGGTGCTGATTCCGCTGATGATATTTTCAGATACGCCCGTTTTTGCAGTGGCGGTCGCGCTCTTAGCCGCGATCGGCGTCTTTGAAATGATCGGGTGCATCGGGCTGCGAGGAAAGCTCGAGGTTCTGCTGCCATCGCTGATAATAGCCTTCGCGGTGCCGATAATGTCGCGTTATATCGTCAAGCTGAACGGGAAGATATCCTATTGTCTCGCGTTGATCGCGGCGGTATTGTTTATATATATGTACTATCTCATGGTGCTGGCGGTCGTATCCAAGGGGACTAAGAGCATTATGGATATGGCGCTCGTTTTTCTGACGACCGCGTATATTTCGATTGGGTTCGCGAGCGTGCTCATGCTGCGCGACCTGCCGCACGGGCAATTCTTGTATCTGCTTGTATTCATTGGCGCGTGGGTGACCGATGGCGCCGCCTATTTTGTCGGACGAGCCTTCGGCAAGCACAAGCTGATACCTGATGTCAGTCCGAAAAAGACGGTAGAGGGAGCGATCGGCGGCAGCATATTCTGCGCACTGTCCTTCCTGGCATACGGACTCGTCGTCGCGCATTTCAGCGATTCGACAGTCAATGCTGTCGAGATCATCATCGCCGGTCTGATAATCTCAGTGATTTCACAGTTCGGCGACCTGATTGCGTCTCTAATAAAGCGTCATTACGGCATCAAGGATTATGGCAAAATATTTCCCGGGCACGGCGGGGTAATGGATCGATTCGACAGCATAATTTCGATAGCGCCCTTTCTGCTGATGCTCTGTGCCTACCCCGAGCTATATGCGATATTCATCTGACAACAATACAAACTGTGCAGCATAACTGAAATAGATTATAATTTTTAGTGAATATGAATACAAAAATAGTTATACTCGGCTCGACCGGTTCGGTCGGTCGGCAGACCGCGGAGGTCGCGGCTGACCTTGGCGTCGAAGTGATTGCGCTCGCCGCGTCGCGCGATATAAAGACGATGGAAACGCAGGCGCGCCGCTTCAAGCCGCGCTTTGTCACAATGTCAGACGAGCGCGCGGCGGCAGAGCTGAAAATACAGCTCGCCGACACTGACATTGACGTGCGCTGCGGGCGCGAATCGCTGCTCGAATCCGCGTCGCAGCCCGACGCTGACATTATATTCAATTCGATAGGACAAAGCGCCGGACTTGAACCGACGCTTTCCGCGCTTTCAGCCGGCAAACGGCTCGCGCTCGCGAACAAGGAATCGATCGTGATTGCCGGCGAGCTGGTCATGCGCACCGCAAAAGAGTCGGGGGGCGAGATAATCCCGGTCGACAGCGAGCACTCGGCGATATATCAGTGCCTCGCGGCAGGGCGGAGAGCTGACGTCAGCCGGCTGCTGCTGACCGCTTCGGGCGGTCCGTTCTATGGTATGAAGCCAAATCAGCTCGAAGCGATTACTCCGGCGCAGGCGCTCGCGCACCCGACCTGGAAAATGGGGCAGAAGATCACGATCGACTCGGCGACTCTGATGAACAAGGGCTTCGAGGTGATCGAGGCTATGCACCTGTTCGGCGTCGCGCCGGATTCGATTGAGGTGCTGATACACCGCGAAAGTATAATCCATTCAATGGTAGAATATACTGATAATGCCGTAATTGCACAATTGAGTCTGCCGGATATGCGGCTCTGCGCACAATACGCGATGACCGCGCCCGAGCGGGTTCCCGGACTTATGCAGCGGCTTGACCTGACCGAGATCGTCAGCCTGACCTTCGCAAAGCCTGATTACGAGAGCTTCCCGCTGCTGCGGCTGGCGTATGACTGCGCCAAGGAGGGCGGCGTACTTCCAGCCGTGCTCAACGCCGCCGACGAGGTCGCGGTCTCGCAGTTCCTCGACGGATATATCGGCTTTGGCGATATTTCTCGGATTGTCAAGCGGGTCGTCGCGAAGATACCAAACAAATCCGCGCCGTCATTGTCTGAATTGAAAGCCGCGTCAGACGAAGCTGTGCTCGAAGCCGCCGCGCTCTGCAAGAGTCTGCATTAGCGCCGCCGGATATCACGCCGGACGGACAATACAAATAAAGGTTGTGATTCTACGAATATACTAACCATCATACTGACGATAATCACATTTTCGCTGTTGATACTTGTCCATGAGCTTGGGCATTTCCTGACCGCACGCCTGTTTAATACTACAGTAAACGAATTCGCGATCGGAATGGGACCGAAGCTTATTTCCAAGCGCTCAAAGAAAAGCGGAATCCTCTACTCGGTGCGCGCTTTCCCAATCGGTGGTTTTGTCTCGATGGCGGGCGAGGACGAGGAGAGCGACGACGTCAACTCGCTCAACCGCAAACCGGTCTGGCAGCGCATGGTGATAACCGTAGCCGGTGCCGCAATGAATCTGATTATCGGCTTCATATTGATGACAGTAGTGGTAATAACCTCAACTTCAATCGGCGGAACAACGATTCTCCGCTTCGCCGAGGACAACGCGCTATCCGAGCAATCGGGTCTGATGATAGGCGACGAGATCGTCAAGGTGGGCGACACACGCGTACACATAGCATCCGAATTAGCATACGAAATAATGCGAAACGGCGTCGAACCGCTCGATATCACGGTCAGACGTGACGGAGAGATTGTCGAAATCAAGGATGTGCAGTTTCCGACAATAATCGAACAAGGGATTCAGTTCGGCATGACCGACTTTATCGTGCTCGCCGAGGAAAAGACGGTCGGCAACGTGATCGAGCAGTCATTTTACCGCTCGATTTCGACGGTAAAAATGATCTGGCAGTCGCTGATTGACCTTATCACCGGACGCTACGGGCTTGAACAGATGTCGGGACCGGTCGGAATTACCGCGGTTGTAAGTGAAGTCGCGAAGAGCAGTTTTACCGATTATTTGTACCTTGTCGTGGTAATTACGATAAATCTCGGTATATTCAATCTGCTGCCATTGCCGGCTCTCGACGGTGGACGGCTGATATTCCAGATAATCGAGCTGATACGCCGTCGACCGGTCAAACCCGAATTCGAGGGCTACGTGCATTTTGTCGGCATTGTATTGCTGATGCTGCTGATGGTCGTCATCACGTTCAAAGACGTGATGAATCTGTTCGGTTGATTGCAGTTAGAATAATAAGCAATAGTGGGAATTATAGGTAAAACATGGATATAGAAATGAGAAAAGCCGAACGTTTAAGTGTCAAAGCCGGAAATCTTGTAATCGGCGGCGGCGCGCCGATAAGCGTGCAGTCTATGACCAACACCGACACTCACAACTACGACGCGACATATGCGCAAATCAAGCGGCTTGAATCTGCCGGCTGCGACATGATCCGGCTTGCGGTTCCTGACCTTAACGCAGTGGAAACCATACGGAAACTCAAACGCTCGGATGTCAATATCCCGCTCGTCGCCGACATACACTTCGACTACAAAATCGCGATCAGCTGCGCGGACGCCGGAGTTGACAAAATTCGAATCAATCCCGGCAACATCGGTTCGCGTGAACGGGTCGCCGAGGTGGTCGCCGCCTGCCGCGAGCATGAAATCCCGATACGAATTGGAGTCAACAGCGGCTCGCTCGAACGCGAACTGCTGCACAAATATGGCTCGCCTACGCCCGAGGCGCTCGCGGAGAGCGCGCTCGGGCACGTCCGCATTCTCGAAGATTTGAATTATGACAAAATCGTGATTTCGATAAAATCATCGGACGTCCGCGCAATGATACAAGCAAACCGGATCTTACATGACGCTTGTCCGTATCCGCTGCACATCGGCGTGACCGAAGCCGGCAGCGTACACATCGGTACGCTCAAATCGGCGGTCGGAATCGGTTCGCTGCTCTGCGATGGGATCGGAGACACGATACGCGTCTCGCTGACTGCCGACCCGATATACGAGGTGCGCGAGGGACGAGCCCTGCTCGCCGCGCTCGGAATGGACGAGCGCAGTCTGATCGAGATTGTCTCCTGCCCGACCTGCGGTCGGACAAAAATCGACCTGATATCGCTGGTCAGTCAATTTGAGAATGAGTATCTGCCGAAATTACATCCGTCGCGCAAACTAAAGGTCGCGCTTATGGGCTGCGCGGTCAATGGTCCGGGTGAAGCTCGTGAAGCCGACATCGGTATCGCCGGCGGAAAGAGCGAGGCGTTGCTATTTAAGCATGGCGAAATCATGAAAAAGCTGCCCGAATCAGAGCTGCTCGATGTACTCTGCGAGGAAATAAACAAGCTGTGAGTTTATGACGAATATGGTTGTATTTGTAAATATTGCGAGTATATGCAATATCACGGCATAAATGGTGGTTAATTTGAATAAATTCGATAAACTGTTTGCAAAATATGAACAAACCGACGAAATACGCGCAATACTCGACGATATAACAAGCCTGACGCCTCGCGTCGACCGCGACCGCAGATTGATCGAGCTTGAAGCCGGCTTTTCGCGGATCGTGCCGAAAGTCGATTTGTACAAAATAGAGGACGGAATTCGCGAGGTGTACGAGCTGAATATTGTGCGAATCCTGCCGAAATACGACAAGTCGTTGTTTTCGAAGACCTACATACCCGAAGCCGTCAAGGAGCTGAATCGCGTAGGCGCGGTTTCGCGCGGATTTTTCAACGATTACGACTACAATATAGCCGAAAATCTGCTCGAGTTGAAAATCAGCTTCAATAATGGAGGAGTAGATTTACTCTACACAGCGAAAACTAACGAGATTCTTTCAAATATTATATACAACGAATTCGGACTGCGCTTTGACGTGAAAATCACGCGAGAGCAGCCGGAGGTTACGCAGGACTATTTTCAGAATGAAATCGCCGAGCTCGAACTCCGCGCGCGCAAGACGGTGAACGAGATTGAACAGCACCGGTCGCGGCAAATCGAAGAAGCTGTTCCGGTCGAGGATCCGTATAAGGATTTCGATCGAATCGCGACCTTGTCGGAGGGCGACGTCGTCAATGAGCAGAACGGCAGAATATTCCGCATCGGTGGGAAAATTTTCGACGCGTCCGAGCCGGAATTCATTATCGGCAGCGAATTCGAGATTGCCGATGTGACGCCGATTCGCGAGATCGACGGACCGCGCAAGAATCTCGTTGTACTCGGCGAGGTCTTTGGCTTCGAAACCAAGGAGACCCGCCGTCAGGACAAGCTGATTCTGACCTTCGCGGTCACTGACAAGGATTCATCTATATATATAAAACTCACCCGTCCGAAGGAAGAACTGGACGATTATCTAAAAAATATCAAGAATGGCATCACGGTCGCAATCAGCTGCTATTCGAAAATCGACAGCTTTGACGGCGAAGCTATACTTGTTCCTGACAGCATTGCCAAAATCAAGCAAAAATACCGCACTGATGACGCGCCCGAGAAGCGGGTTGAGCTGCACTGTCATACACAGATGTCGACGATGGACGCGATAATCCCGCCGGCAGAGGTCGTAAAGCGAGCGCACAGCTGGGGGCACCGTGCGGTCGCGATTACCGACCATGGCAATGTACAGGGATTCCCGCTCGCGATGGAAGCGGCTGAAAAGCTCGGTATGAAGGTCATCTACGGAATCGAGAACTATTTTGTCGACGACACTGCGCGCGTTCTGTTCGGTGACCACCTCGACGAATATATGCAGACCGGCTTCGACGCCGAATACTGCGTATTTGATATAGAGACGACCGGACTGTCGCCGCAGAGCTGCAAAATTACCGAAATCGGCGCGGTCATATTAAAAAACGGCGAGGTGCTCGACCGCTTTAACACATTTACCGATCCGGAAACTCACATTCCCGAGCAGATAACCGAGCTTACCGGCATCACCGACGATATGGTAGCCGGCGCGCCCGACAATGCCGCCGCGGTGCGCAGCTTTCTCGAATTCGCGGGCGACCGGATTCTGGTCGCGCACAACGCGTCGTTTGACACATCATTCATCCGAAAGGTCGCACAGGACAATCAGATTTCGTTCCCCAATCCCTATCTCGACACTGTGGCATTGTCGCGCTACGCGAATCCCGAGCTCAAGCGGCATAAACTCGACACGCTTGCTGAATACTACAACCTCGGCGACTTCAATCATCACCGCGCCTGCGACGACGCGGAGATGCTCGCGCGTATTCTTGTGTGCCTGTTTGACAAAATTCGCGGCGAGGGCGCGGGAAATTTAGCTGAAATGCAGCAGCTGATGGCTGAACGCTCTGACCCACTGAAGCTGAAATCCTATCATCAGATCATTCTGGTAAAAAATCTCACCGGAATGAAGAATCTCTACAAAATTATATCGCAGAGCTATCTTAACTATTATCACCGCGTGCCGAGGACGCCGAAAACCTTGATTGAGGAGCACCGCGACGGTCTGATTATCGGCTCGGCCTGTGAAGCGGGTGAATTGTATCAGGCGATTCTGACAAATAAAACCGAAAATGAAATCGAAGAAATCGCAAATTTCTACGATTATCTCGAAATACAGCCGTTGTGCAATAACCAATTCATGCTCGATAAGGGAATTGTATCCAGTCGGGATGAGCTGATCGAGATCAACAAAAAGATATATCAGCTCGGTAAAAAGTTAGGGAAGCCGGTGGTCGCGACCTGCGACGCGCATTTTCTCGACGAGGAGGACGAAATTGTCCGCAAAATCCTGCTTGCCGGTCAGAAATACGCCGACGCCGACCGAGATGTTCGGCTCTATTTCCGTACAACTGACGAGATGCTGCGCGAATTCGATTATCTCGGCGAAGATGGCGCGCGCGAGGTCGTAATCACAAACACTAATCTGATCGCCGACATGATCGAGGAGGTGCGCCCGATTCCAAAAGGAACATATACACCGAATCTCGAGGGCTCGGAAGAGGAGCTGCAGCGCCGCTGCTGGACGCGCGCGAAGGAGCTGTACGGAGATCCGCCGCCCGAAATTGTGTCGTCACGGCTTGAAAAGGAACTAACGTCGATAATCAAGCATGGCTTCGCGGTGCTGTATATGATTGCGCAGAAGCTGGTGCAATACAGTGAGGAGCAGGGATATCTGGTCGGCTCGCGCGGCTCGGTAGGTTCGTCGTTTGTCGCGTCGATGTCGGGAATATCAGAGGTCAACCCCCTGCCGCCACACTACTATTGTCCAAAATGCAAATACTCCGAGTTCATCACCGACGGTTCGGTCGGCTCAGGCTTCGATTTGCCGGACAAGGACTGTCCGGTCTGCGGAACTCGGCTGAATGCCGACGGGCATGACATACCGTTCGAGACCTTCCTCGGCTTTTACGGCGACAAATCACCGGATATCGACCTGAATTTCTCGGGCGAGGTGCAGGGAAAGGTGCATAAATATACCGAGACGCTGTTCGGCTCGGAAAATGTGTTCCGCGCCGGCACGCTCGGCACGCTCGCTGACAAGACCGCGTACGGCTACATTGTCAAATACCTCGAGGAACGCAAAAAGCGGCTGAACAAAGCTGAAATAGACCGTTTGGTCGATGCCAGTGTCGGCGTAAAACGCACTACCGGTCAGCATCCAGGCGGAATCATCGTCGTGCCGCGCGAATATGAGGTCTATGATTTTACACCGGTACAGCACCCTGCCGACGATCCGCATTCGAACATAATTACCACTCACTTCGCGTTCACATATCTGCACGATACTATATTGAAGCTCGACGAGCTTGGACACGATATTCCGACAAAGTACAAGTGGCTCGAAAAATATACCAATACATCTGTCATGGACGTCAAAATGAACGATAAGGCTGTGTATGGATTGTTCGAATCGACGAAGCCGCTTGGCATTACGCCGGACGATATTGGCTGTCCGCTCGGAACGCTCGGTCTGCCCGAAATGGGTACGCGCTTCATTCAAAGCGTGCTGGTCGACGCGAAGCCGAGAAATTTTGCTGATCTTTTACAGATTTCGGGTCTGACGCACGGTACCGATGTCTGGCTCGGGAACGCGCAGGATCTTATCAAAAATGGTATCTGCGACATTTCGCAGGTTATCGGTACACGTGACGGAATCATGCTGGTATTGATACAACAGTACCATCTCGAAAACGCGATCGCGTTCAAAATTATGGAGGATGTACGAAAAGGTAAGGGGCTAAAGCCGGAATATGAACAGACGATGATCGAGCATGGCGTCCCCGACTGGTATATTACCTCCTGCAAAAAGATAAAATATATGTTCCCGAAGGCGCACGCCGCGGCATATGTCATGTCGGCGATACGTCTTGGCTGGTACAAAATTTATTATCCACTCGAATTTTACGCCGCGTTTCTGTCGGTGGCGCCGGGCGGATTCGACGCTGAAATCGCGTCAAAGGGCATTCCCGGCATCAACGCGATGATTGAGGACGTGCGCAAAAAAGGCAATGAAGCGACGCAGAAGGAAAAGGAAATGGCCGACACTTTTCTGCTTGTACGCGAAATGCTCGCGCGGGGTTATAAATTCCTGCCGGTAAATCTTTTGAAATCCGAAGCATTTGCTTTCAAGCCCGAGGATGGAAAAATTCGGATGCCATTCAGCGCGCTCGGCGGTCTTGGAGACAAAGCTGCGGAAAAAATCGTTTCTGTCCGAGAGAATGATGAATTTTTATCAATCGAAGATCTTTCGATGAAGGCCGGACTGTCAAAAGCTGTAATTGAAATTTTGCGCAACGCCGGAGCGCTTGAGGGAATGTCCGAGACGAACCAGCTCTCGTTCTTCTAAGAGCGATAAACACCCGAATTTTTCAGGCAATGATAATAAATGTTGTTACAATAGCCAATTGACATTAGCGTGATAATGTGATATCATATTACCATACTAAAGTATTTCATACGAACAGGAAATGACAATGAATAAACTTAATAAAACGATTCCCGAAGGAACACGCGATTTGATATTCGCCGAAGCGGAGCTATACGACAGCATCTCGTCGACTTTCGCGAAAATATATTCAGCTTCCGGATTTAAGAAAATTGATACGCCCGCGGTTGAGAACTACGATTTGATTGAATCGGTCAACCGTTCGATCAGCCAGGAAAGCCTCTACAAGCTGAACGACAACACCGGACACCTGCTTGTAATACGTCCGGACAACACAACGCCGATCGCACGCGTAGTAGCGACCAAATTGAGATCTGCCGAGCTGCCGCTGAAAATATACTACAATCAAAGTATATATCGAATCAACGGCGACTATTCAGGTAAACGCAATGAAATCCTGCAAAGCGGAATTGAATTGGTCGGCGCTACGGGTTTGAAAGCTGATCTTTTGTGCATTGTGACGGCGCTTGACGCCCTGCGCAGTCAGAAATTAAAGTGCAAGCTCGAAATCGGTCATGTCGGATATTTCAACGCTTTGTTGAATGAACTGAAAATTGACGAGGATGAAGCTGAAACCGTGCGCAGCTTTGTAGAAGCGAAGAACTTCGTATCGCTGAATATGCTTGATAAAAATCTTCAGATCGAAAAAATCCGTCGTCTGCCGTTGTTATTCGGAGGTGAGGAGGTATTCGACGAGGCATATCAACTTGCGGAAAATAATGCAAAAGCGATTGAAGCACTTGAATATGTGAAAAAACTATATCGAATGTTAGTATTTGCCGGATATGGCGATTACATCATGGTGGATATGGGCATAGTGCACAAGTTCGATTACTATACCGGAACGGTATTTCGTGGATATGTGGAAAATGCCGGGGAGCCGGTTTTGAAAGGCGGAAGATACGATCGCCTGCTATCAGCCTTCGATTATGACGTTCCGGCGACCGGCTTCGCTATTAATGTATGTGCGGTCGCCGACGCGTTGATTTCGAAATCCAGATTGCCCGCGACGTGTCATTCAGACTTCATAATATATTATGATGACGCAACTTTCGACGCGGTAATTAAGCTCAAAAATGAGTATCAAAAAGACGGCAATATCTGCGAGCTTTCTGCCTTCGACACGCTTGAAGAAACGAATAAATATGCAAAAATCATGAATATCAGCAAGGTTATAGACTTGACACGTAGCTCGGAGGAGACAAAATGATTCGAATTGCATTGACTAAAGGAAGAATAGAAGAAAAAGCGGTATACCTATTAAAAAAATCCGGATATGATTGCTCCGAGCTTGAAGAAAAAGGCAGAAAGCTGGTCTTCAAAATAAAAAACGCGGATATAGAAGTGGTGCTTGCTAAGGCTGCGGATGTAATCACATACATTGAACATGGAGTCTGTGACGTTGGAATCGTTGGAGAGGATACAATAATGGAGCACGGACATTGGTTCCATGAAATCCTCGATTTGAAATTTGGCAAATGCAAGTTCGCGCTCGCGGGTATCAAAGGTAAAAATTTCTATGAAGGCTACACGCACAAGGTTATCGCGTCAAAATATCCGAATGTGACCAAAAAATTCTTTAATCAAAAGGGAATTGATGTCGAAATAGTCAAAATCGAAGGCTCGGTCGAGCTTGCACCGATATTGAAATTGGCTGACGCGATTGTGGATATAGTCGAGACCGGATCGACTTTGCGAGAAAACGGACTTGAAGTTTATGAAGATGTAGCCGAAATATCCACGCGGTTGATTGTCAACACTGCGGCAATCAAGTTGAAAAAGCTCGAAATCGACGAATTGGTCGCTCGGATATCAAGCAGTATTGATAACAATTGACATAAGAATTGCGAGGTTTTGAAATGACACTATATACAAAAAAAGATGTCGCCAATTTGCTTCAGATTCTGACTGAAAGAGCAGAGAATATTTCGCCTGAAATCATGACAACCGTCTCTGAAGTTATATCCGAAGTGAGAAAAAACGGCGATGAAGCACTGTATAAATATACAGAAAAATTCGATAAAATAAAACTCGATTCTCTGTATGTAGATGAAGCTGAAAAGGCTCGATTATGTGCGCTTGTGCCGGATGAATTGAAAGAGATAATCGACGAAGCTGCCGAAAATATATATGCATTTCACAAAAAGCAATTGCAGAATTCGTGGATGACGAATTCGGATGGTAAGGTCATGGGACAGCTGGTTCGACCGCTCGATTCGGTGGGGCTGTATGTGCCGGGCGGCACCGCGGCTTATCCGTCGAGTGTTTTGATGAACGCTATACCGGCTAAGGTCGCAGGTGTGCGAAAGATCAAAATTGTCACGCCCCCGAAAGCCGAGGGCATCAATCCCGCGGTTGTATACGCGGCTAAAAAAGCTGGTATTGACGAAATTATTTCGGTCGGTGGAGCTCAGGCTGTTGCCGCGCTCGCATATGGCACAAAGTCGATCGAAAGGGTAGACAAAATTGTAGGTCCGGGCAATATATTTGTCGCAATGGCTAAAAAGCTCGTTTTTGGCGCGGTAGATATAGACATGATAGCTGGTCCGAGCGAGGTTCTGGTTATAGCTGATGAGCGTGCCAACGCCAAATATGTCGCAGCGGATTTGATGAGTCAGGCTGAACATGACCCGATGGCAGCCGCGATTCTGATTACCACATCATCCGAGCTTGCAAACGCGGTTATAAGTCAGATTGAAGCGCAGATAAAAGAGCTTCCGAGACACGATATTATTGACAAATCGCTCGAGAAATATGGCTCGATTGTTATTGTAGACAGCCTTGATGAGGCAGTCGAATTGTCTAATAAAATCGCGCCTGAGCATCTCGAATTGTCGGTTGAAAATCCCTTTGAATTATTGTCAAAGGTGAATAACGCAGGTTCAATATTCCTCGGAGACAACGCTCCCGAACCGCTCGGCGACTATTTTGCCGGACCGAATCACGTGCTTCCGACCAATGGAACAGCGAGATTTTCATCGGCACTTGGTGTCGACAGCTTTATAAAGAAGTCAAGTTATTTATATTACAACCATGAGCAGCTTAAGAAAATCAGCGATAAAGTCATTGGTTTTGCCAGAGCGGAAGGGCTTGACGCACACGCAAATTCTATAATTCAGAGATTCAAAAAGTAAAATAATGACTATAGAAAAAAGTGTAAAAATGCAGAATAAATATATTACAGAAAAAATAGAGAAGCTCGATGAGTATCTGCCAAACACAGCCGAATATAACATTCGGCTTGACGCAAACGAGAGCCCTTTTATTCCGAGCGCCAAGATATTGAATGAGTTCAAAAGTGCTATTTATAAAATCGAATTCAACCGTTATCCTGATCCATACGCAACCGAGCTGATTGAAAAATTCGCCAAGATATACGACGTTTTACCTGACAATGTAGTTGCGGGGAATGGTTCGGATGAATTGATCAGCCTCATCTGTAATGGATTTTGTGAAGCTGGTATGATTGCGGCAGTTGCGATTCCGGATTTTTCGATGTATGAATTTTACAGTGATCTTGCTGGTGCAAGGGTCGAAAGATACAGAAAAAATGACGTTCTCGAATTAAACATGGACGAATTCTACAAATTTATTAAAGATAATAAAGCAAATATAGCAATATTTTCAAATCCATGCAACCCAACCGGAAAGATTGTCTCTCGTGCTGAATTGATTAAATTCATTGAGAGCACAGAAGCACTTGTGATTGTAGACGAAGCTTATATGGAATTCGCGGACAAAAGTGAAAGCGTCATTGATCTCGCTCAAAAATATGACAATCTTATTGTGTTGAAAACTTTATCAAAGGCATTCGGATCAGCTGCATTGAGACTGGGATTCGCGATTTCAAATCTTGAGCTTATAAAAGCTATCAAGAAAATCAAGAGCCCATATAACGTCAATACAATTTCGCAGGTGCTTGGAAAAATCATACTTGAAAATCAAGATGAGATTACATCAAACGTCAAACAAATACGTGAAAATGTAAAGTATCTGTATGATAAATTATCTAGTATTGCTTCTGATATTTTTGAATCGATATATCAACCCAAGACAAATTTTGTCCTTATGAAAATGTCTGATTCAAAATTTGGAGTCGAAATATTCGAATACTTAAAGGTAAAGAAAATTGTTATCAGATGTATGTCGGGTGGTAAATACCTTCGCATATCCGCAGGTAAAAAAGATGAGATTGATGCTGTGATTGAAGAAATCGAGGCTTATTTACATGGATAAATCATATATTTTTAAAGCGGAAAGAAATACACTTGAAACACAAATTAAAATGACAATTGACGCGTCAGAGAATCACGGATTGGGCTTTAAGGGGACAACCGGAATAGGATTTTTCGACCATATGCTCAACAGCTTCGCGATACACAGCGGATTGAAAATTGACGCTGATATAAAAGGCGATATATGTGTAGATTGTCACCATACGATTGAGGATACGGGAATAGTACTTGGATCAATATTGAGTGATATTGTTAAAGTTAAATCGCCGGTCGTACGTTATGGAACCGCGTTTATCCCTATGGATGAAGCCCTTGCACGATGTGTGATTGATTTATCAGGACGTCCCTATTTGGTAATGAATTATACACCGAAGGCTCTTATGATTGGAGAATATGATACACAAATGACCGTTGAGTTTTTCAGAGCGGTTGCTTACAACCTAAAAGGGACGGTGCATATTGAATTACTATATGGACAAAACGAACATCACGCGGTTGAAGCGATATTCAAGTCATTTGCGCACGCATTAAAGGACGCGTGGCAATCAAAAAATGGCGAATTGTTATCGGCTAAAGGTGTTTTGTGATTTGAGGTATAATAATGAAAATCGGAATTATTGACTATGGAATGGGTAATCTGCGGAGCGTGAAAAACGCCTTTGACTTTCTGAATTGTGATAATATTATCACATCAAACAAAGGTGAATTATCCAAATGCGACGCTTTGATTTTGCCTGGCGTGGGCGCGTTTCCGGACGCGATGAAGTGCCTGAAGGACGACCGGATTGATGATTTTATCCGCGATGAAGCCGCGAAGAAACCGTTGCTCGGTATATGTCTTGGAATGCAGCTTTTATTTGACAGAAGCTATGAATTCAAAATTTGCGATGGACTTGGACTGATTCATGGCGAGATAGTGAAAATCGAAGCAAATGGATTGAAGATTCCGCATATGGGCTGGAATGAATTGAAAATACAGCGTGAATTCAGGCTGTTAACCGGTATTAACGATAAATCACAGGTATATTTTGTACATTCATTTATGGCAAAAGCCGAAAACAGACAGGATATTATTTGTACAACCGATTACGGAGTTGAGATCCCCGCGATTGTCGGACGAAATAATATATACGGCTGTCAGTTCCATCCCGAAAAGAGCAGTGACATTGGATTGCGAATACTACAAAATTTCAGGAGCATAGTTTATGATTATACTTCCGGCAATTGACATTCTGGATCAGAAGTGCGTAAGACTTACAAAGGGTGACTACAACACCGCTAAAAAAGTCGCGCAGGACCCAATAGAAACAGCAAAAGAATTTGAATCGGCAGGCGCGGAATTTATACATATGGTCGACCTGAATGGAGCGCGTGACGGTCGGATTGTTAACAACGAAATATATGAAAAGGTCGTTAAAAGTGTTAATATTCCGATTGAGGTCGGTGGTGGAATCAGAAATATCGAAATAGTCGATTATTACATATCAAAAGGTATAAATCGAGTGATAATCGGATCCGCCGCATTGACTGATCCGGAGTTTGTCAAAGCTGCGGTGGACAAATATGGAGACCGTATTGCGGTCGGAATTGATGCCGAGAATGGCATGGTGAAAACGTCTGGCTGGCTTGAAAACTCAAATGTAAATTACATTGACTTAGCCTTGAAAATGCAGGATGTAGGCGTAAAATACTTGATATTTACCGACATCTCAAAAGACGGAACCTTATCTGGTCCGAACTTTGCTCAATTAAAAGAATTGTCCGGTTCGGTTAGCATAAATATCATTGCAAGCGGCGGTATACATGACATCAATGATATAATCATGTTAAAAAGCATGAATTTGTATGGAGCGATATGCGGAAAATCCATATACAGCGGTAGTATTGACTTGCGAGAAGCAATTAGAATCTCGAAATAAAATATAAAGAAAGGTAATGAGATTATGCTTTCCAAACGTATCATTCCCTGCCTTGACGTAAAGGATGGACGGGTCGTCAAAGGCGTGAATTTTATAGATCTACGAGACGCGGGCGATCCGGTTGAAAGCGCTAAATACTATAATGAACAGGGCGCGGATGAGCTCGTTTTTCTTGATATTACCGCATCGAGCGATTGCAGAAAAACGATTACTGATGTGGTTGAACGCACCGCGTGCGAGGTGTTTATGCCGCTGACCGTTGGCGGAGGCATACGTACGGTTGAGGATTTTCGCGAAATACTGCTCTCGGGCGCTGACAAGGTAGCGGTCAATTCCGCGGCGGTGCTAAACAAAAACATTATCGCGGAAGCTGCTGACAAATTCGGAAGCCAGTGCGTAGTACTTGCAATCGACGCCAAACGCAAGCCTGACGGTAGCTTTACCGTCTATATCAACGGTGGCAGAAAGGACATGGGGCTTGACGCCGTCGAGTGGGCAAAAGAGGGTGAAAAACTTGGCGCGGGTGAAATACTGCTGACTTCAATGGATTGCGACGGAACGAAAAACGGATTTGATATTGAGCTGACAAGAAAGATAACCGAAGCGGTTAATATACCGGTAATCGCTTCAGGCGGAGGCGGACAGCTTGAGCATTTCTATGATGTATTCGAACAGACGAATTGCGACGCCGCGCTTGCGGCAAGCCTGTTCCACTTCCGCGAACTGACAATAAATCAGGTCAAGGAATATCTGCATGAGCGCGGAATTCCGGTGCGAATGAATGTTTAGAATATTGCATAAATATACGTGAGGCGTGAATATAATGGAATACAATGGCATTGAGCTCAAAGAGTTTTTTAAAAAATCAGAGCTGATCCCCGCAATTATTCAAGATGTCCAAAACAATGAAATATTAATGCTCGCTTATATGAATGAGGAGTCGTTGTCCCTGACATTAAAGACAGGTTATACTTGGTTTTGGAGCAGATCACGTCAGGAATTGTGGAATAAAGGCGCGCATTCAGGACACACTCAGAAAGTCGTGAATATTTTATACGACTGTGATGAGGACACGCTGCTTGTTAAGGTAGTGCAGAATGGTGCTGCCTGCCACACGGGCAATCGAAGCTGCTTCTATCGGGAACTTTATAATGGTAGTAATAAGGAGAATGAAAATGAATGACAATATTTTACGCGAATTATACGCGGTGATTTCTGACAGAAAGGAGAACCCCGAGGAGGGCTCATACACCTGTTATCTTTTCTCGCAGGGAATTGACAAAATACTCAAAAAAGTCGGCGAGGAATCGGCAGAAACCATCATAGCCGCAAAAAATCAAAATAATGTCGACTTAAAAAATGAAGTTTGCGACTTGATATACCATTTGCTCGTTATGATGAAAGAACGTGATCTACCGCTTGAGGATGTATTCGAGGAGCTCGAAGTGAGATCTCACAAGATAGGCAACCTCAAAACAATGAAGAAGGTAGACCGCAATACTTAAAATAACGATTCTTTTTGCTGTCACGAGTCCAACTTATCGAAAAAATCGACACAGCGATCGCGAATGCGGCGCAGTGTCGTCAGGCTGACGTCCATCTCTGAAGCTGTTTCGGTCATACTGCAACCGATGATATAATGAAGCCGTAAAAACAACCGGCATTGTATGTATTCGCTTGTGTCTGGAAACAGCGTAAGCAGGTGTTCGGTTTTTGCGAGCTCAGCTTTCAGAGCTTCGATTTCGGATTGAAGTGTTTTCTTCCAATCGGGATCGAATACATCACGGGCGGTGACACCCGAATTGATGTCTGAGTTTATTTTGCGGTATTCAGTTTCTTTTGCGGATAATGCGCGAAGCTGCCATCTGTAATTATCAAATCGGCTTAAATATTTCGAATAATTATACATAAAATTCTATTATATTTCCTCCGAATCAATCGTGTTTTCACACGGCGAGTTATATTAACATATTAGTATTATACCATTGTTTTTTATTGAAGTCAATAATGAGCAATAATTATGTTTTACAGAATTTATAAAAAAATTGACACAAAAGTTATTGCAAAATCTAAATAATATGGTATAATATAATATAGTGAATTTATATATGATTCGGAGGATATCATATTATGAAGAAGGATAAGACCGAAAAGCAGAATAAAAAAATATATATAAACCGCGAGCTATCCTGGCTAAAATTCAATTTGCGAGTCTTAATGCAGGCAAGCTCACCTGAAGTCCCGTTGCTTGAAAGGCTGAGATTCTGCGCGATATATACGAGCAATCTTGATGAATTTTTCATGGTCCGCGCCGGAAGTCTGCATGATCGCTCACTTTTATCGCCGCAGCCGATTGACGATAAGACTGGTATGAACGCGGCTGAACAGCTGAAAGAGCTGTACCTCACCGTGCATATGCAGTATCCGATTCGCGACAGGATATTTCATAAGCTGTCTTGCGATATGGCAGAGAAAAAAATTATATATCCTAAGTGGAGCAAGCTGGATAAGAATGAGAAAAACAAGGTCGAAAATTTCTTTGACACCGAAATTGTGCCGGTGCTGCGCCCATATATGCTGGACGCGGGACACCCATTTCCTCACCTTGAGAATAAGCAGCTTCACATATTGCTCTGCTTGAAGATACGTGCGGGCGAAAAGCGCGGCGAGCGGTTGGTGTACGCGATAATTCCGGTGCCGCATGAGGTACCGCCGTATTGGTCAGATTTTGAACCGAACTCGGAGCACGACGAAACCGACTTCAAGTATATTCCTACCGAACAGATCATTCTGCACTTCGCGGCAAAATTGTATCCGAAATACACGATAAAAGCAAAGCTATTATTCAAGGTAACACGAAACGCCGACCTTGAGTTTGACAGCGAGGAATTTGATGAGGTTGGAGACAATCAGGAATATCCTAAATACATCAAAAACCTGCTGAAAAAGCGCGAACGTCTATCTCCGGTGCGGCTTGAATATCATTACAGAGATAAGCCGGAGACAGCTAAGCTCGTGGAATATTTACAAAAGCGCTTGGCGCTTCAAAAATCCGAAACATACTGCGTACATTCACCGTTGTCGTATGAATACGCGAGTGACCTTATCAAGGACGCGTCTCAGCTTGTAAATGATAGTGTATACACACCAATTCCGCAGCTGCGCGCATATGAAGGTTCGTCGGTGCTCAATGGGATGGAATCGCAGGATATACTGTTGAATTATCCATATCATTCGATACTCACCTATATAAATTTTCTGCGCGAGGCGGTGTATGATGATTCGGTCGAGTCGATCAAAATCACACTCTATCGATTGAGCAGATATTCTGAAATAATCTCCCTGCTAAAATACGCGGCTGAGCGCAAAAAGAGTGTGGTCGCCGTAGTTGAGCTGAAAGCAAGGTTCGATGAGGAGAACAATATTCACTGGGCAAAGGCGCTCGAGGATTCTGGCTGTAAAGTATACTACGGCTTCGGCAATCTGAAGGTCCACTCAAAGGTCACGCTGGTCACAAGAAAACGCGAGGATAAATGCGAGCGATTTGTCCATATCGCGACCGGCAATTACAACGAGCAGACGTCGAAGCAATATACCGATCTCGGCATATTGACAAGCAACAATGAAATCTGTGACGATGTAGAAAAGCTGTTTTACGGCATCGAGCAGGGAATACTGTATGACGATTATAAACGTCTGCTTGTCTCGCCGACCTGCCTGAAGCAGCGCATACTCGAAGAAATCAAGCGGGAAACCGAACGTGGCGACGAGGGTTGTATCTGCATGAAAATGAACAGTCTTACCGACAAAGACGTCATAGATTCGCTGATTTGCGCGTCGAGAGCGGGCGTAAAAATATTGCTGATCATCCGCGGTATCTGCTGTCTGCGCGCTGGAATTGAGGGCTTGACCGACAATATACGAGTTATCAGCATAGTCGGACGTTACCTTGAGCATTCGAGAATATACGCGTTTGGTCGCGGCGAAGCTCGGGTGTACATCGGTTCGGCGGACATGATGACCCGAAATACGACTCGCAGAATTGAGGTCATGACGCCGGTGCTTGATCCGAGGCTGATTGAGAAGCTGCGCGATATAATCGAGCTTGAACTGCGAGACAATGTAAAAGCCTGCGAAATGCAGCCGGACGGCAGCTACAAAAAAATAGAATCGCAGGGAGAAGCCTGCGATTCGCAAATCGAAATGTATAAGCTGTACAAGTAACCTCTAAAAATACGATATGAAGGAAAAGATGAATCGATACCATTGGCATCGCTTCACTTTTCCCTCGGATTTTATATATTTTTAGAAGTAACCATAAGTAATTTTGCCATATAAGCCGACGCGATTTTTGCAAAAAAGCTATAATAGCTGGCGCAGCGCCTCGAAAATTTTCTTTTCCTCCCGCGACACCTTGACCTGCGTCAGACCGAGCAGCTCGGCGGTCTGCTGCTGCGACAGATCGCGAAAATAGCGCAGAATCACGATCTGCCGCTGCAAGGGCTTGAGTCCGGCGATCGCTTCTTTCAGCGCGAGCCGGTCGGTCAGGGTTTCAATTTCGTCGTCGCCGGACGGCAAAAGGTCCTCGAGCCTTGAGCCGTCGTCGCCGACCTCGTCGTTCAACGAATGACAAGGCGACCCAGAGCCGAGCGCGAATATCAGCTCCTCGCGCGACAAGCCGCCGAGCTCTGATAATTCGTCAAGCGTCGGCTCGTGTCCGTGCTCCTTTATATACTGCTCGCGAATCCGCAGTATCTCGGCGTTCTGTCGTTTGGTTGTACGGCTGATTTTGATGAGTCCGTCGTCGCGCAGAAAGCGCTTGATTTCGCCGATGATCAACGGCACCGCGTAGGTCGAGAAGGTCGTGCCAAAGCTCGCGTCGAAGCTGTTTATCGCCTTGATCATACCGATCGTGCCGATTTGCAGAAGATCCTCGTAGTCGCAGCCGTGGTTGTCTCTGCTGCCGTCTATGCGGTCGCGGAAGCGGTTGGCGATGCTCCGGACCAATCCCATATTATTTCGGATCAGCTCGCTTCGCGCCTCCTCGTCCCCTACGGACGCGCGGCGCAGCAGCTCGTTGTTTCGAGTGTAATCACTTGTCTGCAATCCGATTCCCCCCGAATTTGATATGTAGCTTATTCGTCCGGCAGACCCAGCTTGAGCTTAAGAGTAACAGTCGTTCCGCGCCCCACCTTCGACGTCACGCGAATTGAATCCATCAGGCTTTCCATGATCGCGAAGCCCATACCGCTGCGCTCGCCGGTTGTATCGGTGGTATACAGCGGCTCGCGTGCCGCCGCGACGTCGGGAATGCCGATACCTTTGTCGCTTATTGTGATCGCGACATAGTTGTCGTCATATAGCCGAAGTGACATTTTCACCTGATTATTGAGCCCTCCGTCCGGATAGGCGTGGACTATGCAGTTAGTCACCGCCTCAGAGACCGCGCATTTGACGTCGGCGAGCTGGGTTACCGTGGGGGATGCCTGCGCGATGAAGCCGGCTGCGATTATGCGGGCGAAATGCTCATTTTCGGAAATCGCCGAAAAGCTACAGGCGAATTCATTTACAATTTGTCTTTTCATTTCTATTACCATGACTTTGCGCCGGCAAAGTCATCCTTTCCTATTTGAGTATTTCGACTTAAAGTAAAGTCAAAAACACAATTACTTTTCTCGTGGTTTATTTTTTTTCAGCATTGGATTTTATAATCGGTATCAGCCGCGACGTGCCGGCGAGCTCGAGGATTTTCGCGACCGAATCGTTAGGGTTGACTACACAAAATTCGCCTCCGAGCTCACGCGTCAGCGTGAAGCGACCGAGTATCAGTCCGAGTCCGGAAGAGTCCATGAACGTAACCTCCGAAACATCGAGCGAAACGCGTGTCGGTCGGTAAAGGTAGATTTTCTCGTCAATTTTACCACGCAGCGACCGGGCGTTGTGGTGGTCGATCTCACCCGAAACGGCTATCTCCAATGTGCCGTTATTGATATTACAGCTTACCGCATTATTTTCAGTTATTCCGCGGTTCAAAAGTATCACTCCTTGCGTAGATTGTATTGGTAACGCTGTAAATATTTTACACCATATTATGCGTAAAACGTGTCGAATTAAGACCGAATGCAAAAAAATCTATAAATTCACTATAGATATAATGTTATAGAGAGGATGAACTAATCATGATTGAGTCGAAGCTGCTTAGCCCTGAAATAGTCATGGAGAACGAGTTGCTCGATAAAAAAGAGCTGCGCGAGGATTTAGCCAAGACGTTTAGAATTGCCAAGGAGCTGAAAATACCGACGGTGATTCTCTTCGAAGGCTGGGGAGCGTCGGGAAAAGGCTATATGATAAATAAACTGATTTCCGAGCTCGACCCGCGCGGCTTCAAGGTGTTCAGCATCAAGGACGCGACCGAGGAGGAGCGCCGCTATCCAATGCTCCGCAGATTTTGGGAAAAACTGCCGAGTAATGGAAAGGTTTCGATTTTCGACCGCAGCTGGTACCGCGAGGTATCGATTTCGCGCGTCGAGGAAGAAATCCCGAAAAAGACGATCGATTTATATTTTAATGACATCCTCGAATTCGAACGCCAGCTTTCGGACGACGGCTGCGTGATCATCAAGTTCTTTTTACAAATCTCGAAAAAAGAGCAGGGGGCGCGCTTCGAGAAGTTGGAGGAGACCGACGCCACGAGCTGGCGGGTCACAAAAGACGACCATCGCCGCCATAAAATGTATAAGGAATACTACAAAGCCTTTTCCGAGATGATCGAACGGACCGACAGCGACTTCGCGCCTTGGCGGGTGCTTGACGCTTCGGATATGAAGCTGACGGCGAGCGCGGTCTGCAAAATAGTCAACGACGTCGTCAAAGCGGCTATCGAGCAGAGAAAGGCGCAGAATGACGACGCTGAATGGAACAAAAAGGACGACGGCATCGACTACGCGCTTGCTTCCGATACGCATCAGTGTCCGATTCTGCCGAGCGTTCGGCGCGACGCGGCTATCGAGCCGGTCAAGATCAAAAAGCTCGACGAATACGACCTGACGCTCGACGTCGGCGAGGACGAATACAAGACTCGATTAAAGCAGCTTCAGAACGAGCTGTTCGAGCTGCATAATAAGCTGTACAGCAAGAAGGTACCGCTCGTCATTGTGTTCGAGGGCTGGGACGCGGCAGGCAAGGGCGGCGCGATCAAGCGTCTGACAAGCGGACTCGACCCGCGCGGCTATGAGGTCGTGCCGGTCAGCGCGCCGACTCCGACCGAGCTGTCCTATCAGTATCTGCGCCGCTTCTGGATGACGCTGCCGAAAACCGGTCACATCGGTATCTACGACCGCAGCTGGTACGGACGCGTCATGGTAGAGCGGCTCGAGGGCTTCGCGAAGCAGCGTGAATGGACGCGGGCTTACGATGAGATGAACAAATTCGAGCGCACTCTTGTGCGCTCGGGGGCGATTGTGGTCAAATTCTGGCTGCACATCGACGACGACGAGCAGCTGCGCCGCTTCACCGAGCGCATGAACGACCCCGACAAGCAGTGGAAAATCACCGACGAGGACTGGCGAAATCGCGACAAGAATCTCGCATACCACATCGCGGTAGACCAGATGCTCGAGCTGACGAATACCGAATACGCGCCGTGGTATGTGATCGAGGCGAACAGCAAGAAATACGCGCGGCTCGCGGTGCTGTCGGCGGTTATCAAGGAGATAAAATCTCGGATGGATTGACAATGATCGGAGCTTTATTGCGTTTAAAACTCGCGGTTTGTGTGATTTATACAAGATTTTAATACAAATAAACGGCATGACTCGGTGGTTATGTCGTTTTTGTACATAGGATTTCGGACTGTATGGATTTAGCAAATATAACGTATATTTACAGGCCGCCTGATATTATATTAGTAGTAATATTCACGATTGCGTGGTATAAAGCCTGAAAATCAATTTTAATCACGATATTTTGTGATATCGTGATAAAATATCGACATAGCACTGTAGAATAATATTCAATAGAAATCAAGGTGATAATTTGCGTTTATGTTATGGAACCCCCGAAGACATTGACAAATGGATGGAACTGGTAGCTTCGGTGAGATCGAGCTTTCCGGGGCTTGAGACACAGGCCGCGCTCGACGAGCACAGAGCTGTCGTCGCTAAGTTTATGGCGGAGCGACAAGCTATCTGTGTCAAGGCTGACAATGAAATTGCCGGTGTAATGCTCTTTTCACGCAGGCACAACATGATCTGCTGTCTTGCCGTATCACCAAAATATCGTCGGCGCGGGGTGGCGTCAATGCTTATGGATGAAGCGCTTGATAATTTAGACCGAACCAAGGAAATTTCGGTCACAACCTTTCGCAAGAATGATATCAAAGGCGAGGGCGCGATGGCGTTATATGAGAAGTACGGGTTCATTGGCGGCGAGCTGGTTTATGAAATGAATTATCCGAATCAGAGGTACATACTGTTTCCCGACAGCTCGGAGCAAAAGGCGCGGCAAACGGCGGTCAATCGAATGACAAGTGAAATCAGCTCAATGCTTTCGGAGTGTGAGCCGTCGATTTATTTATACGGTTCGTCGGTAATGGACGATTTTCGGCTGGGGTGGAGCGATATTGACATATTGGTGCTGACTAAAACGCAAATATCCGAGCAGATAGCCGAAAGCTTGGTCGGGCTGAGACAGACTATGAATGTATTAGAGCCGGACAATCAATACTACCGCCTATTCGAGGGCGGGATGCTTACGCTTCGGGCGTTTTTGACAGGCGAACCCGACAGAGTGGTGTATTGGGGAACGAGCGGCGAGCGGGTCACAGACAAATACAATTTCGACAGCCTCTGCCTGACCGAACTGCTTGAATATGGTCAGCTGCTGCACGGCGAAGACATACGCGGCGAATTGAAGCCGCCGTCGTTTGATTTGCTTTATGACGACATTTACCGACATTATGAAGCCATCAGAGAATACGCGCAAAAGCCGAGCCGCAGCATATATTCGTTCGGCTGGATGCTCGACATCGCGCGCTGTATATATACATTGCGCACGAAGAAGATGATTTCAAAGTCTGAAGCGGGCGCGTGGGCTCTGGAAAACAAGCTGTGTAAAAAGCCGGAGGCGCTGATATTTGCTTTGATGGTACGAAGCGATCCGACGATGTATAAAAACATTCCGCAAACACTAAACTACGCGCAAACGCTCACCGAACCGATACAACGCTTCGCAGACGTGCTGGAGAGAGAATTAAAACTGGCGAAATCAAAGCGGACAAAGTAGTCCGCTCAAGCCTGCCGGAAATATCGCCCGCAGTATCATTGCATGACGTTCAAAGAAACGCCGATTATTACCGAATATCGTCTGATATCGCAAAAGGTATGCTTAGCCTGCCATATTATTAAGCGGCTTCATTAAATAATTAATAACCGCTTCACATTTTCGCCGGTCGAATCGTTGAATGTTCCATTGGCTAAAACGCCGAAAGTGAGTTTATCTCTTGACGAAAACGATAAAATGAGTTATAATTATTATATAATTTAACCAAATGTATATTGGCGCATTCGAAAGGAAATTCAGCAGAAATGTTTATCGATAAATTCGGAAATCATTGGTACAAGGGAAATCTGCACACGCACACGACGCGCTCGGACGGAAAGCTGTCTCCGGAAGACACAAAGCGGTTCTACCGCTCGCAGGGCTACGACTTCCTCGCGCTGACCGACCACTGGATATACGGTGAGGGCAGCGAGTCGGATGAATCGGGGCTGCTGATTTTGTCGGGAACCGAATACAATTTTAATGACGAGGACACGGTCAGGGGCGTTTTTCACATAGTCGGAGTCGGTATGACCGACGACCCTATGAAGAAGATCGGACGCGAGTCGACCGCGCAGGAGACGATAGACGAGATACTGGCCTGCGGCGGAGCGGCGATACTGGCGCATCCGGCGTGGTCGCTCAACACCTGCGAAATGCTGATGGGATTTGAGCGCGTTACCGCGCTCGAAATATTTAACTCGGTATCGGACCTGCCGCGCAACTGCCGACCCTATTCGGGAATTGTAGTCGACCAGCTCGCGTCGCGCGGAATTTATCACAAGCTCGCCGCGACTGACGACACGCATTTCTACCTCGGCGAGGAAGCGCGTTCATACATATATGTGAACCTGTATGACAAGCCGTTCAATCGCGAGAACCTTGTCGCCGCGATAATCGCGGGCGAGTATATCGCGACGCAGGGACCGATATTCACGACTCGCGTCGACGGCGGCGAATATGTCGTCGAGTGCGGAGAGGACAGTAATGTCGTCGGTGTGACCTTCTTCACGAACCGTCCGTGGGAGAATCAGCGCTCGGTGATGTCAGATGGCGCAAAGCCGTTGACCGAGGCGCGTTTTCCGATACATAAAAACGACCGCTTTGTGCGCGCCGAGCTTTATACGCAGGATAGAAAAACCGGCTGGTCGCAGATAACTCCGCTCAAAGCGGAGAATTGAATGGTTCCGGTCATACCTGAAAGGTAGACCTGTCAGCTCGGCATATCAGACTCGGTACGGCGGCGAGGACACATACTGTCCCGCGCGACATTAAGTTGATTCACCCCCGCTTGATGTCGTATAATACGTTCAGCATGAACCAGAGCTGTGCGAACCAGCGGGTGACATTCCATATGCCTATGCCGCGCAGCCGCTCATCCGACGCGAGTGCCAGCTTCGCCGCGACGCTCCGCGCGTCCTCGAACCAGACCTCGTGCCGCGTGTCACCGTCGGCGTAGTTGAAATAGGGCGTCGCGGCAAGCTCGTCGTATTCGATGACAGCACCGTATTCGTTCGCGAGTCTGACTGCTTCGCTGTTCGACAGCGACCTCGCCGCCTCGCCCTCGACCCAAGGCAGCATCCAGTTGTAGCCGTAGTTCGGCATACCCATTACCAGCTTTTCGCGCGGGATTACGCCGGCGGCGTAGTCGACCACCTTTTTTACCTGGTCAATCGGCGCGACCGCGCGCGGCTCGGAATAGGTGTAGCCCCATTCGTAGGTCATCAGAAACGCCATATCGGCCGCACGCCCGAGCGCGGGATAGTCGATAGCCTCATATAATAAGCCGACTTGATCGCTCGACTGCTTCGGCGCGAGCGACACGCTCAATTCGCGCCCGATTTCGCGCAGCTCATCACCGAGCCGCTCAATGAAATCGGTATAGCTTTCGCGGTCCTCGGGCGGGATGTATTCGAAATCCGAGTTCACTGCCGCGTAGTCTTTTTCCTCGCAGGTCTCGACAAGATTCGATATCAGATTATCCGATGCGACCGGGTCGTTTAATAATCGGCTCACCGTTTCGGTTGAAAATCTGCCGTCCTCTCCGAGACTCGTCAATACGAGCATCGGCTTCGCGCCGTATTCGAGCGCGAGCTGTATCAGCTCGTTGTCGTCCGGAACTATCAGCGAGCCGTCGGCTCTGATTCCGTAGCTGAATATCGCGAGATAAGTGAGGTAGGGCAGCGTGCGGCGGATGACGTCTCGTTCGACAAATGTATATACATATCCGGTCGTCTCGAGGCTGCCGAGCTTCGCGTCGGCATATTCGATGACGAGCGTTTGCCCGGGGTAGATGTCCGATTTGCCGATAAGATTGGGATTGTTTCGCCAGAGCTGGTTCACTGTGACACCCTGTCCGGCTGCGATCGACCAGAGCGAGTCGCCCTCGCGGACTGTATAGATGCGTCTGCGGTAGGCGATCATTATCGCCTGACCGGGCGACAGGCGGTCGGAGGAAAGGTCGTTGTCGATTATCAGTCGTCCGGCGGGAATGCCGAACGTGCGCGAAATCGAGTAGAGCGTGTCGCCCGGCTTGACTGTGTATATAATCATATCGCAAAATCCTTTCTATGGCTTACTGTAGTTAAATATGCTGTACCTAAGAATATTGTAGCGCAGTATAATCCTATGCGCGATGATCTCGCTTGATTCGGTTTTCGATATAACACCGAGGCAATTTCGCGGCTTTGCAGATAAATTCATATAATTCGCGCTAATTCTAACAAATCATTATAAATAAATTCACTGTGTATACACATTAATGGTATAAAATTTATCTTATGTATAAGCTCAATTATCGGGTCGCGCTCGCTCCGATGGCGGGTGTGACCGACCACGCGTTCCGTTCGGTATCGCGCCGACTCGGAGCTGAATTTGTATATACCGAAATGCTGTCGGCCAAGGCGTTGAAATACGAGGACAAAAAAACCGCGCAGCTCGCAGAGCTGTTCGACGACGACAATCCGATAGCGGCGCAGATTTTCGGCAGCGAGCCGGATGCTATGGCATACGCCGCCGCGAAGCTCGCTGACGGCAGCTACAAATATTGCCGGGGAAATCTGACTCCCGATACAATTGATATAAACATGGGCTGTCCCGCGCCGAAGATTTCGGGCAGCGGCGACGGCTCGGCGCTGCTCCGCACACCCGAGCTTGCGGAGCGGATCGTGCGGCAATGCGCTCTGCGCTGTCCGATACCGGTGACAGTGAAGATGCGCATCGGTTGGGACGAGGATTCGATCTGCGGCGTCGAGTTTGCCCGCCGCATGGAGGCGGCGGGCGCCTCGGCGATCACTGTACACGGTCGAACACGCGCCGGACGCTTTTGCGCGCCGATAAACTTCGACGAGCTTTCGCGTATCAAGCGCGCAATTTCCGTGCCGATGATCGCGAACGGGGAGATTTTCAACGCCGACGACGCGATGCGTATGTTTGAGCGCACCGGATGCGACGCTGTCATGGTCGGGCGGGGAGCGCTCGGCAATCCGTGGATTTTCAGCGAAATCCAGGCGCGGCTCGAGGGGCGCGAATACACCCCGCCTACGCCGCGCGAGCGGATTGACACGGCGCTTGGCGAGCTTCGGATGTGCGTCTTTGAGAAAGGTGAATATATCGGAGTTCGCGAGTCGAGAAAGCGGTTAGCGTGGTATCTGAAAGGTCTGCGCGGAGCGGCGGCCGCGAGGGATGAGATAAACCGCGCCCAATCGGTTGACAGCATCGCCGATATTTTAAACCGCCTTGCGGAATCCGCGACCGAGTGAAATTGTAACAACAAGAATGCTCAAGCCCGCTGCTTGCAGCGGCCCTGCGCGGGCAGAAACTACAGGCGCGCACAAGTGAAATCGCGTAACCTAAAAAAACAAAAGCCAAGCGGCTTTTTAAAGAAGCGGCGTCCTTTTTGCGGGTTTTGGCCGGGCTGGACGCCGCCGAATTCATATTTATTCGAATTAACGCTGCAAATGTAAAATATCACGCAAAAAGGAGGTGGGGGAGATCATAAAGTCGAATTTAAATGATGAGGAGGCATTGATCTCTGCCGCCTCAAACGGCGATGGCGCCGCGTTCGGACAGATTGTCACGAAATATCAGGCGCTGGTGTATAATACGATAAAGCTCAAGGTGCGAAGCAGTGAGGACGCGATGGATCTTGCGCAGGAGGTGTTCATCAAGCTGTGGAAGGCGCTGCCGAATTGGCGCGGCGAGTGCAGGTTTTCCACCTGGCTCTACCGAATCTGCGTCAACACAAGCGTTGATTTCCTGCGGCGAATGCCCGAAATTCCGCCCGAATCTCTGTCGGGAGTGCCCGATGAGGACGGAGACCGCCCGCTTGAGGTCGCGGACGAGACTATCTCCGCGTCGCCCGAACGACTCGCTGAACAGAAAGAAACCACTGCCCTTGTCCGAGGCGCGATCGCGCGGCTGTCGGACGAACAGCGCGAGGTGATAATACTTCGCGATATCGAGGGCTATACATACGACGAAATCGCCGATATGCTGTCGCTTGAAATCGGCACGGTCAAGTCGCGTCTCAACCGCGCGCGGACAAACCTGCGCTTGCTTTTATCAAATAACGAAAAGACTAAAAATAATATAGCGAACTCGCGAGCTTTGTGAATAGATGCAATCGTTTAGAATAAGTCTCCGACTTCGATTTTACTTAATAAAACGACACAAAGCGGCGACTGAATACAAGATATGAAATACATTGCTGGCGCAAAGATATAATAAAAAATGCGGGAAATTCCATTTGGCAGGGAACAAAATGAAACTTTATTGCGTCAAATAATATATACAGAATATCAATAAAAGCAAATCGAGGGATTAATATGAGCAGCGTCCTAAAAAATAAAAAACGAAATATATCCTGCTGTGAAGCTCGTGAGCTGATGTTCGATTATCTTGAAGGCGAACTGCCGGCGCGTAAGATGGAGCGAATAAGCCGCCATCTCGACGAGTGCGCCGAGTGCAGGCGCGAATTCGAGGAGCGGCGAAAGCTGCTTGATACAATAAAGCATATTGAACTTGACGCGCCGAGCGAATTGTACCCGAATGTAATGCGGCTCGTTGACTTAACCCCGCAGGACAAGAAGTCTCCTTTCTTATCCCGCCGTAAGTTTATACCTATAGGCACGATTGCCGCCGCCTGCGCGGTGTTCGCGTTTGTGTTCTTGAACCGGAATGTGATCAACAATTTTAAAAACGCGGATTCGGCGGTATATGATATCGAAGGCGCGAAATACTTCTCGGTCATGGAGGAGGACGACGCGTCAATGAATTCGGCGACAAACGTCGACGGCGAAGTGCCCGAGACGCGTTCACAAGAAAACGGAACGGTCCCCGAAGCTGCAATCAATCCCGAAAACGCCGGTGTCGTCGATAAAGCCGCGCCCGCCGGCGAAGCCGAGGACATCGGGAGCGCGAATCTCACGATAGATTCTACGACGTCATTTTCCGCGAAATTAGAATCAGGCACGCTCACCATGTATTCAGGCTACGAGGAGATCACGCGCGCATATGAGGCGTTAGCGACCGACCTCACCGCCGACGGTCAAGCGGTACTGTTCTGTAGTCAGGACGCGCTTTGGGGAGTGTTACCGACCGACGCTGCGACCGATTACAGCTGCGTCGCCGAGGATATCGCCGACGAGTATGGCGCGGTCATATATAAAATGGTATACGACAATAAGCAAACTGCCGCGGAGGAATATACACAATATCTGACCTTGCTTGAGGCGAACGACTGCTTTTATGAGTCGTATGTGCCCGAGAGCGCGGATTTTGTCGAATGCTACTATGTGCTTGTTGAGACCGGAGATAATGGAGAATGAATAAATTGCTCACCGGCGGCGCGGTCGCTTGCGCCGCCGTCCTTTTATGCGCGGCTGTGTCAAATGAGCCGATAAAGCGTGAATATACGGTGAGGACTGACAAGGTAAGCGGTGTTGTCCGCATCGTGCAGATTTCAGACCTGCATGACTGTATGTTCGGCGAGGGGCAGTCGAAGCTGATATCAATGCTCATATCGGCGCGCCCCGACGTCATAGTCCTGACCGGCGACATAATCGAAGACACGCAGAACCTGAAGGACGGGGAGCCGGATATAATATTGTATAAAAACCATCCCGCCCGACTGATTATCGAAGCCGCGTTGAAGCTCGCGCCGGTGTATATGGTGCTTGGCAATCACGAGGCGAATATCGCCTGCCGTGAACGGCTGCTGCATGAGCTGACCTCGCTTGGCGTCCGGCTGGTCGGCGGCGAAAAGGAATATCTGCTAGTCAAGGGCGGGGAAATATTGATCTGCGGCGCGGACGACCCGCGCTTCGGCGGGATCAACGCGAGAGTCGGCGCGACCATGTCTGACAAAGACAAGCCGGAATCGACAGGAATCGGCACGGAGCGGTCGAACTCTCACATTCCCGCGGATGACGTCGGATATATTCATATAAAGCCGTGTGACGCCGACAGCGAGGGCTTCATCAAGGGCGTGTCGCGACACATCGACGAGGACTGCAACAAGGACACGACCGAAATCAACTCGTGGCGCGGTCAGCTGATACGCAGATACAGCGCCGTCGCGCGGTCGCGGGCATACACGCTGCTCCTTGCGCACCGTCCCGAGGAGTACCGGCTCTACCGCGGACTCGGCTTTGACGCGGCGATGTCAGGTCACGCGCACGGCGGACAGTGGCGGCTGCCGCCGCTCATCAACGGCGTATACGCGCCGCATCAGGGGATATTCCCGAGCCACGCCGGCGGGGTATACCGCTATGACGACGATCGATTTGTCCATATCGTGTCGAGAGGGCTGTCGACCAAGCGCTGCGTGCGCATATGCAATCGCCCCGAGCTCTGCGTTTTGCGGCTGCTGCCGCGGGGGCGGGCGTAGGCGCGAGCTTCATGACAGTATGATAATAATATAGTCGAGGATTCAGAAAAATGGACAATAAAAATACGTCTATGCTCGACGGCACAATCTGGAAAAGCATAGTCAGCTTCGCATTGCCGCTGCTGCTCGGCAACCTATTTCAGCAGCTATACAACACGGTCGACTCGCTGATAGTCGGCAACTGGCTCGGTTCAAGCTCGCTCGCGGCGGTCAGCTCGTCGGGCAGTCTTATATTCATGCTCATCGGCTTCATACAGGGCATTTCGTCAGGCGCGGGCGTAATAGTAGCCCGACTGTTCGGCGCGAAGGACACAAAGAATCTGAACCTCGCGGTGCATACCACAGTCGCGTTCGGTCTCGCCGCCGGACTGGTTATGACTTTTGTCGGCGTCGTGTTCACGCCGCAGATACTCGAATTAATGGACACGCCGGAAAACGTGCTCGGCGAATCAATCGAATATTTGCAGATATACTTCATGGGCTCGCTCGGATTTATCATGTACAATATATTTGTCGGCATATTGCAGGCGGTCGGAGACAGCAAGCACCCGCTTTACTATCTCATGGTGTCGTCGGTGGTCAACCTTGTGCTCGACCTTGTATTCATCGCGGTATTCAATTCGGGAGTCGGCGGCGCGGCGATCGCCACGGTGATTTCGCAGTTCGCGAGCGCGCTGCTCTGTCTGCGCCGGCTGATATCAACAAATGAGCCATACAAGCTGTATATAAGCAAAATACGCTTCCACGGCAGGCTGCTCTGGCAGATAATCAAGGTCGGTCTGCCGTCCGGAGTGCAGAATTCGATTATCGCGTTCGCGAATGTTGTCGTACAGTCGAACATCAATTCTTTCGGCGACGTCGCGATGGCCGGCTGCGGAGCGTATTCGAAAATCGAGGGCTTCGGCTTTCTGCCGATTACCAGCTTTACAATGGCGCTGACTACCTTTGTCGGACAGAATCTCGGCGCGAAGCAGTATGACCGCACGAGAAAGGGCGCGCGCTTCGGTATACTTGTGACAATCATCTGCGCCGAGCTGATTGGCATTATCGTGTTTATTTTTGCGCCGATTCTGATCGCGGCGTTCGACCGCAACCCCGAGGTCATCAGGATCGGAATCGAAAAGGCGCGCACCTCCGCGCTCTTCTACTTCCTGCTCGCGTACTCGCACGCGGTTTCGGCGGTGCTGCGCGGTTCGGGCAAGGCGGTGGTGCCTATGGCGGTCATGATGATATTCTGGTGCGTGGTACGCGTAGCGTTCCTGACGATAACCGTGCCGTTAACTCACAGTATACAGATGCTCTACTGGGTATACCCGCTCACATGGTTCTTAAGCTCGGCGGCGTTTCTGTTCTATTACAAAAAGGCAGACTGGATGCACTCGTATAAGGGCATCGAAAACAACTGACAGACTGAATATATAATCATATAAGTGTTGTTTGTAACAAATAACACTTGACAAAATAACGTTTTAGCGGTATAATTTTAATAGCTGTGTATTCACAGGAACGCGGCTCTGCCGCCGCTCCGAACAACATAATGTAATCTTATTTTCAGGGGGATATACAAATGACTGAAACTCGTAAAGCCGAGCTTATGCGGATCGCATATGAAATCCGCAAAGGCGCTGTCACGGCTGTATACAGCGCGTCGAGCGGCCATCCCGGCGGATCGCTGTCGATTGCCGAAATTCTTACTTACCTTTTCTTCGAGGAGATGAACATCGATCCGAAGAATCCCGATAAGCCCGACCGCGACCGCTTCGTCTTGTCGAAAGGTCACGCCGCGCCCGGTCTCTACTCGGCGCTCGCACACCGCGGATATTTCCCGGTCGAGGACTTAAAGACCTTCCGTCAGGTCGATAGCGTTTTACAGGGACATCCCGACATGAAGCACATCCCGGGCGTCGACATGACCACCGGCTCGCTCGGACTCGGCATCTCCGCGTCCTGCGGAATGGCGCTCGCGGCTAAATATAAGAAAGAGGACTGGCGGGTCTACACTATAATCGGCGACGGCGAATCCGAGGAGGGTCAGGTCTGGGAGGCGGCTATGTTCGCTTCTCATTACAAGCTCGACAATCTGACGGTGTTCGTCGACTGGAACGGACTTCAGATCGACGGTCCGATCGCCGACGTCATGAACCCGACCCCGTTTGACGAAAAGTTCCGCGCGTTCGGCTGGAATGTGATTTCGATCGACGCTCACGACCTCGATTCTATCGAGAGCGCGGTCAAGCTCGCCAAGGCGACCAAGGGTAAGCCCACCGCTATCATCGCGAAGTCGATCAAGGGCAAGGGCGTATCGTACATGGAGAATGACGTAAGCTGGCACGGCGCGGCTCCGAAAGCCGATCAGTACGAGGTCGCGATGAAGGACCTTGACGCCGCTATCGCCGCGATAAAATAATCGGGCTGTTGATTTAACGAAAGGATTGGACATAAAAATGGCAGATAAAATTGCTACCCGTGAAGCCTACGGCGCGGCGCTCGCCGAGTTCGGCGACAAATATGACAAGCTGGTCGTGCTCGACGCCGACCTTGCCGCCGCCACCAAAACCGGTACGTTCAAGAAGAAATTCCCAGACCGCTTCTTTGACTGCGGTATAGCCGAGGGCAATATGGTCACTGTCGCCGCCGGACTCGCTACCGCCGGACTCATCCCGTTCGCGAGCTCGTTCGCGATGTTCGCAGCCGGACGCGCGTTCGAGCAGGTGCGCAACGCGATCGGCTACCCGCATCTCAACGTCAAGATAGGCGCGACGCACGCCGGCATTTCGGTCGGCGAGGACGGAGCTACCCACCAATGCCTCGAAGACTTCGCTACGATGCGCTCCATTCCGGGCATGGTCGTAATGCAGCCGGCAGACGCCGTTGAGGCGCGCGCTATGGTCGAGGCGGCTATAAATTATGTCGGACCCTGCTATATGCGCTTCGGACGCTACGCCGTACCGACGCTGTTTGACAAGGACACCTATAAGTTTGAAATCGGCAAGGGCATTGTAATGGCTGACGGTAAGGACATAACGATTATCGCGACCGGACTCATGGTCGAGCAGGCTCTGCTCGCGCGCGAGCAGCTGGCCGCTCTGAATATCTCGGCACGTGTTGTCAACATCCACACGATAAAACCGCTCGACAGCGAGCTGATACTGAGCTGCGCCGCTGAGACCGGAGCTATCGTGACCGCCGAGGAGCACAACTATATCGGCGGACTCGGTTCGGCTGTCTGCGAGTGCGTATCCGGAGCAAAGCCGGTACCTGTAGTCAGAGTCGGCGTCGAAGATCAGTTCGGTCGTTCGGGCAAGGTTCCGCCGCTGATGGAGCTGTACGGACTGACCGCGGCGAATATCGTCGCCAAGGCGAAAGCCGCAATCGCGATGAAGTGATATTGAGCCTTTGAAACAATTACGCAAGTAGCTGCAAGCGATCGCAAATAGCCGATGCAGTTACATATACACACGAACCCCCCGCCGATTCGGCGGGGGGTTCGTACTGTGTTTAATTTTGATTGCCTATATTAAAGTCCCGACTGTACCGAATAGTTCGGAGCTTCCTTGGTGATGCTGATATCATGCGGGTGAGATTCGCGCAGACCCGCGTTCGTTATGCGGATAAACTGACCGTTCGCTTGCAGGTCGGCGACAGTGTGTGCGCCGCAGTAGCCCATACCCGAGCGCAAGCCGCCTATCAACTGGAACACCGTCTCGGACAGCGGTCCCTTGTAGGGCACGCGTCCCTCGACTCCCTCGGGAACGAGTTTACGCGAGTTTTCCTGGAAGTATCTGTCCTTCGAGCCCTGCTCCATCGCGGCGAGCGAGCCCATGCCGCGGTAGACCTTGAAGGAACGTCCCTGATAGATTTCGGTCGTTCCGGGCGATTCCTCGCAGCCGGCAAACAGCGAGCCTATCATAATGACCGAAGCTCCGGCGGCTATGGCTTTGACGATGTCGCCGCTGTATTTGATACCGCCGTCGGCGATTACCGGTACACCGTATTCAGCAGCGGCGCAGGCGGCGTCGTATATAGCCGTGATCTGCGGCACGCCGATACCTGCAACGACACGGGTCGTACAAATCGAACCCGGTCCGATACCGACCTTGACCGCGTCCGCTCCGGCCTTGATTAGGTCGCGCGCGGCTTCGGTGGTAGCGATATTGCCGGCGATGATCTGTGCCTGCGGGAACGCGGATTTTACCTTGTCGACGCAGTTCATTATGTTCTTGGAGTGACCGTGCGCCGAGTCGAGGACGAGGAAGTCGGCTCCGACTGAAAGCAGTGCGCGCGATCTGTCGAGCACGTCGGCGGTAACGCCGATCGCCGCGCCGCACAGCAGCCGTCCGTTCTTATCCTTGGTAGAATGCGGGTATTTGGTCGCCTTTTCGATGTCCTTTATGGTTATAAGTCCGCGGAGTATAAACTTGTCGTCGACTATAGGGAGCTTTTCAATCTTGTGCTTGCGCAGTATCTCCTGCGCCTCGGCAAGCGTAGTTCCGACCGGAGCGGTAACAAGGTTATCGCGAGTCATGACCTCTCGGATTCTCATCTGATGATTATCGAGGAAGCGCATATCGCGGTTAGTAATGATGCCGACAAGGTGTCTGTCGCCGTCGCAGATCGGCACGCCCGAAATCTTGTACTTGCCCATGAGCTCGTCCGCTTCATAGACATAGTTGTCGGGCGACAGGTAGAACGGATTCACGATGACGCCGTTCTCGCTTCGCTTGACACGTTCAACCTCGTCGACCTGTTTGTCGATTGCCATATTCTTATGAATAACTCCGACACCGCCCTCGCGTGCGATTGCGATCGCGAGACGCGACTCGGTAACGGTATCCATAGCCGCGCTCATCATAGGAATGTTCAGCTTAATTGACTTGGTAAGCTGGGTTTCGAGGCTGACCATATTCGGGGTGACGTCGCTTTTTGCCGGTATCAGCAATACGTCGTCAAAGGTCAGACCTTCCTTGACAAATTTTTCGGCGGGATTGCAGTTCACCATAGATTATTTCTCCTTTACTACGATTATTCTGGTACAGTAACTATATACTATCTATTATACCCGATATGATCGAAATTGTCAAGGTCGGAAATATAAGAATCTTCACATCATCGCAATTCACATTATTAGCGATTACGACGATTACCAAAAGTGCTAAATAATATTCAAATTCGCTTGATTTCACACTTCATCTTGCGAAATATCAAAAGGTGTGGTATACTGTTAATGTAACCTCGTTACTCAAACTGAAAATGCCGGTCAAATAAGGTCGGCTCAACAGTACAATACTAATCTCGATATTTGAAGTCTGAAAGGATGTACAAAATGAAATTTGGCTGCTGTATAGGGCTTGACCCGAGACGCCTTGAAATACTGAATAAATACGGTTATACCTGCTATGAGACCGGATTTGCCGGCACCGCGTCGTCGCCGGACGAGAAGATTTTCGCGATGCGCGATAGGGCAAATGAGCTCGGCATGGTCTGCGCGTCGCACAACGGAATGTTCCCGGGCGACTACAAGCTGCTCGGCGGCAAGGACGAATACGCGAAAATTAGTGAATTTCTCGACATGGCGTTCGCAAAGGTGAAACCGCTCGCCTCTCCCGTAGTCGTGCTTGGCAGCGGCGGCGCGCGCAGAATCCCCGACGATATGTCGCTCGATGAAGCCAAGGAACGCTTTATCGCGCTGCTTTCTGACGTGATCGCTCCAATGGCAAGGAAGTATAACGTCACAATCGCGATTGAGGAGCTGCGCCGCGAGGAGTGCAATTTCATCAACAACTGCCGCGAGGCAATGGAGATAATCCGTGCGGTCAACAAGCCCGAGATACAGCTGCTCATCGACTACTACCACTCAATGCTCGGTGGAGACAAGCTGACCGAGCTTTCCTCCTACGGCAGCGCGATCAAGCACGTACATATCGCCAGCCCGAAAAACGCGCGCAAATTCCCGAATATCGACGATATCGGCGATTGCCGCAGCTTCTTCGCCGCGCTCAAGACCGCCGGCTACGACGGCGCGATCTCGCTCGAGGGCAGCGATGGAGGTAACTTTGAGTCGTCGCTCGCTGAGGCTATTTCGGTGATGAAAGAAGCTCTGGTTAGTTGTTAGGTGTTAGGTGTTAGTTTATTAGTTGTTAGTTATTAGATATTAGTTATTAACTATTGGTTGAGATTAAAGAAAGGCGGCTGTCCGAAGCTCGGACAGCCGCGTTTAATTTGCTTTCTTGTTTTTCTGCTCCTTGACAACCTTGAGCGTCGTGAATTCGTCGCGCTCCTTTTCCTCGAGGTATCCGGTGATGTAATGAATCGATTCCTCAAGATTCGGAATCACGATGTTCTTCAGCGCGTTCGCGCGCTTTTGCGACTGCTTGATCGCGCGTGCGAGCCGGTACACGCTGTTTTCGACCGCGGCCACCTTGACCGCGAGCTGCTTTACCTTGACGAATCTGATGTAGGTTTCGTCAAGCAGGGGATTGGTCGAGGTGAAGCCGTAGCCCGGCATACGGATCTCGTCGGTCAGCTTGACGTCGGGAATCTCGATGCCCATTACTGAGCGGTAGCGTATCAGCACGTCATCGGCTTCATCACGCGACATCGCTATGCGGAACACGTCGTTCTGACCGAGCGTCATGTTCGCCTTTTGCAGCGATTCATATGCCTCGGCAAAGGTCGTCTCGATCTGTCCCTGTATCTCGTTGACGTCGTCGATCAGCTTCATCATTTCGCGCATCATGATGTTGCGCTTGCGGTCAAGCAGGTCATAGCCGAGACGCGCGAGACCGAGCGATTTTTTCATCGCCATCAGGTTGCTTTTTGTCGGTGCCGCCGTTGACATTTATATGACCATCCTTTCTTGTCGACGTTTGAGCGATTGTAAAATGCGAAACTGTTCGCTTTTTGTCGGGGAAGCGCCTACGAGCTGCAAAAACAACTCGTATAAAAGGCAAGCTCCCATCATTCGACAAGCTGTGCTTGTCAAAATTTTACCCCACCGCTAAAAAATTTATTCCGGCTTGTAATATTTTTCGATCATCTCATCCGGAAC
>CAJFKR010000006.1 GCA_904386005.1 Candidatus Flemingiibacterium merdigallinarum
CACCCTTCCCCGAGCAGCGGCTTAGTGAAAGCAAACTTTTTCGTTTACTATGACTTTTACAATCGGCTATATTATTACTTAAATTTCAAATAACCTAAATTGCAGATATTATAGCATTATTTGCTATGCTAATCAAATACCCGTCTGAATTCCAGCTCCAGCTCCGAACGATCGTTGTAACCGTATCGTCGGAGCAGCTTTGACAATCGATATCTGACCGCACGGTCAGAGAAAAAGAGCCGTTCGGCGATAGCGTCGCAGGTTTCGCCGCGCGTTATGCCGTATAATATCTCGCGGTCGATGTCGTCGGACGCCTGCAATATCGACTCGACGTGAATGATGCACCGCGCGTTGTCACTGTCGAAATAGCCTTGGCGCGGCTGCGTGTCGGCAGTCAGCTTAGGCGGTTGGATTCTGACATCGTTTAGCGGCGCGGAATCGCGTATCACGAGCCTGCAGGGCAGCGACAGCGTCATATTGCAGTCGAAGCCGCATTCGCGCAGCTGATGATAGAGCCGAATCGCCGCGCAGCCCATTTGATGATAGTCAAACATGATACTGGTCAGCGGCAGCGCGAGCCGCGCGCCGACATAGGAGTTGCCGATACCGACGATATACAGCCGCTCGGGCAGCCGGTATCCGCGCTCACGCAGCAGTCTTAACAGGCAGATCGCGACCGTATCGTTTGCGCAGATGACCGAGTCGCAGTCGATTGAATCGAACCGGTCGGCGAAGTCGAGAGTGCAGCTGTCGATATTGTCGTTAGCCCAGACGATATCGTTCGGGTCGAGGTCGCGCGAGGCTTTGATAAACGCGTCGGCTTTGACCTGGTCGGTAGCTGAATCGGGGTTGACTCCGAGCAGTACCGTCCTGCCGCGACCTTGTGCCTCAAGCGATCTGACGCAATTATTGAGCGCCTCTTCAAGCTCAAACACAACCCCGCTGCATCGGAACTGCCGCAGCGGCAGCATACCGGCGTTGACGATAATCGGTCTCGCGCCGAGCTCGATACAGCGAGCGACCGCTCCTTCAAGCCAGCCGCGGCTGTTGCCGACGACCAATGCCAGCCGCGACGGCAGCTCGGGAATGGCGTCGCCCACGTTGTGTGCGACGAGGACATCTCCCCGTCCGCGCGCCGCGTCCGCGATGCCCTGGCGAATGCTGTCCGCCCAGAATGAGCCGCGTATCTCGGGCTGCATGAATATATGTATCGTGTCGGGCTTCATGGGGTCACCTCGGGATAATTATAGCACCAACTGTGCGCTTTGGCAAGGAAAACAATCGCGTCTGATTTTACTTACGATTTCCGTATGTGCCTGTCAAGCGGATAACAATTTCAGAATTTGCTTCGCTATATTGTTAGTGGTTTGTTTTTAGCGTATTCCTTACAAAATCGCTCAATACCGCCGCAAAAAATCGCCTGTCCGGTCATTCGCCGTCCTGCCCGCGTCCGATTCGGGCAGCATCGCGGCGAACGCGTGGATCACCTTGACGTCCGTAATGTCGAGCAGCTCGCATTCGACTCCGGCAGACTTCGCTGCGGCGTAGAAGCTCCGGCTGTAGCCGCGCAGATAGTCGCCGTCGCCGGTGATGATGAGACTGGGCGGCAGCGCTCGCAGCAGCTTCCGATTCTCGGGATTTGTGAATTCGCGGATTAGACTTCGTTTCCAGCCCCTGCCATAGATGTAGTTGGGCAGGAAAATACCGATCTTGTCAAATCGCGTTGTGTAGAACATCCCCGAAATCAACCCGAGTGCGGAGATGTCATGGTTCGGAGCAGTCACTCCCGCTTTGGCGAGGCCCTCGCAGCGCCGCGCCGCCGCGAGGTACACGCAGAGATAAGCACCCGCGCTGTCTCCGGTCAAATAGAGCTTCGATATGTCGCCGCCGTATTCGTCAGCGCGCGACATCGCGAAGTCGATCGCGGCCGCGAGCTCGCGCAGAATGTCGAACACATTCACCTCGGGCAGCAGCGAATATTCGGGGCAGAATACGACAAACCCACGCCGGCACATATCCTCGCAGTAGTATCGATTCGCACGCTTGCACCCGAGCAACAGCCCTCCGCCGTGAATGTTAATCATTACCGGAAGCCTTTCCGCCGCGGACTTCGGGTAGTAGACGTCCATTTGATGCCGCGGGTTGCCGTCGTCGATATAGTGTAGATCTTTGTCGCATACGACATCGTCGCAGGGCGCGACCTCGCGCTCGCGTTTATCGAGAAAGCGGTCGAGTTCAGCCTGCTGCTCCGCGGTCGATTTGCGAATTATTTTGTCAAATAATCCCATGTCAGATCTCTCCAATATCACCTGTCTCGGTGTCATATGAATATGTTTTGACTTCGTATTTTTCGAATTCAAGCTCGTATTTTTTATCAAATATAGTCAGCATTGCGCGCTCGGGCTTGTCCGAGCCGCAGAAGAGCCGCACTGTGTAGCTGCCGTTGTGCATATAGAACGCGGACAGCTGGATTTTCGGATTGTCAATCACACAGAAGCCGCCGACTTTCTCACCGAGTCCGGACGGGAAGTATGACAGCACATACGGCTTCTGATTGTGTATATCGGCGCGCCGGTATTCGTCGCCGACCGGATTAAGCCAGAAGTCGAACTCGCGCAAGCCGATGTCGATGTGCTGCAGCCAGCGTCCGCTCGGTACCAGCGGGCGGTTTCCGAGCGTCAGCGCCGAATAGCAGGAGCTTTTTATCAATGTCAGCGATATCACATTGTCCCTGCAGCTCGAGCCGTAGCTGCCCGAGTTTATTACGCTGATTCCGCGCTCGCCATTCTTGTAGCTGCACCAACGCTGACTTACCGCCTCGTCGCCGTCGCATGGCAGCTCGGCGACGCCGAACATCGTCTCGCCGAAATAGCGCCCGCCGTCAGCGTTTACCGGAATCTCGAGCTTAAGTACCCGATTGTCCTGCTGCCAGTCGGCGACGACATGGACGCCGACCTCACAGCCGGATTTCGGCAGTGAGATGTGCAATACCACGCGCGAGCCCTCATATCCGAACACCGATTCGACGAGCTTGCGCGCCGCGCCATCCTCGACTACGCGCGGACCCTCGAGAAGCGTGAATTCGCCGAGCTTGTTGTCGTACCGGCGTATCACCGAGCCCCACGGGTCCTCATCGGTCTCGTATACAACCGGCAGGAAAGCTTTGCCTGAAAGCAGCTCAACACCGTCAACCTTGTAGCTCTCGATAAGCCCGCTCTCGCCGACGCGCACCGATAGACGGTCAGTCTCGACCGACAGCTCCTGCGACGGCACCGGTTTGCCTTGCTTCACCTCGAGACGGCAGTCGAAGCGGCTGACCGACGACGGCGGCAATACCGCGCGGAAGGTCACGTGCTTGCGCCAGTCGAGATTCAGGTTCGAGTATTCCTTTTCGACCTGCGCGGGCAGCTCCTCGTCGCCCGAGAATACGCGCACATCGGTGAACTCTCCCTCGTTCCAGTTCTGGTCGGCGAGCTGGAATTCGCATTCAAGCAGCGTGTCTACCGGATAGGGATGCGGATTGTAGGCGAGAATCGGTATCTCGCCGTCGTTTGCCCTTTTTTGTCCCGAGCAGAGGGCGAAGAACGCGTGGGTTTTCAGTCGGGCGAGTATCTCGAGCCCGTGGTTCAGCTGCCGGAGCGCGGCTTCCTCGGCACGCTGTATCGACGAGCCGGGGAGGACGTCGTGGAACTCGCAGAACACGAGGTCGCGCTGCGCGGCGGCAAAATCGTCGGTCGGATATGGCATAAGTCCATTCAGCGCCGCGTGGCTGACCATTTTTTCGGTCATATACAAGTCGCCCTCGAGTCTGCGGTGAGCCTGCTTTATCCGCACCTGCGATGTGTAGCAGCCGACCGCCCACGGATTCAGCGAATAGTCGACGACCGGCAGCGCGTCGCGGTCGATCGCGGCGAAGAAAGCTTCGGGTGTCGAGTGCCTGATTTCATAGCCGTCGAGCTTGAGCTCGCCGATTTTTTTCATATCCTCGCGCGACGGACCGCCGCCGTGATTGCCGATGCCCCACAGCACGAGACCGTCGCTCGTTTCAAAGCCGCTGTTCGCGTAGCCTGAAATTTTGCCGGCGGCCTGACCGCGTCCGGTGAGGTAGCTGCCATACGCGCGGTGCGCGACTATCTCCGAGCCGTCATAGCCGACCCACCTGAACGTGTCAGCCGGCAATGCGCAGTCGTTCTGACCGGGGCGGCAGACTATGTACGAGTCGTAGCCGTTCTTTTTCAGTATCTGCACCAGTCCGCGCGAGTGACCGAACGGGTCGAAGTTGATAGCGGTCGTCGGGAAAACTCCGAATTTTTCGACAAAATAATCGCGGCCGGTCTCAATCTGACGGTAGATGCTCTCGCCGGACGGCATATTGCAGTCGGGCTGAAGATACCAGCCGCCCATGATGTGCCATTTGCCGTCGCGAACCAGCTGTTGGATGCGTGAAAAGAGCGCGGGGTCGTGCTCCTCGACCCATTCGTAGAGCACCGCCTCATTGTGGTTGAACACGAAGCCGTCATACTCGTCGCAGAAATCAGCCGCTGTACGGAAGGTCGAGATCGCCTCGGCGATGCCCTCATCCTTTTCCCAGAGCCAGATCGGGTCGAGATGCGCGTTACAGACAAGATGTATAGTTTTCATGTTCGCCTCCTGTAGTTGGTTTGTAGATTTTATCGACTATATTTTAGCACAACTTGTGTAGCTGTGCAAGCGTTTTTTTGAAAATGAAAATATATTTTGATATTGCGCCGCGTGGAATTTTATGGTATAATTTGTATAGGGCGACAATATGAAAGCAACGCGGTGTTCTAAATTGATAAAGAAAGGATACATTGCCTTGGCAAAATAGCCTTTGCTGACGCAAAGTCATGGTCATAATATTATGGAAAGCAATAATCACAGGACGCTCAACAATTTCGAGGATTTTTGCATAATATTGCGCGAATGCGGCTTTTCGATGGGCGGCGGCAATCCGAAGGGGATATTTGCGGTAATCGACTTCGACTGGAAGGAACAGGAATTCGTCGATTCGCCGATAAAATGGCACACCGGTGATCCTGATACCGACCCATGGGAATGGCGGATGCGCGTATTATATGAATGCGACGACATCGCCTATTCGAAGCTGTTTTTTAAGACGAGCGGCTACATCACGCTCGACTGGTATCCCTATTTCTACGCCGCGCGCAGGCAGGGCGCCGACTTCGACTACGAATACCGGCGCGGCAGACTCGGCGACGCGGCAAGACGAATATACGAGGTCGTATCTGACGGCGAGGTCGCGCTGCACGAGCTGAAGCGACTCGCTCATTTTACACGCGACGAGAACTCGCGCTTCGAGCGCGCACTGGTCGAATTGCAGATGAAAATGTATATAACGATGTGCGGAGAGACTCGCAAACTCGGACTGAACGGTCGCGAATACGGCTGGAGCAGCACGATGTTTACGACAGTCGAGGGCTTTTGGCAAAGCCGCGGTCACAGTCTGCCGATATGCGACGCCGAGGAGAGCTTCGAGCGCATCCGTGATCGAATTCTCGAATTGAATCTCTCCGCTGAACAAAGGACAATCGACCGGTTCATTTACGGCTGACAGTTGTCATACCGCCGTCCGACCACTCGAGGTCGACGAGCCGCTCGCCGTCGCCTTTGACACGCAGTCCGCACAACCTACCGTTCGGGAAGTTAGCCGCGACCTTGCCCGACGTCAGCATTTCTATAATCGCCGCGACTCCGCCGAAGTTGCCGTCGATCTGGAACGGCGGATGACAATCGAATAGATTCGGATAGGATGACTTGCCGATCAGCGCCTGCAGATTCACGTATGCCGCGTCGGCGTCGCCCAGCCGCGCGTATAGATTTGTCAGCCACGCCCGACTCCAGCCGGTGTGTCCGCCGCCGTTCGCGAGACGCAGCTCGAGCGTCTTTTTGCAGGCGGCGATGAGCTCGGGGGTATCTTCGGTTATATCATGCCCCGGGTAGAGTCCGAACAGGTGCGAGACATGACGGTGTCCCGGCTCGCATTCGTCATACTCCTTGTCCCATTCGAGCAGCTGTCCCTTTGAGCCGACGCGGTAGGGGCGCATCTTCGAGCGCGCGTCCTCGACCTTTTGCTTCAGCCACTCGTCCGACGTGAAGTCGCCGGCGGAATAGGCTCCAAGGTAGGCGTCGAACAGCGCGCGCAGTATAGCGTCGTCCATAGTGCAGGTGCGCGCAATCGAGCCGGACTCGCCGTTCGGCAGGCGGTAGCGGTTCTCGGGCGACTGCGTAAGACCGGTGACAGATAGCCGTCGTCGTCCGGAACGAGGTAGTCGACAAAGAACAGCGCGGCGTCGCGCAGGTAGGGGTAGCATTCATTTTTGAGAAATTCCGCGTCATGACCGTATTCATACCTTTCCCAGAGCGACAGCACCAGCCATGCCGCACCGAAGCACCACAGAAACACGCCCGCTCCAAACGGCGCGCAGTCGCCCCAGAGGTTCGTGTTGTGGTGCGCGACGAATCCGCGGCAGGAATACATATCGCGCGCGACGGCGGCTCCGGACGGATACATACGCCTGATAAGTCCAAACAGCGGCTCGCAGAGCTCGGGCAGGTTGCAGGCGTTCGCGAACCAATAGTTCATCTCGATGTTTATATTTATCGTATAAATCGACTCCCACGGCGGCGTGAACGAGTCGCACCAGATTCCCTGCAAATTCGCGGCTTCGCTGCCCGGGCGGCTGCACGATATGAGCAGATAGCGGCCGTAGTTGAAGTAAAGCCCGACCATGCCCGCGTCAGAGTCAGGCGCGGTCTTGTAATTCTCGAGCCGGACGTCGGTCGGGATGCCGCTTGTATCCGGCACGGTGAATGACAATTGTGTTTCGCGGATAGCTCGCGAAGTATTCGCGCTTGTATCCAACTCCGTTTTTCGTGTATTCCACCCGCGCTATCGCCGATGTCAGGTCGAGCGTGCGTCGGTAGTCTGTGACCTCGCCTGACTGACCGGCGTCGCGCAGAAACAGGTTCGCGAGCGGCTGATATACGCCGCAGTAGCGCGGGGAGGAGAGCATACCCGCTTCGGCGAGCTGTCGGGCTTCGGTCAGTCTGCCGTCGGCTATCAGCCGGCGCACCTCGGGCAGAGTCTCGCGGCAGTCGGGATTGACTCGATTGAGCGGCTGCCCAGAATGGAGAGTGTCCTCGTTCAGTGCGACCATCTCCTCGTCGACCCGACCGAATACCATACCGCCGAGCCGTCCGCAGCCGATCGGCAGGGCTTCGTTCCAATTGCGCGCGGGCTGCTTGTAGTACAGCTCCTCGCAGCAGCTCAGGGGATTGTTTGTAGTAGTCATGTTAATAGCCGTAGCTTCCGCACAGTGAAAGCATCCTTTCCTTTAGTTTTAAGGCTGGTTTTGTGAATCTGAATCGTCGCGTGGCGGCGAAAGCCGCAATCCGGTATGAAATGCTGACTATTAGCGCCGCGACCGGCTGATTAATGACACAAAGCAAGCATGACCGCGGTTGCGAGAATAGAATATCACATCAGGTGTGTTTTGTCAATAAACAAATATAAATAACCCGAATTTCACTTTACAATCATTCGTCAGCATGGTATAATAGCAATACCAAACCACAAAAGGAGATGCGAAATGGATACACGCAAATGGTTCGCGGACGCGAAATACGGCATGATGGCTCACTTCGGACTTTATTCGCTGCTCGGGGGCGAGTGGCGCGGCGAACGTGTCAGGACCTACGCCGAGTGGGTGCAGGCGAGCTGCGCGATACCGAACAATGAATACGAGGAGCTCGCGCGAATATTCAATCCGATATACTTTAACGCCGACGAGTGGATAAGGCTTGCGCGCGACGCGGGAATGAAGTATTTCGTTCTCACCGCGAAGCACCACGACGGCTTCGCGCTCTATCACTCAAAGGCAGACCGCTTCAACGTCGTCGACGCGACGCCGTTCGGACGGGATATCGTCTACGAGCTGGCCGACGCCTGCGTGAAATACGGTCTGAAGCTCGGGCTCTACTATTCGCAGGAGCTCGACTGGCATCATCCGCACGGGGGCGGATATACTAATCTGGCCCCCTGTGCCGGAGTGTCATGGGACAACAGCTGGGATTACCCCGACCGGACAAAAAAGAACTTCGATATCTGCTTCGAGGAGAAGATAAAGCCGCAGGTGACCGAGCTTCTTACGAGCTACGGCGAGCTTTTGCTCGTCTGGTTCGACGTGCCGCACACGATAAGCCCCGAGCAGAGTCTCGAGCTGAACCGGCTTGTCAAGCACTATCAGCCGGACTGTCTCATCAACTCGCGCATCGGCAACGGCGCGTATGATTATGTGTCGCTCAATGACAACGAGATCCCGTCGACTCCGCCGCCCGAGGTGATCGAGACCGGAGATCCGAACGCGCTCGGCGGATACAAGTATTCACCCTATGGGCTCTACGAAATTCCGGCGACGTTGAACGACTCTTGGGGCTTCAAGTATTACGACCAGAACTGGAAGTCGCCCGAGCGAATCCGCGCACAGCGTGAGAAGCTGAACGGGTATGGGATCAACTATCTCTTAAACGTAGGACCGGACGGACTTGGCAGGATTCCGTCATTCTCGAAAGAGATACTGCTCGCGGCGAAGTGATAACGGCAGAGCTGCGCGTGGCTGAAGTTCGACAGCCGCAGAAACGCCGGCATACCCTCGGCGGCGGCGTCAAGCTCGTTCATCGACTCGAGTGCCTGAAGGAATGTTTCGTTTGGCTCGTTCGCGGTACTAATGTCTCTGCCACAGCGTAGCGACAGCGCTGACATGAACTGACCTATCAGCAAGCGCACGAGCCGCGGATTATCGCTCTGCTCGGTCGCGAGCGCTCGCTCGCCCGCGCGCCAGCATGAAAGCAGCTCGGAAACAGTTAATGAAAACAATGGAGGCTCGGTCAACTCGTCTATTCCGTCAAGCATATACGCGCGAAAAAAAGCATCGGCAATCGAACGAAAAAATGAAACTGAAAGCAGGCTGGTATCGCGTTCCTGCGATAAAAAGCAGTGTGTGTCGCCCGGGCGCAGCAATCTTACCTCGCCTTGACGCTGTTTCGATGCGTTGCCGTTGATAGAGTGTACACAGCTCCCCGACAGCACGCAGATAAGCTCGTAATAATTGTGGTAATGCTCGGTTTCCATAAGCTTGCGACCGAGTGTCAGCTGAAAATATAGTCCATTCTGCTCGAAATTGTCGAAATCCTGCGCCGGCATAATATTGCCATATGAACCTCCGAGAAGCTTTACGTAGTTTTATAATAGACGGTTTGTTTAAAGGTAACGGGCAGATAAACGACAGAAAGCAGATATACGGCATATTGCTCGGCACTGCCGCGCTGATGCTCGCTTCCGGTACGGTCGACGGAATAGCAGAGCTGATATCTGACGCGAGAGCTTTGTAAAAATAGGAGTGATGCAGAAATCTATATTAAAGATTGACGACCCCGGCAAGTCGGAATCGTATTAAAGTCCTCAGAGCGAATTGACTTCGGTTTTATCAATTGCTTGATTCCCAAAATTGAATATTGTCATAGTTTCATTTGTATTTCCGCCATTTAACCTGCGAATGTCCTTGTCATATTACTGTCGTAAAACTAACCCCACAGGGGAGAAAGGAAGCTTTTGCGCCGTCATGCCGTGTGAGTTAAAAGCATAGCTGGGCTGATTGCCGCAAAAGCAATGATAATCAATGAAACGCACACGAATCTTGTCCTGCCTGCTTATCGCATTGCTGCTTCTAACGAATTCCTGCGCGTCCCAATCCGAACCGACTGAAAGTCAAGACAGCAGCTCCGACACCACCGCGGTCACAGAAGACAGCCTGTCGCTTGAGGATGAGCGGCAGCTTGTAGACGATGGTCTGCCCGAGCGCGATTACAACGGCGCGGAATTCACGATAACCGTAAACGACTTCGATCAGACGCTTTTCTTCTCCGAGGAGCTGACCGGCGACCTCCTGTCTGACATAATTTATGAGCGCAACCGCGCCGTTGAGGAGCGCTTCAACGTCAAGTTTAATTTCTTCGTCGAGACTTATGGCAATCTAAACGGAATTGTCACAAACTCGGTGCTCGCCGGCGACGACGAATACCAGCTGCTTACACAGCATATGCTTCAAGCTGATTCATGGGTGCTGTCGGAGATATTGCTCAATTGGTATGATATCCCGTATGTGGATTTTGAGAAACCCTGGTGGGGTGAGAGCAATATCAACGATCTGACCTATCATGGAGCGGCATTTCTCGCACTCGGCGATTTTTCTCTGTCGACAATTGGCAGAACCTATTCGATTTATTTTGACAAGGTGCAGGCAGAAGCCTATCAGCTGCCCGATTTATACGAGCTGGTCTATGACGGCGGATGGACTATAGATAAGCTGTCCGAATTTTCGAAGGATGTATATACCGACCTCAACAACAACGGCACACGCGATTTCGAGGACTTCTACGGTTATTCGACGTCAGTCGCGAGCAACATCGGCGCCTACCTCTGGGCGTTCGGCGAGAAGATAATCGAGGACGGCGAGCTCGTGCTCGACGTCGGCAAGACTACCGATATTATCGAAAAGCTGATCGAGGTGACGCAGGTCAATCCGGGCACATTCTACGACCCTGATTATAAAAACGCCGAAGGCAATCTGCATTACGCCGGCATTGAAAAGCTCGCAGCCGGCACTACTATGTTTGCTTCATCGCTGATATCATACGGCATCACCTATATGCGCGACGCACAGAATGATTACGGAATCATACCATATCCGAAATGGGATGAAGCGCAGGAGGACTATATTACAATAGTCGACGGCGGCTGTCCCGCGATCTGCGTGCCGAAGAGCGTCGCCGACCCCGAGATGTCGGGTATCATCGCCGAAGCCCTCTGCGCCGAGACCTATAAGAACGTCATACCCGATTATTATGGTCTCGTGCTCAAGGAAAAGGGCGTGCGCGACGAGGAGTCGTTCGAAATGATCGACTTCATCATCTCCAAGCGAGTCTATGATTTCGGCTATATCTACGACAACTGGAAAGGCTTCGGCTTCACCCTCGAAGCCCTGGTCAAGGAGGGCAACGCGAACTTCGCGTCCTACTACGCGTCAAACGAGTCGGCGAAAATGGCTGAATACGACAAGATGTTCGCGGTGTTCGAAAACTACGGAAAATAATGAGAAAGGAATTATCTTGACATGCTAGAATTTGAGCACAAACTGCCCGCAATGAACATAGACGGCAGAAAGAATGGCACGTATAATAATACCGAGCTCGCGATACCGGGAGTGCTGACTACGCTCGATTACCGGCTCGGCGAGTTTCTGCATAAGCTGCGCGTCAATATATACGAGGGACGCGCGATGGTGTTCATTGACGGACGGTATATGATGGTCAATAAGAACTGGATACGCGACCATGTCCATATAATGAAAGCTATGAAGCACTTCGAGTACGAGCTGCGCAATTTTCTCGACTTCATAATCGAGACGCAGCGCGCGGACGGGCAGTATTATGAGCTGATAAAGCAGCTCGACGACGGGCATTGGAAAATGGTGGATGAGGATTGCCGCGTCATATACCCCGACGATAACCTCGCGCTTGTACGGCTCGAGCTCGAAGCCGACATTGAATACCTCGTCGTCGAGGGCGCGATGCAGTATTACCAGACAACCGGCGACGACGAGTGGCTGCGCCGCGTGCTGCCAAAGCTCGAAGCCGGAATCAATTACGCTACAAGCGACGCGAAGCGCTTTGATAAAAACCTCGGACTGTGTATACGCCCGTATACAATAGACACCTGGGATTTCACCTTTGATCCCGCAAGCGGACTTGACCGCAGGATACACGAAAACGAGCCTATGTGCGCAATGCACGGCGACAATACCGGCGTATGGCAGGCGATGCGGCAGTTATCATGGTTCTGCCGCAGGCTGGGTTATAATGAGCGCGCGGACGAATGGGATAAGCGCGCGGCGGTACTCCGTGAGAATATCTTCAAATACTTGTGGAACGGCCGCTTCTTTGTACATCAGCTCTGTGTCGGTCACGACGGCATCGACAGGCTCGAGGCTGAACGCCTGTCATTGTCGAACTCGTATGACATCAACCGCGGCATCACCGACCTTGAAAAATCCCGCTCGATAATCGCCGAATATATGAGACGGCGCGAAACAACCAAATATTTTGCCGAGTGGTTCACTATTGACCCGCCATACGAGAAATTCAACAAATATACGCAAGGCGAATATGTGAACGGCGCAATCTCGCCGTTCACCGCGGGCGAGCTCGCGAAAGCCGCGTTTAAAAGCGGCTTCGAACATTACGGCTGGGACATCATTTCACGCTTTATCGAGCTTGTTGAGCGCGACGGCGACGTGTATTTCCTCTATTATCCCGACTCGAAGCCGCAGCCGCAGGGCGGTCCGAGCGCGTGGGGCGCCGCCGCGCTTATCAGCGCGGTTGACGAGGGTCTCGCCGGAGTCGAGGACATAGACGTCTGCTACCGCAGAATCCGCTTCTCGCCGCGCTTTCCGGTCACTCCGTACACCGAGCTGCGTTATTTCACTGGATACGAGCTGTCAGGCAGCATAGTTGACATCAGATATATTTTGACTGACGAGGGTATGCGCTACGATATCAGCTCGCCCGCGTATGAAATCGCCGCGCACCTGCTGCTGCCGGACGGCAGGAGCTGCAGCCGCGTGTGCGTGAACGGCAGGGAAGTTGAGTTCAGCTGTAGCAAGGTCGCGGATTCTATGTATGCCGATTTTGATATCACCACTGACCGCAGAGTGAGTATCGAGGTTTATTTCTGACGTAGTGTCTGATATATCAGACACTACTGCGTCCGCAATATCAGACGCTATTCATCCGCCGCACGGAAATGTCCGTGCGGCGGTATTTATCTGTCGAATATAGCTTGACAAATTGATGTGGATATGGTAAGATTGAAATATCTTGAATCTGCCGCGCGGTCGAATGCCTTTGCCCGCGGCTTCACATTGAATAAAACCCGCAGAAAATAAAGGAGCTGATACCATGCCAAACGAAAAGCCTAACGTCATTATCATGTATGCCGACGACCTTGGATACGGCGACCTCGGGTGCTACGGCGCCTGTGAAATTCCCACGCCGAATATCGACCGGCTCGCCGAAAACGGCGTACGCTTCTTCAACTGCCACTCGCCGGCCGCGACCTGCACGCCCGCGAGGTACAGCATGATGACCGGACGATACCCGTTCCGTAATTCGGACGCGAAGATTCTCCCGGGCGACGCCTGCAACCTCATCCCCGAAGATATGAATACCTTGCCGAAGGTGTTCAGAAGCGCGGGCTACGCGACCGGTCTGGTCGGCAAATGGCATATCGGTCTCGGTCGCGGCAGAATCGACTGGAATCAGGAAATCGAAAACACCCCGCGTGAAACCGGCTTTGACTACACCTTTATCTTTCCGGCGACCGCAGACCGCGTACCTTGTGTCTATGTCGAGAATGGAAGGGTCGTCAATCTCGACCCGAATGACCCGATTGAGGTCTCATACGCGGCTGAATGTCCGTATGACGACATCCCAACCTACCACAAAAACCCAGAGCTGCTCAAGCTGAAATCGAGCCACGGTCACGACTTCAGTATCGTCAACGGCGTCGGTCGGATCGGATATATGCGCGGCGGAGCTGCCGCGCTCTGGCGCGACGAGGAGCTCGCCGAGACCTTCTCCGAGCGCGCGAAGTCGTTCGTCGAGGCGCACCGCGACGAACCCTTCTTCCTCTATTACGCGCTGCATCAGCCGCACGTTCCGCGCCTGCCGAGTCCGCGATTTGCCGGCGTGACCAAGCTCGGACCGCGCGGCGATGTGATCGCTGAAATGGACTGGTGCGTCGGCGAGCTGATGAACAAGCTCGAGGAGCTTGGTCTTGCTGAAAATACGATAGTTATCTTCTCAACCGACAACGGACCGGTGCTCGACGACGGTTACGACGACCGCGCGGTCGAGCTGTGCGGCGCGCACAAGCCCGCGGGAGTACTGCGCGGCGGCAAATACAGTATGTTCGAGGGCGGTACGCGTGTGCCAATGATACTGTCTTGGCTCGGCAAGGTCAGACGGACTGACAGCGACGCGCTCGTCTGCCATGTCGACTTCATGGCGTCGTTCGCCGCGATGCTCGGGGTTCCGCTCGGTGAGGACGACGCCCCCGACAGCGAGAATCTGCTGTCCGCGCTGTTTGGCGACGACCCGGTCGGTCGCGACTGGCTCGTAACACAGGGCGGCGCGAACGGCTCGGTGCTCTGTCATGAGCGCTGGGCATATCTTGCCCCGAACAATGGTCCGGCGTACAATAAACATACCGATACCGAGCTTGGCAACTCGAAGTCGGAGCAGCTGTATAATCTGCTCTATGATATCAGCCAGCAACAAAATCTTGCCGATACCTACCCCGAGGTGCTTGACCTTATGCGCCGCCGTCTTGATTATATACTGCACAGCGAACGAACTCGAAAATAAAACGCACTCCCCAAAGCCGACAAGCCACCATCAGAACGGCTTTGGGGAATTTTATATATGTTTGTTAATCGTCAAACATCAGGAATTTATACGCCGGAACGTCAAGAACTATCGCGATGTCGAACAGCGTGTCGAGTGACACGGCTTTGATTATGTTCGGCGCTTCGATGTGACCGATATAAGCCGGCGTTTTTTTGATTCTTTCGGCGAGCTGCTCCTGCGTCAACCCCCTCAGCTTGCGGTAATACGCAATTTTCAACCCGATTTGCATATATTCGGATTCATAAACTGGATTCATTATGCCACCTCGTTATTTCATATATATAATGATAGTATAATAATCTGGCTATTCACATGAACTATACCATAGTATATTATATCTGTTAGTTATAATATCTGTTTTGCGGGTGACTATCACGCCAAATATTGCATTTTTATATAATTATTATAGCAATATACATTATTATAACCAAAGTGACAGTATGTGTCTATGGCAAATGGTATAATGTAATTGGGAAAATAACCAATAATCTACTATGACAGCAAATGGGGGAGATCAATATTAAAAAGTCAAAATATGACCGGATTTTATCGATTTATACCGAACTCAGCGCGGGCGAGTTGATTAATAAGAGTGAAACCGCGATCCGATTCGGGGTAAACGAGCGAACAATTCAGCGAGACATCGACGACTTGCGCGCTTTTTTTGGCGACAATACGTTCAACATCGGCTCGGGTAGAATCGTCATTTACGACCGCACGGCAGGCGGCTACCGTCTTAACGAAAATAACGATACGATGCTGACAAATGGTGAGATACTGGTAATATGCAAGATACTTCTTGAGAGTCGCTCGCTGATTTCCGATGAAATGCTGCCTATTATAAACAAGCTGACAGCATATGGACTGACCGAACGGAATATCAAACGTGTGCGCGAGCTTCTGAAAGCATCGAAATTCAACTATCACGAACCTGACCACAAGACTCGGCTGGTCGACGGTATCTGGGAATTGGGGCGCGCGATACGCGAGCGGCGGTTGATTGAAATATGCTACCAGCGATTGCGAGGCGAGCTTCAAGTGACGCGCAGGCTTAAACCGGTCGGCATTATAACCTTTGGCATATATTTCTACCTGACCGCGTATATCGACGGCTGTGAAAGCGATGCCGAAGAACATTTTCCTACAATATACCGAATCGACCGCATCAAGTCGTTGAAGATCACTGACGACCGCTTCTTCATACCTTATGAATCGCAGTTTGACGAGGCTGCGTTTCGTGAATATATGCGGAATATGCACATCGGAGACCGCTGTGACGTGCGAATATTGTATTGGGGAGATAAGATAGAATATCTGCTTGATTCAATCCCGACACTGGTAATCGAGGAGGAGACTGACAAGGGATATACACTGTATATCGATGGCTTTCGAAATGGAATTGAATACTGGCTGCGCCGTATCGGTGATATGGGGAGCATATTAACTGAAATACAGCCGATACAGCGGAACTTTTTATAATTGCCCCTCGTCATAATATATACTGACATCACAAGAATGCCGATATTATGTGAGCGGGGAGTTGAGCCGATGAAATTCAGTGCAGCCATTTTTTTGACTTTGGCAACATTCATGTCACTTTTTTGTGCTTGTGGAGAAAAGGATGATATCAAAGGTATAATCGAGGGGCAATATCTCAAAGCGGACAATGGGCAATCGCTGATTTGCGTAAATGCCGACGGTGAAAATCAAGCTTATCCCTGCGTAATGACCGCGGCTGACGACAGTGTCAGCTTTGATTCGCTTGACAACGGAGACCTGATTCGTGTAACGCACAGTGGAATATGCGAATCCTATCCGGCCAAGACGCGGGTATATTCAATTGAGCTGATTTCTCGCGGCGAGGTTTCGGATATTGACGCGGAGCTGCTCGCAGGATTAACTGAGCTTGGGTGGCTTGACGGGGAAGATTGATATTGCTGAAATTTCATATAGGTACTGCTGATATAGATTCTATCAATCAGCAATTTATTTGATATTTGTAATGATGACAATGGCAGCATAGATGCTTTATAATAATTCCGAGAGTATTTTTTTGTACCTCTACTTAAAATTATGTCAGTCATTCCTGAAATGAACTTAAGTTAAATAGCATTGACAGCGTGTAAAGCGCTGTCTTTTTGCTTGAAATATCCAAAATAATTGGGATATTAATAAATTTGCGCTTTTATTTTTTTATTCTATGTGGTATAATATTCATATTGAATATCCCGGCATAGATTTGGATATTTCGATATACTCCTGATGATATATGCCGGAAAGCCCAGTCCCAGAGGGGAAGGTTTGAAAATCAGTTTTCAAACTTACACGTTTTGTGACCTCGCGTTCTGAGATTTCGATTCTATTCCGCATAACCGTCACAAAGCATCGACATGAAGGAGGTAGACTTTGCTAACGCAAAGTCGGGGTTATTATGCCAATAAACAGAGACGAGGCGGCGGCTCGCATAAAGGAACTGACCCGCAAAGTCGAATACCATTCGAGACTGTATTACCAGCTCGATTCGCCGGAGATTTCCGACTACGATTACGATATGCTCTTTCGCGAGCTTAAAGAGCTGGAGGATACCTACCCAGAGCTCGCCGACCCGAACTCGCCGACAAAGCGTGTCGGGGGCAAGGCCGCCGACGGCTTCGAGCCGGCTGCGCACACCGTACCGCTGCAAAGCCTTACCGACGTGTTCAGCTACGATGAGGTCAAGGATTTTATAAAGCGTACAAATGACGCGGCGGGACAGGAGTGCTCGTATTCGGTCGAGTATAAGATCGACGGGCTTTCGGTCGCGCTGCGCTATGAGAACGGCATATTCGTCCGCGGCGCGACTCGCGGCGACGGTCGGGTCGGTGAAAATGTAACCGCCAACCTCAAGACGATAAGGTCGATTCCGCTTAAAATCGAAACGGACGAGCCTGAAATCGAAGTGCGCGGCGAGGTTTATATGCCCTATCGCAGCTTCGAGCGGCTCAACGAGGCACGCGAGGACGCGGGTGAGTCGCTGTTCGCGAATCCGCGCAACGCCGCCGCCGGTACGCTGCGTCAGCTCGACCCGAAGATCTGCGCGTCCCGCGGACTTGATATATTCATATTCAATTACCAAACCGGAACGAAGCACTTCGACCGTCACGACGAAAGCCTCGACTGGCTCGCTAAAGTCGGATTCAAGGTGCTGCCCAAGCACAAAACCCTGACGTCAGTCGACGAAATCATCTCCCGAATCGAGGAAATCGGACGCGAGCGCGAGGAGCTGCCGTTCGGAATTGACGGCGTCGTCATAAAGCTGAACGAGCTTTCGCTGCGCGGAGTCGTCGGTGAGACCGGCTCGGTGCCGAAGTGGGCGGCGGCGTACAAATTTCCACCCGAGGAAAAGAAAACAAGGCTGACTGATATCATAATACAGGTCGGCAGAACCGGCGTGCTGACTCCGAACGCGCAGCTCGAGCCGGTCAAGCTCGCGGGAACGACAGTTTCGCGCGCGACGCTGCACAACCTCGATTTCATCCGCGAGAGAGATATCATGATAGGCGATAACGTCATAGTCCGCAAAGCCGGAGACATCATACCCGAGGTTGTGTCAGCGGTCAAGGAGGACAGAGACGGCAGGCAGCGCGTGTTCAATATGCCCGAGTTCTGCCCGTCCTGCGGAGAGCCGGTGACGTGTGACGCGGACGACGAATCCGAGTCGGGAGGCGCGGCATATCGCTGCACAAATTCCGAATGTCCGGCGCAGCTGCTGCGCAATCTGATACACTTCGCGTCCAAGGACGCGATGGACATCGACGGGCTCGGTCAGGCACTGCTCGCTCAGCTGCACCGCGAGGGTCTGGTCAAGCGGATATCAGATATCTACACGCTGACCGCTGACAAGTTGGTCGAGCTTGAACGTATGGGCGAAAAGAGCGCGGCGAATCTGATTGCGGCGATCGAAAAATCGAAGCGAGCGGGGCTCGCGCGGCTGATATACGCGCTCGGAATCCGTCAGGTCGGGGAAAAGGCCGCGGCAGTGATAGCCGACAGATACGGCGATATCGAGAAATTGTTCGTCGCGGACGTCGACGAGCTGTGCGAGATAAACGACGTCGGCGAAATCACGGCTAAGTATATTGTAAACTACTTTTCGCACCCGCAGACGCGCGAGCTGATCGATCACCTCAAAGCCGCCGGAGTCGTCACAGTCTCCGAAAAAAGGGAGATGTCGGACGACCGCTTTGCCGGTAAGACCTTCGTCCTCACCGGAACACTGCCGAATCTTAAGCGGAGCGAAGCGCAGAAGATAATCGAAGCCCACGGCGGCAAGGTCAGCGGCTCGGTGTCGAAAAAGACCGATTATGTGGTCGCGGGAGAGGACGCCGGATCTAAGCTGACAAAGGCGAACGAGCTCGGTATCACGGTCATCGACGAAGCTGAAATGCTGCGTCTTGCCGGTGAATAAGCTGTGTCAATCACGTGGCAAAATACAATATTTGACCGATGTATAATTATTTAGGAGAAGCAAGATGTTTGTAGACAACGTAACGATTCACATCAAAGCAGGCGACGGCGGTAACGGCTGCGTCGCGTTCCACCGCGAAAAGTACGTCGCCGAGGGCGGTCCGTCCGGCGGCGACGGCGGTAACGGCGGCAGTATTATTTTCAAAATAGATGAAGGCACGAACACTCTGCTCGCGTTCAGATACAAGCGCAAATTCATCGCTCAGAACGGCGGCGACGGTATGCCCGAGAAGTTCCACGGCAAGAACGGCGAGGATCTTGTCATATTGGTACCGCCCGGAACGATTATCAAGGACGCCGCGACCGGACAGGTCATCAAGGATATGTCCGACTGCGAGCCGTTTGTCTGCTTGAGGGGCGGGCGCGGCGGCTGGGGCAACAAGCACTTCGCGACTCCGACCCGTCAGATCCCGCGCTTCGCGAAGCCCGGACTGAAGGGCGGGGAAGCCGATGTGCTGCTCGAATTGAAGATGCTCGCCGATGTCGGACTCATCGGATTTCCGAATGTCGGAAAGTCGTCGCTTCTGTCGGTGATCAGCGCGGCTCGCCCGAAGATCGCGAACTACAGCTTCACTACGCTCCAGCCGCAGCTCGGAGTCGTCGCGACACATGATGGCAAGGGCTTCGTCTGTGCCGATATCCCCGGACTTATCGAGGGCGCGGCGGAGGGCGCCGGGCTCGGTCATGACTTTCTTCGCCATGTCGAGCGCTGCCGGCTGCTGATACATTTAGTCGACATATCCTGCGCCGAGGGACGCGACCCCATCGAGGACATCAAGACGATAAACTACGAGCTCGCTCGCTACAGTCCCGAGCTCGCGAAGCGCGAACAGATAGTCGCGGCGAACAAATACGATTCCTACGACCCCGAGCTCTGCGACCTCGACGAGTTCCGTGACTTCGTTGAAAACACGCTCGGCTGTAAGCTCTTCTTGATCTCGGCGGCGACGCGCGAGGGAGTCGACGAGCTGATTAATTATGTCTCAAAACGACTCGATGATTTGCCGCCAATGACGATATATGAAGCCGAGACTACGGCACAGAAGCCGATAGTCGCGCAAGATCACAGCGTTACAGTCAAAAATGTCAACGGTGTATACGAGGTCGAGGGCGAGTGGCTGTATAATCTGATAAATTCAATCAACTTCGACGACCGCGAATCGATTCAGTATTTCCAGCGTGTGCTGCGCGACGAGGGCGTGGTCGACGCGCTTATAAAAAAAGGCTGCGGCGACGGCGACACGGTAAGAATCGACGATGTCGAGTTCGATTTTATTCAGTGATTGATTTCAAATCAATTGCCATATATAATCAGTGACAGTGATATTCGGCGTTTGACAACACATTGTCAAGGCGAAAATATGCGGATATTTGTCTCTATATTGCTTAAATCGACATAAATTGCGAATATGGGATTGACATTGACTTCAATTTGTATTATAATAAAGTGATAAGTTATTAAATCCAAGAAAGGCGATACAAATGTTCTGGCAGAAGGATATCGAAACTATGGAACGACCGGAGCTCGAAGCCCTGCAGCTCGAGCGACTCAAGCGGATTGTCGCGTATGTATACGACCGCGTGCCGTTTTACAGAAAGCGTCTTGACGACGCGGGGGTTAAGCCCGATAAAATCAAAGTATTATCCGATATTCAATATATTCCATATACGACAAAAGACGATATTCGCGACACCTATCCTTTCGGTCTGTTCGCGGTTCCGCAGAAGGAGATCGTCCGCATACACGCGTCGAGCGGCACTACCGGCAACCCGACCGTCGTCGGTTATACAAAAAACGACCTCGATACCTGGTCGGACTGCGTGGCGCGGCTCGTCACCGCCGCCGGCGCGACAAATGAGGACATCGTGCAGATCGCGTTCGGTTACGGTCTGTTCACCGGCGCGCTCGGTCTGCACTACGGTCTTGAGCGCATCGGTGCTACCGTAGTCCCGACGTCGACCGGCAATACCGAAAAGCAGCTGAAGCTGATGCGTGACTTCGGCACGACCGCGCTCGTGTCGACTCCGTCCTACGCGCTGTACATAGCTGAGGTCGCCGCCGATATTGGTATCGACTGCCGCGACCTCAAAGTAAGACTTGGACTTTTCGGCTCCGAGGGCTGCTCGATTGAGATGCGTACAAAGGTTGAGGAAGCCTGGAATCTGTTCGCGACCGATAACTACGGCATGAGCGAGCTGATGGGACCGGGCGTGTCGGGCGAATGTCGTCTGAGATGCGGAATGCACTTTGCCGAGGATCATTTCCTGCCCGAGATCATCGACCCCAAGACCGGCGACGTCAAGCCGCGCGGCGAGGAGGGCGAGCTCGTCGTCACAACTCTCACCAAAGAGGGAATCCCGCTGCTGCGCTATCGTACAAAGGACATCACCTGTATACACTACGAAAAATGTGAGTGCGGTCGTACCCACGCGCGCATGGACAAACCGCTCGGTCGCAGCGACGATATGCTCAAAATCAAGGGCGTCAATGTCTTCCCGACGCAGATCGAGAGCGTGCTCGTCAGTATCCCCGAGGTCGGTCCGCAGTATCAGATCGTGCTCGACCAGAAAAATTATATGGATACGTTCGAGATCAACATCGAGGTGTCCGACCCGAAGCTGCTCGAGAGCTTCTCCGAACTCGAGAACCTGCAGCAGTCGGTACGCCATAAGCTCCAGACCGTCCTCGGTCTTGACGCGAAGATAAACCTCGTCGAGCCGCGCTCGCTCGAACGCTTCGTCGGCAAGGCAAAGCGCGTTATCGATAATCGAAAGAAGTAAAGCTGAAAGCAGCCGACATGCAGTGGGCAATGGCTGTTTGTTGTGCTGAATTTGGATGGAATTTGGTTATGAACGTAGTTTGGATAGATTCAATCTGATTATACGATTTGGATAGATTTTATCTGATTGTAGATAAGATCTGTTTAGCCGTAGTCTGACTAAATACACAGTTCGACTCGACGTATTCTGACTATAGTTAAATCTAAAGTAACCTGATTTATAATCCTATAAATAAGCCTACAAAGTCTCAATCATACCAATGACTCAAACAGCCTCGCACAAACAAAGTCGCCGGTTGGGGAGCGGGGCCCCATTAGGCGGCGCGCCCCTGTCGTCCATAACGACAAGAACAACCTTCACCTCTGTCTGCAAACAATCAACCACCATTAACCCAAATCTGCGAAAGTTTTCGCGGAGGGGGTCTGGGGGAGACGCCTTTTCCAAAAGGCGCCTCCCCCAGAGAAAACATCAAATCACGCACTCGCATAATCAAGAATAAAAGGATATACATAAATTATGAAAAAAATCATGCTTGGAAACGAAGCTGTCGCGCGGGGACTTTATGAAGCCGGCGTGCGTCTGGTTTCGAGCTATCCCGGTACGCCGAGTACCGAAATCACCGAAGCGGCGGCGAAATATGACGAGATATACGCCGAGTGGGCGCCGAATGAAAAGGTCGCGCTCGAGACCGCGCTCGGCGCGGCTATCGGCGGCGGACGCTCGTTCTGCGGAATGAAGCACGTCGGACTCAACGTCGCTGCCGACCCGCTGTTCATCACCGCCTATACCGGAGTCAATGCCGGTATGGTCATCGGAGTCGCCGACGACCCGGGTATGCACTCGTCGCAAAATGAGCAGGATAGCCGTCACTACGCCGAAGCCGCGAAGCTGCCCATGCTCGAGCCGTCCGACTCGGGCGAGTGCTGCGAATTCACAAAGCTCGCATATGAATATTCCGAACAGTTCGACACCCCTTTCATACTCCGGCTCAATACCCGCGTGTCGCACTCGCAGTCGATAGTCGATACCGGCGAGCGGGTTGAGATTCCGGTAAAGCCGTATGAAAAAGACCCGTCGAAGCACGTCATGATGCCGGGCAACGCGCGTCCGCGTCATATTGTCGTCGAAAAACGGCTCGCTGACCTCGCCAAGTTCGCCGAAAACTGCCCGTTCAACCGTGTTATAAAGAACGACGGCGCGAAGCTCGGTATCATCACCGCGGGTCCGTCCTATAACTACGCGCTCGAGGTGTTCGGCGACAGCGCGTCCTACCTCAAGCTCGGCATGGTCTATCCGCTCCCCGCAAAGCTGATACGCGATTTCGCCGCCGAATACGAGCGCGTGATCGTAATCGAGGAGCTCGACCCGGTCATCGAGAATTTCTGCCGCGCCGAGGGAATCAAGTGCGACGGCAAGAACCTGCTGCCGCTCTGCGACGAGTTCTCACAGGAGCTGCTCGCGAAGCTGCTCTGTGACCGCGAACCCGAATGCTATACAATTGACGACCCTATCCCGCCGCGCCCGCCGGTGCTCTGTCCCGGATGTCCGCACCGCGGAATATTCTATCTTTTCAACAAGCTGAAACTGTACGTCAGCGGCGATATCGGCTGTTATACGCTCGGCGCGTCGAAGCCGCTCGGCGGTATGGACACGACCTTCTGCATGGGCGCGTCGGTCTCCGCGCTGCACGGCTTCAATAAGATTCGCCACGAGGAGAATAAGTCGGTCGCGGTAATCGGCGACTCGACGTTCATGCACTCGGGAATCACCGGTCTTGTCAATATCACCTACAACAAAGGTATATCTACAGTAGTCGTAGTCGACAACAGCATCACCGGCATGACCGGACATCAGCAGAATCCCTGCACCGGATTTACGCTCAAGGGCGAACCGGTCAAAGGCATCCTGATTGAGAATATCGCGCGCGCCGCCGGAGTTCCGGAGGAGCATATCCGCATAACCGACCCGAATGATCTCGCAGAGACCGAGAAGGTGCTAAAGGAAGAGCTCGCCGCGGACTGCCCGTCGGTCATCATCTGCCGCAGACCCTGCGCGCTGCTCAAATACGTCAAGCACAATCCTCCGCTCAAGGTCGACGCCGACAAGTGTATCGGCTGTAAAGCCTGCATGAAGATCGGCTGCCCCTGCATCTCGGTCACAAACGGCAAGGCTTCGATCGACGCGACTCTCTGCAACGGCTGCGGTCTCTGCACGCAGATGTGCAAAAAAGACGCGATCGGTTGATATTACGGGTTATAAATATATAGTTTACAATCAGGAGAAATAAATATGCCAACAAAGAATATAATGATAGTCGGTGTCGGCGGTCAAGGCTCGCTGCTCGCCAGCCGCATACTCGGAAACGCCGTCCTCATAAAGGGCTACGACGTCAAGGTGTCCGAGGTTCACGGTATGAGCCAGCGCGGCGGCTCGGTCGTTACATATGTAAAATACGGCGATAAAGTCGCGTCGCCGGTAATCTGCCGCGGGGAAGCCGATATTATAATGTCGTTCGAGCTGCTTGAGGCGGCGAGATGGCTGCCATATCTTAAGCGCGACGGAGTTATCATCACGAATACGCAGGAAATCAACCCGATGCCGGTCATCACCGGCGCGGCTGAATATCCGTCGAATCTTGTCGAGAAGCTGAAAGCGACCGGCGCAAAGGTGATCGCGGCCGACGCGCTCGCACTCGCGCGCGAAGCCGGCAGCGAAAAGGCGGTCAACGTCGCGCTGATCGGACTTATGGCGCACGCGCTCGGCTTTGACGCTGAAACTCTGCACGAGGCTATCCGCATATCCGTGCCCGAAAAGTTCATCGACTTGAATCTTAAAGCTTTCGAACTCGGCAATGCCTATCACGACAAGGCAGGGGCGTGAAGTCTGCCAGCTGAGGAGCCGCGCCTTTGACGGCTCCTCAAAATGACCTGAATCGTAAATAACCGACGGCAACGCCGCGGACAAATGAAAGGATAAATCGCAGTTATATGAGAAAATATTTCAACGAAGACATCGAAACCGCGCCACGCAATCAGCTGTTCAGCCTGCAATCCTACCGGCTGTCGAAGACGGTATATCATGCCTATAACAATGTCGAAGTCTACCGCCGCCGAATGGACGAGGCGGGTGTAAAGCCGGAGGACATCAAGACGGTCAATGACCTGCGCCGTCTGCCCTTTACCTACAAACAGGACCTGCGCGACAACTACCCCTACGGTATGTTCGCCGTCCCTCCGTCCCAGCTTACACGCATACACGCGTCTTCGGGTACGACCGGCAAGCAGACCGTCGTCGGCTATACCGCGCACGATATCGACGTCTGGGCGACCTGCGCCGCACGCGCGCTCGTCGCGGCGGGAGCTGACGAGAACGATTTTGTCCATGTTTCATACGGCTACGGTCTGTTCACCGGCGGTCTCGGACTGCATGACGGCGCCGCGAAGATGGGCGCGACCGTAATTCCCGCGTCTACCGGCAACACGCAGCGTCAGATAACGATGCTTCAGGATTTCAAGTCGACCATCCTCTGCTGCACGCCGTCCTACGCGCTCTACCTCGCCGACGCGCTCAAGCAGAACGGAATCGGACTTGACAAGATTCATCTCAAAGCCGGTCTGTTCGGCGCCGAGCCCTGGACGCCCGCAATGCGCAGCGAAATCGAGTCGAGACTCGGAATCAAGGCGCACGATATCTACGGTCTGTCCGAGATCTCCGGACCGGGCGTGGCTTTCGACTGCGAATGCCAGAACGGACTTCATGTAAACGAGGATCACTTCATCATCGAAATAATCGACCCGATCACCTGCGAACCTATGCCTGACGGCGTCGACGGCGAGGTCGTGTTCACCTGCATCACGAAGGAAGCTCTGCCGCTGATACGCTACCGCACGCACGATATCGCCAGCATCACGCACGAGAAGTGCGCCTGCGGACGTACATTTGTACGTATGTCAAAGCCCTGCGGCCGCAGCGACGATATGCTGATAATCCGCGGCGTCAACGTCTTCCCGTCACAGATCGAGAGTGTGCTCTTGCAGAGCGGATACGTCGAGCCGCAGTATCTCATCATCGTCGACCGTGTGAACAATCTCGACACGATGGAGATCCAGGTCGAGGTCTCGGACAAGAACTTTACCGACCAGGTGCGCGGCTTTGAGGAGATGGCGGCGAAGATACAGGCTTCGATGCAGTCGGTGCTCGGAATCGCGGCTAAGATCACGTTCGTCGAGCCGAATACGATCGCGCGCAGCGAGGGCAAGGCAAAGCACGTCATTGATAAACGCAAAATGTAATATACAGGAGGATTGACCATGATAATCAAGCAGATATCTATTTTTGTCGAGAACAAGCCGGGCAGACTCGCCGAGATCACCGAGATCATCGCGAAGAACAACATCAACATCCGCGCGCTCTCGGTCGCGGACACGACGCATTTCGGCATACTGCGCATCATTGTTGACAACCCCGAGGAGGTTGAACGGGTACTCCGCGACGCCGGATTGACCGTGTCGATTACAAGCGTCATCACCGCCTGCATACATGACCGTCCGGGCGGACTCGCCGAGGTGCTGAAGCTGCTGTCGACCCGTGATATCCAGATCGAGTATATGTACGCGTTTATCGCGAAGTCCGAAAACGAGGCGTATGTCGTCATGCGTATCGAGGCTGAGGACGCCGCGGTCAAGCTGCTGCACGACAACGGCTTTACCGGCATGAACGAATAATCCAAACCAGATTTATTATAAGCAGACTAACATTTCGAACATCTAATGCGCTGCAATGTGCGGCGCATTTCTATTTTCAGCTGACTGTCACATATTTTCAAATATAATACACTTGCTTCACACGCTGTTCACATTGGTATTGTATAATAACAATACAGTCATCTGAACGCGATAAAGAATTTTTAGACTGCAAATTATTGTAGCTTCAGCATTCAATGATGTAGTTATACCGAAAGGAAAGGTCTTTGTATGAATAATTTTACACAAGACGGAAAAATCTTTTACCAAAACAAAAAGCCGAAATTTGAACCAAAGAAGATACGCAATATCGTGATAATAGTCGTCGTCGCGATAGCAGTGCTCGCGCTCGCCGGCACTTGCTGGTACACGGTCGACGAAAAGCAGCAGGCGGTAGTGACTACCTTCGGCAAGGCGACCGACGTCACCGGCGCGGGTATGCACTTCAAGCTCCCGTTCGGCATCCAGCAGGTGCAGAAGGTCGACGTCAACGTTTACCAGAAGATAGAGATCGGCTACCGTTCGACGTCAAACGCCGAGGATTACGAGGTCGTCGAAAAGGAGTCGAAGATGATAACCGGCGACTACAACATAGTCAACGTCGACTTCTTTGTTGAATACAAGATATCCGACCCGGTCAAGTATCTGTATAACTCAAAGGATCCGGTGACGATACTCAAGAACCTTATCCAGAGCCAGATACGCGCGGTCGTCGGCTCAGCTTCGGTTGACGCGGTGCTCACTGACGGAAAGACCGACATACAGATGCGCGTCAAGGAGCTGGTCGCCGAGGAGTTGGAGGTCTATGACATCGGTCTCACGCTGACCGACATCAAGATCCAGGACAGCGAACCGCCGACAACCTCGGTCATCGAAGCCTTCAAAGCGGTCGAGACCGCAAAGCAGGGAGCCGAAACCGCGATAAACCAAGCGAAGGCCTATTCGAACTCCGAGCTGCCTAAAGCACAGGCCAACGCCGACCAGCTGATTCAGAACGCCGAATACTTAAAACAGAACCGTATCAATGAGGCAGTGAAGCAGGTCGCGCTGTTTGAGGCTATGTATGATGAATATTCGAAGAACCCCGAGATCACGAAGATACGTATGTATTACGAGATGATCGAGCAGGCGCTCCCGGGCGTGAAGCTCTATATAGATGTTTCGGACGGCTCGACGCAGAAGCTGCTCCCGCTCGAAAACTTCGTCTCGAGTTCAACAACAGTCAAAACTGAAGGCTGACATAACAAGCATATTAATGAGGTAAAATATGAAAAAAGCTATAATCATTATCGCGGCAGTGATTGTACTGCTGGTAATCGCGATGAGTTCATTATATACCGTGGCTGAAAACGAGTATGCCTGCGTGATGCGCTTCTCGGAGATAGTCAAGGTCAACGAGACTCCCGGGCTGCATATAAAAATACCCTTTGTAGACGACATCCGCTACTTCCCCAAGACGACGCTGATCTACGACATCCCGCCGTCTGAGGTGCTGACCAGTGACAAAAAGAATATGACGGTTGACAGCTATGTCATCTGGGAGATCGCTGACCCGCTGACCTTCTACCGTACACTCTCCAGCACAATGGAAGCCGAGTCGCGTCTCAACGCTCTGACCTATACCGCGCTCAAGAACCTGATGGGTACGCTTGAGCAGAACGACATCATAAACATGGACGACGCGTCCGAGCGCAACGACATATACGCGAGCATAACGACCGAGGTTGCGTCGCTTTGCAGCACATATGGCATCAACGTCCTTGACGTCAAAATCAAGCGCTTCGACCTGCCGGACAACAACGAGCAGGCGGTATACGACCGCATGATCTCCGACCGAAACCAGATCGCCGAAAAATATACCGCCGACGGAAACTACGAGGCGTCGATCATCCGCAACGAGGTCGACAAGGAGGTCAACATCATTGTCTCGAACGCCGAAGCCGAAGCCGCGCGGCTCGAAGCCGAGGGCGAGCAGGAGTATATGCGGCTGCTTGCCGAGGCCTACAACACCGACGATAAGAAAGAATTCTACGAATTCACTCGCGCTCTCGACGCTCTGAAGGCTTCATTGACAGGCGAAGGCAAGACGGTTATAATCGACGATGATTCAATGCTCGGTCAAATACTGATGAACCCGTAATGATACTGATATATCAGTAATGCTATGTTTACACCGATTATTTCTGGATTATCATTTTATGACATCGCTGTATATTTCGTCCTGTTTGCAATCCTCGGCTACATACTCGAGGTGATATACGCCGCGGTCGTGCTGGGAAAATTCGTCAACCGTAGATTTCTCGGCGGACCGTGGTGTCCGATTTACGGCTTCGGTGTTCTCGTGGTCGCGATGATACTGAAGCCGATATCCGGCAGTCTTTTGGTAACTTTCATCGGTTCGTTCATAGTCACAACTCTGATTGAATACCTCGCCGGATTCATACTCGAGCGGATATTCAACCAGAAGTGGTGGGATTACAGCGACATCCCCTTTAATCTGAACGGCTATGTCTGCCTGAAGTTTTCGCTGATCTGGGCGGTTGGATGTACGTTTGTCGTTAAGCTGGTCTTTCCGCTCATCGACTGGCTGACTGCGATAATACCACACATCATCGGAGAGATATTCTGCTTTACGGTAATCGCGCTGATGATTGCCGACTGCGTCGCGACTCTGTTTGCGATTGCCGGTATGCGTAAAAAGCTGCGGCTTCTCAATATAATCGCCGACCGTCTGCGCGAAAATACCGACGACATGGGCAGCTTTATCTCGAAAGAGACGCTCGCGGTCAAGGAAAGATATGACGATCTGTCAAAGTCGTTTGTCAGCAAGTGGCAGCAGAGACGTATCTTCGCGGCTTTCCCAAACCTTGACAAGCAGCGCGCCGAGCTGAATATCGACCACCTGCGCGAGCAGCTTAAGGAATTCGTCGACAAAAACGAGAAGCGGGCCGCGGAGCGTCAGCAAAAGACAATCGCGAAATACGAGACCAAGATTCCCGAAGGCGCGGAGGTTCCGTTCGCGCACTCGCTCTGCTTTACGAAGCTGTTCTGGCTTTTCATGATAGGCAATGTCGTCGGCACGACGCTTGAGACGCTCTGGGCACTGCTGACGCTGCACAAATTCGAGATGCGCGTCGGTCTGGTCTGGGGACCATTCATTCCGGTTTACGGCTTCGGAGCGGTCGTGATGACTCTGCTGCTTTACAAGAGCTACAAGCGGCGCGATCTGTTCATCTTCACCGCCGCGGCGATTATCGGCGGCGCGTTCGAATATCTGTGCAGCCTGTTCCAGGAGCTGGCGTTCGGCACGGTTTCATGGGAATACAGCGAGACGACGGCGAATTTCGGCGGACGCACGAATCTGATGTATATGTTCATCTGGGGCATACTCGGACTTTTGTGGGTCAAGGAGTTTTTCCCATTCATTTCAAAGCAGATCGAAAAGATTCCGAAACGCCTTGGTACATTTCTGACAATTGTGATGTGTGTATTCATCACAGTTGACATGGCGGTGTCCGGCGCTGCGGTAGTGCGGCGCGGCGAACGCATGGAAGGGATACCCGCGGACAGTTCCTTCGAGCTCTGGCTTGACAAGAATTATGACGACGAGAAGCTCGATTTTCTGTTCCCGAACATGATCTATGTTGAATAAATGACGAGGTATCAGTCATGAATATCATTTCTGCCGAAAATCTGACAAAGTTTTACGGAAAATCGCGTGGAATCGTTGATGTCAATTTAGCTGTCGGAAAGGGAGATATATTCGGTTTTATCGGACCAAACGGAGCTGGTAAGTCTACGACAATACGTACCTTGCTCGGACTTATTGCGCCATCCTCTGGCAAAGCCGAAATATTCGGAAAGGATATCAAAACCAACAAGCTTGAAATATTGTCAAATGTAGGCTTCCTGCCGTCCGAAACGATGTTCTATTCCGGCATGAGGGTATCAGAGATATTGAAGCTTTCCGCGAATCTGCACAGAAAGGACTGCACAGCTGAAGCCAAATCGCTGTGTGAGCGATTATCGCTTGACCCGACACGTAAAATCGACGAGCTGTCGCTCGGCAACCGCAAGAAAGTCGGCATTGTATGCGCCTTACAGCACAAACCCTCGCTTTATATCCTCGACGAACCCACAAGCGGGCTTGATCCGCTGATGCAGCGCGAGTTTTATTCATTGCTCATCGAGCGCAATAACGATGGCGCAACAGTGTTTCTGTCCTCGCATATCCTGTCAGAGGTGCAGAAATACTGCAAGCACGCCGCGGTCATCCGGGACGGAAACATTCTTGTCAATGACAGTGTGGAGAAGCTCGGTCAGACCGGAGCTAAGCGGGTCATACTGCACGGCGTGAATAAAGTTCCCGAATTAGACGGTCAGAAAATCCTCTCGGTTACCGATAATTCGGTCGAATTCCTGTATAGCGGCGATATCAGACAGCTGACAAATCTGCTCGCGTCACTTCCGCTCACTGACTTTACCGTTACCGAGCCCGATTTGGAGGAAATATTCATGCACTACTATACAAAGGAGGGCGCGGCACATGACGATTTTTCTGCATGAATTGCGGCAGAGCAGAATATCCATCATTATCTGGACCGTTTCAATCGCGTTTATGATGGGAATATGTGTGCTGATATATCCTCAGATGGGCGACCAGATGGATGAAATCGGCGCGGTTTTCGCGCAAATGGGCGGATTCAGTCAAGCGTTTGGAATGGACAGATTGAATTTTGGTGAATTCCTCGGATTTTTCAGTATTGAATGCGGAAATATGCTTGGTCTTGGAGGAGCGTTCTTCGCCGCGCTTTGTGGAATCTCCGCGCTTTCGAAAGAGGAGCGTGAGCATACAGCCGAATTTTTACTGACTCATCCGATATCGAGAGCGCGTGTTGTAACCGAAAAGCTGCTTGCCGCGGTCACGGGAGTACTTATACTCAATGTAGTCATAATCGCGGTGATTGCCGTGACAATGCTGGCGGTGGGGGTGATAGCTGACATCAACATCTTAGCTCTGCTGTTTTCAGCCTACTTTATCATGCAGCTCGAGATTTTAGCTGTTACCTTTGCGCTGTCGGCGTTTCTGCGCCGCGGCGGAATCGGTTTGGGACTGGGACTGGCGGCGATATTCTATTTTCTCAACATCATTTCTAATCTGATTGAAAACACAGAATTCATCAAATACATAACGCCATTTGGCTACACAGAGGGCGCGGATATCATCAGCAGCAAATCAATAGACGGAGGATATCTCATGGTTGGTTTGATTATAACCGCGGCTGCTGTTTGTATCGCGTATATCAAATACACAAAGAAAGATATCGCGTAAAACAACGCAAAAAGGTCGCGGAGACGATTGCTCTGCGACCTTTGTTATTATTTCTTTTTGGGAGCGCGCTTCTTTTTTCTGACCGAAAAGCCGAAATCACCGAGCTTCTTGCCGAGCGCGAAATATTCGCCGTGCGCGTAGGCGGCAAGTCCTGCGCGGTCGAGCCTCAGCGCGCCATCGACTATCAGCTCGTCAGCGACGTCGACCGAGACAATATCGGCGAGGAACATATCGTGCGTGCCGAGCGGAATTATATCGGTGACACGGCATTCAATCGAAACCGGACTCTCGGAAATGATCGGCGTGTCGTCAAGCTCGAGCGCGGGCGCGGCGTGCAGGTTCATCGCCTCGAATTTGTCGACGCCGCGACCCGAACGCACACCGCAGAAGTCAGCGGCTCGCACCAATGACGCGGTAGTCAGATTTATTACAAAACAGCCGCGCTCCTTGATTATCGGATACGAATATCGCTCGGGGCGCAGCGAGATGTATGTCTTCGGTGGATTCGTGCAGACAGTGCCGCACCACGCGACCGTGAGAATGTTCGGCTTCTCGAGACTGCCGCAGCTGACCATGACCGCCGGAACGGGCGACAGCAGCGCGCCGCCTTTCCACTTTTGTTTCTCTGCAAATGTGCTGCCGTCCGCGCCGACAGAAGCCGTGGCTTCAAGTCTGCCGGACGTATTTTCAGATTGTCCGGAGTCGGCACGGCTTCTTTTATTGAAGCTGTGCTTTGTGTCGTCGGAGCGTTTGCTTTTACTTCCGGATTTATTGTAACCGGACTTGCCGGAGTTGTTTTTACTGCTTGTTTTCACGGAGTTCTACACGTCTGATCTTGCCACTTATCGTCTTGGGCAGCTCGTCGAGGAATTCGACGATTCTCGGATACTTGTACGGCGCGGTGTGCGTCTTGACGTAGTTCTGGATTTCCTTTTTCAGCGCGTCGTCGCCGGTCTTGCCCCTGACAAGGACGATTGACGCCTTGACGACCTGACCGCGGATCTCGTCGGGAGCGGCTGTCACCGCGCACTCGAGGACATACGGCAGCTCCATAATAACGCTCTCAATCTCGAACGGTCCGATGCGGTAGCCGCTCGACTTGATGAGGTCGTCGATACGACCGACATACCAGAAGTAGCCGTCCTCATCCTTCCACGCGGTGTCGCCGGTGTGATACCAGCCGTCGTGCCAGGCTTCCTTGGTCTTTTCCTCGTTGCGATAATAGCCGAGGAAGAGCCCGCAGGGTGCGCCGTTTTTCGTCGAGACGCAGATTTCGCCGGTTTCGCCGACCGCGGCGGGCTTGCCGTCGGGAGTGAGGATTTCGACCTCGTAGAGCGGGCTCGGCTTGCCCATAGAACCGAGCTTCGGGTTCATGCCGACGAAGTTTGCGACGGTCAGCGTGGTTTCGGTCTGTCCGAAGCCCTCCATCAGCTTGAGTCCGGTGTGCTTGAGCCACTGCTGGTAAACCTCGGGGTTGAGCGCCTCGCCGGCGGTCGTAGCGTATTTGATGCTCGACAGGTCGTATTTCGACAGATCCTCCTTGATGAAGAAGCGGTACATCGTGGGCGGCGCGCAGAAGGTCGTGATGTTGTACTTAGCGAACAGCGGCAGGATGTCGTGCGCGTCGAACTTGTTGAAGTCGTAAGTGAATACGGCGGCTTCGCAGAGCCACTGACCGTAGAGCTTGCCCCAGAGCGCCTTGCCCCAGCCGGTGTCGGAGATGGTGAAGTGGATACCGTTGGGGTCGACGTTGTGCCAGTATTTCGCGGTGATAAAATGACCGAGCGCGTATTTGTGGCTGTGAGACGCGATCTTCGGATAGCCGGTCGTGCCGGAGGTGAAGAACATCAGCATCGGGTCGTCGCCGCAGGCAGTGTCTTCGGTGCGTTCGAATACCGGCGAACATTTTGCGTATTCGCTGTCAAAGTCGTGCCAGCCGTCGATCGTCTTGTGCTCGTTCTGGCAGGCGAGAATCTTAAGCTCGAGCGTCTCGCAGCGCGGAGCGGCGAGGTCGACCTGATGAGTGACGTCGCCGTCAGCGGTACAGATAATCGCCTTGACTCCGGCGGCGTTGAAGCGGTACTCGAAGTCGTGCTCGACCAGCAGGTTTGTCGCCGGAATGATGACCGCGCCGAGCTTGTGCAGTGCGACTATTGTATACCAGAAGTGGTAGTGACGCTTGAGAACGACCATGACGCGGTCGCCCTTGCCGATACCGAGCGACTTCAGGTAGTTCGCGGTACGCGATGACTCGCGCGAGATGTCGCCGAAGGTGAGGCGGCGCTCGTGCTTTTCGGCGTCGAGATGGAGCATCGCGAGCTTGTCGGGGTTCTTCGCCGCAATCGCGTCAACAACATCATACGCGAAGTTGAATTTGTCCTCGTTCTTGAATTTGATGCTGTTGAGAACGCCGTTTTCGTCTACGGTCGTCTCGATGAAGTTCTCCCAGACTGCTCCCGATTTCGCGTCCGAATAGATACTCGGCTGTTTTTCGAGAGTCGGGGCGTGATACTCGTATGCCTTGCCCTGCGCGTTGATTACAACAGCTAAGAACTCGCAGTCGCCGCCGTACGCGATCATGCCGTGCGGCGTGCCGGAATTGTAGTAGATAGCGTCGCCCTCGTTGATGACGTCGATATGGTCGTCGATCTGCACCTTGAGGCTGCCTTTCAGGATATAGTCGAATTCCTGTCCTTCGTGTGTGCTGAGCTTGATCGGGTGATTCTGCTCATCGGGGTTGTAGCGCGCAGTTACAAAAAACGGCTCAGCGACTTTGTTTTTGAACAGCGGCGCGAGGTTGTTGTAATTAAAGCCCTTGCGGCGCACTATCGGCAGTCCCTCGCCCTTGTGCGTGATCGAAAAGGACGACAGGGTAGGGCTCGAGCCTTTGAGGATGTCGGTGACGTCGACCCCAAAGAGCTGCGCACATTTATAAATGAAAGTAAAGCTGAAGTCATTTTCGCCCGACTCGAGCTTTGTATATTCGTCCTCGGACACGTCGGTCAGGCGCGAAGCCTCGGCAGTCGAAAGTCCGGCAATCTCACGAAGTGTGCGGATGCGTTCGGCGATTTCTCTTAATTTGTTTTCCATGTTTGAAATTTTCCTTTCGATTATTTTTTGAGGACTATTTAGAAACGCTGATAGTACAAATATCGGCGGTTATCGTTAAAAAGCCGATTCATACTGCCTTGTTTTGTACAGCGTATCCGTAAATCACGTGCGTTGACAAATCATCTGTCAGCAAAACAAAAACGCCTCAAAGAATTCGACCGGTAAAACCGATAAATTGCTTTGAGACGGAATTTATTCCGCGGTACCACTCAAATTGCAGCCGAATGACTGCCTCTCACGGACTCAATCAAGTCCTTTGCCCTTACGCGGCGTCACGTGGAAGCTTACTGTAGTTTCAGCCCCAAGCTCGGAAGCGATTGGTCATATGGAACTGAAATTATCGGCTCGCAGCGTCTGCCGACTCTCTGTGAATTTCTCATTCCGACCGTCTTCGTCACAGCCTTTACTATGCAATATTATACCATGAAATCCTTTGGGAGTCAAGTACCAATTGCGCTAAATCAGCGGTAAGCGGCACGTTGTAAATTGTATATTTTGTCGTCATGAGAATTTGCTGTCAAAATTGCGGCGAATTTACAAAAAACTATTGCTTTTTTGCGCCGGTTGGTGTAAAATGTTAACGTATATAATTTTTCTGCTACGGAGGATATAGCAATGAAAATTCTGTTTCAAGGCGACAGCATCACCGACGCCGGACGCGACCGTTCGGATATACACAATCTCGGACACGGGTATCCGCTCTACTCGGCCGAAAACATAAAGGCAGCGTTCCCCGCGACTGAATTCGAGTTTATCAATCTCGGTATAAGCGGCAACCGCGCCGAGAACCTGCGCGACCGTTGGACCGAGGACGCGATTGACGTCGACCCTGACGTTATCTCGATTCTCATCGGCATAAACGACACCTGGCACCGCGCCGGCGACAAGAACTGGATGCCGCACGAGTATTTCGAGGAGTGCTACCGCGGAATCCTCGAGCGTCTGAAAAAGGAAACGCACGCGAAGATTATCCTGCTCGAGCAGTTTTTACTTTACGTTCCGGACAAGGATTTCTTCCATGTCGACCTCGACCCGAAGATTCAGATTACCCGCAAGCTCGCGCGCGAGTACGCGGATGTATTCGTACCGCTCGACGGTCTGTTCGCCGCCGCGAGCGTTGGCAGAGCACCGACCGATTTCGCCGCTGACGGTGTACACCCGACCGAGGTCGGCGCGCGCTTTATCGCCGAACACTACCTTGAAGCCTTCAAAAAGCTCGGTCTTTGCTGAAAAACGTCTACAGCCGGAGGCAATAATATATCCGGAGGTAATTATAAATATATCCGGAGGTAATTATATATGATGAAAGAAATATTCACCGCCAACCGCACCTGCCGAACCTTTGACGAGAGCCGAAAAATCTCACGCGAGGAGCTCTGCGAGCTGGTCGAGTGTGCCCGACTCGCTCCGGCTTCGGCGAATATACAGCCGCTTAGTTATCGACTGGTCTATACTCAGGACGAGCTCGACGCCGTACAGCCGCTGACCAAGTGGGCGGCGTCGCTGCCCAACCTTGAGCTTCCGCCGAAGGAACACAGACCGACCGCGTTCATCGTCATCTGTCAGGACACCGCGAAATTCGGCTCGCCCGATCGATTCCAGCGTGATGTCGGGATATGTGCGCTCGCGATCTCGCTCGCGGCTTTCGACAAGGGACTCGCGAGCTGCATGATCGGCAGCTTCAAGGGCGACGAGCTGCGATGCGTACTCGGACTTGCGGACAATGTCGTGCCGCAGCTGGTCATAGCTGTCGGCGCTCCAGACGAGGTTCGCCGCGTCGAGGACGCGAAGGATGGTGTGGTCAAATATTACCGCACCGAGGACAATGTCCACGTGGTTCCGAAACGCCCGCTTTCCGAGCTCATAATCTAAAACTATCTCTATAAATCATCTGAAATCAAATTCGAGTTGGCTGTCATAAGGCGGTTCATCGCCGAGATTTAACAGCGTAAGTCCCAGCTGCCGCGCATAGTTCACTGTATACAGTGTACCGCCGCGGCGGCTGGTGCCGTCGTCGAGGCTTTTGTCATAATAGCACACGCATATGCTGCTGTGCTCGACCATGAAGCGATTCCGCAGGTGCATGACGCCGCCATGATAATGATCTGAACTGTAATATACGCTATCAGCCGCGTTGAGAATATATTTGTAGGTCTCTTTGTCCTGCGGTTTCCAGTTCTGCGCCTGCTCAGGGCAGGGAAGCGCTAAGTTGAGCTTAAGTCCCGGATTGCGATTGCGCACTTCGAGCACGGCGAGCGCGGCTATCGTATCAAAGCCGAGCGCTCCGCCGGTATAATATTCCACAATTCCATGTGAAATCAGCCAATTCACCTCAAGGCTGACGTCCTCATACAGACGATTGACGCGTTCCTTGGGGATTTTTCTGTGTCCGGTAAAGCAGCAGGTATGTTCACGCAAATCAGTCAAATCTGACACTCCCATCAAACAAGCGTTCTATTTTATGACAGTATATCATATTTTTTAGCATTTGTAAATAGTATAAACGAAATTTATCATAATCGGCGGAAAAAAATCTCGGTATATCCGTCGGGGAAGGATTCCGAAATGAGCAAAATTAAAATCATGAGCTTTAATATGCGCACGCAGGCCTCGGGGGACGGTGAGAATCAATTTCTCAATCGCCGCGAATTCATCGCCGAGCGACTGAAAGAATTGAAGCCGGATGTGATCGGCTGTCAGGAAATGCAGCCTATCATGTACGACTGGCTGAATGAAACGCTGAAGGAATACTGCGTAGTCGGCGCCGGTCGAGGAGAAGCGCTCGACAACGAGGCGGTCTGCGTCGCCTACCGCCGCGATAAGTTTTATCTCTGCTCGACCGACACCTTCTGGCTGTCGCCCGAGCCCTACAAGCCCGGCTCGCGCTATACCGGCGACCAGAGCTCCTGCCCGCGAATCTGCACAATGGTGACACTGAAACCGCGCGACGGCGCTCCATTCAGACTTTATAACATTCACACCGACCATGTCGGCAAATACGCGCGCGTGCTCGAGGTGAACCAGCTGCTGGCCCGCATAGTGGAGGACGACAAGAAGCTGAAAACTCCGGTATTTGTGACCGGCGACTTCAACGACACGCCCGACAGTCTTTGTATCAAAACCATGCTGGAATATGACGGCGGACGATTTACCGACCTATGCTCTGATTCAGGTCAGACTTTCCACGCGTTCGGCAGCTATATAAACGAAGCCGGAAAGATAGACTACATCTTTGCTGAAAAAGGCATAAATTGTATAAACACCGAGGTTATCCGAGACAAGCGCGGGAACTTGTATTTATCCGACCACTACCCGATCATGGCTGAAGTCGAAATATAAGGAGAAAATATAAAATGGAAAAATCGAAAGTATATTTTACCGATATGCGCTGCGGAACCAATACCAACCTGCTACAGAAGCTACAGCGGCTTATTAAGGCTGCCGGTATTGGCGATATCGACTTTGACGGCAAGTTCACGGCTATCAAAATCCACTTCGGTGAGCCGGGAAATCTGTCCTTCCTGCGTCCGAATTTCGCGAAAGCGGTCGCGGATGTTATTAAGGAGCTCGGCGGCAAGCCGTTCCTGACCGATTGCAATACATTGTATGTAGGCCGCCGCAAGAACGCGCTCGACCACCTTGACGCGGCTATGGAAAACGGCTTCTCGCCTTATTCTACCGGATGTCAGATCATAATCGCCGACGGGCTGACCGGAAAGGACGAGGTCTGGGTGCCGGTCGAGGGCGGCGAGCTGGTCAGCGAAGCGAAGATAGGCCGCGCGGTCATGGACGCGGACGTGTTTATCTCGCTGAACCATTTCAAGGGTCACGAATGCACCGGCTTCGGCGGAGCGCTCAAGAATATCGGCATGGGCTGCGGATCCCGCGCCGGCAAGATGGAGCAGCACAACGGCGGCAAGACCGAGGTCGACCAGTCGCGCTGTGTTGGATGTCGTATGTGCGCGAAGCAGTGCGCGCACGACGCGATTTCGTTCGATCCGACCACCCGCAAGGCGAGCGTAGACAAATCGAAGTGCGTCGGCTGCGGTCGCTGCATACACGCCTGCCGCACCGAAGCGATCTCACAGTCACAGGACAGCGCGAACGACGACCTCTGCAAGAAGATTGCCGAATATTCAAAGGCGGTGCTCGCCGGACGCCCGAGCTTCCACATCAACATAGTAAATCAGGTTTCGCCCTACTGCGACTGCCACCCCGAAAATGATACGCCTATTATACCCGACGTCGGTATGTTCGCGTCATTCGACCCGGTCGCACTCGACGCCGCCTGCGCGGACGCCTGCAACCGTCAGCCCGCGTATGCTGACTCGGTACTTGGCGAGAACCTGAAGGAGCAGGGAGCTCACTGCCACAACGGCGTAGTCGACAGTGACGCTGACCGCTTCGACGCAACCTTCCCGACGACCAACTGGAGAGTCACGCTCGAGCACGCCGAAAAGCTGGGCATCGGCACGACCGAATACGAGCTCATCGAGATAAAATAATCTGATTTATCCCGGCACTGATGGATCATTTTATATTCATAATTGAAATTATTGGCACAATCGCTTTTGCGATCTCCGGCGCGCTGACCGGATTCGGCAAGAACATGGACATCTTCGGCGTGTCGATACTCGGCGTCACGACCGCGACCGGCGGGGGAATGATACGCGATCTGATTCTCGGTCAGACCCCGCCCGCGACCTTTTCGAACCCGATTTATGTTTTACTATCTGTGATAGCGTCGATAATCGTATTTATTTTAGGCGTGCGTCACCGGCTGGCGAGCGACCTTGTAAACGAATCGGGACGGAAGATATACGAGCTGGTCATGCTGATATCCGACTCGGCGGGACTTGGCATATTCACGGTTGTAGGAGTCAAACTCGCGATTGACGCCGGATTTATCGAAAACCCATTTTTGATAATATTCGTCGCGGTCGTCACCGGAGTCGGCGGCGGTGTTTTGCGCGACGTCTTTGCCGGCGACCGACCGTATATCTTTGTCAAGCACATCTACGCCTGCGCGTCAATCGCGGGCGCGATAGTTTGTGCGCTGATGTGGAATATTGTCGGGCAGAATGTCAGCATGGCGACCGGATTCGCGGTCGTGACTCTGATACGCCTGCTCGCGGCAAGATTCAGGTGGAGCCTGCCGCGACCGAATAAATAAATTGATTTTTGGGACTCGGAACCGACTTGCCTTTTTAATCTGTGGGTCGTTTATATATCAGAACAAATTCGTCCCCGAACGGCGGAATTCTCCGGGTGAGCAGCCTTTATACTGCCTGAACTTGCTGATAAAGTAGCTGACACTGTTGAATCCGACTCTCGCCGCGCACTCGGTTACGCTTAGCTCATGTTCTGACGCGAGCAGACGCTCTGCCATATATTAAATAGCAACGATCCGGATATCAGCTCTGCTTGGACCGAGAGGGAAGGCGCGTACAACGCCGCGCTGGAGACGCTGATTGATTATTTCAGTCAGTCGGCAGAATAAACGCGGCGAATGCGCGTCAGCACGAAAGGATATACCATCTATGTATGATTATAGCAACAGACCGCTTGCCGCCGCGCGCTGGATAGCGCCCGACCGCGAGTCGGCGTCGCCGGTGATACGGCGCGAATTTTTAATCGGCAGCGGCGAGGACACATCGCGCGCAAAGCTGTATATAACCGGACTCGGCTTCTTCGAAGCCTACCTCAACGGTCGCAGGCTCGGTGACGAATACTTTCAGCCGCTGCAAACCGACTACGAGCCGCGAGCCTTCGACGTCATAACCTATCCCTGCCGCGACCGCTTCACACATAAGATATTCTACCTTTGCTACGATGTATCACCTTACTTGAAATCGGGCGAAAATCTGCTCGAAATCCGACTTGGCGGCGGATGGTATGTGCAGAATGTGCGAATAGCCGAGGGGCGGATGTCCTACGGAGACCGTCCAAAGTGCATATATTCGCTTAAGCTTGACCGGCGGATCATATCTTCAGACGGCAGCGAGAGCTGGAGCGACAGCGAAATCACCTTCAGCAATCTGTTCATCGGCGAGGTTCACGACCCGACCGCCGAGAGACGGAGCGGTCGGGTGAAAGTGCTCGACGCACCGGCGTCCGAGCTCTGCCCGCAGTACGGTCAACCCGACCGGCTGATACGCCTGATCACGCCGAAGCTGCTACACCGGCAGGATGAGCGCGACATATACGACGCCGGCGAAAATATCAGCGGATTTGTGCGCGTCCGTGCACGCGCAGGATATACCGGCGAGATAGTGCTGCGCTTCGCCGAAAATCTGAACCCAGACGGTTCACTGAACTTCTCGTCGTCTGGCGGCGACTGCCGCAACGCCGACGGGAGTCTACAGATAATGTGCGACCGCTTTGTCTCGGAAGGCAAAGCGCGTATATTCGAGCCGAAGTTCGTCTGGCACGCGTTCAGATATTTCGAAATTTCGGGCGAATATGATTCGGTTGAAGTTTTAGTAATCCACGCGGACACGCCGCTGACCGCTGAATTCGAGTCGGACGGCGAGGGGCTCGATTTTCTGTTCGACGCGTATGTCCGCACGCAGCTTGACAATATGCACTGCGGCGTTGTATCCGACTGCCCGCACCGCGAGCGGCTCGGCTACACCGGCGACGGTCAGATCTGCGCGCCGACCGCGATGTTATATTTCGACTGCCGCGAGTTCTATTTTAAGTGGATACACGATATACTCGACTGTCAGGACCTTGAGCGCGGGCATATCCAGCACACCGCGCCGTTCATGGGCGGCGGCGGTGGTCCGGGCGGCTGGTGCTGCGCGATTGTGCTCGTGCCCTATTATTATTGGAAGCAATACGGCGACCTCGACCTTATCGGCGAGTGCTACGAGCCGATGAAGCGTTGGATTTCGTATCTTGTCAAGCATTCCGAAAACGGACTTGTGACAAGCGAGGAGGAGGGCGGCTGGTGCCTGGGCGATTGGTGTACGCTCGAAAAATGTACTCTGCCCGAACCGTTAGTCAACACCTGCTACTTTATCATCTGCCTGAAGCTGATGCAGAAAATGGCAGCAGCGCTCGGAGTCGATAATGATATACCCGAATTTGCACGGCTTGCGTCGTACTCACTCGACGCGGTCAGGGAAAAATATTACGACGCCAAAACCGGACATTGCTGCGACGCAGGACAGGGCGCGGACGTATACGCGGCGTGGGTCGGACTAAATACAATCGACGCCGCGGCCGAATATTACGACAGTCTCGGTCATTTCGACACCGGCTTTCTCGCGACCGATATACTTTGCGAGCTGCTGTTCGACGGCGGTTATGGCGACGTAGCATACAAACTTTTGTCCGGCGACGGCAAGGGCAGCTTCCTCTATATGAAGCGTCATGGCGCGACGACAATCTGGGAGCACTGGCTCGGCTCGTCAAACAATCACCCGATGTTCGGCGCCTGCACAAGGCAGCTGCATCGCGGCATACTCGGTATTCGGCAGCCCGACGACTCATACGGCTGGGAAAAAGCTGTGATATCGCCGTATCTGCCCGACGGTCTGAATTACGCTAACGGCAGTATTCTGACGCCGCGCGGACGGATATCGGTATCACTCAAGCGTGCCGATGGCAGTGTCACAGCTGACATTACGATTCCGGACGAGTTGCGCGCGGTATATACGCGCGGCGGTGACAGCACCGAGCTCGTACCGGGACTGAACAGGCTGACAATAGAATAAAGATATCACCACACAGCAAGCTCCGCGCGGCAGGATATGACCGCGCGGATTTTTTTCTGTCACCGTATTGCGAAATACTCAGGAATATTTTATAATATATATGTAAGGTTTCGCTTCAAAAGTTGACATATATAATGAATCCAATCCGAGAGGAGGTACTCGCATGAACGATATCAAAATAATCGAGCTCTACTGGCAGCGCGATCAGTCAGCAATAAGCGCGACCGACGAGAAATACGGTAGATACTGCTTTTATGTCGCGGACAACATACTCGGCAGCCGCGAGGACTCGGAGGAGTGCGTCAACGACACCTGGCTCGCGGCTTGGAATAGTATGCCGCCGCACCGACCGAATCTGCTTCGTATTTTTCTTGCCAAAATCACCCGTTCCATCGCGTTCAACCGCTACAAAGCCGGTCACGCGCGCCGACGCGGGGGAGGGCAGATCGAGCTTGTCCTCGACGAGCTCGCCGAATGTCTCGAGGGCGAGAGCTGCGCCGAGGAATTTGCGCTCGCGAGGGAGCTGGGCGAATTCATCCGCCGTTTTGTGCGAAGTCTGCCGACCCGCGACGGCGACATATTCGCGCGGCGGTATTTCTTCACCGAGCCGATAAAGACGATAGCCGCGCGTTACCATTTGAGCGAGAACAACACAATGGTGATTTTGTCTCGCGTACGCGCAAAGCTGCGCGAGGAGCTGAAAAGAGAGGGATTTTGCGATGAACCGTAACCGATTATACGAAAGTATCGAGCATATCGACGACGATATCCTCGAGCGAAGCGAACGCAGATTCAATAAAAAGAAATTGCGAAAGCTTGCCCGCGCAGCTATTGCCGTCGCCGGCGCGGCAGCAGTCGCGGCAGGGGTATTCACGATAGCGCCGCGCTTTACCGGACTCGCGCTGTACGCGATAGCCGAAGCCGAATATCCCGAGATGGCGCATTATCCGAATGAGTGGGCGCCGACCTTTGAATCCGATTACGACGCGTGGAAGGCGTCAAAACAAAAATTCAATTATTACGACGAGGCATATAACGGCAAATACGATTCGCTCGACGCTGTGCTCTCGGACAGCGTCGGAACGCTGCTTTCGGGGGCGGGAGACGCCAATGTCGCGGCTTCGCCGGTGAATCTGTATATCGCGCTCGCAATGCTCGCCGAGATCTCGGACGGCGAGTCAAGACAGCAGATACTTGACTATGTCGGCATTGACGACATAGACACGCTGCGCGAGCTGACACGCGAGGTCTGGCAGGGGCATTACAGCAACGACGGCGCGACTACGAGCATATTAGCAAGCTCGATCTGGCTCGACGACGAGGTTTCAGTCGACAAAAACGTTATGAACACGCTCGCCGAATACTACTACGCGTCGTCCTATCAGGGCGACATGAGCTCGGAGAAATATTCAGGCGCGTACCGCGACTGGCTGAACCGGGAGACCGGCGGTCTGCTCAAAAATCAGATTGACGACAAGCAATTCGACGCCGAGTCGCTGCTGGCATTGGCGACGACCGTCTATTATCAGGCGAAGTGGGACATTGAATTCGACGCCGCGGACAACACTGACGGTATCTTCCACAGCGCGGTCGGCGACGTTGAGACTGAGTTTATGTTCAGCCGCGACAACAGCAGGTATTTCTGGGCTGACAAATTCGGCGCGGTCTACAAAGCGCTCGAAAACCGCGGCGGGAATATGTGGTTCATTCTGCCCGACGAGGGTGTGACAATAGACGAGCTGCTCGCCGACCCGCAGCTCGGAGATTTTATCGCCGCAGGTGACGAATGGGAAAACCAGAAGCAGCTGATGGTAAACCTGTCGCTGCCGAAATTCGATTTGACGTCGCGGCTCGATATCAAAGAAAAGCTGCGCGAGCTTGGAATTGAAGCGGTTTTCGACCCGAACAAAGCCGAATTTTCGGCAGTGAAGTCAGATAACGAAAATCCGTATATTAGGTCGGTCGACCACTCGGTGAGGCTCACAGTCGACGAGGAGGGAGTGAGCGCGGCAGCGTATACCGAGATGATGATGTACGGCGCGGCAATGCCGCCCGACGAAGAAATCGACTTTACACTCGACCGACCGTTTATATTCGTGCTCGAAAGCTATCTCGGACTTCCGCTGTTTGTCGGCGTGGTGAATCAGCCGTAAAAGCGCAATATACAAGCCTCACAATAATTTTGGCAATATCACATATTTCCCGCGAATATTTCGTTATTATCGCGGTTTACGATAATATTTTCGTAGTCTTGCCGCGCGCGTAATATTTATTTGTGGAAAACACAATACCATAATCTGATTCGCTGTATTATTATTGTTCATATAGTAGTTTTTGTTCATAATCAGTTGACTTTTGAATCGAAATGGAGTAAAATATCTGTATTAGGTTAAAGCATTAACAAACAACAATCAGCTTTTGCCTTTTACGCGCCGGTCTGATTACTCAAAACGAAATATCAGTTCACCGCGCATATAAAACCCCATTTGGGAGAAAGGTCATCTTTATGAAAAAGACATTCAGATTATTCACGGTCGCACTGGTGATTTTTATGTTAGCGACACTCGCGGGCTGCGGCGCCGATTATTCGGACAAGTTCGTCATTGGCGGAATCGGTCCGACCACCGGTACGGCGGCATCCTATGGTCAGTCGGTGCGCGACGGCGCACAAATCGCGATTGATGAGATAAACGCCGCGGGCGGCGTAAACGGCGTCGAGCTCGTGCTCCTGTTCGAGGACGACGAGGCGCTCGGAGACAAGGCAAAGAGCGCGTATGAAACGCTGATGGACAACGGTATGCAGGTGCTCATCGGCGCGGTAACGTCCGACGCTTCGATCGCGATAAACAGCCTGACCGCGGCTGACGGCATTTTGCAGATAACCCCGTCGGCTTCAGCTATCGAAGCCGCTGCCAACCCGAACACCTTCCGCGTCTGCTTCACCGACCCGCTCCAGGGCGTGAGCATGGCAAACTACGCGTACAACACGCTCGGTTACCGCAAGGCGGCGGTAATACACAACTACGACGACAACTACAGCACCGGTATGTATGAAGCCTTCATTGAGGAGTTCCAGCGTCTCGGCGGCACAATCTCTGAGGATGTGTCGTTCGCTAAGGACGCGACCGACTTCAACGCGCAGATCACAAAAATAGCCGCGTCTGACGCCGAGTTCCTGTTCATGCCGATTTACGCCGAGAAGGCGGCGCAGATTGTCATCACCGCGAACGAAAAGGGCGTGGATATCCCGCTGCTCGGCGGCGACGGTCTTGACGGTATACTCAACTACCTGACCGGCGACAACGCCAAACTCGTCGAGGGGCTGATCTTCCTGACTCCATTTATCTCGACTGACACAGATCCGGCTATCCAGTCGTTTACACAGAAGTATACCGAGAAATACGGCAAGGCGCCTGACCAGTTCGCGGCTGACGGCTACGACGCGGTATATCTTGTAAAGCTCGCGCTCGAGCAGGCGGGAATAACCTCGCCCGACGCGGTTGACAACGCCGCGCTTGTCGCAGCTATGACGCAGATCGAGCTTGACGGTCTGACCGGTCACATGACCTTTGACGAAAACGGCGAGCCTATGAAGGACGCCAAGGTCGCGAAGATCATCGACGGTGTATACGTAGCACAGTAAATACAAAACCGACTGTCTCCGGCGGATTTTTCCGCCGGAGAGGTCTGCTATTTTTGACAGTTTGATTTTATCACCTTACACCCACGAAAGGAAAAATCGATATGCAGATGCTGATATCTACAATAATAGACGGATTGAACCTCGGCAGCGTATACGCCCTTGTCGCGCTCGGCTACTCGATGGTATACGGAATCGCCAAAATGCTGAACTTCGCGCACGGCGACGTAATTATGGTCGGAATTTACTCGATATTTGTCTGCCTGAACGCGAATGTGCTGCCCGTGCCGGTGACAATGCTCATATGTGTCGCGGTCTGCGCTCTGCTCGGATTTGTCGTCGAGAAGCTGGCATACAAGCCGCTGCGCTCGTCGTCGTCGCTGTCGGTGCTGATTACCGCGATAGGCGTGTCCTATCTGTTGCAGAATGTCGCTCTGCTCATATTCAAATCCGACCGCAAATTCCTGCAAAGCTTCATTGAGCTTGGCAGTCTTAAGCTCGGTGAGATCGAGATACCGCTGATTTCGTTTGTCATTTGGGGAACTACGCTCATAATAATGTTCGCGCTCGACGTCTTTATCAAAAAGACCTCGATGGGACGCGCGATGCTCGCGGTCTCGGAGGACAAGGGCGCGGCTCAGCTCATGGGCGTCAATGTCAACCGCACAATCTCGCTCACATTTATCATAGGCTCGGCGCTCGCCGGCGTCGCCGCGATACTCTACGCGGCGAAATACCAGAACGTCGACCCCTACACCGGCTCGGTGTTCGGAATCAAGGCCTTTGCCGCCGCGGTATTCGGCGGTATCGGCAGCATCCCCGGCGCGATGATCGGCGGCTTCACGCTCGGACTTATCGAAGCGCTGACTATCGGCTTTTTGCCCGACTCGCTCGCCGCGGCGTCGGACGGCGTCGCGTACGCGCTGCTCATAATCATGCTCATACTGAAGCCCTCCGGTTTGCTCGGTAAAAAGCGGGTAGAAAAGGTATGACAACGGGGGACAGAATATGAACTACAAAAATACATATGTTCGAAAGATTATAGGCGGTGTCCTCTGCTTTGTAGCGATATGGGCCGTCGTATCGCTGCTGATTGTGACCGGTATACTGCCGCGCAGCGTGCAGTCTCTGACTGTCAAAATCTGCTATTACATAATCCTCGCATTATCACTCGACCTGATTGTCGGTTACCTTGGCGACCTGTCTCTCGGTCACGCCGCGTTCTACGCGGTCGGCGCGTATTCGGGCTGCGCGTTCGCGGTCTACACCAATCTGCCGCTTTTGCCGAAATTCATTCTCGCACTGATTATAGGCGGACTGTGCGCCGCGCTCGTCGGTTACCTGATCAGCAGCGCGATAATCAAGCTGCGCGGAGACTACCTTGCGATAGTCACGCTCGCGTTCGGTGAATTCATTCGGTCGTTTGTCAAGATAATCCCCGGTCTCGGCGGAACAAAAGGACTAATCGGCATTCCGTCGTTCGAGAGCCGGTTCGGCAGCTTCACCGCCGCGTATATCGTCGTCGGGCTGGTGGTATTGTGCATTTTTAATTTCACCCATTCGCGCCACGGTCGGATGATCACCGCGATTCGCGACAACGCGATTGCCGCTGAATCGGTCGGGATAAACATAAAGCAGACAAAAATCCTCGTATTCGCGCTGTCGTCGTTCATGGCGGGCATGGCGGGCGTGCTGTTCGGTTTTTATAAAACGACGTTGAGCCCGTCTGACTTTACCTACAATCTTTCGATTGAAGTTCTGGTCATGGTAGTGCTCGGCGGAATGGGCAGTATACGCGGTTCAATAATCGCGTCGGTCATTATTGTCGCGCTGCCCGAATTCCTGCGCGGAGCGGACAACTACCGTATGTTGATTTACGCTATCGCGTTGATTGCGATGATGATGCTAAACGCTTCGCCGCGCTTTATCGCACTGAAGCGCAAGGTGTCCGAATCGTTTAGTCAGCTGCGCGCCCGCTTAAAACGCTGAACCGAGGAGGGGGTTATAATGAGTATGTTAAAAGCCGAGAATCTCGGAATCACGTTCGGCGGACTTCACGCAGTCGAGGGGCTGAACCTCGAAATTGAAAAGAACGAGCTGTACGGACTGATCGGTCCGAACGGAGCGGGGAAAACGACCGTGTTCAATATGCTCACCGGCGTATATAAACCGACGACCGGCAAATTTTATCTTGACGGCGAGGACTTGACCGGTCGCAGCTCGATTGAGATAAACCGCAAGGGAATAGCCCGCACATTCCAGAATATACGCCTGTTTGGCGAGATGACAGTCGCCGACAACGTCAAGGTCGGGCTTACAAATCAAGTCAGATATTCGATGCTCGACTCAATGCTGCGTTTGCCCAAATATTTCGATGGAGAGAAGGCGGCGGCGCAGCGCTCGGACGAGCTGCTCGCGGTGTTCGACCTGTACGACGACCGCGACACGCTCGCGTCGAATCTGCCGTACGGCAAGCAGCGCAAGCTCGAGATTGCCCGCGCGCTCGCTACCAGTCCGAAGCTGCTGCTGCTCGACGAGCCGGCAGCCGGCATGAATCCGAACGAGACTGCCGAGCTTATGAAAACGATACGCTTTGTACGCGAAAAATTCGACATGACGATACTCCTTATCGAGCATGATATGAAGCTGGTCATGGGCATCTGCGAGCGCGTGACCGTACTGAATTTCGGCACCGAGCTCGCGAGCGGTGAAACCTCCGCGGCGCTCAATGACCCGCAGGTAATCAAAGCCTACCTCGGCGAGGACTGACGATTTTCCGCGATGAAAGGATATTTGTCGAATGAATGAAATGCTTAAAATAACCGACCTTCATGTCAACTACGGAATGATTCAAGCGATAAAGGGAGTCAGCTTCCATGTAGACGAGGGCGAAATAATCGCGCTCATCGGCGCGAACGGCGCGGGCAAGACTACGATACTGCACACTATAACCGGACTTGTCGGGGCGGCATCGGGCAAAATTGAATACAAGGGCAATGATTTGACGAAGGTGCCGGCGCATAAAATCGTGTCAATGGGCATGAGCCATGTTCCCGAAGGCCGGCGGATTTTTCAGGAGCTGAGCGTATACGACAATCTCCTGCTCGGAGCGTTTACGCGCAGGCAGAAGTCAGAAATATCCGAGTCGATCGAGCGGATATACAAGCACTTCCCGCGGCTCGAGGAGCGCAAGAATCAGATAGCCGGCACGCTTTCGGGCGGCGAGCAGCAGATGCTCGCGATCGGTCGCGCGCTGATGGCAAGACCGAGCATTATTCTTATGGACGAGCCGTCGATGGGGCTGTCGCCGCTGTATGTAAGCGAGATTTTCGCGATAATACAGGAGATAAACAAGGACGGTACGACCGTACTGCTCGTCGAGCAGAACGCGAAGAAGGCGCTGTCGATATCCAACCGCGCTTATGTGCTTGAAACCGGAAACATTGTACTCGAGGGCGACGCGAAGGAGCTGATGCAGAACGATCAGGTAAAGCGCGCGTATCTCGGCGAGTAATTATATAATTAACCCGCACCACTGCGAAAGGAATGATATTAATGAAGCTTTTGACTATCGGCAACAGCTTTGCCGACAACTCAACCAGATACATAAAGGAGATATTCGCCGACCGCGGCGTCGATTTGTATGTGTCGCGCGCGAACATCGGCGGCTGCTCGCTCGAACGGCACTGGAACGGCGCGGCGAACAAGATTCCCGACTACCCGAACGGCAAGACGCTCGACGAGATGATCGAAGCCGACGTCTGGGACTATGTGACAATCCAGCAGGCGAGCCATTTTTCGTGGATGGTCGGTACATATTATCCATATGCTGACAATTTGATTGCGTATATCAAGGAGAAAGCTCCGACTGCGGAAATTCTGATACAGGAGACCTGGGCTTACCGCGCTGACAACGAGCGGCTGTGCAATGAATACAAAATCTCGCAGTCGCAGATGTTCAATCTGTTGAAAGAGAACTACATAGACCTCGCGCTGAAGTACGGCTTCCGCATTCTTCCGGTCGGCGAGGCGTTCCGCATTATGCAGCTTGAGACCGGAGACAAGACCGGAGAGCTTACGCGCAATCCCGACGGTCCGTCGCACGCGAACACGCTCGGCGAGTATATCGGCGGTATGGTCTGGTATTCGGTCATGACCGGCGGCTCGGTCGACGGTATCGCGTATGCGCCCGACGGCGTCAACCGCGATTATGTTCCGGCGGCAAAGAAGGCGGTCAAAGCCGCGGTCGCGATGTACAATAAATAAGCGCGGCTATATTTGTAATTCATGGCGGTACGGCTTGCGGTTGTAATATCGAATTTACGACCGACAACGCAGTAACAACGATTATATAAAATAACCGGCTGATGAGCTTCATCAGCCGGTTAGTCTGTTTAAGCAGCTTGTTTAAGCGTGTTTATTTGCTTTGCGCGGCTATTGTTTGTCACCGATTCTGACCGTGTTTAGCTTTTGCCACCTATATCGCAAGTCCGCAGGAAGCGAACAGACTCCTCGCATTTCCTGCGAATATCGCTTCTTTTTCGATGTCGCTGATCAGCGGGTCGAGCAGTACGCCGCCAACATACATCGCCGGATTGCAGGTCGGATAGTCCGAACCGAATATCAGCTTTTCGACTCCCAGCTCATCTATCGCGGCGCGCAGCATACCATGACGGAAAATTCCATATCCGGACAGGTCGAGCCAGCAGTTCTCGCGACCTTTCATGCGCTTGATGTGCCGTGTGACCTCGCCGTATTCGCCCGGATGAGCGAACACGATTTTCGTGCGCGGGTGATTTGCGAGCATTTTGTCCATATTGTCCTCGCCCATTGAGTGAATGCTCACAATCATATCCTTGTCCGCCGCGAGCTCGAGCAGCTCGCCGAAGCCGTCGCACGAGTAGTCGTTCCAGCCGTGCATATACGGCACGAGCTCGCCGATCAGCCGCACGCCGAGCGAATAGGCTCGCTCGACCTCCTCGCAGGACTCACGGATATAGTCGGGATGCACCATGATTCCCGGGATATAGAAATCGCCGAGCGATTCGCGCAGCTTGAGCGCGCCGTCGTTGCAGGCCTTGACCGCGTCCCACTGTGTCGGCTCGGGATTCGATTCGGATTTCAGGTTGCTGACTCTTACAATGTTCGAGCCGCAGATTTTAGTGATTCCGACTGCTTTCAGGTCGCGGATGATATTCTCGGTCGACATATCGCAGTGCGGCTTGTGTGCGCAGATGTTGTCGTAGTCGCCGAGGAATGGGTGGGTGTGGAAATCGATGATTTCGTAGTCCTTATTATGCATAGCTGCCTCCGGTTGTCACATCTCCGCCGCCTGGCGGATGTATTCGTTGCCGTATTGCGCGATATATTCCTTGCGCGCGTCGAGGTCGTCGCCGAGCAGAGTCTCGAATATCGTCGCCGTCTCAACGGCGTCGGCTTCGGTGACCTTGATCAGCCGTCGGGTCTCGGGGTTCATCGTCGTCTCCCACATCATCTCGGGCTCGTTTTCACCGAGTCCTTTCGAGCGCTGTAGCGTGTATTTCTGATTGCCGATTTTCTTGAGAATTTCGGCTTTTTCAGTCTCATTATAGGCAAAGCGTATCTTGTCCTTGCAGGTGATTTCATATAGCGGCGACTCGGCGATGTAGATTTTGCCGGCTTTGATAAGCGTTGGTAATAGGCGGTAGAACATCGTCAGAATCAATGTGCGTATCTGGTAGCCGTCCTCGTCGGCATCTGTGCAGATGATTATCTTCGACCAGCGCAGCGATTCGAGGTCGAACGGCACGATGTCGCCCTTGACTTTAGTCTTTATCTCGACGCCGCAACCGATAACTTTTAGCAGATTTACTATTACTTCGCTCTTGAATATCTTGTCGTAGCCGCTCTTTAAGCAGTTCAAAGTCTTGCCGCGCACCGCGATTATCGCCTGGAATTCGGCGGCGCGCCCCAGCTTGCACGAGGTCAGCGCCGAGTCGCCCTCGACTATATAAAGCTCGCGGCGGTCGGGGTCCTTTGTGCGGCAGTTGACGAATTTATCAATACGATTTGCGATGTCGATAGTACCGGTCAGCTTCTTTTTAAGATTCAACCGCGTCGACTCTGCTGTCTCGCGCGAACGCTTGTTGACGAGTATCTGGTTTGCCATGCGCTCGGCTTCGGTCGGGTTTTCGGCAAAGTAGACCTCGAGGCTGTGTTTTAGAAAATCGGTCATGGCTTCGGCGATAAAGCTGTTGTTTATCGCCTTTTTCGTCTGATTCGCGTATGAAGTCTGCGTTGACTGGCTGTTAGAGACGAGAATCAGACAGTCCTCGATGTCCGAGAAGTTGATCTTGCTCTCGTTCTTCGTGTATTTTCC
>CAJFKR010000007.1 GCA_904386005.1 Candidatus Flemingiibacterium merdigallinarum
ACAGCGGCAGGATATCGCTGACAAGACTGTCAATATTCTGTCTGGCGGCGATTGTGTCGAGCATTTCGACTCCCTCGACAAAGTGCGCATAGGTGTAGACTCGCGAGCCGACCACCGTCTGCTCCTTGAACGAGACCTTGCCGAGCACAAACTCGACCAGCGCGCCTGACAATGACATCGGCACTATTGTACCGCCGATTTTGCAGGCGTCTGTGGTCAGCAGGATTCCCGCCTTTGAGCCGGACGCCTCAATTACCGCGTCGAAGCCGCAGCCATCGGTGACGCGCAGGCACTCGTCGAGCTGATTTTTGCCGATTTCAAGGCAGTCGATACCGAGCGACCTCGCGAGCGCGGCGCGCTTTTCGTTGATTTCGGCGATGTAAACCTCGCCGACGCGCTGCTTCGCGCAGAGCGCGATGATGATTCCAATCGGTCCGGCTCCGATCACGAGGACGCGGCTGCCCTTTGTGACTCGGGCGCGCGCGGTCGAGTGCGCGCCGACCGCGAACGGCTCAGCGAGCGCCGCGAGCTTATCCGGCAGTCTATCCGGCACGCGGACCAGCATATCGGTCGGTATCTTCACATACTGCTCATATCCGCCGTTGACGTGTATTCCGAGCAGCTTCAGCTCGCGGCAGACATGGCTCATTCCGGCTTTGCAGGCGTAGCACTCGCCGCAGGAGATGAGCGGATAGGCGGTGACCCTCTCACCGACCTTGAAATCTGAATCGGGTGAAATCCGCTCGATTCTGCCGAGAATTTCATGTCCGAGCACGACCGGCGTGGTCGCGGTCATATGCTTACCGTCATACACGGTGATGTCCGAGCCGCAGACTCCGGCGTATCTCATGCGCACGAGCGCCTCGCCGGCTCCGATTTCGGGGATCGGCAGCTCGCAATAGGTCATGTCCTGCCAATTTTTGAGAAGATTTGCGTACATGGTGGTATCAGCTCCTTTTAGGCTTCTGAATTCTCAATATTTTCAAGTGTCTTTTCATATGCGGATATAACTGAATTTTTCATTGACGCGATAGTAGATGAAATTTTATTTGTATCTTGCAGGATCACACTCGACAGATTTTTAATTTTGCCCCAGTTATAGGCATAAACAATGTCAAAAACACGCGAATCATATATTATATCGAGCATCTCAGTCGATTCATTATCACGTGTAAGCTTTCTTCTAAGCACACTGTCGTAATAAACCGGGGTTATTTTTGATTGTGCCGACGAAGCCATCGCTTCAAGAATAATGCTTGTACGTTCGGGATTTGATGCACTTCTCGGTGCCATAAACATAGTGGCCATCCATTCTTGAGCTGTTGCAATGTATTCATCCTGCGTTGAGTCATACTTGGGAAGTGGTATTATTCCGAACTCATCCTCCATATCACGGAAAAAATCCACACCTTGAATTGTTGTACCAAGAAATAGTGCTCTGCCATTATTAAAAATCGACCGTTGTACGTCCCAGTTGGTGCCGATTGATTCAATTGCGGGTATTTTATTAGCGTCAAGCACTACATCACGCTGCGCAAAAAATTCATAAGATTTATTCAGCGCATTGATATTCGTCTCATTGTCGAGAGTGAAATTAACTTCACCGTCCGAATTGATTTTGCCGAGCATACCGCCGCACGACCACATAAACGTAATGGCTATATTACCGCTTGCAAGCATTCCCCATTGGTCATTATAATCCATCACGCTGTCGCCGTTTATATCATTTGCCACAAGCTTGCAGCAGCGATTCATCTCATCAATAGTCCAATTGCCGCTGCGAACTATATCGTAGATATCTCCGGTATTGTATTCTGAAGCCAAATCCTTGTTGAAGAACAAGCAATAGGTAGCTTGATTATCAATGACGTTGATATCGCCAAGCAGTCCGTAGGTTTTACCTCCCAGCGCGCTTTCTGAAATGACATCGCTGTCCCACCAGCTCTGAGACAGATCTACATATGGCAATTTGCTCACTTCAAGACCATATTCATAACCAGACTGCATGATTTTTTCATATGTATCAACATATATGTCGTATGCTTCGTCGGCAGCGAGCACAGAATTCTTGAATGCCTGACCAAAGCTCGACTTGTCATATGGAATTTGCGTTATAATGACATTAAACTCATCCTCTACAAGTTGATTTCGCTCAAATACAGCATCATTCATCGCCTCTCCGTTCAGTGTTTCCGCATCAATTTCGTATGAATAACGAACTGAGCCCACTTCGTCGGTCGTCAGAATCTTGAATTCATACCCATCAAAATCGCGCTCGGGCAATGCGGAGCTTATCGGGTCGGTGGTTTCGGTCACAGTTTCGCTCGAGCTTTCGGTTGTGACCTCACCCACGTCAGGATTCGCTGTATCGCCGCAGGACATATTTAACAGCATAACCGCAATCAGAAATAAGAATACGCTTGTTCGTTTCATATTCAAAGCTCCTTTTCGATTTTATTATTCGACACTAAACCAGTTTTCCGCGCTTGGATTCAGACGCAGCCGGATCGACTCGCGCTCGCCCGGCGACGTCACGACGATAGCATCGTCGCGCCGCTTGATATGCCAGCCTCGGATAGTCTCGGTGTCGCTCATCACAATGACGTGCACATTTATGTGTTCGACCGCGAATTCGCTCGACGTGTAGTCGAATATATACGCCGACCCCTCTTTTCCCTGCCCCGCCTGATTCGGCTGCGGGTGGTAGTAGTCGTGGACAAAGCCCCACCTCTGTGACATCGACATATCGCCGAACGTGAAGAACTTCACGCCCGCGCCGCCCCGACGCAGGACTATGCGGTAGTCGTCGGCGATGTGCAGATCGAGCCCGTTTTCGCGATTGTTCGTGACAAAGTGCGACACGACCTTGACCGGCAGGTCGGCTTCGATCCGGTCGATTATGAATATCACATCGGGCAGCCGGCAGATAAACACCCGCTCGCAGCGCTTGAAATGTCCGCCGTCCGCGACCGCTCCGTATGCCGCCGCGCAGTCGGACGCGAGGACAGTAAAACCGTCAGGGATAGTGTAGTTTACACGATGATTGAGCGGCGCCTGATGCGCGCGAATCGGTTTCTGCGTATAGCTGTTGCCGTCGGCGTCGACGAAATCCCATGTGTTGTGATGACTCGTCTTGCAGCTCTGCCGCCAGGTGTCGAGACGGTAGCAGCAGTGACCCGGGTCGACAAATATCCGCTCGCCTGACGCCGCGAGGACAAAGCTGTTTAAGTCGCAGTGACGGTGCGAGTCAACCTTGTGCGTCTCATAGCCGCTCTGCACCGCGAGTATCGCGCGCGGATTCTGCCAGCTGTCGCGCAAAACCGACGTTCCGGTCGCGAATTCACAGCAGAGCGGCATATCTATATCGCGTGGCGACAGCGCGTCGGGCAGCTCGCGCGCCGCAAGTAATGCGACGCTCCGCCAGCCGAACTGATTGAAAAATCCGAATGTAGCCAGCTCGTCCGGTCCGAGCATCGGGTCGGCGTAGGTGGTATCGAACAGCCAGCGCGCAAGTCCGCAGATCTTCGCGTCGTCATAATTCGCCGCAATGTGCAGAAGAATATCTCCGCTCGGACGGAAGATCGCCGCGCAGTCGCCGAAGTTGACCGAGCGCGGATAGGCTTTGGTGTCGGCGTCTGTCGGTGCCGAACGAGCCTTGCCGTCGTGAAGCGACAACATATGAAGCGGCTTCATATACATCAGACTCGCCGCCTGCCACTTGACCATACCCGCAATCGGGTCGAGCGGCAGCCGCTCCGACAGTCTCGGGTCGTATGCTAACAGTAAATTCCGCACCTGTATCAATGCGAGCGACGCGTAGTTGCCGTATTGCAAAGTCTCGCCGTAGCCGTCCGAGTCGTACAGCCCGAGACAATCATTATACAGCCCGACCGCGCGCTCAACATTGTCTTGTAGTCCGAGCATTGCTGACGCGGTCGTGTAGCCACTGAGCAGTACGCAGTACCAGTTGTTGCCAATTTGACCGTTGATATACCGCTCGCAGAGCAACAGCCCCTTGTCCCGCAGCGCCGACCTGATTTCATCAGCTTCGGATTCATTGAACAGCTCGGGAGCAAGACAGGCTGCCTCGCAGACCGCGTTTGTGAGGTGCGCGGTTTCGAGCATACCGACCGGCGGATTGGCACGTTTTCTGAACCAGGGTCCGACCCACTCGTCGAGCGACAGCCGGCAGACCTCGAGCGTCCGGTCGTGCAGCCACTGACCGAGCCGCGCGTCTCGGTCGAGCGCGTATATGAACGCCGCGTCGGCGAACCGCTCCCAGATGAGGTGATACCACTCCTGCGTATCGCCCGACTGTACAAGCGCCGCCTCGGAAGTGTTATCGCGCACCCGCTCGCGCAGTGCCGACAGCAGCCGACCGCACTGACTGTCAGTCGGCAGCACGCGTATTATGTCAAGCTCGTCACTTCTGATATATCGTAAAAATCCCATAATATCATCTCCATTTCGGTTGAATACTTGCGATAAACGCGGTTATACTCCAAGTCTCGCCGCTTCGGAGAGCGCGAGTATCACCGGACCCGCGCCATGCGGCTCGTCGCGGAAGGTCTTGCGGTGGTTGAGATAGGCTGATATCGTTCCATCACCCGGGCAGAGACAGCCGGGACAGCTGTTCACAATAGAATCATCCTCCGATATGCTCACCTTATACAGCCCGTCTATACCGCGCTTGAATATCGGCAGGTATTCGTTCCAGTCGAGCAGTCCATTTCGGATTCCGACTCCAATCGCGTACAGTATAAGACCTGTACCGCTCGTCTCCTCGTAGGATTCGAGAATTCCGAGCTCGCTCTGCGTGTCGAGAAACTCGACGGTTATCTCCTGCCGCCACATACCGTTTTGCGACTGATACTTCGCGAGCGAATTGATGTGAGCCTTGTAGTACTCGATACAGCGTCCGCGTTCGGGGTGGTTCTCGGGCAGATGGGCGCAGAGCTCGGCGAGCGGTAGGATTCCCCAGCCATTGCCGCGGCTCCAGTGGTCGTCCGAAAACCTGCCCTCTCCGCAGAAGTCGCGGCTCTGATGCAGCAGCCCGCAGCTTTTGTCGAGGAACAGGTCGTACATCGCGAGCGACTGGAACGCCGCCTCGTCGATATATTCGCCGCGACCGAGTTTTAGTCCGGAAAACAGCAGGAACGGAGTCGCCGCGGTCGCGACGTCGATCCAGACCTTATCAGGATTGTCTCCATGAGGCATACTCAATATACCGTCGTGACTGCGCCGAGCGCTCATCAGCTCATCAGCATATTCCGCAAGCTGGCGTTCGTATTCGTCGCCTGACAGCAAACCGGTATACACCACGCGCGCCTTCGCGATGCCGCCAACTCGGTAGCTCGGGAAATTGTACCTCGGATGTTCGACTCGGTCGGGAAACGCGTCGAGCATTCGCTTTGTCAGCTCGACCGAATCAGTGTCGCCGCTCGCTTCGCAGAGATTGACCATTCCGTACAACGCGATAAGCCCGTAATAATGATTGCTCTGCGGATTTACGGTCAGATAGTGCGCAAATATCGACTTCGCTCTTTCGATGTGATTCATGCTAAGCTCCTTTCGCTTCATAGTGATAAAAAGCTCTCAAAATTCAGTTCTGAGAACGCGATTCGGCTGTCGCACTCGAGGACAAAAACAATGACGTCGGCAATGTCATCAGGACGCAGCAGCTTCGCGCGATTGACCGGACGGTTCCCCCAGAACGGCGTGTCCGCGCCGCCCGGATTCAGCGTTGTCACGCGGATGTTCTGCTCCTTGAACTGCTGCTGCATACCGGCTGACAGCATATTGACCGCGGCTTTCGCCGTGCAGTAGAGTGGAGCGTTCGCGTTAGCGCGCTTCGCCGCCATTGAGCCGATGTTGACAATCAGTCCGCCGCGCTCGCTGTCGACCGCGCGCGCGAAATACTTTGACATGAGCAGACTGCCTTTCAGATTGACGTCGAGCATCAGCTCGTAGTCGGCGACATTCAGCTCGGCGATTTTCGTCGGTATGCTCAGCCCCGCGAGATTGAGCAGACAGTCGGGCGCACCAAAACGTTCTACCGCGCGGCGTGTGAAGCTCTCGATATCAGCTTCACTGCTCACATCGACGACGCCGGATATTATTTCCGTCCGCGCCGACAGCTCATCCGCAAGCGACGCCAGCGCATCCGCGTCGTTAGACGCGAGCGCGAGATTAGCCCCCCTATCGGCGAGCTTGCGGCAGACACAGCTGCCGATACCGCCGTTCGCTCCGGTAACAATGACATTAAGTCCCGCTATTTTTCTCATTATATATTACCTCCGTACAAAATAACAAAAACCTAACAACTAACACCTAACAACTAACACCTAACAACTAACACCTTTCAAAAGTATCCGCCGTTTCTGACGACCTCGGACGGTTTTGTGCCGCTCACGACCTGACGCTTTATCTCGACCTCGTTTGTCAGTATCCGCTCGGCTTTCAGCAGTACCTCATACGCCAGCCCTCTCGGTACGACCAGTACTCCGTCGATATCTCCGAAGATGATGTCGCCCGGGTGGATTGTCACATCGCCGATTTTGACCGGTATCTGATAATCGATCATGCGGAAGCGGCCGAGCATACCGTTTGACGTCCGGTAGCGGTGGAATATCGGGAAATCGAGCCCGAGTATGCGGTCGGTGTCGCGGATTCCGCCGTCTATGACCGCGCCGCGGCAGCCGCGGGTCTTGGCGGCGAGCGTCATAATCTCGCCCCACTGCGCAGATTTGTCGTCGCCGCTCGTGTCCCAGACGACGACGCTGTCCGGATGTATCGCCTCGAGCATCTCGGCGCGGCGCTCCATCTCGCCTTCGAGCGTCAGATTCTTCGCGCCCTTGATCGTGAACGCTATGCCGCAGACCTTCATTTTTTCGCGCAGCGGAAGTATTTCGTGCGGCAGTGTGTTGTCAAGATAGCCGTATTCGCGCAGGACATCGTTGACCGCGCCGCTGAACAGCTTCTCGTACCGCTCGCACAATTCTTTGTCCGGAATGGGAAATGTGATATCGTTATTCATTTTTCCTCCAAAATAATGTTGACTACTATTGATTTTTTCGAAGTTTTATGCTACTATTATACTATAGTCCACAAAAAGCGAGGAGATTTCATGACCGAATACACCGAAATCGACTTTCAGGTCGGAGTGCCGTTCTTTGTCGTTGACCGCAAGCCGGACATAAATTGGAATTACGCCAGTCCAAACACACGTGACTGGTATGTGCTCGGTTACGCGAGAAGCGGCTCGGCATATTACAATTTCTCGGGAAATACCCAGACCGCCGCGAAGGGCAATGTAATATTCACGCGCAGCAACGAAAGCTATTCGGCGTACAGCAAGCCGGACGATCCGTGGTCGTTCATCTCGGCAGCATTTACCATCGAATTCGGCGACCCCGAATCCGAACAGGTCGTGAGCTCGCTGCCGAATATATTCAAGTGCAGCGACAGCGTGCCGATGGCTGACAACTTTGGCGAGCTCGCGCGCGTCTGGTCGGCGAAGCCGTGTGGCTACAAGCTGAAATGCCGCAGCATACTGCTTGATATTATGTATACCCTGCTCGCCGACGAGGACCGCCGCCGCAATCACAGCGCGCATTTCGCGAAGATAAACGAGATTGTCGAGTTCCTGCGCCAGAATTACACCGGCTCATATTCGGTCGACGAGCTGAGCGAGCTGTCCGGACTCTCGCCGTCCTACTTCCGCTCGCTTTTCAAGCAGCTGACCGGACTGACTACCGTGCAGTTCCAAAACAAGCTGAAGATAGACAAGGCAAAGGATCTGATAATCAGCCACAGCTGCAACATCACCGAAGCCGCCGAAGCGGTCGGATTCAGCGATGTCTACTATTTCTCGCGTATGTTCCGCAAAATAACCGGCAAGAATCCCTCCGAGTTTTTATGAATTATAGACATCTTATTATCTGCTGACTTTAATTATATTGTACACAACAATTACCGATTTCACAATGGATAATTTGACTGTTTTTGCACAATCCGCCTTTCATATACGCTGTTATCATAGTCAGATTGTGCAAATTCCGACAGAAAATACAAAGGCGGTCGGCGTCAAATTGACGCCGACCGCGCTGTTAATTTTGAGTGTATAAAATTTCGATTGCTCTGACCGACACCTGCTTACCACTCGCGGTCGCGAAGCTCCTTTGCCCGCTCGACCGCAGCCTTGTACCGCTCCTCACTTCGCACGCTGTCGAACCACTCCCAGCCGTGCGGCGAAGTAAGTCCGCGGTAGAATAAATCCCGTGTGCATATAGTGTCAAGCACACTCCAGTCATCAAGCGGCTCGCGCGAGCCGTCGGGCAGCTCGATTATACCCTTGCCGTGTATCAGCTTCACGCCGCCGAATATCAGCTCGTCGCCGACATCGAGCGGCTCGCCGTCTTGGATTTTCAGCCATTCGGGCGCGAGCTCGAGCGACTCATCGAGATTCTGATATGCCCTCTCTTTTTCGCCTGTTCCGAACAGCGCACAGGCGTTGCGGAATTTAATTGACACATACAGCCCGAGGAACGCGCGCGGAATCTCGCCGTCAGGCGACAGCGACTCGAGCATTCGCAGCCGGTATTCGTGCCAGGCGACCGCCTTGTCCGGTCTACCCCAGTAGCGATCCGGACGACCGAGGTAGTGCAAAAGCAGCTTCAGATTGTTGATATCGTGACGCATACGACTTTCGTCATGCTTGCCGTCATTCCACAACGTCTCTTCGGCGACCTCATCCCATATGCTGCCATAGTCGGTGACTCTGTACGTTATATTCTTCACTCCGCATCGGTCCTCATATATCGCTATATTGCCTCGGTTGTCTCTCGCATATGAATAATCGGCATATGCTTCACATCCGTCGGTCAGATCGATCGCGTCGTAATGACGTGTCAATTTTTCACAGATTGGCATATAACCCTCGCCGACTCCCGAATATGACGTCAGCTCATACACGCATTTGCAGACGTCCACTTGCCAGTAGAACACAGCACGCACAATGCCGATACCTTTGGCGAAATAATATTCCTTTTTGCCGTTGCGATACTCGAGTCCGGATCCAAATCCAGATACATCGAGTGTCAGCTTTATACAGTCGTCAAAGCTGCCGGCTTTGGTTGTAATCGGCTCACAGCTCTCACAGCTGAGCTTAGTTCTGACCTGATAATCAAGGCGGAAGAATTCGTATGTCAGCTTTGCTCCCGCCTGCCATTCGTCCGACCAGATACATTCGGTGGCGCTTGAAAGTATACCATAGATATCATTGAAAACAACCGCTTTTATACTATTATATGATATGCGCGCCTTCCATTCAAACGACCAATTTCGATTGTCTTTAATACTATATCTTCCATCTCGGACTGATACCTCACTATACTGAAAAAAGTTCCACAATCCAACCGAGGTAAGTGTCGGATTGAATTCCTCATTCGTATCGAATATCCGCCTCATTACTGACACGGCAGATTTTGTGTGAGCCTTTTGTGCCGGAGTCGACGCGAGCTCCTGGACACGCGACATCGCTTCGCTGACATCGTGCAGCTTGCCGTCGCTGCCGAAATATTCGCGCCGAATCTCGGTCATCATATCGAGCCAGCTGTCAAGGTCATATTTCAGCCGCACGTTTCCGATAACCGCGCCGAATATCGTCTTTTTGCCGTCCGACCAGATAACCTTGTGACAGCTTAAATACCTCTGATATTCGGGGTCATAACCGGCGGTATACTCCCAGCTGTTGCCGATGTCACACGGAATCAGTCCGTCACCGCGCACATTGTATTTGCACAGCCGCCGCGTCTCGTCGATAACGCCGTCCCGATAGCGCTGGGCGACGATACCGACTCCCGATTTGTAGTAGGTGTCGCAGGTACACCGTATGTTTTCGGTCGTCCAAAGCTGACAGCCGTCAAAGACTCCGCAGGGAGTTTCGACAGTCGCCGAATCGTCGGTATAGGTCAAGGTCGTGCCGTCCGAGCCGACATAGCTTTCGCCGACACTCAGCCGTTCAAGCGTGAAGTGACCGTCGCAATAAGACGCGTTACAGAAGATATTGTATGTGGAATCATGACATAAATAGCCCCACACGCCCGAGTCATAATAATATTGCTGCCAATAGCGGGGAGTAGTTTTATTGACCGCGTCTGTGTCACAATACTGCTCACTCGCGATCGCGAGCATCGAGATTCGGTTTTCCTCTGTTCCGGCGCAGAATACTTCGCGCAGCTTGTGCAGCTCGAGTATCGACTCGGAGAGCGCGCGGTACGCGTCCGACTCGGGGAGAATCGATATCGCCCGCTTTAGCGCGTCGATACCCTCGTCAGTCTTGCCTTGATTGATGAGCTCGCGACCGAGCCAGTGCCACTCGCGGCCGAGCGCGACCGTGAAGCCTTTTGCTTCAAGTAACGGTATCTGCTTGTTTTGCATAAACTCGAGCTTTTCATTACCCCAGAGCTTCTCATCCTCGCGCGCGACGATGAACGCCATGACTTCGTCGTTCTTGCCGAGCTCGGCGGTTTCGCGCAGGCGGGCGTACAGCTCGTCGTTCTGCTTGCCCGGAATCCACCACCAGCCGCGCAGCAGGACGTCGGCCATCGCGTGATACTTGTCGGTCGATTCGGGCAGCTCCTCGACGTCGCGCAAAACGTCGCGATAGACACTCTCGAATCCGTTCTTCTGCTTGTTGTACTGCCAGAGCTTGAGCTCCTCGACCTTTTTCATGACCCGGCGTACAAAGCTGTCGTTCATTGTTTCATCCATTGCACACAATTCCTTTCTTAAATGTTTTCTCCCGTCGTGTAGCTGCCGCTTGACCGTGCCCTCGGAAATGCGCATACGGTCGGCGATTTCGGCAATCGAAAGCCCGTCGAAATAGTGCAGGCTGATAATCATCCGCACCTTTTCGGGCAGGCTGTCGACCCGCTCGCGCAGCTGCGCCCGCTCCTCTGACCGCATATAACGGTATTCGGGATTGCTCGTCTCGTCGTCGGGCAGACTATACAGCAAGTCAAGCGCATCCTCGTCCGATTCGGCGACCGCCGGAAAATGCTCCATATATTCGCTGTATCGAACACGCATATTCAGCGCGCAGCGCTTCGCTATCCGCACGACCCAGACTCCGAATTTCTCGGGCTCGCGCAGAGTATTCAGCTTCATCCATGCCGCGATGAACGCGTCCTGCGCCGCGTCGTCCGCCATGAATTTACTGTGAAGCAGGCTCATCGCCGCCGTCGTGACCCTATACTGATAGCGCGCGACGAGGATCTCATACGCCGACTGGTCGCCGGCGAGCGTCAGCATAACGAGCGTTTTGTCGTCAAGCTCCGAATACATTTTTCCACCGTCCTTAAGGTTTGATTGGGAATTTAGCTTTGCGAACCGAATAATAAATCCGCGGAAACGAGTTAGGAGTGAGGAGTTTTGGTACATAAAATTCCCTGCGGGAATTTTATGAAATATTATTCGGTTACACTATATAGACAGTCAATTGAATGAAAAGGTTGTGTGCGGTGCAATTTTTTTTTGAAAAAAAGGCGACTCCGGAGAATCGCCTTTCTATATATAACATTGCTTATTACTTGCGAATCTCAATCTCGCAGTCGCAGGGATAGACTTCGCGGCCGCGGATTATCGCGCCAATCGAGTCGGCGGTGATTTTGCCCGACATCGGATTCTTGACCGAGTCGATGCCGCCGATGATATCAGCCTGAACGTCCGAATACTCGAACGCGAGGTCGCAGCCCTCGAGCGTGCAGTCGACAAGCGTCAGCTTTTTGCAGTAGCAGAACGGCTGTGTACCGCTGATTTTGCAGTTTCGGAGGGTCAGGTTCTCCGAGTACCAGCCGAAATACTCGCCGTTGATCACCGAATTCTCGACCGTAATATTCTTCGCGTGCCAGAACGAGTCCTTCGTCTGGAAATGCGAATCGTATATCTCGGCATTCTCAACATACTGGAACGAATATTTGCCTTTGAGCGTCAGATTATGTACGGTCATGTTACGGCTTTCAAAGAATGGATACTCCGACTCAATTTCGCAGTCGGTGACATTCAGCCGGTCGCAGCGCCAGCCGAATTCGGGTGAGACCGCGCGGCAGTTTTTCAATGTGATATCCTGACATTCGCGCAGGCACTTGACGCCGTTTATCTCGGTGCCGTTTATAATTCCGTCGGTCGAATACCATAACGGCGCGCGGCAGGTCTCGGACATCGACGAGTCGGAAAGCGTAAATTTATGTGAATGCCACAGTGGATAACGCAGCTCAAAACGGCAATTCTTCACCGCGATATCCCGCGACTCTTTCATCGCCGACTCGCCGTCGGCAGGTCCCATGAAGCTGCAATCTACGACCTCAGCGTCGGACAGTGCATACAGCGCGCGCTCCTCATCGTAGGTCTTTCCGTTTATCGTTATTTTCATAGTCATTCATCCTTTCAATCTACCTGATAAAATTATATAATGCTTATAGTTTCGTCACTCAAAGTTCGTGTTTATTGAAGTACTTATTCGATACTGACCGGGTGTGAAGCCGGCGCGCTTTGTGAAGAAAACCGAAAGATGTCCGGCGTTGCAGAATCCGGTCTTTGCGGCGATGGCTTCGAGCGTCAGGTCGGTGGTTTTTAATAATGTGCAGATTTCCTTGAACCGCAGTCTCGCGCAGTATTCGACCGCTCCGCAGCCGAACAGCTGCTTTGACGCGCGTTCAAGACAGGCGCGCGAAACGCCGAGCTGCCGGCACATATCGTCGAGCGACAGCTGCCACGGAGGCGTTTCGGAAAGCATATTCGTGAACCGCTTCACGAAATCTCCGCATTTGGGGTCGCGGCTGCGCAGAGACTCAAACGAATCGAGCAGTATCCCCTCGGCAAGGTTGACCGCGCGCATACGATTTTGCAGTGACGGCGCGTCGATAAGCGCGCGCAGGCGCTCATATCCGGCTTCGGTCACATGGTTCGAGGTGACGGTGAACTTCTGCTGTGTCAGGCATTCAAGCGTCCGGAACAGGCAGCGGTCGTCGTCCGACGGCGATATGTCCATACCGATTTGCGAATAACCGTTCTCCGAGGTGAGCCGGTGAGCGGTACAAGCCGGCAGAATAAAGGTCTGTCCTGCCTCCACACGCGTCTCGTGACCGGCAATCATCACGTCGACACTGCCGCCGGTGATGTGGTTGACATGGTAAAATTCGTGCAGGTGGTAGTCAAGCGTATAGCCCGCGGGCGTCTGCATAACATTGATGCGGCAGAACGGCTTAGGCAGGCGGTCGGAAATGCTTGCGTAAAATATGGGTTTGTCAGTGCGTATCATGTCTATACTCCATCACCTCCCGATACGATTATATAAATGCTATCTGATACGATTATACAATAATTTGCGAAAATAATCAATTGACGAATTGTAAACAATGAAGTATAATATGGTATATTAAATCAAAAATCAGAAAGGAAACGTAAAATGGATCAACTAAAACAACGCTCGCTCGACCTCATGAAAAAATGGTGCGACTCGCTGCTCAGCTATCAGGTTGAGAATAAAAGCGAGTACCTCGACGGCGCGCTGCTCTGCCCCGCCTGCCACGTCGTTCATGGTCGTATCGCCGACCTCTGCTACCCGCTGACGACGCTCTACATATATACTGGCGAAAAGCGCTATCTTGACGCCGCCGACAAACTCATCGACTGGACCGAATACAATCTGAAACGCCCGGACGGCAGCTACAACAACGACGCGGGCAGTGTCTGGAAAGGCATAACGGCCTTTTCGGCGACCGCCATCGGCGACTGTCTATATCACTTCGCGGACAAGCTGCCGCCCGAGCTCGCGTCAAAATGGCGCAATATCTTCGTCCGGCTCAGCGACTTCTGCCATTACTATTTTGACAGCTTCAACCCGAACATCAACTACTTCGCCGGAGCCGCCTGTGAGCTCGCGCTCGCGTGGAAAATCACCGGCGACAAGCGCTACCTCGACAAGGCTAACCACTGGGAGCGCTTCTGCCGCGACTATTTCGACGAAAACGGTCTGTTCTACGGCGAGGGAAAGCCGCTCGACCTCTTGACCGACAAGGGCTGCCGCGCGATAGACATTGGCTACAACTTGGAGGAGTCGATGCCACTGCTGCTGTGCCACGCGATTCTGACCGAGAACGAGGACAAGATCGACTTCTACAAAGCACGTATGATTGACCACCTCGAATTTCTGCTTCCCGACGGCGCGCTCGACAACAGCTTCGGCACTCGCCACAACAAGTGGACCTACTGGGGCAGCCGCACGTCCGACGGCGTCGCCGAGGGACTCGCACTGATGCTCGACGATCCGCAGTTCGCGAAAGCCTGCGACTTGGTTGTCGGACAATATGAAGCCTGCACTCACGATGGTCTGCTCGTTCCCCCGATGCAATCGGACGCGGGAGAGCCGCCCTGTCTGCACCACTCGTTCTGTCACGCGAAGGCGCTCGCCGCGGTCGTCAACGCCGAAGCCGAACCGGCTGATTTTACTGATACAGTATTGTCCTGCGAAACCGAATACGGCGTGAAATCCTTCCAGAGCGGCAATCTGCTGCTCGTGTCAAAATACGGCTGGCGCGCTACATTCAGTTCAATCGACATTGTGTTCTACCGCGGCGCCGAGAATTACGGCGGCTCGATGAATCTGCTCTGGCACAAGTCGACCGGTCCGATCTGCGCCGCGACTATGCACGAATATGTGCCGTCCGAGCCGCTGAATATGCAGTATCTGCGCCATTCGGACAGCTCGCCCTGCATGACGCCGCGCATCGTCATCGGCAATTACTCGTCCGACTGCGACAAATCGGTCGTGCTGACTCACATGAGCTATTCGGACAAGCTCATCGTCACCGCTCACGGCGAGGATTGGTGGGTCGATTTCAGCTTCGCTCCGAACAAATTGGCAATCGAGGCGCGCTGCGACCGGTCGTTCGACTACTACCTGCCGCTCATCTGCGACCATAAGACCGAAGCTGTATTGTCTGACAATCGACTCACAGTCGGGCAGCTGTCACTCACCTGCGACGGCAAGCTTTCAGCCGACACCGACAAACGAGTATACAATCAGGTCGGTGGCTTCGAGTATGTGCCGGTCAAATTGAGCGCGGAAAAACGCCTTATCGCGACGCTTGAGTTGAATTGATAATAAGGCGATTTGAGTAAAATTGACGACTACGCGTTTTCAGACAATTTGACAAAAACGATATATAAAAAATCCGGAGAGCCTAACGCTTTCCGGATTTTTTTATATAGATTCGCAGTGATTGATTGTTACAGTCTCATGCGATTAAACCAGCTCGACATGATTGTATGAAACCGACAGCGACGACTGATAGAAGCCGCGCATCGCAGCTATCATATAGCCGGTATCGAGCGAGCCGGCGGTCTCATATGACGAGTGCATCGCGAGCTGCGCGATTCCGACATCGACCGACATCACCGACACCTGCGTGCTCGACGCGACGCCGAGCGTTGAACCTCCGCGTATGTCCGAACGGTTGCAGAAGAGCTGCAGCGGCAGGTTTTCGCGGCGGCAGATTTCGGTCATGATCGCGCCGGACAGGCTGTCGGACGTGTAGAGCAGCGCGCTGTTGTATTTCATGACGATGCCCTCGTTCATATGCGGACGGTGGGTCGGGTCGGCAAGCTCGGCGTGGTTCGGGTGAACCGCGTGCGCGTTGTCAGCCGACATCATCATCGACGAAGCGAGCGCGCGCATATGCTCCGATTCGCTGCGGCCGAGCGCGTGAGAGATGCGCGCGAGCGTAAATGACAGCAGGTCGGAGTTCGCGCCCTGACGCGATACGCAGCCGACCTCCTCGTTGTCCGAGATATACATCACCGGAATCGAGGTTTTAGCTTTTGCGTCACATATCGCTTCGAGCGCGCAGAACACGCACTGCAAATCATCGAGCTTCGGTGACGAGATGAACTCGTTGTCCGCGCCCCAGATCGACTGATTCTGACGGTTGTACAAAAACAGGTCGTAGGCTGCGATTTTGTCCTCATCCGCTCCCGCGAGTTCAGCGAGCGTATGCAAAAATTTGCCCTTTGCACCGATTCCATAAAGCGGAACGAGGTCGACCGCGAGGTTCGACTTCATGTCAGCCGGATTCATCATGTGCGGCGCGACGTGTGGTATCATCACGAGGTCGCGGTCAAAGTCAACGAGCTTCTCGGTGAAGCGAGTTCTACCGCCGTCAGTCTCGCGCAGAATCACGCGTCCGGCGACCGAGAGCGGGCGGTCGAACCAAGTGTCGAGCATAGCGCCGCCGTAGCGCTCGGCGTTGATGCGTGTGTAGCCGTCCGGACCGTCGAGTTCGAGGTTGGGTTTGAGCTTGAAGCTCGGCGAATCGTCGTGCGCGGCGGCGATCATGAATCCGCCGTCCGGCTCGTCGGGAATTACGAACGCGAGTATCGCCGACGAATTGCGGGTGACGTAATACTTTCCGCCCTTGTCGAGCACCCATTCCGCCGATTCATCAAGGCGTACAAAGCCCTGCTCATCGAGTTTTTTCGCAGCAGTCGCCGCCGCGTGGAAGCTCGATGGGCTCGATTTTATGAAGTCAAGCAGCTTTTGGCTGGTTTCGTTTGGGTTTATCATAACAACTTTTCCTTTCATTATTATATTAATAATTTGCTTGATCGGGCGTATGCGGAGCAATGATTCGCGTGTAATCGGCGCAGATAGCTTCGAGCTCGCTGTCTGTCAACTCTCGCACCCCGCCGAGCGGCAGCTCCGGGTCGAGCTTCAGCCCGCCGATTCGCACCCGCTTCAGATAGAACACATGGCAGCCGGTCGACTTGATCATCAGCTTGACCTGATGCTTCTTCCCCTCGGTGATCGTCAGATAACCGGCGCTGACACAGCCGTCTGGATTTTTCATCCATTTCGACAGCTTGCTCTGCGGATAGTAGGCGATGTGGTCGCGCACACGCGAGTATCCGACCAGCTCAACCTTAGCCTGACACGCGGTATTGCCGGTGTGGTACAGCTCGATTCCGGATTCGAGCGCGGAGATACCCTCATCGTCAAGCCTGCCCATCGCCAAGAAAAAATAGCATTTTTCGACCTTGCGCCCGGGCTGCATAAGCAGATTGTCGAGCCGACCGTCGTCGGTCAGAATCAGCAGCCCCTCGGTGTCGACGTCGAGCCGACCGACCGGATGCAGACCTCGCAGCGACTCGGGCAGGCAGTCCATTATCGTCGCGCGCTGACTGTCGCGGCAGGCGGTGATGTATCCGCGCGGCTTGTTGAACATATATACCGGCATATCACATCGCGAAGTCCTGATCGCCGCTCCGCTGCAGCGGCAGACGGCGTTTGATTTCATCCGCGAACTCTTTGTCCGGCTCGAAGCGGATCTCTATCAGCTTGTCGTCGTCACGGTAGAGGATCAGATACATATTTTCCTTGCCTATATTCTGACAATAGTTGAACCGATTGTCGACCTTGCCGTATCTTGACTGGTAGTCGGCGACCTCACCGTATTTGAACAGCGTTATCACATTGTAAAGCGACACATGGCATACCTTCGTGTCCCGCTCACCCTGACGCTTGTATATCAAAAGGTCGGTATCGCCGTTTTCTTTGTCCTCTAATATATATCTGAACTCGGACAGCGCGTAGCGCACCATGACCTGTAAGCCGCAGACCATCATCATAATCGCCGCGAGCTGTATCAGCCCGCGATAAGGCAGCTCCTGACCGTTGTAGCTGAGCGAGGCGAGCGTCCAGACCACAACTGAAAATACTACAAATAGCGCGGATAGTACCCGCTGCTTCTTGGACGGAGTTGGTTTGTATGTCATATTAATCGCGCGAAGCGGTCGCTCCGCTCACCTTTCTGTTTATTGTCAATTTATGAACTGTAAATTAATCATCTGTCAGTTCATGAATCCGTGCGACAGCAGCACCTGACCGTCGCGCAGCTCGCAGAGACCGAACGCCATGCGCCCGTCGTCCGGCAGGAATATGCTGCCCGGGTTGAACACATACAGCCTGCCCTTGCCGTCGGACGGCGGAAGTATATGCTCGTCCCGGACGTGTGTGTGACCGTACATCACGATATCCGCGCCCTTCGACCGCGCGTAGGCTTCGAGGACGCCGCAGCCCGATTTGACCGCGTATTTGTGACCGTGAGTTATAAGTACGCGTTTTGAGTCAAACTCGAGCATACGCTCGAAAATATTCTTGTCCGAATAATCAATGCCGCTGTCGCAGTTGCCGGCGACGCCGTAAAAATCGAGCTTGAATTCGTCGGCGACCTGCTTCGCGCCGGAATATCCGTCGCCAAGGAATATCATTCCGTCGAGACCCGCGTCAAGATTCAGCCCTATCGCCTTTTTCATATTGCGCGACGCGCCGTGGGAATCCGAGAAAATAATGAATCGCAAAAAACAAACCCCATTTCGAGTAATATTGTAACGATTTTCCGGAATATACATATTATTGATATTGAACCACAATTACAGAGGGGAGTAATATCCATGCAAATAGACCGCACCACACTCGACCGACTGCTGAGCCTCGACGACACCACGCTCGCGAGGACGATATCCACGCTCGCGGCCGCCGCCGGAATCGACCAAAGGAGCGCGCAGGCGGCGATATCCGACCTGCGGCTCGTGCGCCAGAGCCTTTCGAACGCGACCGACGCCGACATCGGCAAGGCTATCGATATGCTTGGTGAGGACCGCGTCCGCGCGATGCTCTCCGCGCTTGGCAGAATGTGATGGCAGACGTCGATTTACAAGCAAAGCTGCGCGAGCTGCTCGCCGACCCGACCGCGCTGTCGGGGATTATGAGTCTCGTCTCGGGGCTGGGTCTGTCGCAGTCATCGGGGCAGCCGACCGCGTCACAGACAGCGCAGACCTCACAGCTGGATTTCACGCAGCCGCAACAGCCGCAACCGAATTTCGCGCAGCCGTCAAACCCACTATTAAATCTCGGACAGCTATCAGAGACACAGCCGAGCATATCGACAAATAACATTGACAGCAGTTCGGGTGTATCATCCGCGGCGGGCACTGATAATACCGTATCGAGCGGCGATGACAGTATACCTGTATTCGCAAGACAACCAAATATACCGCGGCTGCCGGTAAAGGTGGGCGCGAGAGATCAGGGCTGCGCCCTGCTTGCCGCGCTCAAGCCCTACCTCGCACCCAAACGCGCCGAGAAAATCGACACTATGATCAAGCTGATGCAGCTGACCGAGCTTACGCGAGGTATGCTGAACGGTCGGAGCTGAAATAAAATTCCGCCGAAAGGAGTAAACAAGATGTATACCCGTCAATATGACGACAGCCGCGGCACTATCGACCCGCCTGAAAATTATTCCGGATATGTTTTCGACCGTTCAGCCAAGGGCGGTCGGCAGACCGGCGATGCAGCGCATGAGACTTCGATCGGCGGAGCTGCCGAGCCTGAAAGGTTCGCGCCGAATCAAGGAGCGCGAGGCGAAGCCGATGTAAACCGAACTGAACTGAACAGCCAAACAGATGAGCAAAAGCCGGACGCGGCGGTTGGTTTGTTTGATAATAATCGCACGAACGCCGACGCGGGCTGTCCGTTTGAACATAATCATGCGAATACCGACGCAGGCTGCCCGTTTGGACAGAGCCGCGCGAATGCTGACGCGGGCTGCCCGTTCGAACAAAATCGCGCAAATGCCGACACAGGCTGCCCGTTCGAACAAAATCGCGTAAATGCCGACACGAGCTGTCACCTTGAGCAAAACCGCTCGCGCGAGGATATGCCGGCAGAACAACAGACAAATCATTCGGACAGCGGGCTTATCTCGGGGCTATTGAATCGATTCAAGCATCTCGAGTTCGACGACCTGCTGCTGCTCGGGCTTATCATCCTGTTGTGGAACGGTCGCAACGAAGACGGACACGACGGCAATGATGATCTGCTGCTCATTCTCGGACTATTGTTCATCACCGGAATCTGATAGTTTCGCAAATTATAAATCATCGATTATAACGCCGAATAACCGATACGCATTGCCGTATCGGTTATTTTTTTGACAACATATATTCGTCCTCGCGCGCATATACCTCCGGATCTTGTGAAAAGGAAAGCGTCCTACAGGAATAGAGCAGCTTGTCCTGAAAATACGTGTTGTGCTCTGTTATCATCAGGCAGTCGAGCGAGATATAATACTCCTCGCGAGTCGCGTATTTATTGTCGTTGAACGCAAGATAATAGACGTTGCCGTTCTCGGTATACAGCAGCATGAGCTCACAGTCAGTATAGCGCTCAGCGTCTGAAAAAGACTCGCTGTTCGATGTTTCACTGTCGTCTGAAATATCAGTATCGGATATTTCTTCATCAATCGAATCGATATTATCGAGCGCGTTTATCTGTCCCGATTCGATCGTATCGGTAAAAATATTTGACGTATCTATAGCTTCCGAATCGGGAGTATCTGTATCAGCAGTGACCGAATCGGGAAATTCCTCGAGTATCTCGAGCAGTGTCTCGACCGACGGAATGCCGGCTTCATTTTCGCAGCTGTAGTCGTCCGGCAACGGCAGACTGCGCGAGAGTCCGGTAGCCTCATCGTAGTAACTCGCCGTCGTGCCGTCTCCGACAATCAGCTCCACAAGGCTGCCATATGAATCGTCAGCGTATTTCTCGATTCTGAACCGGTCGCCCCAGCGCGTCAATATGACCCGGCGCTCGCTCACCTGATCGTCGTAGTAATAGCTGATTCGCACGCTCTGGTAGATACCCTCCGGCTCGGGCTCGCCGAGCAGCGCGGCGTGCAGGTTTTCATAGCTCGTGTCAAACGAAATTTCGACCTTGTCAGTTGATTTGCCGTTTCTCACTGCTCCTTCGAGCGCTTCGCTGTCCCACGGAACGACCTCATATCGATCGTTTGACGGAAGTCCGAGCAAATCGGTGATGAAGTCGGGCAGAATCAGCAGTCTGACCGAACACATCCAGTAGAGTATCGCTCCGAAGATGATGAGCAGCAGGACGACCAGAATTATTAGTCCGGGAGCCGAGCTGTGAGGCACGGCGAGATCGTCACGCTTTTTCATTTTTCAACTTCGACTTTGACACCTTTTTTCGCTTTGCCGGACCCGGCTTGTCCGCCTCGACCGCGGCTTCAGCGAGCGCCGCGGGTTGTGCATCCACAGACGCTGACTGTATATCGTCGCCGTTCAGCTCGCTGCTTTGCGAATCGTCATCTGCCATTACGCTATGTGACAGTACATCATCCGGCACTCCGCTTCCCGACTGTATGTCATCCGACATTATGCTGTCAGTCTGTATGTCACCTGACGCCGCACTGCTTACTATAGTGCCTTCCGACAGCTCACCGTTCGATTGAACGCCGGTCTGACACGTCTTTTGGTCATTCTCACTGTGGAGCTCGAGTCCCATTTTCTCGCGCTCGTCGCCGTGCTTCAGTATCAGGAAGTTGACGAGGAATATCGCGAAGCCCGATACGATTATGATTATCGCGCGCGTGAAATACTCCTCGGTGAACATAATCGCCGATGTGCCGAGTATACCGCAGATCGCGTAGAGTATGCGCACGCTCTGCTTCTGATTGAAGCCCATATCGATGAGCTTGTGGTGCAGATGTCCGCGGTCGGCCGAGAACGGGCTCTTGCCGTGCGCGATGCGGCGTATGAACGCGAACGCCGTGTCGCAGATCGGCAGACCGAATATCGACAAGGGTATCATGAATGAAATCACCGTGTGCAGCTTGAATATTCCGCTGACCGCGATCACCGCCATGGTGTAGCCGAGGAAGAGCGCGCCGGTATCGCCCATGAATATCTTCGCCGGATTTGAGTTGAACGGCAGAAATCCGAGGCAGGAGCCGACTACCATCGCGGTCATAAGCGCGACCGCGTATTCGCCCTTGAGCACCATTACGGTCAGCAGTGAAAACGAGCAGATCGCCGACACGCCGCAGGCGAGTCCGTCAAGACCGTCGATAAGGTTTATAGCGTTCGTAAGACCGACAATCCACAATATGGTCAGCGGCACCGCCCAGACGCCGAATGTGATGTAGGTTCCGAAAAAGTTGATATATCTTATGACCACACCCTGCGATACCGCGATCATCGCGATGCCGATCTGCGCCGCGAGCTTAATCCAGGCGTTGATGCGGAAAACGTCGTCAATGATGCCGACCGCGACAATGATAAGTCCGCCCGCGTAAATCGCGACGTGCACCGGCGTTATGTCGCTGAACACAAGCGACGAGATTACAAAGCCGATGAATATCGCGAGTCCGCCAATGCGCGGAATCGGCTGCTTGTGCATACGCCGCTCGTCGCGCGGCACGTCGATAGCGCCGATTTTGTATGCCAGCACACGCACCGCGGGAGTCGTCGCGAACGCTATCAATGCCGCGAGCACGAGACCGGCGGCGATATAAATCAACTGGTTTATTTGCATTTGCTTTTATACGGCTTCACTCTGTAAATCTGTAAAGCCTCTCCTCCTGTAAAAATGCGACCTTGCCGATGAAGCCGCGAAGCCATACCGGAGCTGTGATAGAAACAACTCCGGATTTGGCTTCATTAATATTATTAGACGAAGAATCAGACATTTTGTTCCGGATTATAATTCAAAACACATCGCGATATCACTTTACAGCTCTGAAAACTTAATTTAAGACCTCACAGCTTCCGGCTCAACTCACTCGTATTGTTCCCGTCTTGGAATGACAAAATACCTGATTTCTTCGCAAAGCGCCGAAATTTTACCTGACTGCTATAATCAGAGCATCGACTTGACCGCGTCGCAAAGGCAGGCTACGCCCTTGACAATCTGCTCGTCGGACGGGGTCGAATAGTTGAGTCTGAACGACTGCGACGGAGCGTCAGGGTCGCTGTTGAACGCCTGTCCAGGGACTACCGCGACCTTGTTCTTCATCGCGGTCTGTATGAATTCAGACTGGCTGATGCTGTCCGGCAGTGTACACCAGATGAACAGACCGCCCTCGGGACGGGTGTATTTCACGCAGTCGGGCATATTGCGGTCAAGCTCTGACAGCATAAGCCCGCTCTTGTGCAGATAGAGCGCGCGGATTTCCGCGATGTGCGCGTCCATGTCGCACTCGGCGATGTAGCGGTGGCAGAGCATCTGGAAAAAGATGTTGGTATGTACGTCCTCGACCTGCTTCGCGACGACCATCTTCTGCACCACCGGCTCGGGTCCGCAGATAAAACCGATGCGCATACCGGCCGACAGTACCTTCGAGTAGCTGCCCGAGTAGACGACAATACCGTCCTCGTCCATGCTCTTGATCGTCGGTATCTCCTCGCCGGCGAAGCGCAGCTCGCCGTAAGGGTTGTCCTCAAGTATCAGCACGCCGTATTTCTTAGCGAGCGCGAGCGCGGCTTTGCGCTTTTCGAGCGACATACAGGTTCCGGCGGGATTCTGGAAGGTCGGGATTAAGTAGATGATTTTCGCGTTCGGGTTTGCCTTGAGGGCGGCTTCGAGCGCGTCGATGTTGACTCCGTCTTCCTCGAGTCCGACGCCGACCAGCTTCGCTCCGCACGAGCGGAACGCGTTCAGCGCGCCGATGAAGCTCGGATCCTCGACAATCACCGTGTCGCCCTCGTTGCACATAGTCTTGCAAAGCAGCTCGATTCCCTGCTGACCGCCGGACGTGATTATAGTCATGTCAAAATCGCGGCCGATGCCAAAGCGGCTCGAAAGCCGAGCCTTTACATCCTCGCGCAGCGGAGGATATCCCTCGGTCACGCTGTACTGCAATGCGGATGTCGCGCTGTCGCGGAAGATGTCGGCGGAGATACGGGCGAGGTCGTCTACCGGAAACGACTCCGGCGCGGGATTTCCGGCCGCGAACGAGATTATAGTCGGGTCGGTAAGCGCTTTGAATATCTCACGGATGGCAGAAGGCTTGAGCGATTTCATTTTATCGGATATACGGTATTCCATATTTTATTCCTTTCACCGCAATAGTCATGCGGGCGCATTCCGGCTCATACATTAAAAATGTATTAATACGGAATACATATAATATTTCAATTGTTTCTTTTAATTATACTTGAAATCGGGGCAAAAGTATGGTATACTTTTTGTACAGTCGTTAAATATTTTGTAAAATCGCGCCGAGCAGGCTCCAACGAGGCTGAATTCCGGGTTTTTATATTGTGTTTTGCGGCAAATTATAAAAAGGGAGCGCGCCGCACGGCGCTGTATAAATGTATGGATATGTATGACGACGACGAAGTCTATGAAGAAGACGAAGGCAAACTCTCGGTCGGTAAGATTATAAAGAAGTGCTTCAAATGGATTGCGATCCTGATAATCGTGCTTGTATACGCAGTCATCTTTGTACGGCTCTACTTCCGCGGCGTGCCCGGAGACTTCAAAGGCTTCACCTGGACCGACGGCGCGGTCGCGGCATTTGCCTCCGATCCGGAGAATTTCGAGATAATCGATATCGGTCTAACCGAAGCTATTGACGACGACGGCTTATATGAAATTTCCAACGCCTATATCTGTCCGTCGGCAGGTGAGGTTCAGCTGACTGTGCAGTACAACAGCCGCAGCACGATAAACACTCTAATGCAGCTATATTCGCTCACCGAGCGCCCTACCGGCGAGGTTTTTGTATATATCCTGCGCGGTGACGACGGCAGCGTGTATACCGATTATCAGTTCTCGGCGAAATCCCGCCCGATGAATGAGTTCAGACGAATTATATTCACAGGCGTCGAATTCGACCCCGAGGTGCAGTATGACGTCGAGGTTTATTACGGCGGCGATGTCTCGGAGGAGTCGCTGATATCGAGATTCTTTACATTGTATGACAATGAAAAGGATAATCTCATAACAAAGCCGGACAAGGCGGGCAGCACAAATCTCGATTTTTCGTCACAACCCGCGTATATAAGCAAGCTGACCGAGGAATGAATATTATCGCCTGACCGCCGTTGTCGTAATTTTAATTTTCGAAAATTTGTATATTGTGAGAATCTAACGCGTCAGTCGATTGGAAAATTATTGGCAATAATGTAAAAATAACACCCATCCACAGAAAAGAGGAATCATTATGTCAGCACCCGAAAAGCTCGCCGCGCTGCGTGAAATCATGCAGACGCGGGGAGTCGATTGTGTCTATGTTCCGTCCGACGACTTCCATCAGTCGGAGTACGTCGGCGATTATTTCAAATCGAGAGCATATATCTCCGGATTCACCGGCTCGGCCGGTACACTCGTGATATTCGCCGATGAAGCGTATCTGTTCACCGACGGCAGATATTATCTTCAGGCCGAACGTCAGCTCGAGGGCAGCGGCATCGCCTTGATGCGCTCGGGCAGCGAGGGCGTGCCTTCTGTGACCGAGCTGCTCAGATCAAAGCTCAAAGACGGCATGACGCTCGCGTTTGACGGGCGCTGTGTATCGGCATCGTTCGCCGAGTCGCTGTCGCGCGAGCTTCACGGCGTCACCTTTGTCACCGACGTCGACTTCCCCGGGCTGATCTGGAATGACCGCCCGCCGCTGCCGTCGGGTGAAATCTGGGCGCTTGACATTAAATACTGCGGTCGCTCTCATGCCGAAAAGCTCGCGGAGCTGCGCGAAAAGCTCTCCGGGTATGACTGCGGCGCGCTCGTGCTGTCGTCACTCTGCGACATCGCGTGGCTTTATAACCTCCGCGGCTCGGACGTCGAGAATACGCCGGTGTTCATGTCCTATTCGATAATCACCGCCGAGCGCGATATGCTGTTCGCGAACAAAAACGCGCTGTCAAAGGTCGCCGAGCAGCTTGAGCGCGACGGGGTCAGCCTGTATGACTACGACGAGTTCTACCCCGAGCTCAAAAAGCTGTCCGGTATTAACGTCCTGCTTGAAAAATCCGCGGTCAGCTCGTCGATAGTCAATTCGCTCAAGGATTGTAAAATCACGGACGCGGCAAATCCGACCAAGCTCATGAAGGCGAAAAAGAATCCGACCGAGCTTGAAAATCTCCGCCTCTGCCATGTCGCCGACGGACTCGCCGTGACGCGGCTGATGATCGAATTGAAGTTCGGCGAGCGCGAGTTTGACGAGCTGTCCTGCGACGAATATCTCTGGCAGCTCCGCCGTGAGGCGGCCGAACAGGTCGGCGTCACTCTGCTTGGCAAATCGTTCGACACAATCGCCGCGTTCGGTCCGAACGCCGCGATGATGCACTACTCGGCAAAGCCGGACAGCTTCGCGCGGCTCGACAAAGCCGCTCCGATTCCGATGCTGCTTGTCGATTCGGGCGGACAGTACCTCGAGGGCACGACCGATATCACCCGCACCTTCGTACTCGGAAAAATACCGGACGAAGTTAAAATGCACTACACCCTCACCGCCTGCGGTATGCTGCACTTACTCAATCTCATCTTCATGGAAGGCGCGACCGGCAGCTCGCTCGATATCGTCTGCCGCGAACCGCTCTGGGAGAGGGGCATCGACTATCGCTGCGGCACCGGACACGGCGTCGGTTATCTCTTAAGCGTACACGAGGGTCCAAACCGCTTCCATTGGCGGAGCGGCGACGCGAAGCTCGAGGAGGGCATGGTCACAACCGACGAGCCGGGCGTATACATCGACGGCAGCCACGGTATCCGCATCGAGAACGAGCTTGTCGCCGCAAAGGGATTGTACAACGAATACGGTCAGTTCTTGCGCTTCGAGAATCTCACGTTCTGCCCTATCGACCGCGACGGAATCGACACAAAATATATGGACAAGAGCGATATCGACAAGCTGAACGCCTATCACAAGTCAGTATACGACACTCTTAATCAATACCTCTGTGAAAATGAGCGCGAAAAGCTCGCGTATCTGACCGAAAAAATCTCTTGATGTAACCTTTGCGGAATTTCGGTCACTAACCTTATGTGAACACAAGATATGCGTACGCCCGCAATATTCGAAAATATACTGATCTGCGCAACCTGTGTGTATCAGAGACTGTCCCACGCTCGCGGCAAATATAACAATTGTCTCCATAACTCTTGACAAATCGACGCATATATTGTATAATTAAGGGTGAAAATTCCACTAAAGAAGGGTTTTTGACAAATGAAGCCATTTAAGTTCGATCCTCCGCGCGAAATCAAGGATCTGCGCAACATGGTTCAGACCTCCGCAGCTTTCTTCGGCGATAAGGACCTGTATGTCTATAAATATGTCTATAAAGAAGATAAGCAGAAGATACACTACTCGTACAACCGTTTACGTGACGAAACCGAACAGTTCGGCACCGCGCTGAATGTGCTCGGGATCGACGACGGTCACGTCGCGGTCATCTCGCACACCGCGGCCCGCTTCACGGTAACTTACCTTGGAACGGTCAACGCCGGCGGCGTAATAGTTCCGCTCGACCCCGATATAGGTCACGACGAGCTCATCAAGTTCATAAACCACGCCGAATGCTCGGCGGTAGTCTTTGCCGAGGAGTTCAACGGCATACTTACCAAACGCGCCGCCGAAATGCCCAGAGTCAAGTACTACATTCCGATGAAGGGCGACGACAGCGTCGACGAAAGCCTTGAAAACAAGCCGGTCGTCATGACCTTTGACGAGGTACTCGCGCTCGGAAATCAAGCGCTTAACGAGCATAACAACAGTTATTATCTGCACCCGATTGACGAAAACAAGATGTGCGCAATCATCTTCACCTCGGGTACCACGGGCACATCCAAGGGCGTCATGCTGTCGGAGAAAAATCTCGCGACCGCCGCGTGGGCGTCCTGCCGCGCGGTGCCCTACGACTCCAAGACCCGGCTTGTGTCGGTGCTTCCGCAGCACCACACCTACGAGATGACCTGCTCGCACCTCGCGGTCATCAATCTCGGCGCGTCCGAATATATCAATGACAGTCTGAAATACACGATACGCAACTTCCAGAACTACAAGCCGAACGCGCTTGTACTCGTGCCGCTGTTTGTCGAAACCGTATACAAGAAGATATGGGACGAGATTCGCAAAAAGGGCATGGAGAAAAAGGTCCGCACCTTGATGAAGGTGTCCGACGCGCTCTTAAAAATCGGAATTGATCTAAGACAAAAGTTTTTCGGTCAGATACTCGCCGCAATGGGCGGTGAGGTGAAGTCGATAATCTGCGGCGGAGCTCCGATAAGCCCGAAGATACTCGAGGATTTCTACAGCTTCGGCATCGTGATCTTCGAGGGTTACGGAATCACCGAATGTGCGCCGCTTGTCGCCTGCAACCCGAACGGAGCCGCTAAATTCGGTTCGGTCGGCAAGCCGGTATACGGAGAGCGGGTCAGAATCGATAAAGATCCTATCGAGGACTTCGGCGAAATCGTTGTAAAGGGCGACAACGTTATGCTCGGTTATTACAAGGATGAGAAATCCACCAAGAGCGCGTTCACTCACGACATGAAAAACTTCGAGAACAACGGCTGGTTCAAGACCGGAGATATCGGCTACATCGACAACGACGGCTATATCTACATCACCGGACGTAAGAAGAACGTAATCATCCTGTCGAACGGCAAAAACGTGTTCCCCGAGGAGCTTGAAGAGCATCTGTCTCACTGCGAGCTCATCAAGGAGTCGGTGGTCATCGGCCGCAAGTCCGAGGCGACCGGAGAGGTGGCGATAACCGCGCTCATTCATCCCGATTATGAAAAGCTCGAGGGAAAGTCGGACAACGAGGTGCTCGCGACTATCAAGGACGCGGTAAACGAAATCAACCGCTCGCTGCCGGCGTTCAAGCATATGTCCGAGGTCGAGATAATGAAAGAAGAATTTGAAAAAACGACCTCGAAGAAGATCAAACGCTATCTCTACAAGTAATCTCGAAGCAGATATTCAATTCATTGAATAGAATCTGATTAAGATACAATATAAGCATTATATATCAATCATTAGTATTTATTCAAAAGGCGCTCTGCCTATTTACCCTCTACAGGGAGAAAGGAAGCCGCGTCGCCAAGCGTCCGGCTAAACAAAATCATGTACGAACAGTTCAAAAGTATACTCGTCGACGAAATGTCGATTGACCCGAAGCTCATCACTATGGACGCGGAGCTCACCGCCGACCTCGGCATAAACTCACTCGAGCTCGCAGACCTCATCCTGCTTTGTGAAGAAAAGCTCGGAGTCGAAATCGACGACAAGCAGCTTTCGAAATTCATAAGCGTTGGCGACATCGTGAACTACCTCTCGAGCCTCGAATGACCCGAATTATGACACGGTTCTATCGACCGCGTCCGTCATCAAAGGATGTCACCCGCGATTAATGAATGAAACAATAAAATTACTACTTATTTGTCTCGCCGCGCTGGTAGCGTCGCTCGCCGTGGTCATACTCGTATTTGTCAGTGTGATACATATCAAATCGGCGGCGGCGCGCCGCAAGGTAGAGGGGTACGGTCGTCCGTCCGAGAAAAAAATCGACTCGCTGCTCAAAAAGGCGTTCGGTGAGAACGCCGTCCTGACCGGCATTTATCTGCCGTACATCAAATTGAATTACGACAAGCAGGCCGAGATTGACCACATTGTCGTATTGCGCAGCGGTATATATGTTATCGAGGTCAAGAGCCACAACGGACGCATACACAACCCCAACGAGCATGACTGGCTGCAAATTTACAACGACAAGAAGCTGAAATTTTACAACCCGCTGCGGCAGAACAACACACACGTCCGCATAATCAATGATATACTGAAAAGTGAGGGACAGTATAACGTCCCGCTTTATAATATCGTCGTGTTCACCTCGAACAAGGTCAGCTTTACTAACAGTTATGAAAACCTGATTAAGACTGATCAGCTCGTCACATATATCCGCAGACATGGCAAAAAAAACGCGCTCTCGACAGCTCAAACCGCGCGTATACGCGCGATTATAAAGAGACACGCGATCCGCGACCCCAAGGTCATGCGCCGTCATAAAAATGAAATGCGCAAATACAAGCTCTGATTAATTTAAGCACAGCAATCAAGCCTTCCCCGCACCACCTCGAAAGGAAACCACATTATTTAATGAAAGCCATCGACAGTGAATTTTTAAGGCTGACAGCCGAGACGATGTCCGGTTCTCGGCTCGCAGCGGAGGAAATGTTCATCCAGCACGGAAACACCTCCTGCCTAAAACACAGCCTTGCGGTAGCTTATTTTTGTTACCTCATCGCGAAAAAACTCGGATTTATTGAATTCCGCATGAAAGAGCTGGTGCGCGGCGCCCTGCTTCATGATTACTTTTTGTACGATTGGCACACAACCAAGCCTAAAAACGGGCTGCACGGATTCTCCCATCCATACACCGCCTTTTATAATGCGTTGTTTGACTTTGACTTGACTGAAGTCGAGGTCGATATAATCACAAAGCACATGTTCCCTCTGACGCCACTGCTTCCGTTGTTTAAGGAAAGCGTGCTCGTCTCGCTGGTCGACAAGGTCTGCTCACTGTACGAGGTGTTCAGCCGAAATACATATAATATCCCCGAAATACAGGCGGCGTCCGCGGCGATACTACATTCGCAAGCCAATATTAATACGTTTGAAGTCGGAAGCGATAAGCTGAGTGAAGAATTAGTTTGAAATATCAGCTTTCAGTCTCTCGTCGAAATTAATCAATTAAAGACCGGATTACCGGTCTTTTTTGCTTGACAAATATATTACGCCATGTTATAATATAGTCAAATAAAACAATTTACCGACAGATGTCGTCCAACCTGTTGCAGTCGAATTTACCGGCTCAATGTCAATACCGCTCTTCTCCTTATATCAGTCAGTCTGCGGCTGTTATATTCAGATTCAGACCGTCCACTAAAATAAGGTATATTTCCAATAAAAGGAGTGAAATACAATGAAACGCGTAATTTGTTTGATACTTTGTGTAATCTTTACACTGCCGCTTGTTTCCTGCTCCGGTAGTTATGGCGATTTGCAGCTGTACAATGCCGTCGAAATCGATTTGCCCGACGACATATCTTTTGATTGGCAGTCGCTCGGATTCGCTGACGGCAGACTCAAACTGCGCGGTTATGACGCGGACACGGCGCAATCTGAAGCTGAGCGCGATAATGACAAGCGTAAATACACGATATATGAATACACCGGCGCGGAATTTCAGCCTTGTGAAAATCAGATTGGCGCAGAATCGCTGGCGTCATTTGAACTTTCGAGCTGTATCTGTGTAGTCAACGCCGAGTTTGCCGGCAATCACTATCGCTATATGACAATAGTCTGTTATGGCTCCAACGGCGATATCCTCGCGGAATACGACTGCGAAACACTGTTCGATATAGACCTGTCCGATTATAAAAGAAACTCAGATACGGGGCTGTATTCAATACTCTGTGCCGCCGAGTTCGAGGATGAATTATATTTTGTCTCAAGCAGCGGCGCGGTCAGAATCGGCAACGAAATAACCCGCGTCGACTCGGACAAAAATATATATTTCGCGAACCTGTATGACGGCGAGCTGGCGGTCGAAACTGCCGACGGGATTTTCACGGTCGACTTCGATTCGGGCGTGCTGGTCGACGAAAATCTCGAGCTGCCGCTTTTAGCCGAGACTATTTCCCTGCCCGGATATCTGTTCGGCAGCGTCGACAATAGCATTGTCAGTGGCTGGAAACGCTCGGGCGGCAAGCTTGTCGAGGAGGTCATCTGCGACCTTATCTGCACGGGTATCACCGGCACACTGAACGCCGTCGCCTGCGAGACGACAGAAACGCTGTATGTCTCGCTCTACGACCGCGCCGAGGAGCGCGACCGTCTCTGGCGGCTCGACCTGATTGACGACAGCGAGCGAATCGAGCTTCTGACCGTGGCTATAGTCGGTTTCGTCGATTCGTCGAGCATCTCCGCCATCGCCGAATATAACCGCGCGCATACCGACACGAAGCTGCGTGTAGTCAGATATGAGCCTGTATACGACGGCGGCGTTATCTATATTGAAACGGCGCGCGAAGCCTTCGAGCAGGACCTTGCCGACGGCAGGATTCCGGACATCATGATTGTCGACATGGATACTCATGTCAATATCTCGGATTATGAAAGCAGTCTGCCGCTGTGCGACCTCTACGAGCTTATGGACGACGACTACCGCGAAAATCTGTTGCCGTTTGTCCGTCACTTCGAGCGAATAGACGGTAAGGGCGACACGCCGTCGCTGTATTATCTCCCGCTCGAGTCGTCGATATCGTTATACATCGCCTCATCTGCCGCAATCGAACAGATGTCCGAATTCGGATACAGCGCCGAATCAAATGTAAAGCTGACGCTTGGTACGACGCTTGACCTGCTGTCAAGTCTTGGCGACAATCAGTGCTTAGTAAACGAAATGAAATTCTCCGACCTGTTATACTGCTCGCTTGAAGAATTCGTCGACTTTGAGACCGGCGAGACTGATTTTGACTGCGAGCTGTTCCACCGCTTCATCGAAGCATATCGCGACTACGGCGACAACTATCGTCATAACGGCGAATACATCTTCGACGACGTGAAGTGGCAGGCGGTAAAATCAGGCGAATTGCTGCTCGCCGACCTTAAGCTTTCCACCAACAGTCTGATGAAGATGCTCGGAAAATATGGTATCAGCGACCTTGTTCCGGTCGGATATCCCGACCGCGGCGGCAGCGGTATTCTGCTCGAGCCGAACTACTGCATCGCGATAACCGAAAGCTGTGATAACAAGGCCGCGGCTTTTGAGTTTCTGTCACTGCGGACACAAGACAATTATCTCACCAGATCTGAAATATATGACCAAATCCCATATCTCACCCACAGCGCGCTTGATGGCTATATCGAATCGCTGCCGCGATATTACTGCTTCTCGACCGAGACAAACTCATTCGGCGGATACGATGAGCCAAAATCAGCTGAAGACCTCAGCGAAAAATTCGGCGAGGGGTATGTCGAATTTGAAGTCGGAAACGAGGCGACCGACCTGCTGCGCGAGGTCATATATTCAGCCGAGCCGATCAGCGACACAGAGCGCGAGATCCTGTCGATTGTCATGGAGCAGCTCGAGCTGCTCGCGGGCGAGTCTGATTTGAGCGCTGAAGAAATTGCTCAAGTCATTGACAAAAGCGTATCTGATTTTTTGCATTAACTGAACAGCTGCCAATCAACCACCGTATCGAAAGGATATTCAGTTATGAAACAGTCAGTCACTATATTTATTCTGCTACTGCTCACATTCCTATTTCCCTCATGCGGCGAAAAAGCCGACAATACCGGAACGCCCCTGTATAAATCGACCGAAATCAGCCTGCCGGACGGCATTTCGTTCAACTGGCAGTCGCTCAGCTATTCAAACGGCAGCCTTACGCTTGGCGGCTGGACCGAGCTCGATCCGCTGCATCCTGAACTCGACCAGGAATATATAGTCTACCGGCTCGACGACGGCGGACTCGTGCGTCAGGACAGTCTTGACGGCGCGACGACCGCGTCCTTTGACCTCACATCGGGCAGTGTCGACGTCAAAGCCGAGCTGAATAATAATGATATATACAGTTATATGACAATCGTCCACAAGGACAGCGGCGGCAATACACTCGCCGAATATGACTGCGAGGAGCTGTTCGGAGTTGACCTCGACCTCTTCCCCACCACGTCGCCGAACGGTATATTCGCGATACTTTTCGCGGCTGAAGCGGACGGCGAGCTGTATATTGTGTCAAGCACCGGCGCGGTCAGAATCGGCGGAACGCCGTCGCGTATCGACTCGCGCGACCGGATCATGCAGGCGTATCTGAACGGCAGCGAGCTGCTTGTTCAGACGACCGACGGTATCTACACCGCTGATTTCGCGGTCGGTGAATTCAAGGCTCCCGACATCGAGCTGCCGTATGGCTCGCAGCCGATTTTTCTGCCGGAATATAAGCTCGGCAGTCTGAATAACGGCGTCATAAGCGGCTGGAGACCGGACGAGACCGGAAATATCACCGAGACTGAAATCTGCAATCTATACGACTCGGCGATTTCGGGCGGTATCAACGCGATTGTCGCCGTATCGGAGGATGAGCTCTATGCCGCGGTCTACGACAGCTTCGACGGGAGCGACCGCTTGTGGCGGCTCGAGCGCATGACCGACGACGAGGCGGCGCAAATCGAGCTTCTGACTGTAGGTCTCGTCGGCAGTCCCGACGCGATAACCAATCACGCGATCGCCGAATATAACCGCACAAGCGAAAATATCCGGCTGCGCGTTGTCAATTACGCTCCGGTCGTCGACGATGACGGCGGATATCATTCGAGCAGCGCGCTCGACGCGTTTGAGCTCGACCTCGTCGCGGGCAGGATTCCGGACATCATGGTCATTGAAGCGGATACCGGCGCGAAGCTGTCGCGGCTGGCAGGCGACCGGCTGTTTTGCGACCTGTATGAGCTCATGGACAAAAACGGCTTCGATAAAAGCGGTCTGCTCTCCGGAATCACAAGCTATGAGCTCGTCGAGGGACAGTCCGACGAGCCGTCGCTCTACTACTTCCCTCTCGAGGTTTCGATATCGACATTTGTCGGTCGTTCGTCCGAATTTCCAGACAAACTGACGCTCGCAAACTTCCTCGACCGGCTCGAACAGCTTGGCGACGACCAGTGCCTAATCGATTATCTGCGGTTCCGGTTCGCACTTCGCTGCTCGCTCGAGGAGTTCATCGATTATGAAAGCGGAACGACCGATTTTGACAGCGAGCTGTTCTGCCGCGTCGCAGAAGCCTATCGCGAATATGGCGACCTTTATCGCAACAAAGCCGAATATGGCAATTCCGACTCGAAGTGGCAGGCGCTCGCCGACGGCGAGTTGTTATTGACAAACTTTCGGCTTTCAATAAATCAGCTCGCGCTGTGCGACGCGAAATATCAGCTCGACGATTTGACCGCGGTCGGCTATCCCGACCGCGACGGCAGCGGAATTCTGCTCGAGCCGGCATATTTTGTTGGCATATCGGCCGACTGCGAAAATACAGACGCGGCGTTCGAGTTCCTTATGCTGCGGCTGTCGGACAAATACCTGCAGAACAGCCCTAACAGCATACCCTACCTGACGAGCGATACGCTCGACACTTACTTTGAAAATCTCCCGCGCTGGTATTATTTCTCGCCGACTTCAAGCTTCTACAGCGTGTTTAACGAGCGCAAGAGCGAGGACACTATCGGTTATATGTTTAAAGACGGCTACATCGAATACTATCTGTCGGACGAGCTCTGCGAGCTCATGCGCGGCATGATAGACTCGGCCGCGCCGCTCGGCGATATGGACGACGACATATTGTCGATTATCATGGAGGAGCTCGACACATACAAAAGCCGACCCGATATGAGCGCGTCCGACGCGGCGAAAATCATCGACAGTCGTGTCAGCACATATTATAATGAAAATAAGGACTGAATGTGTCACAATTGTGTCAATTGATTTTGTTATAATATTATCGTAAATGTCGTTATTTCACAATAGTACTCTGTTAATTTCGGCATATAATGTGATTTTAGTCGCTATTCTGCCAAAATTGCAAAAATCGAGGCAAATTCGATTGACAATCACGCGAATTTTTGATACAATTATATTGATTTTGAAATCAAAGGAGCATTCCTGTTATGAATTATGTACTCGATCGATTCGAGGGTGATTTCGCGCTGTTCGTCGGCGACGATGAGAACATTCTGAAGCTGAATAAGCAGGATTTTCTCGCCTATCGCGAGGGCGATGTATTCACGCTCGAATCCGAACGGCTGATATTCATAAAGGAGCTGACCGACCTCCGCCGCGAGTCAGTGCGCAATCGTTTCAAAAAGCTGCGCCGCGGCTGAAGCGGGTTAAACCCGCGACTGAAGCGGGTTAAAACCCGCAACAAAAGCGGTATAAACAGTATATTATCTTGGAGGAAACAATAATGCAAACCAAAGCAGTACGCATCTACGGTGTCAACGACCTGCGGCTCGATACCTTCGAGCTGCCCGAAATCGCCGACGACGAGGTATTGGTCCACGTCATATCCGACAGCATCTGTATGTCCTCTCACAAAGCGGCCATGCAGGGCGCGTCGCACAAGCGCGTTCCGAACGACGTCGCCGAAAATCCGACTATCATCGGTCACGAATTCTGCGGAATCATCGAAAAGGTCGGCAAGGCATGGCAGGACAAGTTCAGTCCGGGCGAAAAGTTCGCGATTCAGCCTGCGCACAACTACAAGGGCAGCCAGGAAGCCCCCGGCTACAGCTATCGCTGGTGCGGCGGCGACGCTACATATGTAATCATTCCGCGCGAGATACTGATATGCGACTGCCTGCTCAAATACGCCGGCGACGCCTTCTTCTACGGCTCGCTCGCCGAACCGATGAGCTGCATTATCGGTGGCGCGCACGCAAGCTACCACACGACTAACGGCAGCTATGTACACGACATGGGCATCAAGGAGGGCGGCTGCCTCGCTCTGCTCGCCGGAGCCGGACCTATGGGACTCGGCATGATTGACTACATAGTCAACTGCGACCGCAGACCGAGACTCTTTATCGTCACCGACATCGACGCCGCCAGACTCGCCCGCGCGGCACAGATCATCACGCCCGAGAAAGCCGCTAAGAACGGCGTCAAGCTGATGTATGTCAACACCGCTAACTTCGACGACCCGATTGCGTATATGAAAGAGTTCGCTCCGGACGGCTTCGACGACGTGTTCGTGTACGCTCCGGTCAAGCCGGTCGTCGAGATGGGCGACCGCCTGCTTGGACGCGACGGCTGTCTCAACTTCTTCGCAGGACCGGTCAACACCGCGTTCTCGGCTGAATTCAACTTCTACAACGTCCACTACGCGTCGACGCACATCGTCGGTACGAGCGGCGGCAACACCGACGATATGCGCGAGGCTCTGTCGATGATGGAGTCGGGCAAGATCAACCCGGCGGCGATGATCACGCACATCTGCGGACTCGACTCGGTCGCCGAGACTACGATAAATCTCGACAAAATCCCGGGCGGAAAGAAGCTCTGCTACACGAACATTTCATTACCGCTTACCGCGATTTCCGACTTTGCGAAGCTGGGTGAAAGCGACCCGCTGTTCAAGACGCTGGCGGAAATAGTCGAATCCAACGGAGGGCTCTGGTGCGCCGAAGCCGAAAAGTATCTGCTCGCGAACGCGAAGGCTATCTGACAGAAGGTTATCTGACAGAAATAAAATCATTGTGCGCGGCGGCTCTTATCAAGTCCGCCGCGCATGAACGGAACTTTGAAAATTTATCCCGAAAGGAACGAAAACTACAATGCTGTCGGTTCTCTGTGAATTTTCACATAAATATGGTAGCAATCCCGATTTCGTCCTCGCCGGAGGCGGCAACACCTCCGCCAAGGACGACGATTATCTCTATATAAAGGGCTCCGGCTCGTCGCTCGCGACGATAAAGCCCGAGCAGTTCGTCAAAATGGACCGCGCGAAGCTTGCCAGTATGTGGCAGAAGGACTACCCCGCCGCTGAGGACGAGCGCGAGGCCGCGGTGCTCGCCGACATGATGGCAGCAAAAGCTCCCGGCGAGGAGTCAAAGCGTCCGAGCGTCGAGACTCTTTTGCACAATCTGTTTCCGCAGATATACGTGCTTCACGTCCACCCCGCGAAGGTCAATGGCCTGACCTGTTCGAAAAACGGTTCGGCTTACGCCTCCGAGCTCTTCCCCGAGGCTGTCTGGATCGAGTCGACCCGTCCGGGCTACATACTCGCCAAGGTCTGCCGCGACCGTCTCAACGAATACGAGCGCCTGACCGGCAAGACCGCGAAGGTACTGTTCCTCGCGAACCACGGCATATTCTTCGCCGCCGACACTCCCGAGGAGCTTGACTCTATTGTCTCGGGCGTCATGGACAAGCTCGACGCGGTTATCGCGCGCTGCCCCGACTTCTCGGACGTCGAATACAACGCCGACGCGGTCGCGGCTGTCGCTCCGGTCATCCGTATGTGCTGCCGTGACGGCGAGACCTTCCCGACCGTGCATTTCGTCATCAACCGCGAGGTCATGAATTTCGCTCAGAGCAGCGACGCGTTCAAACCGCTGGTCGGCAGCTTCACGCCCGACCACATCGTATACTGCAAGGCTCACCCGCTGTTCATTGAATCGGCTGACGGCGAGGCTGTCAGCGCCGCGATTGCCGAATATCGCGCAAAATACAATGTCTGCCCGAAGGTAGTGTTCGTCAAGGGCATGGGTATGTTCGCGGTCGGCAGCTCGAGACGCGACGCGGCGACCGTCGAGTCGGTCTGGCTCGACGCTATCAAGATCGCGGTCTATTCAGAGAGCTTTGGCGGCTATCAGCCGATGTCGGACGAGCTCATCGACTTCATCACGAACTGGGAGGTCGAGAGCTACCGCTCCAAAGTCGCGCTCGCCGGAGCGGCTCCGAAGCGGCTCGAGCGCAAGGTCGCGCTTGTAACCGGCAGTGCGCAGGGCTTTGGCAAGGGTATAGCCGAGGCTATGGCCCAGGAGGGCGCGTATGTCATAATCGCGGACATGAACGAAGCCGGTGCGAGAGCTTGCGCCGACGAGCTATGCGAACGCTTCGGCGCGGGCGCGGCTGCCGCAGTCGGCGCTAATGTCTCTGACGAGGAGAGCGTCAAGGCGATGATAAACAATACCGTGCTCGAATACGGCGGTCTCGACGTATTTGTCAACAACGCGGGCATCGTGCGCGCCGGCGGTCTCGACGAGATGACCAAGTCGAACTTCGAGCTCGTGACCGCGGTCAACTACACCGCGTACTTCCTCTGCGTCAAATACGCGAGCAAGATAATGAAGATTCAGCGCGAATACGCGCCTGACTGCCTGTTCGACATCATTGAGATAAACTCGAAGTCGGGACTCGACGGCAGCAAGAAAAACTTCGCGTACGCCGGAAGCAAATTCGGCGGAATCGGACTCACCGAGAGCTTCGCGCTCGAACTTTGCGAATACGGAATCAAGGTCAACGCGGTCTGCCCGGGCAACTTCTTAAACGGTCCGCTCTGGTCGGACCCCGAAAAGGGACTGTTTGTACAGTATCTGAATGCGGGCAAGGTTCCCGGCGCAAAGACGGTCGACGATGTGCGCCGCTATTACGAGGCAAAGGTGCCGCTCGGACGCGGCTGCGAGGTCAAGGATGTGACCCGCGCTATCTTCTACATCATCGAGCAGGAATACGAGACCGGTCAGGCAGTGCCTGTCACAGGCGGTCAAAGTATGCTGAAATAGAAGTAGGAAATTTCTAAAAATACATAAAATCCGTGGAAAATGAATTCGATACCCTTGGTATCGATTCGATGCCCATGGTATCGATTTATCTTTTCCCACATATCGTATTTTAGAGGTTACCTATATTAGCCGGAGCCGTTTTGGCATAATGTTGAACGGTTCCGGCTAAGGTCGGTTATATTTATATTTAGCTCGGTTATACTTCCACACTGAAAGGACACAGTATATGAATTTGTCGCAGCAAATGAATATAGAACGGCTCAACGCTGAGACGCGCGAGGAGCGTCTCGACGCGCTCCGTGAAATCAAGGCGCGCACCGATGCGGGCGAGCTGCCCGCGCCCGAGCGCACCGGATATGTCAACAACCACATTCACACGATATACAGCTTTTCGCCCTATTCGCCGACCATGGCAGTTTATCGCGCGTGGCAGTCGGGGCTCTGCACTGCGGGAATAATGGATCACGACTCGGTGTCCGGCGTGCTCGAGTTCATCGAAGCCGGAGAGATTATCGGTATGCCGACGACTATCGGCTGCGAGTGTCGGGTCGATATGTCGAACACCTCGGTCGCCGGACGCAGAATCAACAATCCCGACCAGGATTCGGTCGCGTATGTCGCGATGCACGGCATACCGCACCAGAATATATATGTAATCGACGCGTTCTTTGAAAAGTATCGCCGTTATCGCAACGAACGCAACTACAGGATGTGCAAGAAAATAGACGAGCTGATGAAGCCGTACGGCGTGTCGCTCGACTTCAAGCGTGATGTTCTGCCGCTTTCCTGCGCGTGGGAGGGTGGCTCGGTAACAGAACGGCACATTCTGTTCGCGCTCGCGAAAAAGCTGACCGCGCGCTATCAGACGCCGGAGGAGCTGGTCGCGTTCCTCGAGGGAGACATGAAGCTTCCGCTTTCCGCTAAGGTACGCGCGCAGCTGCTCGCCGGACGCGATACTCCCGAATTCTACGAATACGACATTCTCGGCGCGCTGAAGTCGAACATGGTCGAGAAATTCTACATCCCCGCGACTTATGAATGCCCGGATGTGCGCGAATACATCGAAATCTGCAAAGCCTGCGGCGCGATCTCGGCGTACGCATATCTCGGCGACGTCGGCGACTCGGTCACCGGCGACAAGAAGACGCAGAAGTTCGAGGACGACTATCTCGACGCGCTCATGCCCGAGCTGAAGCACCTCGGATTTAACGCGGTCACATATATGCCCACGCGAAACACCAAGGAGCAGCTGACCCGGCTGATGAAGCTCTGTCACGAATACGGCTTCTTTGAGATCAGCGGTGAGGACATCAACTCCCCGCGCCAGTCGTTCATCTGCCGCGCTATGGACGACGGAATGTTCTCGCATCTCGTCGACGCGACATACGCGCTCATCGGACATGAGAATTCGGCGACTGAAAGTCTTGACGCCGGTCTGTTTTCGGACAGGTCGGTCTCGGACGACCCCGACCTTTACAGCAGAATCAAGAAGCAGGCTGATAAAGCAAGATAACGAAATCCTCCCTCCGGAATTCCGGAGGGAGGATTCTTTATATTCGATCTACGTCAGCTCAAGCGGTCCTCATACTCCCCGAGCTCGGTTTTGTAGTCGTCGAGGTCGCATGAATACTCCTTGAGCTTTGCGCTTTCATCCTCCAGCTGTTTTTGCAGCTGAAGGGTTGTCACGGTATATTCGACCCTTCTCGCGCAATGATAAACAAACAAGCCGATTGTAATTACATTCAGAATTGAAGCTGCCGTAGTCAGCTTACCGGACAGCGCGCGGTCAAACAGACCTATCGCCACTACGACAACAATCGATATTATCAGCACCTTGACCGCGAGCTTGAATGCCTTGACGACTTTCTGTTTGCGCTGCTCAAGATTGTGCTGTGTGTTCGCGAGACGTCCGCGCTTCAGGTTATACGACTCTGACACGGCTTCATATTCGGAAAGCAGCTCATTATATTCATTGCGCAGCTCGGTAAACTCTTTTTCCGACTCGTCGAACACACCCATTATACGGCTCTGGTAGTCCTTCCATATACGTTTCATGTTGGCGACATCTTCCGGATAACGCGCCTCAGCAAACCGCAGCGCCTTGTTATAATAGCTCTGCGCCTCGCCAAACTCTGACCTTGATATGTTCTCGTCGTGGAAGTTGACAGTCAGCACCCGCACAAGTCCCCAGTAAGCCTGCCAGCAGTCGGGACGCTGCTGTAAGATCTCGTGATACTTGCGTCCGATGCCGTCCAGTATCTCGAAATCATCGTCAACACTGTCGCCGTAGAGCGTATCGAGCGCGTTTGTGCAGGAATTGAGCGACGCGAGCACTTGATCGCTGGCGGTGTTTACTATTGTAGACGGAGAGTTTTCTCTCCAGATAAAGCTCGTGTCACAGGATTCGCATACATATGTGCCCCCGTCACCCTTGTGGCAGGAAATCGACCCGCAGTTCGGACATTGTATCGCGCAGAATGGCATATAAAATTTACCTCCAAAAAATATCGATTGATGTCTCTATATCCGGCTTTCGATGCAGGCGATGATTATCTCCGGCTCGTAGCTGTCGTCAATCAAAATCATATAATTGCCGTATTTGCGGCAGTCCTCGTAGTATTGGCGGTTAATCTCCTTGAGCCAGTCGGCGGACAAGCCCTCGTCTGTGCCGCGCTCCTCGACAACCGACGCGTATTTGACGATGTCGTCGTAGTGAGTGTCGATGTAGTAATCGGTCATAATAATGCACGCGTAGTGAATCTCGTCGAGATAGCGCCCGTCGAAATCCTCCGCCCAGCTCGGAGGTATATAGCATCCCTCAATAATTAAATCCTGTTTGTTTTCTATCGCGGTTTTAATCATCTCGCGCACAATCGGCCAGATCAGCGCGGTCAGCTCGTCGTCGTCCTCGGGCGTGAGGTTTGTGTTGTGACTGCGTATCAGCCCCATTTTGATAAGGTCGAGCGACAGCACCGAATAGCCGTGCTTTTTCAGCAGCTCATGCGCGATATAGCTTTTGCCAGTGTGCGACGCTCCGGACAGCAGTATTATCATTGTTACCTCCATGTATGGCAGCTTGCTGTATTTATTTGCGGTTTGGACTGCATATTTGGTCGACCATATACGCGGTCGGCTGGATACTTGATCAGCGTATCAACCGGCTGAATATCCCGCCATTGACCGTTCGTCCGTGGCTGCCTACCGCGTCAGGTTTTTCATCCAATTGTAGCTGTTGACCTTGACTATCGCGACGAAGCATTTGAGTATCTGGTCGCATTTGAGGCAGGAGAATACCACCCACGCCGGGGCGTGCAGCAGGGTCGCGATTATCGCCGACGGCAGGACTACGACAAAGACAAAGAACGAATCGTTTTTGAACACGAACGAGATATCGCCTCCGCTCTTGACTAAACCGAACAGCACCGATACCTGATAGCAGGTGCCGACCATAGTCACCGCGATTACGTTTATGTATTTGACCGCTTCGGAGACCGCGGCTTCGCTGACGTCGTACAGCGAGATGAACGAGTCGCGCAGCAGATACAGCATAGATCCAGTGAAAATTCCGAGCATGAGGAAGATAATCTGCACGGTCTTGGAGTATTCGCGCATCTTGTCCTCGCGCCCCGCGCCGATAGTCTTGCCGGTGATAATCCCGACCGCGCCCGACATACCGTTCATGCAGACATACGCGAGGCTGTTTATCGTCTGCGCGATACTCATCGCCGCGACCGAGCCCTCCTCGCTCTGACGCCCCATTATTGCCGAGCTCACCATAGTGTTGACCGCCCAGACGAGCTGTCCCGCCAGTATCGGCAGTCCGTAGCGGATGAGGTCGCCGAGCAGCAGGCGGTCGCTTGACAGCAGGTCGCGCGGTCGAAATCCGAGCCGCTTGTCATATAAAAAGACATAAAGCGTGATTATTGTCGTCTCGACAACGCGGGCGATAAGCGTGGCGATAGCCGCGCCCGCGACGCCGAATTCGGGAAAGCCGAGCTTGCCGTAGATCAGGCAGTAGTTCAGGAATATATTGGTAAATAATGAGCAGAGCGAGACATACAGCCCGATTCGCGCCACCTCTACACTGCGCAGACCGGCGATGAACGACTGAGTTATGCAGAAAAACACATACGAAAAGCAGACGATGCCAAGATATTCGGCGCCTGTGCCGACAATGCCCTCGTCCGGCGCGAACAGCGAGATAACCTGTCTTGGCAGCAGTGCGCAGACGAGCGTCAAAAGCAGTCCGACCGCGACCGAAAAGCGCATACCGATAGCGACTATCTTGCGTATCGACGCGGTGTCGCGCTTGCCCCAGTACTGCGCGGCGAGGATGAGTATCGAGCCCTCAACTCCGGCGTTAAACACCTGCAGCAGCGTCTGCACCTGATTGCCCATGTACATACCGGACACGGCGGCATCACCGAGCGCGCCGACCATAACTCCGTCGGCCAGATTGACCGAAAAGGTAACGAGGTTCTGCAGCGCTATCGGCAGAGCCAGCAGGAACAGGTTTTTGTAGAAGGATTTGTCTTTAGTAAATATCATATCGTCACCGCCAATCATATGAGGTCAAAGCCTCGCCGTTATTTTGATATAATCAGCATATTTATGGTCACAAGCGAACAATTATTTCCCGATTATTTTATCACAACAGCAATAATTTGTCAAGAGTATGACATAATATATTATCTGTATAAATCAAATATTCTGTTCATAAAAATCACGAATGCGTGCGGCGATATATACCGCTCACTCCCACTCGACAGTAGCCGGCGGCTTTCCGGTGACGTCATACATGATAAGGTCAACCTTGTCCGCGACCGCCGATTCGCGTATGTGCTTAGCCGCGCGCTCGAGCGCGCCATCCGGAAAGTCGATTCCCGGCTCGGCTGACTGCGCGGTCATGAAATCGGACGTGACCACAGCGCGAATCGCAATAGAATAACGTTTTCCGTCGGTCGATACCGGCACGAGCACCGCGAAGCACTGTGCGATCAGCGACGCGGTCTTGCCGGGCAGCGGCTTCATCAATTCACTGGTCACAATGTCGTCGACCTCTCGCAGCAGCTCGGCGCTCTCATGGCAGATCCGGCAGCGCGTGCTGACCAAATCTCCGACCTCATCGCGGTCTATAAGATACGCGGTGCGGTTTACGAAATCGAGGTGGTTCGGAATCTCGCGCGCGTCGTCTCTGATCGTTTGCCAGTTCTTATTACTACCCGCCATTATGACAAGCGAGCGGTAGGAGCGGTGGTCGCCCTGCACTCCAACCGAGCGCACCGGAGCGACTCGCAGCTCGTATTTCGAGCCGGCCGAGCGATTGTATGCGTCGAGAGCCGCCTGCTTGTCCGCGTCGGCTCTGACGCCGCCGTCGGTGCAGAGTATGCGCACCCCGAGCCCCGGTCCGGGGAAGGGCTGACGCGACGCTATCGCTTCGTCAAGACCGAGCATACGCGCGACACGGCGCACCTCGTCCTTGTGCCAGTCCCAGTTGGTTTCAATCACATGACCCTTGTCGCGCAGCTTGCGGATAACGCCGACGTCGTTGTGATGCGTCTTAATCTTCTTCGCGTAGCCCGACACGTCCGGATTACCCGACTCGATGAGGTCAGGACGGAGCGTACCCTGCCCGAGGTAGTCGGTGTCAAAGTTCAAATTAAGCTCGCCGGCGGCTTTTTCGGTCACGACAAAGAACATCTGACCGATAACAGCACGCTTCTTCTCGGGGTCGGTGATCTCCGAGAGCGGCGGCAGCTGCTCGTCGTCGAGTACAAGCGGAGTGTTGAAAAACTCGTCCTCGGCGTCGATACGCTTCATATTCTTAAGTCCCAGCTCGCCGAGACTTCGGCAGATTATGTCAGATTCGTTCTTGCGCATCATTCCGTGGTCGATGTGAATCGCGTATACGCGGTCGGGGCCGAGCGCCTTGACGAGCAGCGCGGCGGTGACAGCCGAATCGACTCCGCCCGAAACGAGCACCACGACCTTGCCGTCCTCGCCGACTTTACTTCTGATCATCTTGATCGAGGTCTCAATGCGATCCTCGAGCGCGTATACCTCCTTGAAGCCACAGATACCACGCACAAAATTCTCGAGCATTTTCACGCCGTTGACCGTAAGGTCGACCTCGGGGTGAAACTGCACCGCGACTATTCTGCGCTCGGACGAATATACTCCGGCGCATACACTGCCGGTTCGAGCGACCTCGACGAAGCCGTCGGGGAGCATGGAGACCGCGTCACCGTGACTCATCAGCACCTTCTGTTTCGCCTCAAGCCCCGCGAACAGCGGGCAGGACGGGTCGACGTCAATTTCGGTCTGACCGTATTCGGTCTTGACGCCCGCCTCGACCTTGCCGCCGAAGTGGTCGACTATCATCTGCATACCATAGCAGATGCCGAGAATCGGGACATTTAACATGAACAAATTGCTGTCATATTCCGGAGCGCCCTGCTCCCACACTGACGCCGGACCGCCAGAAAAAATAATCGCGCCGTAGCCGCGCAGCTTGTCCGCCGACGTACCCATAGGCAGGATATCACTATACACCCCGAGCTCACGAATCTTTCGGTCAATAACCTTAGTATACTGACCGCCGCAGTCCAAAATCGCCAATTTTTCCATATAAGCAAAGCCTCCGAATTTTTACATATGATATATGTTGTCTGCAATATTTATATAAAATATTATACCACAATCAAGTCGCTTGCGCAATCGTCAGATTGATTGAAAATAGTTTTTGTCATAAAAACGCAATGTGCAATCTGATGCCACAATAAAAACGCTCCCGATATCGCGTCGGGAGCGTGTTGTGACAACAAATATTGACCATGTATGTATGCGGCAATTGGGCATTGCGAATAATTCCCAGTTATTTATACCGTTCGCAGAATAATTCCGCGGCTGTGCGAATACATTCGTTGAATACACATTTACGTCTTAGCGCACCATGTTATTTCACAGCCTGTATAACGCAGAATTTCTGCTTGTCGCCGGCAACCGGCAATAGGTCGTAGGGATTTTCCGCCCAGACCGCCTCTTTTACAACAATAGATTCGATCTTCGAGAAGCCCGCGCCGCGCAGATATTCGCATAAAATTTCTTCGACCATACCGTCAGCGAGCCCTTCACGTTTAGCGAGTTCATAGCTTGCCGAACCAAGCTCAATATATGAGCCCTCGACAATCAGCCTGCCGCCTGTTTTCAGAATCCGATGCAATTCCTTCGCGACCTTATCGCTCTCGGGAATGTTGCCGAACGCGGCGCGTGAGACGATGAAATCGAAGCTCTCGTCCTTTATCGACATGCAGCGACCGTCGGTCGCGACATACGATACCCTCTCGTTGTCAGTCAGAATTTTCGTATACGCGAGCACCTGCTTCGAGATATCGGTCGCCACAATCTGTATATCCTTTGGCGCGACATTGATAAGCGTTGTCAGCATACCGCCCATTCCAGTCGCGAGGTCGCAGACGCAGCCGTACAGACTGCCCAGTAGCTCATTCATTTTCAACTCCTGCAGTCTCATTCCCTCGCGCGTATCATCGTTTAGCCGCGAGTAGTAATCCTTGATCCATTCAGCATCAGCCTGCCATCGGTTTTCGGTTGAAGCTTTGGTTTCGAGGTCATCGTCGGATATTTTCCAAAGTATCTTTTGATTTTCCGACAACTCGCGGTTGACTATGTCATAAACGCCATGGTAAATCGAATACTGTGTATTACAGCTAGGGCAGCGCAGGGTGTCGTCAAGGTCTGTGTGACAAATAGGACAGGTAATTATACTTTTGATATCCATGCTCTTATCTCCTTATACTGAAATTCGATTATACAAAAAACCGATATACCAAAGATATATCGGTTTTGGCCCGCTCGACAGGATTCGAACCTGCGACCAACGGAATCGGAATCCGGTACTCTATCCAGCTGAGCTACGAGCGGAAATATTCACTTGTATAGTATACCACATTTATGTGGGTTTGTAAATAGCTTTGGAAATATTTATATAATTTCGTCTTATTGTATATTTACATTGCCCATGCAGCGTTAATAAACACCGTTTTATACAATTCGAATCAATTTTATAAAACCCCTTGACATACACACGAATTTATGATATAATATTACCGTTGTGATGAGCAACCAAGTCATATATGGGAGCGTTCCCGAGTGGCCAAAGGGGACAGACTGTAAATCTGCTGCATAATTGCTTCGGTGGTCCGAATCCACCCGCTCCCACCAAACGGCATGACACGATTGTTTTGTGTCATGCCTTTTGTTTATCCGCGAGCTGATTTTATAACGTTATTTATAAAAGCTCTCTTATCTTTGTGACAAATGCGAGGCAAGTCACCACGGAATCTGATATAATATCATTAAACCGGAATCGACAAGAAAAGGCAGACGTTGCATCCGCAAGATCATGGGTGTGATTATGGATATTTCGGAAAGGCTTAATCAAGCTATCGATTACATTGAGGAAAACCTCGACGGCGATATCGAATGGATATGTCTTTTAAAAATTATAGCTACGAGCTCTGGTTTCCGATTGAAAAAGAGTGAATGAAAATAGGGTAGACCGTGAGACATAGTATCTCATAGTCTACCCTACCATATTTATATCTTATACGTCGCGGCAAACTGATTGAACTGCGCACGGTACTCCGCGTTCGACGGGTCGCGCAGCTCGGACAGGAACTTGTGCGTCTCATACGACTGCTCGTTCGACTTGATGAGACAGGCTGCGAGATTCGAGCAGTGGTCGGATACGCGTTCGTAGTTGGTCAGCAGGTCGGCGAGGATGAATCCCAGCTCGATCGTACAGCGACCGTCGCGCAGACGATCGATATGACGCGATTTGATCTCGTCGCGCAGGCTGTCTATGACCTGTTCGAGCGGCTCGATCTGCGACGCGGCCTCGAGATCGCCGGTTTTTAATACATTCAGCGTCCGGTCGAGTATCTCATTGACTGCGGACGATATAACCGAAATCTCATGTGTAGCTTCAGACGAGAAGCTGATGTGCTTTTCGTCCATCTCCTTCGACACCTCGACGATATTGACCGCGTGGTCGCTGATGCGCTCGAGGTCGCCGATATTGTGTAGGAGCCGGGTCGCTATCTTCGAGTCGGAGACCGAAAGCTCCCGGCTTGACAGCCGTACAAGGAAGGTTCCGAGACGATCCTCATAATTGTCGATAACCGACTCGCTCTCGTTGACGCTTTCAGCTTCGGATTCGCTGTAATTACCGACTAATTTCATTGCTCGCTTTATCGAATCAACCGAAATATCCGCCATATTGAGCGCCACGTTCTGGCACTGCTCGATTGCGAACGTCGGTGTTGCGAGGAAACGGTCGTCAAGCAGATTTGCGTCATTTTTAAGTTCGGCTTGTGTCGACTGTTTGTCGCGTATGGTCAGATATGCGAGCTTTTCAAGCATACGGCTGAACGGCAGCAGAATTACTGTGGTCGTGATATTGAAGGTCGTGTGAATTATCGCAATGCCCTGCGCCGTCACCATCGAGTCTGTGAACGGAAAACTAACTATCGCGTCAATGATATAATAACCGGTGAGGAAAATGATAGTTCCGATGATATTGAAATAGAGATGTATGCAGGCGGCGCGCTTCGCGTTTCGTCCCGCTCCGATCGACGACAGTATAGCGGTAACGCAGGTACCGATGTTTTGTCCCATTATGATAGGCATCGCGGTCGAATAGGGCAGCATACCGGTCGTTGACAATGCCTGCAATATTCCGACCGACGCGGACGACGACTGAATGATGCCGGTCAGCACCGCTCCGGCGAGGACGCCAAGCACCGGATTGTTGAAGACAAGCAGGAGCTCTCCGAATTCGGGCATATCGGCGAGCGGTTTGACTGCCGCCGACATCGCGCTCATACCGTACATGAGTATTGCGAATCCGACGAGAATCGAACCGATATCACGCTTTTTGCTGTTATTGCAGATCATAAGCATGATAACGCCGACAAGTGCAAGCAGGGGTGAAAACGACTCGGGTTTGAGCATCTGTATAATGATTGAATCTCCCTCGAGTCCGGACAGCGACAAAATCCATGCTGTCACTGTCGTACCGATATTCGCGCCCATGATGACGCCGACTGCCTGACGCAGCTTCATGATTCCTGAGTTGACAAATCCGACTACCATAACCGTCGTAGCTGACGACGATTGAATGACAGCTGTGACAACAAATCCCAGAAATACGCCCTTGATCGGGCTGTCGGTGAGTTTCTCAAGCATTTGCTCGAGCCGACCGCCCGACGCTTTTTCTAGTCCGCTTCCCATGTACTGCATTCCAAACAGGAATAATGCCAGTCCGCCTAAAAGCGAAAAGAATGAAAAAATGTCCATACAGTTTGTTACTCCTTGTTTTTTATTTTTGTGCTTTTGTTGATTATTTTACATTCGCAAATTGCAATAGCAAGTTGCAATAGTTTTCAAAAAGGTAACAAATCGAAGTAGAACAGCGTTGGCTCACGGAAGGAGGGGCGAAGCCCCGAGT
>CAJFKR010000008.1 GCA_904386005.1 Candidatus Flemingiibacterium merdigallinarum
AATAACCATATGGTATGATACAATTTAAGCGTAATTTGCTACGTTTATGTGTTGTATTAATACACAGCCTGTCTTGAGAAAGGATTATATCATGTATCTGACCAGACTTTACCCCTCACCTAATACATATACCGAGAATTCGGGCGAAGCTTTCATGTTCGGCTCCGAGTGCCGAATTGCACTGCCTGATTGTCTTAGTGACGCGGAAGTTAAAAATATCGCTGACCTTTTCAGCCGCTTCACGTTTACCGCGTCGAAGGCGAAACTTGTACGCTGCTCCGGCTATACCGCGTTTGTTGGCGACTTCCCTGTTGACGCCGCCCCAGACGCCGGCGAATACTACACCGTCCATTCGGACAAGCGCGGAGCCGTCGTCTCGGCAGTCAGCAAAAAGGCGCTGATCGAAGGCGTGTCGATGCTCATGCAGCTGATAATCCCCCGCTCGCTCGACGCTGGCTCGGAGGAATTCACTATTACTCCTGTCGACCTTGCCGACCAACCGTCTATCAAGGTGCGGATGATTCACCTCTGTGTATTCCCCGAGAGCAGTATGTCAACGCTTAAAAAAGCGGTCGCGATGGCCGGTTTCCTCGGCTTCACGCACGTGATCCTCGAATTCTGGGGTATGCTGAGATATGACATAAACCCGTCGCTGTCTTGGGACAACGCGTTCACCAAGACCGAGATGAAGTCGCTCGTCGAGCTCGCGCAGGGCTGGGGCATGGAGGTTATTCCGATGATAAACCATCTCGGTCACGCCGCGCAATCTCGAGTCGGCATGGGTCGCCACACGATACTAAACCAGAATCCTCGGATGCAATTGCTGTTCGAGCCGGACGGCTGGACTTGGTGTACAACCAGCAAGAAGGCGAGAGCGCTGCTGTCTGACATACGTTCAGAGCTGATGGAGCTCTGCGGCGACGGAGAATACTTCCATCTCGGATTTGACGAGGCGTATTCGTTCGCTACCTGCCCGAATTGCCGCAAACATGAGCCCTACAAGCTGCTTGCCGAGTATATCAACTATCTGTCGGATGATCTTGCAAAATACGGTCGCCGCGGAATTATCTGGCACGATGAGCTTATCAGCTGCAACGACTTCTCCCCCGAGGAGCGCAAAAATATGGTCGCCAATGGTCAGAGCCACAACACACATCCGGCGCTCGACCTCATCGACCACCGAGTCGTGATTGCCGACTGGCAGTACAATTATGGAACTGACGCGAACCCCTCGACCGAATACTTCATCAAGAAGGGCTTCGATGTGCTCTGCTGTCCGTGGGACAATCCGTCGAATGTAAAGGCTCTTTGCAACTCGACGCGCAATACCGGAGCCTTCGGCATAATGATGACCACATGGCATCACCTCCCCGCGTTCATTTCGATGATGCCTCGCTTCGGCGATTATATGCACAGCGAAAAGCCCGCGCCCTTCCTGCCGATCAGCGAAACAGCCGCGCTGCTGCGCAAGGTCTATCCCGAGGCTATTCAGACCTTCGAGGAATCGGGCTGGCGCCGCTGCGAAGTTGACGACTGACACAACATAATAAAAAACGGTCTCCGTGTCAAAAACGGGGACCGCAGTTGTTTCGCTAATATCAAAATCTGAATCCGCGCTCGCCGCCGCGTATCTGCTTCATGGCAAGTGCCAGTTGGTCGCGTATCTGCTTATTGCCAATTCCGTAGAGACGATTCAGAATCAGATCGGTGGCGGCGATTCGTGTCTCGCGCGAAGCGTGATCGGCGACAAATTCACGCAGTGATATCAAACTGTTCAAATAGCAATAGTTGTAAAGCTGTTTGTCAGCACAGAGATCCGCGTATTCGCCCGAGTATCTGTCACAGGCGACGCAAGCGGCACAGAGACCGGACAGAATATGTGCGTCTGTAAGCCGTTTAACCACATCGTCTAAAGCCTTTATCGCCTCGCCTGAAAGATACACAAGCGATACTCCCGCTTTGGCAAAATCGACGACATCGTTAGTTGTACCAAGCTCAATACCGATTTTCGCGAACGGCAGCGAGATCGCAAGCAGCGCGCAGAAGCGTATCAATGCAGCCTTGTCTGTATTTGATGCCGGACATACCCGAATCCCGGCAATATACAGCTTGTCCGGCTGACCTTCCGACTCGGCGCACAGCTCAAGTGTCTGCCGCAGTGCCGCCGCAGGATCGCCGCTCAATTCAATGTCTAAACCGATGAGCTTGTATCCGGCAGCTTTCACATTTGCGAAGCTGTTCTGTACATCCCCTCGCTCGAAACCGGCACTGATATTTGCGAAGCAGAGTTCCGCGCCCAGTTCGTGCAAATCGTTCAGTCCGGCGTCGAACGACTGCGCACCCAGTTCGATACAGCCACAGTGATCTTCATCAAATTGTTTGGCTGCCGATGAAACCGCCTCACGGTCTTTGTCGATATCGCCGGACAATTTGATATGGAGACGCTTGTGTCCACACTCGGCGGCACGTTTGATCTCAGCTTCAAATGATTTCGCGCCCTCGACCTGTATAGACGCGGCAATAGTAACGCTCTCGGAGAAAATGTCCCGTTTGAGCGCGGCAGCCACATCTGTCAGATGTTCTGTGGCACAGTCGCTGTCGGCAAACATCGATACAGCCTCATCCGGATTCAATCCGGTGAAGTTTTCAACCCGTTTGAACAGCTCCGATTTGTCATAAGCGTTTTGCTTGTTATTTTCCATAATAATATCCTCGCTTGATTCCACTGTTATTTTATAATATTATAACATAAATCTTCGTCAAATGCAACCGCATTGGCGTCAAATATATTGATTAAAGGATGGCGAATCGTAATGAAAAAATTAAGAATCGGCTTTGTCGGCGTCGGATGCATCAGCGGCATCTACCTTGAAAATATCACGAAGCTCTTCCGCGAAATCGAGATTGCCGGTGTCTGCGACCTTGTCCGCGAAAAGTCGGAGAACGCCGCGAAGAACTACCCGATACCGAAGATTTACAACGATATGTACGAGCTTTTCGCCGACCCGGATGTCGATATCGTGCTGAATATCACGCGTCCTGCCGACCATTACGAGGTCACGCGCGCCGCGCTGCTCGCCGGCAAGCACGTCTACTCGGAGAAGCCGCTCGCGGCTGAGTTCAGTCAAGGACTCGAGCTGGTGAAGCTCGCGAACGAAAAGGGACTGATGCTCGGCGGCGCGCCCGATACCTTCCTCGGCGCCGGACTCGAGACCTGCCGCCGCCTCATTGACGACGGCTACATCGGCAAACCTATCGGCTGTGCGGCAAGGATGGTCGGTCACGGACCTGAGTCATGGCATCCCGACCCAGAATTTTTCTACAAGCCGGGCGGCGGTCCGATGATGGACATGGGGCCTTATTACATCACCGCGCTTGTCAATATGCTCGGTCGCGTAAAGTCGGTCTGCGGCATGACGAACATCTCCTATCCTGAGCGCACCTGCACCTGCAAGGAGCATTTCGGCGAAAAAATCACAGTCGAGACCCCGACATCGATAAACGGCATTTTGCAATTCGAGTCAGGCGCGATGGGAAGCATATACACCACATTCGACGTAGACCATACGAGTGGAGTCGCGCTCGAGGTATACGGCTCGGAGGGCACGCTCTACTGTCCCGACCCGAACACGTTCGGCGGCGAGGTAAGGCTGCTGCGCCACGGTCAGCGCGAACCTAAAGCTGTTCCCCTGCTTTACAAGTATGAGGGAAACAGCCGCGCACTCGGGCTGGCCGACATGGCAAAAGCGATAGCGACCGGACGAGCACCGCGTGCCGGCTGTCAGCAGACCCTGCACGTTCTCGAAGTAATTACGTCGATTATCAAGAGCGGCGAGACTCACGAATTCATCAACCTCACGACCGACTACAAGCGTCCCGAGCCGATGGTCTGGTCGGAGCTTGACGGAATCCTTGACTGAGATATACGACAACCGCGATTGAATCGCGGTTTTTTATGTAAACTGACAGTTGCGCAAATTGATTATGAAATTTGGTGGCGTATTATTCCATAATCGGGTATAATAAAGAAAATCAAACATGGAGGTGTCCTGATGAAACGCGCAATCATTCTCTGCTGCCTCTGTACACTCTCGCTCATTAGCTGCGGCAGCCAGAACCAATCTATTGAAACTACCACCGTAGTTGATACCACAATCGGCGAAACCAAACCGGTAATACCGGTCAAGGATTTTGGTGGAGAGACAATTACCATTTATGCAAGAGACGACCTCAAAGGCAACGAGTGGAACGTCTCTGACATCGACGCCGAAGTTGAGACCGGCGAGCCGATTAATGACGCGGTATATCGCCGCAATTCGAATATTATGGACCGATATAACATCAAGCTCGAAATTGTCCGAAGCGGGGCAATGTTTTCGGTCGATACAGTACGAAACGTCGTGCTCTCCGGCGACGACATTTACGACGCTCTAATGCTTGCGGGCTATGACATGACGGCTCTGACCCAGGAAAAGATGCTGTATAACCTGCTGTCACTCGAAAATATCAATCCATACGCGTCTTACTGGAACCCGACGCTCTCCGAAAGTCTGACTCTCGAAAACAAGCTTTACGCCGCTATCGGCGATATCAGTACTATCGATAATCGAGCTGTCCGCTGCCTGTATTTCAACAAAGACCTGTTTGACAGCTACAACCTCGAATATCCCTACCAATCGGTTCTTGATGGAAATTGGACATATGAGGACTTCTTTTCACTGGTAGCGATGGGCAACGCCGACCTCGACGGAAACAGCGTATACGACGAAAATGATCAGTATGGACTGTTCGTTCAGTCCTCACTCGGCATGAATTTATACTATGCTTCGGGACTGAGCTACATAAACAAGAGCGATGAGGGGCTGCTTGTGCCCGAGTTTACTGGAGAAAAAGCGGTCGAAATCATGCAGGACATCAGTGACTTGATAGCTTCAAACAAGAGCAGCATTGCATGGAGCGATGATTTTCAGAAATACATGACTTTGTTTTCCGAAAACAAAGGATTATTCTACGCCGAGGTGCTCTACTTCACTGAATATTTCCGTCAATATGATTTCAACTTCGGAATACTGCCTATGCCAAAATATGACGAAAACCAAGAGAACTACCAGCAGTTTGCCGACGGAAGCTGCGTCAATCTTTGCGGTATACCAATAACGAATAACTCTCCAGAGGACGCCGCGCTGATACTTGAAGCGCTCTCCGCTGAATCGGTCGAGCTCCTGACTCCGGCATATTACGATGTCTGCCTTATCGGCAAGCAAATACGTGACGACGAGTCTCGCGATATGCTCGATATTATATTCAATTCATATGTCGTCGATTACGGAAATCTGCTGCAGCTTTCGGTTTGCTATACACTGAACAATGCTATGATAAATGGTTCAAACGTCGCTTCAATAGTCGAAAGCCAGCGCTCACAGACCGAATCATTGTTAAACGATTACAATGAATTGATGACAGAATAAACTTAAGCCGACCGCGGTAAACGCGGTCGGCTGTTTTTCACAAATTTATCACTATAATCGCGGCGATGCCGATAATAATGCCGATTTTTCCCATAAACGTCGTCCGTTCACGCAGGACAAGCATCGCCCAGAGCGTGACAAAAACCATCGTGCCGCCCTGTACAAACGGGAAAAGATACGAGCTCGCGATCCGTCCGGACAGATACGAGACGACGACATTTCCGCCGCCGGTGCCAAGTGCGACTAACGTCAGCGGTACAAGCCCGCGTTTCAGCATTTTGAAATTATCAGCGCGTACTTCCTTTTTTCCGGTCAAAAATATCACAACGGCGATTATCACCATGACTAAAAACGCGCAAAAGAGCAGCGCGATTGTGTCGGACAGCTCCGCGTCTCCGATGAAACGCTGGTGCAGCGTAATCAGCACCGAAAGACTTCCGTTGCATAGCCACGTCAGAAAACAGAGCGGCAACCACGCGCGATTTGCTTTATTTCCCCGCTCGCCGCCAAATACCGTGATACAGAGAAAAGCCGCTAAAAACAGCAGTATACCTATCTGCACCGGCAGAGTGAAAGGCTCCTTCCAGAATATCAGTCCGACCGCCGCCGGTATCAGCATACTTGCCGAGAAGAAAAAGCCGGTGTATGAAAGCGGTCCCGACTGCATCGCGAAATAGTAGACCGCGAGCGTCACCATGAACATTACGCCGACGATCACGCCGAATCCGAGGGTTACGGGCGCGATTTTTGTCCGCGTGAACAGCAGCACGATTCCGGTCGCCGCGGCGATTATCACAGCCGACGCGCCGGTCGTCAACAGATTTTCACGCAGCGAGTTTACCTCTATCTTTTTTAACGCCGCGCTCTGAATGCCGAACAGCAGTATTGAAACTGCGATCAATAAAATTTCCATAGCTGAATATTAATGGCGCTGTCAGGATGTCCCAATATGTCAGCTATTACCCATCAGCTTGACCATGACCGCTTTCTGCGCGTGCAGACGGTTCTCGGCCTCCTCGAATATCTCGTTTGCGTGAGCCTCGAATACCTCGGCGGTGATCTCCTCGCCGCGGTGAGCCGGCAGGCAGTGCTGAACCATTGCGTCCTTGGCAGCGACGCTCAAAAGCTCATCGTTTATCTGATAGCCCTTGAACGCTATTCTGCGCTTCTCGGCCTCGCCCTCCTGACCCATCGACGCCCATACGTCGGTGAACAGCACGTCCGCGTCCTTAGCGGCTTCGAATATGTCTCCGGTCAGCTTGAAGCTGTCGCCGTAACCGGCGGCAAAGTCGAGCACCTGCTTGTCGGGGTGGTAGTCGACCGGACAAGCCGCCGATACCTTCATGCCTACTGTCAGACCGCCGACAATCAGCGAGTTCGCCATGTTATTGCCGTCGCCGATGTAGCACATCTTCAGCCCGTCAAAGCCGCCCTTGAACTCGCGGATAGTCATAAGGTCGGCAAGTACCTGGCAGGGATGGCAGTAGTCGGTAAGTCCGTTGATAATCGGTATGTCGGCGTATTTCGCGAGGTCCTCTACCTCCTTCTGCGCGAAGGTGCGAATCATGATGCCGTCGAGATAGCGTGCGAGTACGCGCGCGGTGTCCTCAACCGGCTCGCCGCGTCCGATCTGCAAATCGCGGCTCGACAGAAACAAAGCCTGACCGCCGAGCTGGTACATTCCGGCTTCAAACGAGACGCGTGTGCGGGTCGACGCCTTCTGGAAGATCATTCCGAGCGTTTTACCGGCGAGCAGCTTGTGCTCGATGCCGTTCTTGCGCTCATATTTGAGCTGCGACGCGAGATTTAGTATATCGATTATGTCCTCTTTCGTGAGGTCAGCCATTTTCAGAAGATCATTTTTCATAGGTTATTCCTTTCCGGTTGGTCATATGTAGTATGTACGGTATCAAGCTGTTATTTCAATACATCGGCGAGGATTGCGACACCCTTGTCGATTTCGTCATAGCTAATCGTGAGCGGCGGCAGCAGACGGATCACGTCGCTTCCGGCGGTCAGCACCAGCAGCCCCTTGTCGGCGCAGTCGTGTAAATAGTCCTTTGGATTGCCCGAAACTTGGAAACCTATCATCAAGCCCTTGCCGCGGACGCCGACGACCTTACTCGGCGAATAGGACATTAACTTGTCGCAGAGATATTTGCCTTTCTTCGTCACCTCATCGAGAAACTCGGGTTTCGAGACGCGCTCAAGCACATTCAGCGCGCCCGCGCAGACGACTGGATTCGAACCGAACGTCGTGCCGTGCATACCCGAACCGAGCGTGTCGCAGCACTTCTCGCCCGCGATGAATACACCGATAGGCAGTCCGCCGCCAAGTCCTTTCGCGAGCGTCATGATATCCGGCTTCACGCCGAAATACTCGTGCGCAAAGAATTTGCCGGTACGACCGATACCGGTCTGTACCTCGTCGAATATCAGCAGAATGTCGTGCTCGTCACAGAGTGCGCGAAGCTTCTTGACATAGTCAATGTCAAGTACGTTTACTCCGCCCTCGCCCTGAATCGGCTCGGCGATGACCGCGCAGACGTCGTCGGTGCAGGCGGCGGCAATCGCGTCGTAATCGTTCGCCGGGACATACTTGAAGCCCTCGGTGAACGGGTAGAAATACTGGTGGAACACATCCTGTCCGGTCGCGGCGAGCGTAGTTATAGTGCGTCCGTGGAATGAGCTCTTCAGCGAAACAATCGTGCTCCGACCGTCCTTGTATTTGTCGTATGAATATTTGCGCGCGAGCTTAATCGCGCCCTCGTTCGCCTCAGCTCCTGAGTTGCCGAAGAACACCTTCGACATTCCCGACAGCTCGACAAGCCATTTTGCGACCAGTCCGGCGTTCTCACAGTAGTAGTAGTTGCACATATGCTGGAGCTTTGTGAGCTGCGCCTCAACGGCTGCGATCCATTCGTCGTCGCAGTAGCCAAGCGAGTTTACGCCGATACCGCTTGTGAAATCTATAAATGTCTTGCCGTCAGCGTCGACCATCGTCGCGTTTTTGCCTTTCATCGGCGCAATCGGCAGTCTGCCATAGGTCGCCATTATATATTCATGGTCGAGCGCCATGATTTCATTATTATTCATTGCAAAATTCTGCCTTTCGTATAGTCTGACTATTAATCATACCGCCGGATATCTGACGCCGACGTGAAATCAAAGCTTGAACAGTGTACCGATACCTTCATCGGACAGCATTTCTATAAGTATCGAGTGAGGTATACGACCGTCGAGAATGACCGTGTGGCTGATACCGCCGCGCACCGCGTCGACGCAGCATTCGACCTTCGGAATCATGCCGCCGCTGATTATACCAGCGTCGATGAGTCCCTGAACCTCGTCTATGCGTATCTCGGGGATTAATGTCGACTCGTCCTTCGAGTCGCGCATAACTCCGCGCGTGTCGGTCAGCAGCATCAGATTCTGCGCGCCGAGCGCGATCGCTATTTTGCAGGCTGCCGTGTCGGCGTTGATGTTGTAGACCGGACTGTCGGAGTCGCCATACGCGACGGTCGAAACAACCGGAATGTAGCCCGAGTCGATGTTGTCGCGGATTATCGACGCGTCTACCTCGTAGATGTCGCCGACATTGCCGTAATCGTATTCGCCTTTCAGCTTCTTTGCCTTGATAAGACCGCCGTCGATTCCGCAGAGTCCGACCGCGCGACCTCCGATCTGTTCGATTTTGTTGACTAAATCCTTGTTTGTCTTTCCCGCGAGCACCATTTGTACAATGTCGATAGTCTCGTCGTCGGTATAACGCAATCCGTTGATGAACTTCGACTCCTTGCCGATTTTCTTCAGCATCTGCGATATCTCCGGTCCGCCGCCGTGAACCAATACGGTGTTGATTCCGACCAGCGACAACAGTACGATGTCGGATATAACCGCCTCTTTTAAGTCCTCGTTGACCATAGCGTTGCCGCCGTATTTGATTACGACCGTCTTGCCGGTATATTTTTGAATGTATGGCAGCGCCTGTATCAGCACCGCAGCCTTGTCATGATTCGATATGATCATTGTCGTATTCCTTTGAAATGTGATTTTCTGTCATGAGCGGTAGTCGCCGTTGATGTGGACGTATTCATAGCTTAAGTCGCAGCCCCACGCGGTCGCGTTGCAGTCGCCCGACTTCATATCGATATCGATTATGATTTTGTCGCAGAGCAGAATTTCCTTAGCCCTTTCCTCCGAAAAGTCGACGCTGTGACCGTTTTCCGACACGAGTATCTCACCGGCTTCGCTGATAAACTTAACGTCGATTTTATCGGTGTCGATGTCGATTCCGGCGTAACCGAGCGCGCAGAGTATGCGTCCCCAGTTAGCGTCCGCGCCGAACATCGCGGTCTTGACAAGTGACGAGTTGATGACCGACTTCGCGAGTATACGCGCGTTCGCGGCGTCGCCAAAATTGCGCACGCGGCACTCGAGCAGCTTGGTCGCGCCCTCGCCGTCAGCGGCAATAGCCATGCAGAGGTTCGTACAAACCTGTTTCAGCGCGGCTTTGAACACAGCGTAATCGCTGTCCTGAGCTGTAATTTCAGCGTTGCCGGCCTTGCCGGACGCGAGCAGGGTTACCATGTCGTTTGTCGACGTGTCGCCGTCGACGCTGACCATGTTGAACGTGTCGCGGATAACTTCAGACAGCGCGGTCTGCAAAAGCTCGGGAGAGATCGCGATGTCGGTCGTAATGAAGCAGAGCATTGTCGCCATGTTAGGCTGAATCATGCCCGAGCCCTTGCAGATACCGCCGATTTTCGCGGTCTTGCCGCCGACATTGAATTCATATGCGAATTCCTTTTTCTTGGTGTCGGTCGTCATAATAGCGCGAGCCGCGGTGTCAGACCCCTCGGCTGTCGCCGAAATTTTATCAAGGAGCGTCGGTATTCCGGTGATTATCGGCTCGATTTGCAGCGGCACGCCGATGACTCCGGTCGAAGCGACTATGACGTCGTCCTCGGTAATGCCGAGCTTTTCGGCGAGTGCGGCGCAGACCGCGTTCGCCTTTTCATAGCCGTCGGGGCAGCAGGCGTTTGCGTTGCCGCTGTTGCAGATTACGGCGCGTGCACGCTTATTTTTGAGGTGAGCGCGTGTGACTCCGACCGGAGCGGCGAACACACGGTTGGTGGTAAACACTCCTGCCGCGGCGCATTCGTCGTCGGCGACGATCAGCGCGAGGTCGAGCTTATCTTTATTTTTACGCAGTCCGGCGTGAATTCCCGCCGCGCGGAACCCTTTCGCGGCGCATATACCGCCGTCACAAGGGACAATAGTATATTCGGACATCTTTGTTATTCCTTTCGTGATCTAAGGAGAGAAGTTCTAAAAGTGAGGAGTTAGGAGTTAGGAGTGAGGAGTTTTGGTAGGAAATCGCCTGCGGCGATTTCTTATAATATAAACGCGTGTGCGGACTTTTATATTTACTCAGGGATTGAAGTTAAGTTGTAAGTGGGCAGTGCAATCATGTAGCACAAATTTGTTATGACATCAATCGCAAAGGTCATGCGCCGGAAATTTGCCACAGGCAAATTTCCTACAACGGCTCTCAAAACCGCCGTGCGGTTTTGAGACCACTCTTCACTCTCCACTCTCAACTCTTTTTACGCACAAATAATATATAGAACACAATGTTTCGGCTTTTGTGTTTCTACGTGACATATCCGCCGTTCGGACTAAGCACCTGTCCGGTGACATACGACCCGCTCGCGGACAGAAAGTATATGCACTCGGCGACCTCGTCAGGCAGACCGGCGCGGCACATCGGAATCTCGTCGGCAAAGGCGTCGCGCTCCTCTTTAGTGAGCCGCGAGTTCATATCGGTGTCTATCATGCCCGGGGCGACGCAGTTCACACGGATCCCGGACGGCGCAAGCTCTTTCGCTAACGCTTTCGTGAAGCCGATAAGTCCGGCTTTCGCGGTCGAATACTGCACCTCGCAGGACGCGCCCACCTGTCCCCACATCGACGAGACGTTGACAATAGCTCCCGATTTTTTTTGCAGCATATGCGGCAGCACCAGCCTTGCTAAGTTCATCGGCGCGAACAGGTTCACATCGAACAGCCGCTTCTCGCGCTCGGGGCTGATATCCGAAAACAAACCGAATTCGGAGATCGCGGCGTTGTTGACAAGCACGTCGACCCGTCCGGTCAGCTCGAGCGCGCGATTTACGAGCTTTTCGCGCCCCTCACTGTCCGCGATGTCAGCTTCGACTGTGACTATCCTGCCGGAATAGCTTGTGGTTCCGGTTCGCAGACTCAATGCCGCGTCAGAGCGGCTCTGATATCCGGCAATCACTAACCAGCCGTTCGCCGCGAATCGCATCGACGCGGCGCGACCTATGCCTCGCACACCGCCGGTGATTATCACCGTCTTGGTATCACTGCCAACATTGAAATTCATATCAGAACGCGGCCGGCAGTGTCAGTAGACCCGCTTTTTCGTCAATGCCGAAGCGTATGTTCATGTTCTGTATCGCCTGTCCGGCGGCGCCCTTGACCATATTGTCGATTACCGAGGAAATGATCAGCGTGTCGCTCTGCGTGTCGAGGTGCAGCGAGATGTCGCAGAAGTTCGACATACGCACGTTCTTGATGTTAGCGTAATTGCCGAGCTTCTCGACGCGGACAAAATATTCATTCTTATACGCGTCCTCGTAGAGGTTGTGCAGCGCGTCGGCGTCATAACCCTTGCCTTTTTCGTTCAGCGTCACATATATCGACGACTCGATTCCGCGGTTGACCGGCAAGAGGTGCGGCACAAACGTAACCTTTACTTTATTTCCGGCGAGCTCAGACAAGGTCTGCGCAATCTCGGGCGTGTGACGGTGGCAGCCGGCTTTGTACGCCGCGAACGCCTCGTTGGTGTCCGGATAGTGCGTGCCCTGTGTCAATCCGCGCCCTGCACCGGTGACGCCCGACTTCGAGTCGATGATCACGTGGTCGGTGTCGATGATCCCGGCTTTGATCGCCGGCATGAGTCCGAGCGCGATCGACGTCGGATAGCAGCCCGGGTTCGCGATTATCGGGCAGTCATGCAGCTTCTCGCGGTGCAGCTCGGGTATGCAGTATACCGCGCCGCCGTGCAGCTCGGGATGCTTGTATTCCTTGCCGTACCACTTCTGATAGTCGGCTTCGTCCGTGAGTCTGAAGTCCGCGCCGAGGTCGATAAGTACGCATCCGGCATCCGCGCATTTGACCGCCAGCTCTTCGGAAACTCCGTGCGGAACCGACGCGAATACGACGTCACAGCGCGAGATAAGCTCGTCGGCTGAAATCAGTGTGTCTCCGAGTATTTTCTTGAAATTCGGATAGATGTCGGCGAGCTGCTGTCCTTCATATGAGACCGACGACACGGCGGCAATCTCGGCGGCAGGGTGATTTACGAGCAGCCGCACCAGCTCCGCGCCGGCGTAACCGGTAGCTCCGATGATTCCGACTTTGATTTTGTTCATAACTGTAATTGTCACGGCGCGTTTATGCCGCGAGACTTCCTTTCTTTGATAATAACCATGACTTCGCCAAACGAAGTCTGCCTGCTTTATTCTGGAATATATATCAAGACTATGCTGCCGACAATATTATTAAACCGTATATATTTACCGGTTCTCGGCGATAAATTCATCTACAATTGTTATCTGCCGCTCGACCGATTCGCGCGCCGGACCGCCACGAACCTTGCGACCATTCACGCAGTTTTCGAGCTTGATCGCTTCGTATACATCGTCCTCGAAAACATCGCAAAGAGCGCGATATTCATCGAGCGACAGCTCCTCGAGCGTCTTGTCATTTTCGGTGCAGTATGCGACGAGCTTGCCTGAAACCTTGTACGCGTCGCGGAACGGCATTCCCTTTTTGACAAGATAATCGGCGCAGTCGGTCGCGTTGATGAAGCCTTTCGCCGCCGCGGCGCGGAGACGGTCGGCGCGTACGGTCATCGTCGCGAACATCGACGTGAACACCTCGAGCGAAATCAGCGTGTTGTCGATAGCGTCGAATATCGCCTCCTTGTCCTCCTGCATATCCTTGTTATACGCGAGCGGAAGCGATTTCATCATAGTTAAAAGCGTCATAAGGTCGCCGTAGATGCGTCCGGTCTTGCCGCGCACCAGCTCGGCGACGTCGGGGTTCTTTTTCTGCGGCATTATCGACGAGCCGGTCGAATACGCGTCGTCCAGCTCGATGAATCCGAACTCGGACGAGCACCAGAGAATGATCTCCTCGGAAAAGCGGCTCATGTGCATCATCAAAATCGACAGCGCTGACGCGAGCTCGATAACAAAGTCGCGGTCGGACACGCCGTCAATCGAGTTCTCGGTAACCGCCGGAAATCCGAGCAGCTCGGCGACCCTCTCGCGGTTTATCGGATAGGTCGTCGACGCCAGCGCGCCCGAGCCGAGCGGCATTACGTTCATACGCTTCTCACAGTCGCAGATACGACCATAGTCACGTATAAGCATCTGCGCGTAAGCCAAAATATAATGTGCGAGGGTCACCGGCTGCGCGCGCTGCAAATGCGTGTAGCCCGCCATGACCGTGTCGATGTTGGCTTTTGCCTTATCGGATATCGCTGACAACAGACCGAGTATTTTCGCCTTTAGCACCTTGGTTTCGGACAAAAGATACATACGAATATCGAGCGCGACCTGATCGTTGCGGCTGCGCGCGGTGTGCAGACGCTTTCCGGCGTCGCCGATGCGATTTGTCAGTATCGTCTCGATGTTCATGTGTATGTCCTCGGCGTCGATCGAGAATTCGACCTTGCCGGCTTCGATGTCGTCGAGTATCTTATGTAGTTCGCTGACTATAAGCTCCGAATCCTCGTGGCTGATAATTCCGGCTTCGCCGAGCATTGTCGCGTGCGCGATCGAGCCTTCGATGTCCTGTTTGTACATTCTGCCGTCAAATGAAATCGACGAGTTGAAGTCGTTGACTCTCGAGTCAACGTCCTTCTTGAATCTTCCTGACCATAATTTCATAAATGACAACAGATTTTGCGGCTCCGGAGCAAATCTTCACAACGAAGCCGCAAAATCCTCCTCTTTCCCGATATTTGATTATTTGTTGTCGCGGCGAGCGTCCAGCTTAGCCTTTTCCTTGATCGGCAGACCGAACAGGTTGATGAAGCCGGCAGCGTCTGCCTGGTTGTAATCCTCGTCCTCGCCGAACGAAGCGGTCTGCTCGTCGTAGAGGGTATACGGAGAGGTTACGCCGGCGTTGATCAGGTTGCCCTTGTAGAGCTTCAGCTTTACGTCGCCGGTCACGCGCTCGTTGACCTTGTCGACGAACGCGCAGATAGCTTCGCGCAGAGGTGTGAACCACTGTCCGTTGTAGGTCAGCTCAGCCATTCTCGGTCCGATCTGCGAGTACATGAAGTGGAAGGTCTCCTTGTCAAGAGTGATGGTTTCGAGTACATTGTGAGCCTTGTAGAGGATAGTTCCGGCGGGAGTCTCGTATACGCCGCGGCTCTTCATGCCGACGAGACGGTTCTCTACTATGTCAAGCAGACCGATTCCGTTCTCGCCGCCGAGCTTGTTCAGCTTCTCAACGAGAGTTACCGGGTCGCACTCAACTCCGTCAATCGCGGTCGGAATACCCTTTTCAAAATGAATCGTCACATATGTAGGCTTGTCGGGAGCCATCTCGGGCGACACGCCCAGCTCGAGGAAGCCTTCCTTGTTGTAGTTCGGCTCGTTTGCCGGCGACTCGAGGTCGAGACCCTCGTGCGACAGGTGCCAGATGTTCTTGTCCTTGGAATAGTTGGTCTCGCGGTTGATTTTCAGCGGTACGTTGTGCGCCTCGGCGTAGTCGATCTCCTCGTCACGCGACTTGATGTCCCACTCTCTCCACGGAGCGATTATCGCCATATCCGGAGCGAACGCCTTTATTGTCAGCTCGAAGCGCACCTGGTCGTTGCCCTTTCCGGTGCAGCCGTGGCAGATCGCGTCCGCACCCTCTTTAAGCGCGATTTCAACGAGCCGCTTTGCGATGCAGGGGCGAGCGTGCGACGTGCCGAGCAGGTAGTCCTCGTATTTTGCGTCAGCCTTGAGGCAGGGCCAGATGTATTCCTCGATGTATTCGCGGCGCAGGTCCTCAATGTAGAGCTTCGACGCGCCGGTCTTTATTGCCTTTTCCTCGAGCCCATCAAGCTCGGTGCCCTGTCCGACGTTGCCCGAAACGGCGATGATTTCGCAGTTGTTGTAGTTTTCCTTGAGCCACGGTATGATTATCGACGTGTCGAGTCCTCCCGAATAGGCCAAAACTACTTTCTTTATCTTAGACTTGTCCATTGTAATTATCCTCCGTTTTATATTTGACTTATATCATATTTCGCGCCGTATAATTTGCGCGGTGTATTTGCTTATGTATGAATATTATACACCTATTTTTGTATAAATGCAAGGCTAAACCTGTATAATGATGAATAAATATTCAGCGGCTTCTTTTGTCAACCTGAACAAATATGTATATTCGCCGGCAAATGTATATTTGACGCAATAATATCACTACATAATATTATAACTCATAACGGCAAAAAAATCAATACAAACTTGCGCACAAATCGGGGAAAATATATTCGCGCCCGAATCTGAAAGGCGTTCTGAAAATTCATGATAAAGGATTGATATAATTGACCAAAACGCGCGGAATTTCCCTGCTGCTCGCGGCGTCTCTTCTGATTTTGCCGACCGCTGCATCCGCCGACTCGAGCAGTGAATGTCATTGGTATATCAAGAAAAACGACTCGCATTCGCAGCCGCCGCTGCCGTCTGAATTCAGCTTTATCGAGGACTACGGCGGATATTACCTCGACCGCGACCATGGCGACGACTGCACCGAAAAGGTGATCTACCTCACGTTCGACGCCGGTTATGAAAACGGCAATGTCGAAAAGACGCTCGACATCTTGAAAAAACACAACGCTACCGGCTGCTTCTTCATCCTCGAGAATCTCGTCCGCCGCAACACCGACCTTGTCAAGCGAATGTTTGACGAGGGTCACACAGTCGCGAACCACACGATGAAGCACAAGAACATGGCTAAAATCACCGACAAAAAAGAAATCGAGACTGAGCTTGTCGGACTCGAGCAGCTCTGCCTTGAGCTGGTCGGCGAAAAGCCTGCCAAGCTCTACCGACCACCGGAGGGGTCTTTCTCCGAGGACAATTTGAAAATCGTGAACGAGCTCGGTTATAAGACGATTTTCTGGAGCTTCGCTTACGCCGACTGGGACAATGACAAGCAGATGTCGCCCGACAACGCGCTCGCGAAGCTGCTATCGCATACGCATAACGGCGAAATTCTGCTATTACACCCGACCAGCTCGACCAACGCCAAGATCCTCGACGAATATCTGACGAGACTTGAAGCTGACGGCTACCGCTTCGGCTCGCTTGAGGAGCTGTGCGGCATATGACGCGCGGCAAATTCCGTATCAAAGTCTGTATTCACGCACTCATCTCATTCGCAATATTCGTGTCGGCGGCAATTCTGCCAATCTCTGCCGGACAAAACCCAGACAAGGTGGAGACAGTCTACTCGCACAGCAACGATTCAATGCGCATCGCGCTGACTTTCGACGATGGACCACATTACAAATACACCGCAGAAATCCTCGACATCCTCGCTGAATACAACGTCAAGGCGACCTTCTTTGTCGTCGGTATGCTTGCCGAACGCTATCCCGAGCTTATACTGCGCGAGCTTGCCGAAGGACACGAGGTCGGCAACCACACCTGGTCACATCCGAAGCTAAGCAAAATCTCCGAGTCAGAGCTGTCGCGCGAGTTATTGAACACCGAACGGGTGTTGAATGAAATCGCCGACTACCGTCCGAAGCTCTTCCGTCCACCCGAGGGCAATACAAGCAAGATTGTCGAATCAGCGGCGCAGAAAAACGATTATTCAATCGTCATCTGGTCGGTCGACACGCTCGACTGGGCGCACACTCCTACCGACAAAATAGTTGAAACTGTGCTTGACAAAACCTGTGCGGGCTCGATAATCCTCTGCCACGACTTCATCGGCAGCAACAGTCCCACCCCCGACGCGCTGCGCAGATTCATCCCCGCGCTGCTTGACGCGGGCTACAAATTTGTGACCGTCTCAGAGCTGATCGCGAACTGAATACTATGATTAATGCCAGAAAAACCGGAACGCGGGCATATACCCGCGCTCCGGCTTTTATTCGTTCTGCGTGACCAAGTAAAAACAATCGCAATGTGCCGAAATCCGTGTCGCTTTAATATCGTTCAGGGCTTAGCGAGCCGTCGGTTTCGATAATGTCAGCTTGATATCTTTCAAGCGCTTCGGTACGCTCGCTCTCCTTGGTGAGCAGCCAAACGCCGAGTCGAGCGATATTATGTATCTTTTTGGCAAGCTCATCGCTAACCGGCGGATTCTTGCACCACGAGGTGCGCTCATTGTCAAAGCGAATCCAGACGCAGACGCGCTCGCGCGGCACAAGCTCGGACAGTCGGGCGAGATTCTCGTCCGTGACCGGACCGTCGTAATGCAGCTGCGAATTCGGGAACCGGTGTAGTATTTTTTCGATAAAGTCAAAGCTATTTGCCGTAAATCCGACAAATTCAGCCGCGCCCATGCGCTCGACCGTATCGAAGAATATCTCCTGCTGCGCCTCGGTATGACTTTGCAGCACATTGTCGAATTTCAGCAATATCCGGTTAGCGGCGGCAAATTCGAGCACTTCTTCAAGTGTCGGCAGCTTCTCGCCGCGAAACTGCTCTCCCGCTGCGATTCCGTAGTCATATTCGAGCGCGTCGGCGAGAGTGAGCGAGCTTATCGGGAGCTGTGATTCTATCTTCGAGCCGTCGCGGCGGCGCGCGGTTCGGTTTATCGTATGGTCGTGCAGTATTACGCAGCGGTCGTCGGCGGTGAATTTAGTGTCAAGCTCTATCATATCGTAGCCTAACCGAACCGCGGCCGAAAAAGCCGCGAGCGTATTGCCCGGATATTCGGTCGAAACGCCCTGATGCGCCTCAAGCATATACTTTTTCATTTATAAGACCCTGACTTTGCAGAGCAAAGCACCCTTTCCTTATCAATTTTTGAACTGCGAAAGAACCTCGTCAAGCTGGGTTTCGACGCTCTCTTGCCATGAAGCGAGCATGGAGGACAGGTCGTAGTTATCGTTTGCCATCTCGGTATAAATCGCGTCGCTGAATTCTACGCCTATAATTTTGATGACATAGGAGACACTGTTGTGGATAAGATCGAGCATTTCGAGCGAATCCTCGTCGCGCGCCACCTTGCCCTTGAGCATATTGTCATAGTACGCGGGCAGAACGGTGATGTGCGACTGGTACGCCATTTCTTCCATGACCGCGCCGGCAAAATCAAGGTCTGAACACGTTACCGGCACAAGCATTGCGTGTGGGTTCGGGCTGACGTTCCAGTAGCTCTCCTGCTCTTCATCGTACTTCGGAATCGGGAGTATACCAAAATCGACATCTGTGTCGCGCAAATTGGGCGCTGAACCGAGCGAGTCGACTATAAACAGAGCCTGACCGCTCTTAAGCATATTTACGGCATTGCCTACATAGAACAGATTGCCGTTGTTCATAATGTCGAGTATGCGCGTGTATACCGTATTGAAACGCTCTGTGAAGCAGTTGAAGTACGGCACTCCGTCGTCGCCCTGCATTACAATCTCACAGTCGGCTCCGGTGAGCAGCGCCTCGCCAAGACCGGTGACGCCCCAGTTGACAATTCCGTAACGGTCGTTTCCGTCAAAGCGCGTGTCGCCGTTTAAGTCGGATACCGCCATTAACGCGTATTCTTCGAGTTTATCAAACGTCCAAGTACCGTTTCGCACCATATCGTAGAGATCGGGCAGCTGTAAATCATCAGCCATCTCCTTATTAAAATATATTGTACGACAATTGTCTGTCTGAGTTGTTATCGAATCGTTGAAGGTGTAGAACAGCTTGCCTTCGAACGAGAGCTTTTCCTCGGCATTCTGATCCCACCATACCTTGTCAAGGCTGATGTTCGGAATCTCATAAAAGTCGATACAGTAATTTTCGAGCACAAGGCTCATAACGTTCGAAAGGTCGGCAAAAGTAAGGTCGGCGAAATCATCGGCAGCGGCGACGCTGGTTTTAATCTGCGAAAGCGTTCCGTCCGTGACCTCAATGGTGATCCCGAGCCGGTCCTCGGTGTCCATGCAGCGCTGATACAGCGAGTCCGAATATACGTCGCCGGTCATTTCCTCGGGGTATATGTTGGGCTCAATGTATTTAGTTTCCAGTCCGAAGCCATTGAATATGCGATAAGTACGACCCGCGTACTTATCCGTAGCCTCCGGCGGAGTCGTAGTCGGATCGGCGGTTTCGGCGCTCGACACGGTCTCGACGCCGCTGTTGTTGTTCGTAGTTACAGGCTCATTGCTGTCGCCGCAGGAAATCAGCGAGGTCGTAAACGCAGCGCATATCGCGAGCAGCACAATTCTTTTATTCATAATTTGCATGAATTTTACCAGCTTTCGTTTTTTTTTAGAATCTCGAAAATACATATAATTCGTGGCAAAGTAAATTGACGCGTATCATCGATTTATCTTTTCATTCATATCGTATTTATGAGATCACTTTAACAACCTCGCGTCATCCCCCTCGCGCGGCAGCGGTTATTAGCCTGTTTCGTTAATTAAAACTTGTCTCTTCAGAGTGCGGATATCGGTATGACGCGGCGGATTTGTGCCCTCGGTGAGGCAGGCCGCGCTGCCGAAAGCGACTGCCAGCCGCAGAGCCTCCGACGCGTTTCTGTCCTCGTCCCAAAGCAGCGAATATTCAGCCGCGATAAAGCCCGCTATCATGCTGTCGCCCGCGCCTATTGTCGATTTCGCGTCGATTTTCGGCGCACAGGCGCTGATTACGCGTCCGCCCGACGCAAGCAGCGCTCCGCGGGCTCCAAGGCTCACAAGCACATTTTCGACGTCCGACGAAAGCGCGATGAGAAAATCCCGCGTATCAGCGTCGCTCGCAGTCCCGATATAAGCGGCCAGCTCCTCCTCGTTGGGCTTGATCAGCCAAGGCTTAACCCGCCTTATAGAGTCAATTCCGATCGACTTTGAGTCGATGACCAGCTTAACTCCGCGCTCGCGCAGCGACAGCAGAAATTCGACCGCCGATTCTTCATCCATACCGACCGGCAGACTGCCGGTAAAGGTCACGATATCGCCCGGATTTATGTCGAGCATACCGCCGACATTGTCGAGCACATCGGGCGTGCTCTCGAAGCCTTTGAACGAAAGCCGCGTCTCCTTGCCCCCGTCGGGGTGTATCGTGATGTTTTCGCGTATCCGTCCGGGCACTGATATGGCTTTGTAGCTGATCTGTTCGGCTTCGAGCTTCGACTTGAATTCGGAGCCGTTCTCCTCGCCGAGCACGACCAACACGAGATTCGGTATGCCGTTCGCGTTCAGAGCGCGGGAGATGTTGACCCCCTTGCCGCCGATGTCACGGCTGACGCTCGAAGCTAAATTCTCGTGCTCGACTATAAATGACGGCAACGACGCGTGTATGTCAAACGCCGGATTCAAGGTCAGCGTAAATATTTTCATTTTATGACCATGACTTCGCGATGGCGAAGTCTCCTTTCTTAGTCTGAAAATTTACTTTATACTTCTACGCCGACCCATTCATACGGCTGCGCCGCCGCTTTGATCGCCGCCGCGCGGACAGCCGCGATGGCAATCGTCTCCTCGTGAGGCACAATGACGCGACCGGTGTCGAAGAATTCGATGAGACTGTCGATGCACCGCGTCCAGAATTCGCCGCCCACCTTAAGTTCAGAATAGCTGCCGTCACAATATCCGAGCTTCATTGAAAAATCCGCGCCGTTATACTGGTTGGTCTCGGCGGTGCGCCCATCCTTGAATTCGATGAGAATCGACGGGAATTTGTTATTTCCGACCGACATCACGCGCTTTATATCGCAGCCCATCAATTTGACGATAGGTTCGAGCTGATGTATCAGATACATCTTGAACTCGCCGCCGCCGAAAGCCTGAAGGCGGGAAATAGCCTTCGGTACGTCTTTATAAACGTCGGCAAAGCGCAGCGCCGACGACGACCAACAGGGCGTGCCGTATTTGTCGGCGATATCGAAAATTGCGCGCGCGGTCTCGGCGTCGGGCGCGAAGGTCTTGTCGATATAGGTGCGCTTTCCCGATTTCAGCGCCGCCTCGGAAAGGCGCAGATGCTGCTCGGGATTGTCGGGCGACAGGACTATAAGCACGTCGCTCTTTTCAATGAGCTCGTCCATCGACGTTTCCAGCGGTATGTTCATATCTGCCGACCACTTCTCATTCGTGCGTCCGCCGGGACGGGGTGACGGAACCTCCGCGTACGCGAGCGCGACCTCATAACGTCCGCCCGACTGCTTGGAAATCATTTTAGGATAATTGTTCGAGTGCCATTCATCGAGATAGTAATCGATGAATCCGATCTTTTTCGCGTTCATTGTGAATACCTCTTTTTACTATAGTAAATCAGCAAACCTGCCAAAGCCGGTCCATTGCCTCGGCAGCGGCTCGTCAACGGCTGTAATAATAATTGCATCTTAACAAATGTAGAATATCTGATTGAAATGCAATTATTACGGCGATTGACATATTCCGCATGGTATGCTATAATTATAATAACACAAATGATTATTTGAGTCAATATCAGCCGATAAAGTTTAAAAATAATCATAATTCTGAATATATCAATCACAAATAATCATTAGGAGAGTTGATATATGCTGATAAACGAACGGCAGCAAAGAATATTGGAGCTGTTATCAGAAAACCCCGCGCTGAACGTAAAGTCGCTCGCCAATCTGCTTCATGTCAGCGAACCGACAATAAGACGAGATTTTACCGAGCTTGCCGATCGGCACCTCTTGACCAAATTCTATGGCGGCGCAAAGCTCGTTCACGGAGCGGCGGACAGCGAGATACCGTTTATGCTGCGCGAGAACGAACGCAGTCAGACCAAGGTCGAGATGGGCAAAAAAGCCGCCGGGCATATCGCCGACGGAATGGTGATAATGCTTGACGGCTCGACAAGCGCGTATTACATAGTCCCATATCTTCAGCGATTTAAAGACCTTATTGTAGTCACCTCGGGCGCAAAAACCGCGGTCGCGCTCGCTGAACGAAATATCCGCACCTATTCGACCGGCGGTCAAATGATAACGCATTCCTTCTCGCTTGTCGGCGAAGAAGCCGAAAGCTTTATCAGGAAAATCAACGCGAACATCTGCTTTTTTTCCTGCCGGGGTCTTACGCTCGACGGCATCATGACCGACGTCTCAGTCGCTGAAGTAAACCTGCGCCGGGTAATGTTTTCGCACAGCAAGAAAAAAGTCCTGCTCTGCGACAGCTCGAAGTTTGGCAAGACATATTTTTATAATCAGGGCAGGCTCGACGAGGTTGACGAGCTTGTGTCCGACAAACCCTTTGTCCTCGAAAATAAGCCTTGACCGTATTTCAGCCGAGAGCATCATATTCGGCAAAGCATTTTTTTCATCGATAACTTTTTCTCCGCCAATAACTAATGCCCCAAAGCTAACAACCGGGCTAAAAAGTTTGTTTTTTGAAAGAACAGGTTGTAATTTTCGCTTGTACTATATGTAAAAAGACGGTATACTATTTATAGCCGTAAGTCGGCAAACACTCTTTATTTTTACGTATATGCGGCAAATTGAATGAAAGGAAGCTTTTATATAAGCTCAGGCAGTAATCATCATGAAGAATACAAATTTTGAAAGCACCTCCCGACGGTCACTGGCAATACTTTTGATTCTATTAACCTTGTCGAATTTCGCGTGTGGCAGTACCGACAATACCGAACCCGATAGCACGACTGACGGCAGCACATCTGACGACACCTCAAGCACTACCGACAGCGCCGACACGACTATTGCAATCGACGAACTTGAGGTGCGCGACCTTGGCGACCGTGACGTCAACATTCTGCTGCGCAGCGAATGGGATTATGAATTCATGGTCGACGAGGAGAGCGGCGACACCGTCTCCGACGCGATCTACAAGCGCAATACCGCGGTCGAGGACAGCTACAACTGCAACCTCAACTTCATCGACTTCGCCGGCGACTGGGCGAATCACGATAACTTTACAAACATAATACACAATTCGGTGCTCGCCGGAGACGGCGCGTATGACTTCATCGCCGGTTATCAGGCTGTGCTAACGCTTAACATCCAGAACGGCGACCTTATGAATCTGTATGAAGTGCCGCACCTCGAGCTCGACGCGCCGTGGTGGACCGAAGCCGGAATTGAGGAGCTGACTTTCAACGGTCGCTGCTATCAGGTCGGCGGAGACATCGCGGTTTCGCTGCTCGAGGGCATCAACTGTATGTTCTACAACAAGCGGCTCGCCGAGGATTTCAGTGTTCCCGATCTGTATGAGCTGGTGCGCGCCGGCGAATGGACGCACGACAAAATGCTCGAAGTCAGTCGCGACATATATTTGGATGTGAATTCGGACGGGATCAAAGGCACTGAAGACCGCTTCGGCTTTATCTCGCAGGGAACATACATCAGAACATATGTAGTGGCATATGACACGCCGACGATATCCGACGAGGGCGATATCATCTGGAATACCGAGCACACGATAAATGTAATCGAAAAGCTCGTCGACTGCTTCGCCACGCCCGATGTATACGAGACTAAGGACAACGCCGAGAGCGAAAAGCTCTTCTCCGAGGGTCGCGCGCTGCTCATGAACTGCACGCTCGGCACCGCGTCGAAGCTGCGCTCTATGGACGACGACTTCGGCATCATCCCCTACCCCAAGTTTGACGAGAACCAGGAAAACTACATGACGACGACTTCAAACGAAGTATCGATGATCTGCGTGCCGGTAACCGCGCCCGACCCCGAAATCAGCGGACTTGTCATCGAAGCGCTCTGCCGCGAGTCACACGACACGGTCGCGCCCGCGTTTTATGAGGTCGCGCTCAAAAGTAAATATACCCGCGACGAGAATTCGGCTGAAATGATCGACCTGATACGCGAATCGCTGACCTTCGATTTCGGCTGGATCAGCTCAATGGCGACTATCGTCTCGGGCGCGCAGTATCAGCTCATGGTCGAAGCCGGCAACAAGGATTTCGCGTCGTGGTACGCGGCGAATGAAGCCGAGATTCAGGCGGGAATTGACGGATATCTTTCGGTATACCGCGAATAACGCGATATTCCTGATTAATAGTACGATATTCCCGATTTAATATTGAACCCATGCAAAGGACAAAACCATCTTGAAACAAATCGATACTATCATATTCGGCGCGACAGCGCTCGCGTTGCCGCTCGCTTACAGTCTCGGCGAGCGCTGTCTGGTCGTCGAGAGAGGCTTCTCAGCGGGCGCGGAGTTCGTCGACGCGCTTGTCGCGACGCCGACCGGAGTGTGTGAACCGGAGACTCGGCTCGCCGCGCGGCTGCGAGATGAGCTTACCGAGGCGGGCATACTCGCGCCTGACGGCAGAATACATATACTCGCGCTCGGCGGTCTGCTCGCGAAGCACTACCTTGAAACCGGCTGCCACCTGCTGCTCGGGACTGTTCCGGTTTCGGTCAATCAAATCTCAGACGGATTTGCGGTCGAGCTATTCAGCCCCGAGCAAGGTTATATAAGCTATCTTGCAAGGACTGTGATCGACACACGGGTGCTCGGGCAGATGGACTTCGAAAAGAGCTTCGGACTGCTGCTCTGCGGCGACAGCTCGCTCAAAAAATACGACGACGGCAGCGCGTACCTGCTGCGCGGTCGCTTCGACGACGAGTTTATCCTGCGCCTGCGCGTCGGACGAAATGCTACGATACCCGAGTCCGAGCTCGCAGCCGACGAATATTTAGCGCATAATCGCGAAAAGCTCGGGCACGCCAAGGTCGCCGGAATCGCGCTCGCGTTCGGATATAGCTTTGCGTCGCCGCTCGACTTCACGCGGGACGGCGTCAGATACATACCGTCAGCCGCCTATCCGGACGCGCTGTCGGCAGTCAGCGGGGGTGAGCGGATATGGCTTTGAATGAACAAAATCAGTTGTTCTCAGTTGACTTGAATCGGTCGGAATCGATTAACTCGATTAGCTCGATAAATTTGAAACGAAAGACTCTGGTAAATTCGCTTCCGGTCGAATCGAGCTGGAGCGGCGAGTTCGACCTTCATTGCGACGTATGCGTGGTCGGCGCGGGCACAGCCGGCGCGATAGCCGCGATAGCCGCGGCAAAACGCGGACATTCGGTCATAGTCTGCGACTCGGCTCCGATCGCGGGCGGCAGCGCGACCGCGGCCTGCGTCTGGGACTACTACTACGGCTCAGACGGCGGACTATATTGCGAGGTCAACGCCGAAGCCGACTCGGTGTCAGACATATACTTAAAATCGATGTCAGGTCAGCCCGGCTCGAAGCGCAGCTACACGACCGCGCAAAAAAGTCTCGCGCTCGCGAAATTCTTCGACAAATACAATATCAAAGCCTTTTATTCGTCATATGTCACCGATGTCTTTGTCGACTCAAACAAGGTCTGCGGAGTCGCGATAAATGACGGCGAGCGCACAAGCACAATATCGGCAAAGGTCGTAATCGACGGCGCGGAGGGCGCGGTCTGTCGGCTGCTCGGACTGAATACGCTCGGCGGGCGCTTGTCCGACGGCAGGTCGGCGCGCTTTTCGCGCACAGTCGGCGTGATGAGCGGCGGATATCTGCTCGGTCGCTGGCGGTTCTGCGGCGATTTTGCCGGAGCTGATACAGAGAAGGCGGCGCGGCTCGACTACGAATACGCGGCCGAGCCTCCCTGTTCAGTCGAGCGGCTCGACGAGAGATGCCGGCTTTACTCGCTCGGTTATGAGACCGGACGGCGCGAGGTGCCCTGTATTGAGACCGAACAGGTTTATCTGTTCTCCGACTACCTCGACGGCAAGCACCCCGACGGCGCGATATTCTATACAACCTCGCCGCTCGACAACGCCAATCCGGATTTGTGGAACGAGGACGAGGATTTCCAGGACTGGCAGCTGCTCAGCGATATGCACGCATACGGAGTCTCGGTCGGCGTCACGCCGAAAATGCTGATCCCGAAAGGGGTCGACCGGCTGCTGGTCGCCGGAAAGCATATCGGGACCGGACACACTATGACCTCGGCTGTCCGTATGAAGTCGGACATGGAGAAGTGCGGCGAGGCGGCCGGAGTCATAGCTTCGCTTACAATCGAGTATGAAACGACTACATTCGACATAGCGGACACGCACATTGACGAGCTGCGCGGAATATTAGGTGCGAGCGGCTGTTATAATCCAGAAAATGACCGTGGGATATGCGATTTGAATGATCCAACCGGCAATACATGGAAGTCCTGCCATCTGCCGGTCACCGCCGAGGAGCTTCGTGAATCGCTGTCGTCGATACATCCGTCGCTCGGGTTGATTTCGGTGCGGCTCGGTCTGCCGGAGCAAGCGAATGAGCTTTTGCGCGGCTTTCTTGATGAGGGCGGGCTGCTGCGCGAAAACGCCGCGATCGGGCTTGGACTGCTGCGCGACGAGAGCTGTATTCCGGTGCTACATGAGATACTCGACGGCGGAGTCAAGACCTATCTATACGAGTCGCCGGTGAAGTATCAGTACCCATGGCTGCACGCGACCGAGCTTTGCAATTATATCAAGGCGGTATGTCTAATTGGCAGATTCGGTCATGCTGACGACCGACCGCGGCTCGAAAAAATTGCCGCATACAGCGGCGACGATTCGCACCTCACGAAAGCAGCCGAATACGCGCGCGCCGCGCTGAAATCATACGATCGTCAGGCGTGATAACATAATATATGGACGGCGCAGACTCATTCTGTGCCGTCCATTTTTGTTATATTACATTCACTGCGCGATAGTTTCAACTCCGAGCTGTCCGTCTCCGACGTCGAGCGCATAACTCCAAACGACGACGTCGCCGTCGTGCAGCGCGTAACGCGAGCTGCCGTAGTTCGGCTGCCAGCCGTTCACTGTGTATATCCAGCCTGAAAACTCTCCCGCGTCGAATTCATACAGATTTCCGATCCCCTCGATATACGCCGAGTTGTAGAGCGGAGTGTCGACGAACTCCATGTGAATCGAGTTCTGCCGACAGACGCGGCTTAACAGATTGAACACGCTCTCGCCGCCGTAGAACACGACTTCTGTCGCGGGGAAAATCACTCCGTCCTCGGGCACAAGCTCGAGCTTGTCCGGGTCGAGCTCGTCGGCGCCGTCGCCGAGCAGCGCGTCGCAGACAACCGAAATCGTGCAGGTGTATTCGACGTCTTCAATAACCGCGTCCTGCGGCTCGACCGGCTCGGGCATACCCTCGGGCACCGGGTCGGTTAAGTATATGTCGGTCTGCGACTCGCCGCAGCCTGCGACGAGCAATAATATAGTCACGGCTGCTAATAAAATCAGCTTTTTCATATCATCACTATAGCCGCCGCGACGCGGCGGCACCCTTTCTGATATCGTTTTCTGTGAAAATGTATGCCGCTTAATTTCAGCGTCATATCAGCTTCGCGCCGCTGAGCAGCGCGTATATCATCATCGCGGTCTCGCCGCGCAGCACCTGATCGAGCGGCCGCAGATTCAGCGCGTTCGCGTCGAGTATTCCCTCGTCGCAGCAGAACGCGAGCGACTCGCGCGCCCACGACGACGATTTGATGTAGTCGGCAAACGGCGACAGCGAGTTGCGTATCGCACTCGAGTCGCGGGTCGTGTCAAAGCCGCAGAGCTTCGCGGCGCGCGCCACTACTACCGCCGCGGCTTCGCGCGTGATAGTGCCGTCCGGATCGTACTTATTCGATCCGACTCCCTCGATAAGCCCGTATCTTACCGCCGCGGCGACGTATTCGGAGTACCAAGCGTCGCTCGCGATATCGACAAATCCGGACGATTTGCCGCCCGACGTGAGTCCGAGCGCACGGACAATAATCGCCGCGAATTCGGCGCGGGTCAAACTGTTGTCCGGACGGAAGCTGCCGTCCTCATAACCGGTCAGAATGCCGCGCGACGCGAGCGCTTCAGCCGCGGTCAGGCATTCGTGCGAGTTCTCGCCGCCGATATCACCAAATTCAACCGTGCCCGAAATCGACGGCACCTTGACCGCCGGATTTTTGCCGGACAGCCCCTGTGTGGTCGACGGCTCGCTCGTGTCGGGCGTGACGTCCGAATAGTCGAACAGCAAATTTTTGCCCGACTGCATACGGTCTACTGCCGCAAGCGCGAGCAGCGCCTGTTCTGTCGCCATGCGATTGTACTCGAGCTTCGATTTCACGTGCGCGTAGCCGTCTCCGGCGCGGTAGCTCTCGAGGTTGTCATAAAGCGAATTGTCTTTTGTAAAACGTTCGTCGTCCGGCTCGATTCCCAGCTTCGCCAGCGCGATAATCACATATGCTGTGACCTCCGAGCTCTCGCCCCAGCGCGACGGGAATCCGCCGCTCTCTCCCTGCGCTCCCGACAAGTATTCGACTCCGCGGTCAATCGCGTCCGAAACATCGTCTCGGTCTGAATAGTTCGCGAGCGCGAGCAATGCCATCGCGGTGTATTCGGCTTCCGAGCCCTCCAGCCCGCCGAACGAGCCGTCCTCCTGCTGATAGCCGAGGATGTGCTCGATAAGCTTGTCGCGGGTCGTGCGGTTCTTGACGCCGGTCGGATAGCTTATCTGATATCCGTTCGAATCGAGCGCGATCAGGGCCCATGCCGCACCGTTCATTCCCTGCTTTATCACGGCGTCGAAGTCGCCGAGCGGCTTCACAAGGTCGTATCCGCCGACGTCGCGCGGGTCGCGACCGATCGCGCCGAGCGCGAGTATCAGTCGGCTGTATTCGGTATAACGGCTCTGGTGCAGGACGCCGTCGAGCGCGGCGACATATTCGACCGCGTTGACATAATATGTGTCGGCGAGCGACTTGTCAAGCTTGCCGGCGCGTGCGAGCGCGACAACTGTCCAGTCGCCGCCGATGCTCGCCGGCATCAGCGACGGCGACGCGTCAGCGAGTTCGCCATACAAATCAACCGCGCCGAGCGGCAGTATGAATATGACTGCCGCGAGCAAAAATGCAACAATTCTTTTCATTATGCTGTCTCCATTCTGCATACAGAATAAGTTCAAAATCAAAATGAACCGCTGTCCGGCGCGACAGCAAATGTGTCAGCCCGACAGCGGTATCGCGTTTATAATATTATAGTCGATATAGGCAGCTTTGTCAAGCCTGATTGTATAAATAACGTGAGTTCGAGACGATTGTCGTATAATGGCACTATACAATATAAATAGTCCCGCTGTCAGCATTTTTTCCGAGCGGTCAGTCAGCCGCCTTGTCGCCAAAGATGTAGAGGTAGTAGTCCTCAAGCGTCGGAGCAACCTTGAGCGCGCCGTCGTGCGGCGGCTCGTCAGACAATACGCGCACAATCGCCTTTCCGCTCAGATCGTCGCGCGCGATGTTGATGACGCGCAGCCGCTCCTGTATCGACTGCACCTCCGACTCACTACATGGGATATTCCATACCTTGCCGTCAATCCGACTCGACAGCTCGTGCGGAGCCGCGTTGTCGACGATGACTCCCTTTTTGAGCATGACTACACTGCGTGCGATGAACTCGATATCCGACACCACGTGCGTCGCGATAACGACAATCTTGTTGAACGCGATTTTCGAGATGTAGTTGCGTATCGCGATCCTTTGCTTCGGGTCGAGACCGGCGGTCGGCTCGTCGAGTATCAGTATCTCGGGGGCGCCAAGCACAGCCTGCGCGAGCGTCAGTCTCTGCTTCATTCCGCCCGACAACGCGCCGATTTTGCGCCGTGGTACGTCGTCCAGCTCAACCGCGCTGAGGATTTCGGGTATCTGCGACTTTGCCGACGCTTTGTCCATTCCTTTGAGCGCGGCCATATACCACATGAAGCGCTCAACCGTGAAGTTCGGGTAAAGCCCCGGGTACTGCGGCATGAACCCGAGCTTTTCGCGGAAGCGGACGCCCATTTTCAAAACGTCCTCGGTTACGCCGTCGTCGCTCGTGTAGCTGATAATCCCCGAATCGGCCTTGAGATTGTCGGTAATTATGTTCATCAGCGTCGACTTGCCCGAACCGTTCGGTCCGAGCAGCGCGTATATGCCCGGCTCAAGCTCCAGCGTGAAGTGGTCGAGCGCGAGATTTGTGCCGTAGGATTTAGTGACACCGTTGATATTCAGCTTCATAGCTAACCTCCTTGTGTTATATTGTCAAACAAATGTAAAACCGCCTGTTTGCCATAAGACACAAATTAAATGACAATGCAGACAGCTCGTTTATTTCGCGGCTTTCTCGTTGTTCTTTATACAAAGTATACCATATAATTGTATCATTGTCAAGCGATATTGGATAATTGACAATATACACAAAATCATCAAAGCGAAATTGTGTCAATCAACGAGATATTCTGCCAAGCCGGCATTATTTAGGTTCGTTTGAAGATTGGCATTGACAAAATATACATTTTATTATATAATTAAGTCAGATTCAACCTCTATACCCGATATTCCCGCGCTGATATATGGTTCCGCGCTGACCACACCCCGAAAGGGAGAAAGGAAGCTTTATTAAAGCCACAGTTATATTTATGAAACACGACCAGACCACGACCGCGCTCGGCATCGAGCTCGGTTCGACACGTATAAAGGCAGTGCTGATAGCCCCGGACGCGACGCCTTTGGCTTCGGGCAGCTACGACTGGGAGAACGAGCTTGTCGACGGCTTGTGGACCTATTCGCTCGACGCGGTGCGGCTCGGTCTCCGGACCGCGTATACAAACCTCGCCGCCGACTACAAGGAGAAATACGGCGAGGAGCTGACAAGCCCCGGCGCGATAGGCATATCGGCGATGGAACACGGCTACCTGCCGTTCGACATTGACGGCAATCTGCTCTGCCGCTTCCGCACCTGGCGCAACACGAACACCGGACGCGCCGCCGAAGCCCTGACCGAGTTGTTCGGTTTCAACATCCCGATGCGCTGGAGCATCGCGCACCTTTATCAGGCGATACTCGACAACGAGGAGCACGTACATAAGCTCGCGTTTCTGACTACTCTGTCGGGCTATGTACACAGACTTCTGACCGGACAGAAGGTGCTCGGAATCGGCGACGCGAGCGGTATGTTCCCGCTCGACAATAGAACGCATGACTATGACACCGGGATGACGGAAAAATTCGACGCGATTCTCACCGAACGCGGATATGGCTTCAGACTCGGCGATATCCTTCCGAAGATACTCGAGGCCGGAGCCGACGCCGGACATCTGACCGCCGACGGCGCGCAGCTGCTCGACCCGTCGGGCAAGCTCAAAGCCGGAATCCCGCTCTGCCCTCCCGAGGGCGACGCCGGAACCGGAATGGTCGCGACGAACAGCATACAGCCGCGCACCGGCAATGTCTCTGCCGGCACGTCGATATTTTCAATGCTCGTGCTCGAGCGCCCATTGTCGCGCGTCTACCCCGAGATTGACATTATCGCCACTCCCGACGGTCTTCCGGTCGCGATGGCGCACGGCAACACCTGCACGTCCGACCTCGACGCGTGGGTCAGGCTGTTCGGTCAGATGATCGAAGCCGCCGGCGCGAAGCTCGACAAACCTCGGTTGTACGACCTGTTCTATCAGTACGCGCTCGACGGCGAGCCCGACTGCGGCGGTCTTATCAATTACAACTATTTCGCCGGAGAGCCGGTCGCGAAGGTGGAGCGCGGCTGTCCGATGCTTGTCCGCCGCCCCGACTCGGCGTTCAGCTTCGCGAACCTCGCGCGAGCGCAGGTATATTCCGCGCTGTCGGTTTTGAAGCTCGGAATGGAGCTGCTCGAGGACGAAAAGGTCGAGCTTGACCGTATGCTCGGTCACGGCGGACTGTTCAAGACGCCGGTCGTCGGACAGAAGCTGCTCGCCGCCGCGCTGAACACTCCGGTCGCGGTCATGGAGACCGCCGGAGAGGGCGGACCTTGGGGCATGGCTCTGCTCGCGCTGTATATGCTGAACAACACAAGCAGCCTTGCCGACTTCCTCGACGGCATATTCAAGTCGGCGAAGCTGACGGTGATCGAGCCCGACCCGACCGACGTCAAGGGTTTCGACGACTATATCAAGGTCTACAAGCAGGCGCTCGACGCCGAGCGCGCCGCGGCAGATGTCTTGGCGAAATAAATTCAGCTGTTAAAATAAATTCAGCTGTCAATTGACATATGCAAAACTGCCGATCGAGTTATATACAGCTGTCGTAAAGATGTTCACAGCCGCCGATCGGCAATATGACAAAACCGCCGTATACAGGCAGAAAGGCAGCTTTACCGCATCGCGGCAAAGTGGGTATTATATATGGGTATGAATAATTACGAATTTTGGTTTGTCGTGGGCAGTCAGTTCCTGTACGGTCCCGAGGTTCTCGAGACGGTGGACAGACGCGCGCATGAAATGGTCGACGTGATGAACGCGTCGGGCAGACTTCCCTGCAGGCTGGTCTACAAGCTGACTGTAAAGACGAGCGACGAGGCTGACAATGTGGTCAAAGCCGCGAACTACGACGACCGCTGCGCAGGTATCGTCACCTGGTGCCACACATTCAGCCCGTCGAAGCTCTGGATAGGAGGACTGTCGAGACTGCAAAAGCCGTGGTGCCACTTCGCAACGCAGTACAACCGCGAAATCCCGAACGACGAGATCGACATGGACTTCATGAACTTAAATCAAGCCGCGCACGGCGACCGCGAGCACGGCTTCATCGGAGCGCGTCTGCGCGCGCCGCGCAAGGTCGTCGCCGGATACTGGCAGGACGAGGACACGCAGCTGCGGCTCGGCAGCTGGATGCGGACGGCGGTCGGAGCGGCGTTCAGCCGCGAGCTGCGCATTATGCGCTTCGGAGACAATATGCGCGACGTGGCTGTGACCGAGGGCGACAAGGTCGAGGTGCAGAAGAAGCTCGGATGGCAGGTCAACACCTGGCCGGTCGGACTGCTTGTCGAGACTATGGACAAGGTCACAGATGCCGAGATTGACGCGCTGATGGACGAATATACCGCCGCGTATGACCTCGCGACCGACGACCTCGAAACGGTGCGCTATCAGGCGCGCGAGGAGCTGGCGATGCAGAAGCTGCTCGACGAGAACAAGTGCCGCGCGTTCAGCAACACCTTCCAGGATCTGTATGGTATGCGTCAGCTGCCCGGGCTCGCGACGCAGCACCTGATGGCAAAGGGCATCGGCTACGGCGGCGAGGGCGACTGGAAGGTCGCCGGAATGACCGCGATACTTAAAGCGATGAGCGAGGGGATGACCGGCGGCACGGCGTTCATGGAGGACTACACCTACCACCTTGTCAAGGGCAATGAATACAGTCTTGGCGCGCATATGCTCGAGGTCTGCCCGAGCGTCGCGGCCGGACGTCCGCGAATCGAGGTTCACCCGCTCGGTATCGGCGACCGCGAGCCTCCGGCGAGACTGGTGTTCGAGGGTCACGCCGGGTCGGCTATCGTAGTCAGCCTTATCGATATGGGCGGCAGACTGCGGCTGATCTGTCAGGACATCGAGTGCGTCAAGCCGATCATGGATATGCCGAATCTACCGGTCGCGCGCGTGATGTGGCGTGCGATGCCCGACTTTGTGACCGGACTCGAGTGCTGGATCACCGCGGGCGGAGCGCACCACACAGTCTTTAGCTATGACGTCACCGCCGAGCAGATGCGCGACTGGGCGCGCATTATGGACATCGAGTTTGTCCATATAACTAAAGACACGACGGTAGAGAGCCTCGAACACGACCTCATGCTCTCCGACCTTATGTGGAAGCTGAAATAAACATTTCCGCGCCGAAATAACGCGGGTGAATATATAGTGGTGAGTGAGGAGTTGAAACCAAAATTTCCCGCGGAGATTTTTTATAGCTCCTCACGCTCCACAAATCAGAAAGGTTATTTATGCTAAAGCAACTGAAACAGAAGGTCTATGAAGCCAATATGGAGCTCGTGCGGCATGGACTGGTCGTCTACACCTGGGGCAACGCCTCGGGGATCGACCGCGAGCGCGGGCTGGTCGTAATAAAGCCGTCGGGCGTCAAATACAGCGAGCTTACGCCCGAATCAATGGTCGTGCTCGACCTTGACGGCAGACGCGTCGAAGGCGAATTAAACCCCTCGTCCGACACCAAAACCCACCTCGAGCTCTACCGCGAGTTTCCCGAAATCGGCGGCGTCGTGCATACGCACAGCCGCGGCGCGGTCGCGTGGGCGCAGGCGGGCGAGGATATCCCCTGCTACGGCACGACCCACGCCGACTACTTCGCCGGTCCGGTATACTGCACCCGCTCGCTCACAAAAGAGGAGATCGACAAGGACTACGAGCTGTATACTGGCAAGGTCATAGTCGAAACCCTGCGTGAGCATAAGCTCAATCCGAAGCACATACCGGCGATTCTCTGCCGCAATCATGGTCCGTTCACGTGGGGTCGGGACGCCGACGAAGCGGTATACCACGCGGTAGTGCTCGAGGAGGTCGCGCACATGGCGGCAATGACACGTCAGATAAAGCCGGACGCCCCCGACGCGCCCGAGTCACTGCAAATGAAGCACTTTCTGCGAAAGCACGGCAAGAACGCGTATTACGGTCAGAACAAGCCGGACATTCAAGGGTGAATCAACCGTATATCCAGACAGCGCAGCCGGACAATCAGGATTAAAAATACCATAAACCCGGTCAGCGCAGCCGGATAATCAGCATTGAATATACCGTAAACCCGGACAGATATAACTGAAATCCATGTAGCATTTTTCGGACAATCTGAACCAATTTACCGCCAATCCACATTAAATAAACTGACTGTGTGAACTGATTACTCCAGTCAATCCGAACAGAATCAACCGAATGATCAGAACAAACCAATACTATGAACTTTATATTCTTCTTCCCCGATGAAATGCGCGCTTCGAGCGTCTCCTGCTTTGGCAACAGCGTCGTAAAAATGCCGAACTATGACCGGCTCGCGTCAGAGGGAGTCTGTTTTGACGACTGCAGCGTGCAGAATCCGGTCTGCTCGCCGTCGCGCTGCTGTACAATGACCGGACTGTACCCGCACAACAACGGTCACCGCACACTCTGGCATCTGCTTCGACCTCATGAACCAAACCTGTTCGGCTACCTCAAGGACGCCGGATACGACATCGCGTGGTACGGCAAGAACGACCTGTTTTCACAGGAGCTGCTCGACGAATACTGCGCTGATATATCCGAGAAGCGGAATGGATACAAGAGTATGCCGTCCCGACCGACCGGTCGGGTCAGCGGTCAAAGGAATCCCTACCCGCCTGACGACCCGCGCTATTATACGTTTTTATATTCACCGATACCCGAGCCGGACGGCGAGCTGCCGCTCGACATAAACGTCGCGCGCGGGATCGATTTCCTGCGCTCGCGTAAAGCCGGAGACAAGCCATTCTTTCTGTATCTTCCGCTGTCTATGCCCCACCCGCCGTATACCGCGCTCGAACGCTTCTACAATATGTATTCAGCTGAGCCGAACATACCGGTCGGAGCTGACGCAATCGGCGAGCCGATATACGCCGAGCTGATACGCCGCTACCGTCGGCTCGACAAGCTCGACGCGGATTTCTTCTCGAAGATATATTCGGTCTACCTCGGCATGAACAGCTACTGCGACTTCCTGCTCGGCGAACTGCTTGACGCGCTCGACGAGACCGGTCTCAAGGACGACACTACAATAATAGTCAGTTCTGACCACGGCGACTGGGCAGGCAGCCGCGGATTGGTCGAGAAGTGGCCGAATTCGATGTATGACGAGCTTGTCCGCGTGCCGCTGATCATCTATTCGCCCGGCTGCAAAGCCGGACACCGCGTGACCTCGCCAAATGAGCTGTTCGACATAATGCCGACAATACTCGAGCTTGCCGGAATCGAACCGAGACACACCCACTTCGCGCACTCGCTTTTGCCGATGCTGCGCGGCGGCAATGGCGACCCGAACCGCGCGGTATTCTGCGAGGGCGGCTACGACCCGCACGAGCCGCACTGCTCGGAGGCATACACCGGCAGCGAGCTACACGCCAAGGACCTGCTTGACCCGAACAACATCTACTACCCGAAGGTTCTGCAGCAGAAAGAGCATCCCGAGAGCGTATGCCGCACGGTTATGATAAAACAGAACGGCTGGAAGCTCGTTCGACGCACGTCGGGCGACAATGGACTGTACAATCTGACAGCCGACCCGCATGAGCTTACGAATCTGTATAATCACACCGAATACGACGACAAGCGGCGCGAGCTTGAGACGGCACTGCTCGACTGGTACATCAAAACCTCCGACACCGTTCCGACTACCGACGACCCGCGCGGATTCTGACCTTGCGGCATACGATTCAATCAAATTCAGCCTTACTATAAATATAACCGCGGTGCGTGATAAGTATCGGCAAATATCCTTGCCCTACCGACCAGCGCCGCGGTTATTTTACATTACGCCTGACATACCTTTGTATTATATGTTTTAGCTTTGCACTATACATCTCCAATTGTTCAAAGTTCAACAAAAATGCAAAAAACGCGCCACATCGCTGCGGTGCGTTTTTTGGTGAGCCACTGGAGATTCGAACTCCAGACCCTTTGATTAAAAGTCAAATGCTCTGCCTACTGAGCTAGTGGCTCATATCAAGTACTGATTTTCAAGTACTTTAGTATTATACCACATCTGAAAGCGTTTGTCAATAGGTTTCGCCATTGTTTCCAATCAGTTCACAATATATTTTCGTGGCAACCCCGACATATCGCAGCGTCACCTCGACAGCTCCTGACAAAAATCGGCGACAATACGCTGTATGAATTCGTCCTCCGCACCGTTTTCGCGCAGCTGCAAATGAGTGTGCTCAATATGAATTTCGGGAATAATAATATCAACAGTGAAGCATTCGTCAACCAGCTTGAATTCGGAATCCCAGCCATGTGCGTCGGCAATCTGCGCGCAAAGCATGAGCTCAATCAAGAACAGATTGTCACGTCCGGTCATGTATTTTACCAAATCATCAAGCGACGACACATCTATAAGCTCGGTCTGTGCCGTATTGATCCGAAAGGATATCGTTATGCTGCCATTCTTCACTCCGCAGCTCACATCTACCACGTTGTTTTTTGACAATCTTATCAAATTGAATACCATGCCGCATATAAAGAGCGAAAACCTCTTGTGATTACACTTGCAGTAGAATATGGCAGGTTCTGGTTTGAAATTCATCTTGCAGCCATACACGGGCAGAGACATTTCGCAGATATTTGACATAGTCGTCAGCAGCGCGTTGACCGAAACCTCATCGCCGTCCAGCGCTTCATCCGTGAGATTGTTGTATAGCGCCGTCGCAATATGCTGCTTGATTCTGATCATGCGTATACAGCTGCGATCAAACCGAAACGCTTCCTCTTGTTTCGATGTGTGGAGCAGCTGGTAAATCAACTCGCCCAAACGCCGCTGCTCCGCGGCGAGTCCGGCGCTGATAATTTCATTCTCGTTACATTCGGGCGGCAATGTAATTCCATCGTCCAAAAGCAGTGCGATATAGCTGTCTCTGCTTAGCTTACCGCTATACGCAATTATGTCGTAGGCTTTATTGTCAAAATAGATGCTGCCTCTGATTCCATCCCTTCCGGCTTTCGAGATATCGTTTATAAGACTCATTTCCAGATGCGGCGTGAGGTTGGTTCCCACAATCGGGCGCTTGAGTGCTCGCTCCGCGCCGGAGCTTTTCATACAAACGTGCAATTTGGAGTCGCACAAAAACAGAATCGCCCCTGTGCAGGACAGCGCCGAGCTCTTGGCATTCTGACTTAGACGTGTATTATACTGGGTTTTCATTTTTCCACCTTTGGAATTTTACAATCATACTTAATTTTACAATCATACTTATTTGTAAATATCAGGATAATTGTCGTGCTATCCTTTACATCGAAAACAGTTCAAAACAATATCAGTTGGCTTTATGCGGATACGACATCGTATCGATTTAAAATCATTTCAGATTCGCAAAGCGTTCGACCGCCTTGGTGAAGCTCTCGATAGTCTTGTCCGCGTCGCCATGCTCGATTCCGTCCCGCACACAGTGCTTAATGTGACCCTCGAGCACAACCTGCCCCACCCTGTGCAGCGCCGACTTCGCAGCGTTTATCTGAGCGAGCACGTCCTCGCAGGGGACGTCCTCGTCAACCATACGGTCAATAGCCTGCACCTGTCCGATTATCTTTTTCAGCCTGCGGTGCAGGTTTTCCGAATCCATACATTGCCTCATCGCGCATCCTCCGAAATCACAAGAATTCACAATAATATTATACCACCACTACTCATAATTGTCAAGAAACGCGGCGCAAATAACCGCTGTCAAACCTTTAGCATAAGCACCGCGGCTGCGCGCCCAACGCAATAGCAAGAGCCCGGCGATCAATATATACCGGGCTCTTGCTTTATAAAGGTGAGTTTGTAAGAAATCCTCGCGGGAAATTGCTGTACCCCGCTACCGGCTTCTTGCTAACAACTAATTACTAATTGTTTATTTCTAATAAATTGAACCAATATTCCCGGTAGAGAATTATTGCTCCTCGCTCATAGCTTCCGACTGATCAGACCGCCCGCATCGCAAACACACTAATCCAGAATATATTTGCGCTGCGCCTCGTAGTAATTCAGTATTCCCTCGGCGAGAGAAGCGGCGGCCGTATCGATCGCGTCGGGCTGCATCATCCGCTCGTATTCCTCGACGTTGGTCATGAAGCAGACCTCGATCAGCGTCGATGGGAACTTCGGATTGCGCACCATCGCAAGCCTTTGCTTGGTCGGCGAACGGTCGAGTCTGCCGAACGCGTTCGCCATAGTCTCGCCGACGACGTCGGTCAGCATATAGCCTGAATCCGACCAGTATAGCCCCACAAGCCCGCGTATCGTCGTCACATCCGAGCTGTATGGCATCGAATTCTGATGAATCGATACACAAAGGTCGGGGGCGACCTCGATCAGCTGATTGAGCCGGTCGTTTATCGGCACGTCTATTTCGGTTTCGCGGTCACGCGTCAGGACAATATTCGCTCCGAGCGCTTCGAGCTTATCCTTGGCCGCCATGACTATCTCGAGGTTCAGATCCGACTCGTTCAGCGCGCCCTCAGCACCGCCGAGCGGTCCGAGCGCGCCCGGGTTAGCTCCGCCGTGTCCGGCGTCAAGGATTATAGTCTTTCCGGCGAGCGGCAGCTCGCCGTCCGGAAGTACCTGCGGATTTTTAAGCTCGATCACCAGCTTTCCATCGCGGTAGTAGTGGTCGAAGCCGTAAAAATTCTCAATATTGACGAGACTGAAGAAATACTTGTACGCGTTCGCTTTGACGCTGTTTTCGCCGCGCGCCGATGTGAACATCGGATTATTCGCGTAGTTTATCTCGGGCGCGGTGCTTGTGTTGACATTGTACAATGTGAGAATGAATTCGCCGTTCTCGATATAACAGTTTATCGGTATGTTTATATCCGTAGCAATCTCGATATATGTCGAGTCATCATCGATTGTTACGACCGCGTCGCCGAGCGCAGCCAGCCCAAACGGCTCGCCCTCAAGCTCCTCGACTTTGTCAGCCGCTATGTAGCCGCCGCAGCTCAGCTTGTACAGCCCGCTCGACTGGAGCACCGCGTTGTCGCACATACCGGCCGACTGCGGCGTGTAGTCGTCGTAATACCAGCTGTTCGGCAGTATCTTCAGCTCGGTGTCGTCGCCGAGCACCCGCACCGGAATCGCGGCGTCTGTACCCATCACGCGTATTTCCGCGCTCTCCGCCGTCGCGCTCTCGTCGCCACGTGTAGCGGTGAATTTGATCTTGCCCACCGACTCGACTACACCGTCGGACGCGAGCGGCAGAGTTACATTACCGACGTATACCTCGGTCATGTATTCGCCCTCATCCGGCGGGTCGATAGTCGCGGTAAGCGCGACCGATACCCCGCCGATTTCAGCCGTCACATCCGAACCGGACGGCGCGGTGACGCTGACTGACAGCTTGCGGTCGCTGCCGCTCCACGCGTATGACGGTGTGACCGCGGCGATTTTGTAGCTGTCGAGCTGCGAGTAGACTGTCTGTGTCGGCGTCGACGGCGTGACGCCGCGGTTTATCACATACTCGGTTTCGACTCCCTTGTGAGTGAATATGAATTTATTCTCGCCCGACTCGAGCGGCAGATATACCGAAAAATAGCCGCTTTTCGTTCGGCTCAGCTTTTCGTCGCCGAGCCAGAGCGGCTCGGACGGGTCGGATGTGCCGATTACAAACGTGCCCGCGCCGTCGACATAGCTGCCCGAATAGGGGATGCTGACCGCGAAGCCGCTGCCGCTCGATTCGACGTCGGTATACACAATCTCCTCGCTGAACACATCCTGTACTTCGCCGAAAAGACCCTGCGAGTCATTCTTAAGCGCCGCGTAGCCATATAATATCGAACCGCGGTAACAAAGCTCGCTGCGCGCGTATTCGACTTGCTGACTAAGCTCCATTGACGCGTTCTCCCAGGTGTCATAATTGTACACGCCGTGGCTGATTATCAAATCGACATCGCTGCCGTCCAAAAGCGCGTTCCACCAGCGAACGAGCACGTCGTAGCGCGCGACGTCGGTCGTGAACCTCCAGTAAATTTGCGGCGCGATATAGTCTAAATATCCGCCCTCAATCCACGCGGTCGGGTCGCAGTATATAGCCGAGTAGGATTCGAGACCGGCGGTGTCGCTGCCCCCGTTCGTACCGTCGTCATTCTGCCAGATGCCGAACGGAGCGACTCCGAACTCACAGTCGGGATCGACCGCCTTGACCGCGTCATAGCAGGCTTGGACGAGCGAATTCACATTCGACCGTCTCCAGTCGCCGAGCTCAACTCCGGCGCCGTACGCCGCGTAGCTGTCGGCGTCGTCAAACACCGCGAGCTCGCTCGTGCCGTCGACATATACCGGATAAGGATAGAAGTAGTCGTCGAAGATGATTCCGTCGACGTCATAGTTTTCAGCAATCTCGGCGACGCCGTCTGCGGCGAGAGCCCGAACCTCGGGGATTCCCGCGTCGTAGTAGAGCTTGCCGTCAGCGTATTCGACGACCCACTCGGGATGCAGTCGCGCCGGATTGCTCTCGGCGAGCGCGTCGATGTCAGTCTCGGGATACGCGGTCGAGCCGGTCGTCACGCGCAGCGGATTGACCCACGCGTGGACGAGGATATTCTGCTCGTGCGCGGTTTTGACAAGATACGCAAGCGGGTCGAACTCGTCCGTGCCGTCCATTACCGGCGCGCCCTGCGTGCCGCTGAGCACCTTAGATGCCGGAAATATCGACGAATTGTAGAGCGCGTCGGACGCGGGACGAACCTGGAAATATATCGCGTTCAGATTGGCGTCGACGCAGGTCGCGACAATATCGTCAAGCTCGGCTTTAAGCTCGGCTGCGCTGAGCCCCGGCTTTGACGGGAAGTTGATATTCGACGCGGTGGCGATATACACGCCGCGCACCTCGCTGTCCGGATTGAACAGCGGCTCGGACGTCTCGCTTGAATCGGACGAAGCTCCGACCTCGGGGCTGCCCTGCTGCAAAGACGACGCCGGGATATCATCCGGCAAATTCTCGGTCTGGCTGCGGCTAAAGATAAACCACAGCACACCGCCGCCGAGCAGCAGCGCGAAAACGAAGCCTGACAGTGCGGCTAAAACAAGCGGCAGTATCTTATGCTTCGGCTGCTTTTCATGGATTTCGGTATCATGGATTTCATTCATATAGCAAGTCCTTTCACATATTAAAGACGAACAGGGCGGTTAATTTAAACTTTCATATATTATATCAAAATTCGACAAAATATTCAATAGCGGTGGTAGGAGATTATTGTTAATTTTTTTGCTCAATATATTTTATTGCCGCATATGATTTTTTAATTCATCCTGCGGCAATAATCCTTGTGAAATTGATGAAATTTTCGCTCTAACTGCGCATATGCTTAACTGCGCATATAAAATATATACAGACCTGTTGTGCGCGGTCGGCTTGTGTTGAAAGGTTGTACAATACAAGCTCTTAACACTATTACAATTTAACTGCGGAGGTTGGTATAATGCCGTCAATAACCTATCTTCCGGCGCTCTGGCTGTCGCTGATGCTCGTCGGAATATTCTGCGAAGCCTGCCTTGAAAAATATATCGCGATACTGCTGACTCCGTCGGCCGCAGCCGCGCTTGTCTGTATGATATCCGGCGCCGTACCCGAGACGCAGCTCGATGTATTTATCGTCGCACTGACTATACTGCTGATTTTACGCGCCCTGCTCTCGCTGATTCATAAACACAGCGGAAAGCGAATAGAAATTGAACGTATGTCCGCACGCGCGGTCAGACAAAGAAAAGACAATTCGGACAAAACTGACAATTACGAGCAGAAGCGCTGATATTATACGTAGGTTCGCCGAAAGCTGTCAAGATTATTGCACGGTACAGATATACAAGCGGCTATATGCAAAAGAAAGGAGTAAACATTAATAAATCATGACTACAAGTAAAATACCAAAAGATCGTCGTCATCATGCGGCGCTTGGCTTTGCCGCGGTCACAATACTGCTCGTCACAGCTTGTGCGCTGCTCTGGCTGACTTCACATTTTCTCGGTCGGGGTGAAATCCAGACCGCGTCGGGAACGAATACGCCGGACGTGACTATCATCATCGACGCGGGTCACGGCGGCATAGACGGCGGCACGCAGAGCCGTGACGGTCTGCTCGAAAAGGACATCAATTTAGCAGTCGCGAATAAGCTGTACGCTTTGTGTCGGCTCGCCGGAATCGACTGCCGCCTGACGCGATGTGACGACAATATGCTCGTCTCGGACGACATCAAGCAGAAGCGCAAGATGCACGACCTCAAAAACCGCGCCGCCATCGCGGACGAATACGTAAGTCCGGTATTTGTCAGTATACATATGAACTCCTACCCCGACAGCCGCTATTCGGGGCTGCAGGTATGGTATTCGAAAAATGACGAGCGCAGCCGTTCGCTCGCGTCATATGTGCAGTCCTACGCCGCCGGCTACCTCGACCCGTCGAACACCCGTGTCATAAAGCCCGCGACCTCGTCGATATACCTGCTTGACCGTCTACAGGTGCCGGCGATACTGATCGAATGCGGCTTTCTTTCAAACGAAAACGAAAGCGCGCTGCTCGCGTCAGACGACTACCAGACCAAGCTCGCGCTCGTGATTTTCGCCGCGCTCTGCGACAGCATATCGACCAATATGTAAAAAACAGTATAAAACCCATGAAAATCTGTCATTTTATAATCGTGCTATTGACAATGCCGATTTATTATGATATCATTATGCTGAATTATACGATGAATTTTCAACCATAAGTTTCACACAATATACAATATCACAACGCGAAAGGAAGATGAAAAATGGATTATATCGTAAAGAATCAGGACGAATTCAGCCGCGCGCTCAAAGGGGCGAATGAGGGCGACTCGATTATAATATCGGGGCGGATCAACCTGTCTGACGCGGTCAAGCTGAAAAACACAAAGGGCATCTCGTTTATCGGCCAGAACGACGCCGCGCTCGACTTCATGCAGCCGGTTCGCGGTTTTGTCGAGACCACCGAAAACGGCGTGCGCGTCTTTGCCGCCGACATACCGTCCGAGCTCGCGAAGCTCAAGCCCTACGCCGCGTTCGCCGCCGACGGTAAAATGCTGAATCGTCCGCGTCTGCCGAAAACCGGATTCTACAATGTCAAGGGCAGTCCCGATTTCGATATGTTCGCTACCAACCAACACGCTCGTCAGGACGCGATGATATACGGCGAGGGCGAGGTTCCGGTCATGAAGTATCCGCTTGTCGCGCAGGTTCGCGCTTTCCACTACTGGACCGATGAGCTCTGCTACGTCGAATCGGTCGATTATGAGAACCGCGTGATACGTCTGAAAAATCAGCCGCTCTTCTCGATGGTGCGCGAAAACAGCCGCACTGAGGGCGCACGCTGGTACCTTGACAATGTGTTCGAGGCGCTCGACACCCCCGGCGAATACTACATAACCCCCGACTGCGACAAGCTGTACTATGTTCCGTTTGACGGCGAGAGCGCGGACGACCTCGCAATCTTCCTGTCGACCTCCGAGTCGCTGCTCGAGCTCGACGGCTGCTCTGATATCAGCTTCGAGAATCTCGAATTCAAAGGCTCCGACCGCGACAAGCTGCACATACTCCGCTCGCATTCGCAAGCCGCGTCCGACATTCCCTGCGCTATTGAGATAGACGATTCTGCCAATATCGCGTTCCGAAACTGCCGCTTTGCCGACATCGGTCTGTCCTGCGTCGGAATCGACAACGGCTCGCACGATATCACGGTCGAGGGCTGCGAGTTCGCCGGAATCGGCGGCAACCCGGTCTACATCAAGGGACGCAACCTGAAGCAGTCGGATTGGCGCACGACCTATCCGAACGGCAAACAGGTCAACAATGTCGAGCCGGACATACAGCACAAAATAAAGATTGTCGGCAACCATATCCACGATTACGGCCGCGTATACATGAACGCCTGCGGAATCGTCCTGCGCTACGCGTATGACTGCGACCTGTCGGACAACCATATCCACGACGGCTACTACACCGGCATCTCCTGCGGCTGGGTCTGGGGCTACGCCGCTCACGCGACCAACCACGTCCGCATCGAGCGCAACCACATCCACGACATCGGAAAGACTCTGCTGTCCGACATGGGCGGTATCTACACGCTCGGACATCAGGAGGGCACCGTCATCCGCGGCAACCGGATACACAACATCGAAATGGACAGCTACGGCGGCTGGGGAGTATATCTTGACGAGGGCTCGTCGGATATACTCGTCGAGGACAACATAGCGTATGACCTGACCGCACAGCCTTTCCACCAGCACTACGGCGCGAACAACCTTGTGCGGCGCAACATCTTCGCGTTCGGCGAGGGCGGAGCGTTCATAATCACACGCAAGGAGGAGCACCTCAGCGTGATCCTCGAACGGAACATTCTCGTCTCGGACGGCAGCGCGATCTATGCGAAGCCTGCGGAGGGTTTCCACATCACCGACTGCATGAACCTCGTCTGGAACTACGCGGGTGAAGCACTGTCCGGACAGATGAACTTCGACGTCTACAAGCGCGAATATTCGTTCCCGAAGGAAAATCAGCGCACGCCCGACGAGATGAAAGCGGGCGGACTGTTCTCGGGAGTCATCGTCGCCGACCCGAAATTCCGCGACGTCAAAGCGCGCGATTTCACGCTCGCCGACGACTCGCCGGCAAAGGCGCTCGGATTCTGATAATATCAAACAAGTGGGGAACCGCACAGTTCCCCACTTGTATTTATATAAGCATAAATCCTATATAACTAATGTAACTATTCACCATGTGCCTTTACGCTTTGGTTTACAAGTATTGATTGCTCAATTTCTTCTTCAGAAATAAGCATTTCACCTTGATATTCGTAATTCCACCAATATTCGCCTGCAAAGTTTGTTGTAAAAATGACATATTTACGTTCGCCGTCAACTGTCAACGCAAAACACAGAGTATCTTCTCCGCTTCCTCCTCCGCCGCTGGGCATCGCAAGCAGTTCAGCATCATCGAATGTCAAAGTATCGGGAAATAGTAAATTTACCTTTGTATATTTGTCACCGTCTTTGACATATGCGGAATAACCGATTGGGTCGCTTGAATCTTCGCACATGACCATATAGTAATCGGAAAGCGGAATTTTATTTACGCAAAATGGTGTCGCGGTTTCCGGTAATTCCGAAACAACCACGCTTTCATAAATAAAGTTCTCATGCACATCGGATTCAATCGGCATCTCACTTATACAAAAAGGTGCCGTAGTTTCAGGCAATTCCGCAGCGACCTTGCTTTCATCATAATAATCGCCGGAATAAACTGCTTCAGCCGGTTTACTCATACTGCACCCATAAAAAGATATACAAGCTGAAATGATGAAATAAATAATTATCAATTTAATCGAAAGCATCATACACCTCACCTTTTATATTTTATATCTTAATTATGTTCATTTCTGCTCTCAAGTATATTATGCCACAATAACATAGATTTGTCAATACATTTACTACAAAAATAATTCAGATAAGATGTTCCAAATCAAAATTCCAAAATCCGAAATAACGCAACAAAATCAATATAAAAGTGTAAGAATCGCGTGCGAAACAGAGATATAATATTATAAACCCAATTACTGGAGGTGCTTTATGCTAAGCGATAGAATCATTTCGCTCGACGGCGACTGGAAGCTCTGTTATATTGAAAACAAACGCTTTGTCACCGAGGGGCGCGACATATCCTCAATCGACGCGATTGAAAATACCGGCTGGTCGAATATTCCCGCCGTTGTCCCGGGTAACTTCGAGCTCGACTTCGAGCGCGCCGGAATCATCGGCGACCCATTCTATGCCACGAACGCGATTGAAAATCAGAAATATGAGAATCTCCACCTCATTTATTACCGCCGCTTTACGCTCGACTTCATTCCCGATTCGAATACACGGCTCGTCTTTGACGGAATCGACACGATAGCCGACATCTACATAAACGGCAAGCTCGCCGGTCAGACCGACAATATGCTGATCGCGCACGAGATAGGCGACCTGCCGCTCAAATACGGTGAAAACGAGCTTGTCGTGCATATCCGCCCGACCGTGATCGAAGCCCGAAAATACGAGGTTCCGGTATCCTGCCACGCGCAGCCGAACAGCTACGAGCTGCTGTTCATACGCAAAGCTCCGCATATGGGCGGCTGGGACATCATGCCGCGTATGATTTCGGGCGGAATCTGGCGTCCCTGCCGGATAGTACAGCGCCGTCCCGACCGTATTGACGACCTCTGCGTCTATGTGCAGAATATAAACGTCAAGGACGGGTGGGCAGGTCTGACCTTTTTCTACAACCTCACGGTCGCCGAGGACGAGATACGCGACTACAGCCTGATCATCGACGGCAGCTGCGGAGACTCGAAGTTCCACGCCGAGACGAAGCGGCTGCTGCACACAGCGGGCAAGCTGGGCGCGCATATCGGAGGCGCCAAATTCTGGTGGCCGCGCAACTACGGCGACCCAAATCTCTACGATATTCGCGCTACACTATGCTACCTTGGCAAGCCGGTCTACGAATACTCGCTCAAATACGGCATACGTTCAATCAGACTTGAGCGGACAAGCACGACCGACGTATCCGGCAACGGCGAGTTCTGCTTCTATATCAACGACAAAAAGATATTCTGGCTCGGCTCGAACTGGGTGCCGGTCGACGCGCTGCACTCGCGCGACCGCTCGCGCCTGCCGAAGATACTTCCCCTGCTCTGCGACATCGGCTGCAACAGCATACGCTGCTGGGGCGGTAACGTCTACGAGGACGATTATCTCTACGACTTCTGCGACGCAAACGGCATCATGATTTGGCAGGACTTCTCGAACGCCTGCGCGATAAATCCGCAGACCGACGAGTACTGCGCGCGCTTTTCAGTCGAGGTCGAGTCGGTGATCAAGCGTTTACGTAACCATGCGTCGCTGATAGTCTGGGCGGGCGACAACGAGGTCGACGCCTGCTACCGCTGGAGCGGAGGAATCCCGTCGCGCGACCCGAATCAAAACCGCCTGACCCGCGAGGTCATACCGAAGATGCTGTGGAATCACGACACGACCCGCCCGTATATCCCGAGCTCTCCGTATATCGACGAGGAGGCCTACCGCACCGGAAAGCCCACATCCGAGGAGCATCTCTGGGGACCGCGCGACTACTTCAAGGGCAATTTCTACAGAAATTCGGTCTGCCACTTCGCGTCCGAGACCGGCTATCACGGCTGTCCGTCGCCCGAGACGATGAAGCGTATAATCCGCCCCGAGCAGCTCTGGCACTGGTACGACGAGAGCGCCGGACTTCCGAAGCCCGACTGGACCGCGCACGCCGCCTGCTTCGCTACCGACGGCAGCGACGGCTGTATCTACCGTATCAAGCTGATGTCCGATCAGGTCAAGACCCTGTTCATCGACTTCCGCGACGACGAAGCCGCAATGGGGCTTGAAAACTACGCGCGCGCGAGCCAGATCTCGCAGGCCGAGGCGAAGAAGTATTTCATCGAGCGCTTCCGCATCTCGAAGTGGCGCAGGACCGGCATAATCTGGTGGAACCTTATCGACGGTTGGGGACAGATCTCCGACGCGGTCGTCGACTACTACGGCGTGAAGAAGCTGGCATATCACTACATCAAACGCTCGCAGCAGCCCTTCTGCCTGATGTTCGACGAGCCGGACGCGGACGGCAGAATCGCGCTGTACGCGGTGTCCGACCTGTGCTCTGACGTCAAGGTCAAATACACTGTCGCCGACCTGACGAGCGGTGAGAAATACGAGTCGGTTTGCACCGGAATCTCCGACAAGTCAATTCCGGTCTGGTACAAGCCGATCGAGCCGGGTGAGAAGCACTTCTATCTGATCGATTGGAGCTACGAATACGAGGGCGTGACGATAACCGGACGCAATCACTACATGACTAATATCATCGACCTTGACTTTAATGAATATATAAGCTACATGAAAGAATGCGGATTCTATGATGAATTCGAGGGATTTTAATCAAATAGGGTAGACGGAGGGACACTGTGTCCCTCACGCCGCCCATTGCACCGTACGTACGGGTCTCGTATACGGCGCTACATGAATACAGATATTACTGCAATCAACCGAGATAATAGGCAAGAGGGTTGACCAACGCCGGTCGGCACTCTTCCTTATTGGCGGTCTCCAATACTTTTGGCGACAGCAAATAGTTGACGACATTCATCGAGCAGCGTCTGTATAATCCAAGCCTTGAGTTTGCGACTTTGTATATATCCTCGTCTGACATATTGCATTTATAGAGTCTGTTCAGCGC
>CAJFKR010000009.1 GCA_904386005.1 Candidatus Flemingiibacterium merdigallinarum
TTGTGACTTCGCGGTCAATGACCGCGATTTGCTTCGCAAACCGTCACAAAACATCGACATATGAAAGGTAGACTTCGCTGTCGCGAAGTCATGGTCATATTTATACCGAATACTAATCAAGAGGTGAGATGTATGGACTCAGGAAGTAGACCTAAACCTGCCGGGCGAAGCCCTATCACTTTCTATATGGTCGACTGCCGCACGAGTTACATATCTCGCCGAACGGTACTCGGCTGACAATTAAACAGCTTTACCCCGCGGGTCAATTTGCTTCCTGCCTGAATCTTATTTTTAGGAGGAATGAACGATGAAAAAGCTTTTGACCCTTTGGAGAGCTGAAAACCACAGAATTGATAGTGTAAGCGAAAACCTCATTTTGTCGTCTAAGTGCGACGAGCCTAACCTCGCGTATAACGAAGTCGGCTCGGTATACTCGCATGGCGTCGAAGACGAGTACACGCGTGTCGATGGTCGCGAGCAAATCATCGAGACAAAGCAGACTGAAATCAAGACGCAGCCGAGCGAATCCGCGCAGCTTGACAGCCAGGCGCATATCCGCGCGTCATCGCAGATTGACGGATATGACGCCGCTCAAACTGGCTCCTATTTCGGCACATCCGCGCTGATTCACGCAAAGCGCCGCATTACATGGCTGATCATTTTGATGCTGTCCGCGACGTTGACCGGACTTATCATCTCGAAATATGAGAGTCAAATCGCCGCCGTACCGATGCTCGTTACCTTTATACCTATGATAATGGACACGTCGGGAAACTGCGGCTCGCAAAGCTCCACTCTGATAATCCGCGGAGTCGCGCTCGATGAGATTCGTCCCCGCGACTGGATGCGGGTGCTTCTTAAGGAACTGTGCGTCGGTATTCTTATCGGCGTCGCGCTCGCCATTGTCAACGCGGCGCGTGTCTATATCCAGTATCACGGCGAGGAGCAGGTGCTCGGGATTACTTTGACTGTGTCGCTCACCTTAATCGGCGCGGTCGTATGCGCAAAGCTCATCGGCTCGCTTCTGCCGCTGATCGCGGTCAAATTCAAGCTCGACCCCGCGCTCATGGCGTCGCCGCTGATCACAACTATAGCTGACACCGCTTCAATTCTGCTCTATTTCAAAATCGCGCTCTCTATACTTAAAATCTGAAAAAGAACCGCAGCACCAAAAATGCTGCGGTCTTTATTTTAATTATTCATGATAGCTTTATGAGATCGCCGCGAGCTTAACGAGCTTGACGCTCTGACCGAGCGCGCCGCTCAACGTCGCGTAAAATTGTGGTGATATCAAGGTTATCCTGTATTTTCCGTTTTTCAGGTGATCCACGCCCTCAACGTTGTAACGAACACCTCCACATAGAATTTGCACATATGTAGACTTATTAAACATACTCTTGCTGGCCCTGAGCTTTCTGATCAAATCCTCGGTGAGAACGATATTGTCGATATCGATTGTCTCAGCGCACATTTTGTTGGGTCGTTTAGTCATTTCTGAAATGGTCAGAACGTTATGTTGTACTTTGGTTTTCATACACCGTGCCATACCTTTCATTACACATAAACACGATATGCGCCGGTTGAATATGAGATTGTCAGAAATTGCTTGTAATGATGCCGGTTCACATCGAGCGGACACCTTAGCAGTCAGTCACCGGTCCTCCACATAGACCTTGAGTCTTCACTGCAATATATATTATACCACAATCAGCTCGCATTGTCAAGTAAGTAGATATAATTTAACTTGTTATATACTGGATTTGACAGGTTTGATAACGTGCATATATTACGTAAAGCGACAATATCTGTCATAAGAGTATATTATATGTAAACATAACATCAATTTCACAAAACAAACAAATATCACGCGCAGGTAAATATATATCGCGCTTAAAAAATAATCGGCATTCCGACAGAAATACCGATTATAATTTTATTCAATTGTAGCCTGAACAAAGTGCTCAGCCGATTGAGTCTCGCCGTTGTATTCGAGCTCAAGCTCATAATTTATCATCACATCGCGCACGGTTCCGGTGTAGTCGAAGTAATAATTATATATGACCTTTTTACAGTCTGTCGCGACTCCGTCAGCCTCGCCGTCAAATTTGTCGGCGTACGAGTCACTCATTGTAACGGCATAGAGCATTACGCTCTCTCCTGTAGTCTCGATAATATCAATATTCTCAATATCGGCTACAGTGTAATCTACTCTGAAATATTCAAATATATCCGGCGCTTCGTCATTCGACACAACGACGCCGTTGCGCGTAACAATCAGCTCGCCGCCCGACTGCGTCGCTTCAAGCAGGTCTACCTTCTCGGTCGACACATACTTCTTTGAACCGGTATAATCATATTCAAGACTGCCCTCTTGAATGAACTTCGCGTAGGTCTCGGTAACGCTCTCTAAAATTTTGTCGTCACGGTTCGCCTCCGGCTTGAAGGTCTCGTAAACCATGATTTCGCCCGAAGTTAACGAAATCGCGGCATTACAGCCGTCGACAATCACTCCAAGCCTCTCCAAAAGCTCCTTTTCGTCACGGCAGCCGTACATCGCCGTGAGCACAACGCAGCACGCCGCAATCAGAGCAGCTATCTTACTGATACTTTTCATTGGTTACTCCAGTTTTTATTATTGCCCGCGATGAGAGTATGCCCCGCCGAAATCTATGTAAATCTGGCAAATTTCGACATTAGAGCCGCGGTCAGCTCCTGCGAGTCTCAAGCTCGCGAGACTTGTTTGCCTTGACGGCAAACAGATTTCCGCTGGTCGGCGGTGTGTATGTTATCGCGTTGGCTCCGGCGGCTATCGTCTCGGCAATTGTCACGTCGTTGGGACCACCGGTGGCGATTATCGGTACATACGGGTATTCACCGCGTATGCTCCGAATTATCGCGGGGGTCTCCGCCGCGCCCGCAACGTTCAGAATCGACACTCCGGCTTCGAGTCTCGCTTTGAAATCGGTGTTGCCGGATATGACGGTCAGAATGACCGGAATATCGATCGCGGCCGCAATCTCCGCGACCGCCTCATTGGATATGTTCGCGCTGACAACGACTCCCTGCGCACCCTGATATTCGGCGTGCTTTGCGAGGTTCACGACTCGCTTGATGCCGCCCGCGCCGCCGCTGCTGCCGATTCCGCAGAACACCGGCACATCGGCAACCGAGACTATGGCCTGTGTGATTATCGGCTGCGGAATGAACGGATATACCGCGATAACCGCGTCCGCGTTATTATTGCGTATAGTCGCGACGTCAGTCGTGAATATAAACGAGCGAATGATCCTGCCGTTGATTTTGATTCCGCTCGCGCCGAGTATCGCCTCGGGCAGATTGATAATGTTCTTTTTCAGGTGCCCGCGTACCTCGGGAATATACACCTCATTTGTCATATATCGAAGTTCCTTTCGATGCGCCGCGCGTCAGGCAGCGAAATTATCATCAGGTTGCTTCTAAAAACACGTAAAAATCCGTGGGAAAAGTAAATCGATGCCCATGGTATCGATTCAGCTTTTCCTTCGTATCGTATTTTTAGAGGTTACCATTATTACGCCGAAAATGTACGGCTCGTACATTTTCGGCGTACTGATATATTCTTATCAAAAAAGTCCTTCCAAAATCAGAGATACTTCTTGATAGTTTCGGTAGCCTTTTCAGCAGGAAGGGTCACAGTCATCGTGCAATGCAGGTCGTACTTCTCGACAAGAGCGTTAACCTCGTCCACGAATTTGTCGAAGCTGTCAATATCATTGAGACAGATCTTGAGCGCCGAGTCAACGAACAGGTCGGTGACGTCGTGGTTCGAAGCGATGATGCCCGCGATGAAGCCGAACAGGGACTGCGCGTCGCCGATGTTATATTGGTCGGTGTCGATAAGGCGTGCCGTGTGCTTTATATCGTAAGTAAGCTTAGTACCCTTTTCAATACAAACAACGGAACCCTTGCTTTCCTCGGAAGCGGTGTTGACCATCTCAATGAGATGCTTGGTCTTTCCTGTACCTTTTACGCCGACGATTAACTTTAACATATTTGGAATCCTCCTGAATATTATAGATGGGTTTGCCGTACTTATATTTTACACTAAAACCCCGAAAATTTCAAGAGGATTTCTGCACATATTAGACGTATTACAAAAGTTTTTACATCTTGTACAAATCTGATATAAATACTTGTTCTGTTTGCCACGCGACGCGGCGGGATACGCGTTAATTTGACCTGCTTCGACGCTCCGAAAGTCCAACTCTCACAGTGCCGCGATCGAATAAGCTCCGTATCGCCGCGTTGTATTTTTAATAACGGTAAGCGAACCCGCCTGTGTCCGGCAGGTATTTATTCAGCCATTCTCGCTTCGAGCGCGGCCTTTTCGGCTTCGTAGCCCGGTTTGCCGAGCAGCGCGTACATATTCTTCTTGTACGCCTCAACGCCCGGCTGGTTGAACGGATTGACTCCGAGCATATATCCCGAATAAGCGCAGGCGAGCTCGAAGAAATAGACCATATATCCGAACGAATGCTCGCTTCTGTCGTCAAGCTCGAGCAGGATATTCGGCACGCCGCCGTCTACATGAGCCATAAGCGTCGCGTTCATAGCCGCCTGGTTGACCGAATGCAGCTCGTGACCCGACAGGAAGTTGAGTCCGTCGATATTATTCGGGTCGTTCGGAATCACTACAGTGTGCTTGGACTTCTTGATATTGACGACCGTCTCAAACAGATTTCTGCGGCCCTCTTGGATATACTGACCGAGCGAATGCAGGTCGGTGGAGTTGACGACCGACGATGGGTAGAGACCCATGTTGTCCTTGCCCTCCGACTCGCCGTAGAGCTGCTTCCACCACTCGTTCATCATCAGCATCGCGTTCTCATACGAAACGAGGATTTCGGTGGTCTTGCCCTTTCTGTACATAATATTGCGCAGCGCGGCGTAATACGCGGCGTCGTTTTTGGTATAGTTGTCGGAAGCGAAGGCTTCACGCGCGTCCGACGCGCCCTTCATCATCGCGTCGATGTCGCAGCCGGCGGCGGCGATAGGCAGAAGTCCGACCGCGGTCAGTACCGAATAGCGTCCGCCGATGTCGTCCGGAACGACAAAGGTCTCGTAGCCCTTGTCGGTAGCGAAGCTCTTGAGCGTGCCGCGCGCCTTGTCGGTCGTTACGAAGATGCGCTCGCGCGCGCCCTCCTCGCCGTACTTCTCCTCGAGCAGCTCACGGAATATACGGAAAGCTACGGCCGGCTCGGTCGTAGTGCCCGACTTTGAAATGACGTTGACGCAGACATCCCTGCCCTCGCAAAGCTCAAGCAGCTCGGCAAGCGCGGACGAGCAGATGTTGTTTCCGGCGAAGTATACCGACGGAGTGTCCTTTTTAAGCTCGTTGTAGGACGGAGATTTGACGAATTCAATCGCGGCGCGCGCTCCGAGGTAGGAGCCGCCGATTCCGATCACGACGAGTATGTCGCAGCTCTTCTTGATGCGCTCTGCCGCCGCCTTGATGCGCGCGAACTCCTCTTTGTCGTAGTTTACCGGAAGGTCGACCCAGCCGAGAAAATCGCTGCCGAGTCCGCTCTTTTCACGGATAAGCGCACCGGCGGCTTTGACCTGCGGCGCGATTCCGGCAAGATCCTCCTTAGCGAGGAAAGGCTTAATATATTTATCATTGAGTTTGAGTGCCATGATTATGATATCCCCTTTATTTTGCGATAATATGCGATAATATATAACAATAAAAGCAACCGCAAAAATACGATTATGAATGTAAAGATAAATCGATACCCTGTAAATCGATTCGCTTTCACATGGCTTTTAATGTATTCATCGAGATTTCCTTAAATAATTGTATCGCAAAATCAGCCGGTTTTCAAGTGTAATTCGTAAAAATCAGCGTTCTGTCAAGTAAATTATTCGACAATATTTTTATATAATTTTATATATATTATACAAAACAAATACCAAACCGCCTGATTGCTGCCATCAAACACATTATATGCAACCAAGCTCGCCGTCAGTCTGGAAATTGAAGTCAATTTTATAATCGATATTTGACAGCTTCCGACTGCCGTCAGGCACAACACTTAGCTTGATCAGTTTCTGACTTCTTTCATCCGGCGCGCGGCGATTCCGAGGTGCAGCTCCATAGCGAGTCTGGCTTCGGTCGGAGAGTGTGCGAAGATCGCGTTGTATATCATGCGGTGTTCCATTAAGGTGTCGCGCTTCGAATCGGTCGCGCGGAAGCTGCTGCTGCTATACTGCATGAACATCGACAGCAGCTGCCTGTACATCCCCACGAGGAAGCGATTGCCCGCGCCCTCGAGTATCGCCGCGTGGAATTCATAATCAAGCCGCGGCAGATTGTCATATTCGCCCCGCTCAAGCGTGTCCTCGAATGAATCGGTCAGCTCTCGAAGCCGTTCGAGCGCGTTGTCGTCGGCGCGCGTCGCGCAGAGCTCCGCGGCGAGCGGTTCAATACATCCCCTGACCATGAGCAGCTCGTCGACCGAATCGCGGTTGACATTCAGCCACGATAATGCGCCGTCCTTAGGCGACGGCAGCTCGTCGGGATTCGTAACCGCCGCGAACGCGCCCCGGTTCGCGACCAGCTCGACATATCCGGACGCCGCGAGCTGCTTCAGCGCCTCGCGCACCGACGAGCGCCCGACCCCGATCTGCTCGGCAAGCGCGGTCTCTCCCGGGAGCTTCTGTCCCCGTTCGAGTCTCCCTGAAAACAACAGCTCCTTGATTTTGCTGACCGCTTCATCCGCAGCCGAAATTTTGTTATTCATATATTCTCTCCGACTTTTTGGTATCGACCTTAATCATTATAAATATTCAATTCATCAAGCCTGCCGCGTTCAGTCCATATTATAAGTACGCGGCAGGCTCGCGCTTTGCGGCAGTATATCCAACCGCCGCAGAGCCGTCTCTGCAAATGTATATGTTCGGCTGCCGTATCGTCTGCGCAGTCACGTCAAATCAGACGCCGTACAGCTCGTCAAAATGCGCGGCGAGCGTATCCATTTTGTCGACGCAGAGCTTCGCGTAATCGCTGAGCTCGCCCGACGTCCTGCTCACGGTCAGCATCTTCACGCCGACCTTGTCGAGGTGGTACTTCGCGCACGACGGATAGGTCATGCTCTCAATGAACGCCGCCTGACTCAAAAACGCGCCGAGCAGCTCGGCTGCTTTGGGCTGCGAGTCATAAAGCCTGCAGAGCTTCACATACAGCTCGGGGTGGAAATTGCACATAACGCCGCAGTAGCCCGCGATGCCCGCGCGCAGAGTTTCGAGCAGAGTCTGCGCGTTCGCGTTGAACAGCAGCGGCTTCAAGCCCCGCGATTCGGTCGAGTCTATCTGCTTCTGACGTCTCGCGATTTCAAGAGCGTCGCAGCAGGTGTCCTTGATGAACGCGAATCTGCCGCAGCTTGTCAAATAATCAATCATTCTCGGCGTCAGCAGCCGCTTGTAGGGGCGCGGGCACTCGTAGATCCCGAGCGAGATATCCCCGAGCGCGTCGACCATGCGCGACACCTCGTCAAGCCAGCGCTCGTCTCCGGTATTCTCAATGTCGAAGCGGTTTGATATCATTATCACCGAATCGACTCCGGTCGACGCCACCGCGCGCAGCTCCTCGACCTGTTCGTCGTAGCTGTCGCTGATATGCCCCGACGCGACGACAGTCATACGCCTGCCGCCGCGCGCGAGCGACCGCGCCGTTTCGCATACCGTCTCAGCGAGCTTCACGCGGTCGGCGAGCGGCAGCAAATGTATCTCGCTCGACTGGCAGGACGCGAATATCCCGTCGCAGCCTTTTATGTAATACCACTCGACAAGCGCCCTGACCGCGCCGTAATCGACGCTGAAGTCGCGGTTATACGGCGTTATCATCGTCGGATACGCGCCGGTATTGGGTTCAAATTTCATGTAAAATAATCCTTTCGGTTCAAATATATGTGGGAACAGAGCCAGTGTTTACCGATTCTGTCAATTCACCTGTATCACAACAGACCGCGAAAATCGCTTATCCGGTGGAAGGTCTCGAAATTCGTGTCGTGGAAATTCTTCGCGCCGTTATACGCGGTGCGGCTCTGAAAGAGGATGTCGTCGCCGTCGATCAGAAAATCCACATACTGGAACGCGATCTTCTGCGGGTCGTCATTGCGGCAGTCGAGGATGTGCTTGACCAGCTTCCACTCATAAAGGTCCTCCGAGCAGATGAGCGACAGCAGATTGCGCAGCGTCCTCGGCTCGGGCAGATTGTAGCTGACAAGCGAGAAATAGAGCTTTGATTTCGGGTCGTATATGATATCGCATTTTGATGTAGTCGACGGGAAGTCGATTATCGCCTCGAAGCGCGGCTCGCGCTCGGGGTCGTCGGGATCGAATTCGAGCATCAACGACCGACCGTCCGCGTAGCGCAGTATATCGAAGATCCTGCCGTCGGGAGCTTCGACGACATTGCCCTCGATAGCGCCGATTATGCCGTCAATCGCGACGTCACGGTGATTTTCGGGCAGCCAGAAATCGGTAAGCGTCCAGCTTTCGGCGCACAGCAGATCGGAGTCGACCGGAGCCGACAGCACGGCGTCGCCGAACACCTTGGTATGCCACGCGCCATACTGCACATCGGTCATTACCTTGCCGTGCGATATCAGCACCGGCATCGGCGCGCGGTGCAGTCCGGACATATTCGAACAGTTCGCGCCGCGGAACAATACTGTCGGTGCTGTCCAGCTGACTCCGTCGTCGTCCGACGCGCCGATCAGCAGATCGCCGTACTCGCGCGACACGCCGAGCATATACAGCCGGCCGTTTACCAAAAACAGCTTGCCCCAGAAGCAGGGGAAGAGCTCGACAAGATAGTGCCAGCTCTCACCGTCGTCGTCCGAATAATATATCAGCGTCAGATTCTGCGGCGCGCCGCCGGCGAACACATCCATTGACGCGAGCAGCCGTCCGCTCGCGAGCCTGACAATCGACGGCGAGCAGAGGTAGTTGCCCGAGAACGAGTATTCGCGGTCGTCGGGATGCAGGTAGTTTATGACCTTACCGGGCACCTCTCCGGTCCGCACGAGCCGCACCGACGAGCGCGCGCCGTCGTTCCGCTCGACGTAGACCTCATAGTCGGCAAGGTCGCCGCAGTCGATATCTACCGTATAAAAGCCGCCCGACATATCCGGCCGCACCGCGGTATACTCGCCATTGTCGCGCGGGCGCCAATAGACGATATGCTCCGAGTCGGGCTGCGTGTCGTCGATGAAATCGACCGTAAACCCGCCGCGGCGCGGCGCGAGCCGGCAGATATAAGGAGACAGTGCGCGGCGGCTATCGAAAAGCTCGGTATAAGGTCTGTATCCCCATCCGGTATTAGGCTTCATATTATCATCTCCTAAAATTAAAAGGTACAATATTGTATGACAATATTGTACCATGGTTAGGGCTGAAAGTCAAGTATATCGGGAAAATTTATATTATCAACTCGATATTGTCTGTCAATATCGTTTCTGCGTCATCATTGTTTAGCTCTGTCGATTTAATGTCCCATGCCGCCCATCCGCGAACCGCTGCCGACTATAGTCGCAGTCAGCTCAATTGTCTGTTCGCTGCCGCCAATACTGACTGTGTAAGCTTCGCCGACCGCGAATTCCGGTACGCTGATAACCGCGCATTTGTATTCTTTTGTCGGGGTAAACGAAATCAAAACATTGTTATCGGCGTCAGTAACAACCAACTCGCCTGACGCGGAAGCATCCACATTCACAAGCATCGCCGCCTGTGTCGAGCTGCCGCTAAAATTCTGAGCCATCTGTCCGGTGTCCACCGCGACTATGATACCGCCGGTCACTACTCCCTCGGTCTGGTAGTCGAGCGCGCCATCCATTCCGGACGTCGGACCTGTGATATAAACTTCACCGCCGTTCAGGTAAATCCCGCCGTTTGAATCGATTCCGTCGCCCGAAGCGTCAATCACTATTACGCCGCCGTTGATTGTGATGTCGCCGCTGCTGGAGGTAAACATATCTCCGCCCTTGAAGCCGCCGAAGCCGCTCGAATCATTGCCGCCGGCCGCGTTGATGCCGTCGTCGGTCGAAACCAGCGATACATTGCCGCCGTTGATTACTATATCGAGCCCCTCGATACCCTCGTATGACTGCGAAATTGTGACGTCTCCATCGTTCAATTTAAACGTGCCGTCGGCATGGAACGCGTCGTCGCCGGTAAGGATAGTGAAGCCGCCTCCGTCAAGCGTCATATCCGCGTTCGTGTGAACAGCGTCGTCATGCGCATTGATATTGAAGCTGCCCGCCTCAATTGACAGATTGCCTTTAGCCTTGATTCCTTTCCCGCTCGCCGTGTCAGTCGACTGCGTTTCGCCGGAGCCGAACCCTCCGCCAAGACCGTTATCAGCTTTCGGCGCACCGCCGCCGGTGACAATATTGAACTCACCGCCTGTAATTTCGAGCGTGACAGCTGAATCTATACCGTCTCCCTCCGATGTGATATCGAAGACGCCCGAATTAATCAGGATTGAGCCGAGCGTCGTGTCGTCATTGTTTTCGGCGTGCAGACCGTCCTTTCCGGAGACGAGGATAAAGCTGCCGCCGTCGAACTGTATTAAGTCGTTGGCTTCGAGCGCGTGCCCGCCAGCCGTAATGTCGTAGCTGCCGCCGGTAATGACAAGGTCGTCCTTTGATGTGACGCCATTGCCCTCCGCACAAGATATGGTCAGACTGCCGTCTCCTCCGAGCTCCAAGTCCTCTTTTGAAAAGATCGCCGCGTCGATATTATTGTCGTCGATTTGTACAAATTCGCCGCCGACCGCGAGGTGGTTCTCGCTGCCGTCAGCCAGTGTGATTGTGACCTTATCCGCCTGCTTTATATATATCGGCGCGCTTGACTGACAGCTGATGTCAACGCCGTCGAGTATCAGCTCGACCTTGTCGGACTTTGGGACTTCAATCACGATCTGCCCCTCGTCAAGGCTGCCGCTGACCGTATAGCTGCCACCCTCGCTTATCAGCAGGCTGTCATCGCCCAAAATGATTTCATTTGTATTCACGTTTACAAGCCTACTGACGCCGCTCTGATCACATCCGCAAAGTATTGCCGTCGGAACTATTGTAAACATCGTCAATATGCCGAGATTTTTAGCACAATACTTGATAAAATTCATTTACTATATTCTCCACAAGGGCGATTTGATTTGTCAGATCGTCGGAGCTGCTCACTGTCAGCCGCCCTGCATTATCATTGCCGCGGTCATCGCGTGTAGGATATAATTTCCGGCGGTCTATATGGGTGGGTCATGTTTTGTATGAATGTGATTTTTTTCTGTGTCTTGAAGTTGTGCCAGAGCACGACCTCGGTCGACGGCGGGCAGACGTAGTCGCCGAGTCCGCAGGTGATCTCGACCGGACAGGTCACGCGCTTCGCCTGAATCGCGGTATCGAAATACATGACGCCCTCGTCCGGCTCGGGACGCCAGCCGCGCAGTCTGCCGACCTTGATACCGCCGAGGTCGCAGAGCCACGGAATAAAGATATTGAGTCCCGCCGCGAAATCGATATGCGCCGCGACAGATACCGCCTGAAGCGCGCCCATCGAACCGCCGTCGAGATATATGCCGCCCTCGTCATATTCGGGGATAGACCTGAGGTATCGCGCCGCCTGTATGTCGCGCAGTATTACATATAGGAAGTAGCAGGTTTCGGGCGACTTATTCTCATTTCGGTCAAAGCCGAAGCCGGCGTGAGCCTTCGAAAACTCGTCGTAGTAGCTCTGCTTATCGAAATTGTTGATACCGTGGATGTTGACCTGAAAATAGGCTGTATTTGGCTGACGGACTACATTCGACACGGCAAAGCTGTATCCATGGAAGCCCAGCCGTCCGCGCAGCGACTTCGGTTTGGCGTCGCGCGGCAGTGTGAGTATGCCCGAAACCGGCATCGGTCCGACGCACTCGAGCCGGATGTCGTATGAGCGGTAATCGGGGTCGCCCGAATCGATTTCGTTCATATACAGGACGCGCGGTTCGACCTCATCCAGCCGTGCGAGCTGATTTTTCCAGAACTCGTCGAAGTCGTCGGGGTCGGGCGTTCCCTGTTCGATTTTGTCGATCTCGGCTCCGGCTCCGCCCTCGAATTTATCGATAGTCGGCAGCGGTGTGCCGTCGAGCGAGCAGGCGGTGACAATGACGTGGACAAAGCCTGGCTTTGCGAGCGTTGTATGCAGCTCAATCGTTCCGCTCTCGCCCGACGCCATGCCACTCGACTTCGCGCCGTCGTCTCCATACATCTCCCATTTGAACAGCGGGCAGCCGAAGCGTCGCGCTCCGTCGCTCAGCTCGAGCCGGAACTCGATATCCTCCCCGCACTTGTAGCCGACCGCGTCACGTGTGGTTGATCCTTTGAAATATCCTGCCATTTTTCTCAATCCTCCTGATTTTATAAAAAGGTATGGGTTATTCTGATAAAGATATAGGTAGTGCGTTATATTATGCGCTCTGAAAGCAATAGAGCTGACAATAAGTCTACCGGCAAATCTGACTTCAAGTTGATTTTACGGCTTCATCATCACAATCGACATTATGACTGTCAGAATCAGCAGAAAGCCGAAGTTGACCGCGAGGAAAAGCCCGATATACTGCTTGGTTCGCGCGGGATAATTCTTTGTGTATTCGCGGAAGGTAATGAGGCTCGCGAGCGAGGCTATAAGCGTACCCACGCCGCCGATATTGACTCCGATCAGGAGCGCGCGGTAGTTCTCGGTGAACTGCGACAAAAGTATCGCCGACGGCACATTCGAGATAAACTGACAGGATAAAATCGAGAATATCAGCGTATTTTTATCGAGCAGTGACGACACGAAGTCGCGCACAACGCCTATTCTCGCCATATTTCCCGAGAATACAAAGAAAGCGGCAAAGGTCATGAGCAGCGGATAGTCGACCATAGCAAGCGCCTTTCGGTCGACAAAGACAAGGACTGCCGGTATGACGATAAGCCCGATCCAATAGGGAATCCCGCGAAAGACTATCGCGACCGCGAGCACGAACAGCGCAGAATACAGTATAACGCGTCCGCGCGGCATCGGCGGCTCGCTGTCCTCGGGGAACTCAATCGGCGTCGGTTTTACGAAGAAGCAGCAGAGCGTGATTATAAATATCGAAATCGCGAACGGCAGAGCCATAATAGACACAAACTCGCCGTTCGGTATCTCGAATTTGGTATACAGGTAGAGGTTCTGCGGGTTTCCGAACGGAGTCAGCATACCGCCGAGGTTCGCGGCGATATTCTGCAAGATGAACGTGATCGCGGTATAGCGTTGATTTCCGGTACCGGTCAGCACGAAATAGCCGAGCGGAAGAAAGGTCAGCAGCGCCATGTCATTCGCTATCAGCATCGAGCCAATGAACGTGATATATACGACGGCGATGACGCAGCGGCGTATATTTCCGAACCGCTTGACAATTGTATGCGCGAGCCGATAAAAGAAGTTGATATTCTTGAGGGCGCAGACCACGGCGAGCACACAGAACAGGCAGGTCAGGGTCTTTAAGTCAAAATAGCCGAGATATTCGCGGTCGGGAGGGACTATGAACGAGGTCGCAACCGCTGCCAGCAGCGCGATTTCGAGCACGACATTCTTTTTGGCGAACGTTATCAGCTTCGCTCTCATTCCCACCGCGGGGATTTCTTCATTATGTACAATATGACCGTGCATCGCGGCGCGGTCGCGTGAAAAGGCTATGAACTTCATATGCCTATGTTGTCGCCGTCACTTTCGTTTGGGATATTTTTTATTGATTTGTGGATTTTATAGGGAAGCGGGAAAGCTCCTAACTTATCCAAAGCTCTCGCTCTTATCGTTAGTTTTCCGTGACCAGTTCGATCGCTTCTTGGCAGTCTACGCGCGCGAGCGCCCGCAGACGCTCGGCTGACTTCGGCAGCTCGGTTCGAATTTTGTCGCGGTTCGCGATTAGTTTTTCGACTGCCGCGCAAAGCTCGCCGCTCGCTATTGTGCGAATATCATAGCAGTATTCGCGCTGACCGATATAGTCGAGGAACGCGTCAATCTTAGGGTCGTAGGACACGCCGATCATCGGCACACCCATAGCCGCCGCGAAAATCAGCATATGCAGTCTTGTCCCAATAACCAGCTCGCAGCGCGGCATGATCGCGCAGAGCTCGGATGCGGTCAGATGCGGCAGCAGCTTTCCGCAGCCCACCCGCTTCGCGAGCGCTTCGGTTATATCCATATCCTTGCCGTTGTGCATCGGTACAAACAGCGGCATCAGCGAGTATCTCTGCGCGATTTCGCGTATGTCGCCGGCAAGCCTTCCGACAAGGTCAGACCCGCCGCGGCTTTTCTTGTCGCCGAAGTTGTCGCCCTCCTTGACCGAGACTACAAAGCAGCGCTCGGCTATGCCGTCCCGCTTTTCAATATATTCGGTCCATTCGCCCTCGCAGGGCTTTGTCAGAAACGCCGGGTCAGCGCTCGGACGCAGCTTTGAGTCGGGTATCCCGAGCTCACGCGCGAGCTGTCTCGACCGATCATCCCTCAGGCTGATATAGTCCGCCTTTGCCATAATTTCGGCGGCGAGCCTTCGGCTCGAGCTGTCGACGAGCGGACCGAGCCCGTTCGCGTAAAGCATCAGCTTGAGCCCGGCGCGCTTCGCCATGCGCATTATCGTCACATAATAGAACAGGCTTTTCTTGCTCGTTCCGTCCTGCAGCAGACTGCCGCCGCCCGAAATCAGCAGCTTTGCCGAGCGCATCTCGCGCGCTATTTTCGGAAGATTGAAGCGGTTTATCGCGCGCACGCGGCAGCTCTCGGCGGTCAGGGTCGGTGAGTTCGACAGCACCGTAATCCTCGCGTCAGGGCGCAGAGCGCGTATACCGTCTATCATCGATTTTAGCAGCGAGTCGTCGCCCATATTTTTAAAACCGTAATAACCGCTGATTATAATTTCGCCGCGCTTGTATTTCGGCGCAGTCAGCATTGAGTATACCTTTTCGTAATCGTCAGTCATGCGGCTTGTCGAATAGCCGGACAGGATGACCGAGCGATTGTATTCACCCAACCGCGCGCGCGAGGGCGCGTCCATATTGTACAGTTTTAGTATATCGTTCGCGATAAGCTCGGCGTCGGGCAGCCGCTCGCCGCGGCAGCAGAAATTCGTGCTGACCGCGAGGTCGCATACCCGCTCGTCGAAAATTCCGATATAGCCCTGCGCTCCGGCGAGCACGACCGGCTTTTCCTCGCTCATCGCTTCGAGCGCGGCGCGCGACACGCCGACGAAAATATCTCCCGCCGAAATCAGGTCGACTACGTCAGTCCGCGCCCCGGTCAGAGTCACGACCTCGCGGCCGTATTGCTTGTTTATATTGTCCGCCTTGGCTTTCAGCTCGCCATATGCCGTACCGCTGCCGACTATCAGTATACGCAGCTCGGGTATCTCGGAAATCAGCCCTCCGACCGCCTCGCAGAGTAAGAATCCGGGCAGCGCCGCCTCGACGTCGATTCGGCTGACATAGACCACCGTGAACGCCGACGCGTCAATTCCCAGCTCGCGTCTGACGCGCGCTCCGTCGGTGTTCGCCTTCGAAAAACGCTCGGTGTCAATGCCGTTTATAGTCAGCGAGATGTTGTCGGACGGTATATTATAATTGTCAATCAGATACTGCTTGACGTCGCAGCTGACCGCGACCGCGTGCTCGCCCCAGTCGGAAATCCGCAGGAGCAGCGGGTCGACCTTGTATACGCCGTGCGTCGATGTGATGAACCGGAAATCCATCGACTTCGCGAGCAGTCCGCAGACGAACGCCGGTATCCGCGCGTGCGCGTGGACAATGTCGAAGCGCTCGCGCTTGATTATGCGTTTTAGACCGAAGTAACTCTTTATCAGCGCCGCCGGATTTTTGGTATGCAGCGGCAGATTGTAATGGCGTATACCGGCGCGCTCAAGCTCGGAAACATAAACGCCGCCCTTCGACGCGACCGATATATCGTAACCGCGCGCGACAAGACTCTTTGAAAGCTCGACGACATGGGTCTCAGCCCCGCCGATTTCGAGCCCCATCAGAGTCATAAGTATTTTCATTGGCAACTCTCCATTTCATGAATAATATAATCTCCGCGTCCGAGCCGTTTTCGCCGTATTCGCAGATTAATAGATATTTTTCGTCGGCGACCAGTCCGAAATAACGCCTGCCGGCGTTATCGCCGGTACGACAGCTGTCTTGACACGCGGTGCAGCCGCTGTTGTTATTGCCGCAAGCGCGGTTCTGCCGCTTCTCCACCTGCGTGCCGAAATACACCCGATTGTCGTCCCAGAATTTCACCTTCTGTCCACTGGGCAGTGTGAAGCCTATATTGATGACAGAGCCGACCAGCAGATTCAGGCTGTCAATTTTATCAAGCCCGTCTATATTGAGCGAGTTGACCTCGTCGACGATCCGCCGCATCAGCTCACAGCCGCCGCAAAACACCTGCCCGTGATTTTTGCAGCTTTTTTGTCCGCAGCACAGTCCGGCGACACAGGTACCGCCGAACGGCCGACCGCCGGTCGCGACGCAGCCGCCGCAGCTTCCATTATAACCACATTCATTGCAGTCAAGTCCGCACAAGGTATCCATATAACGCTCCTAATAAATCATTGTCGGCAGCCTTAATAATACGGCTATGAATGGAAAACAAATCGATACCATAGGCATTGACTAATTTCCCAAGATATAATGTATATATCAAGGCTTCCTAAGACCATATCGACGCGGAATATCCGCACTAATCTATATTGTACCATATATTGCGCGTCAAGTCAATCGTCATATGCGAGTCTTGAAATAAATTTTAATACAAAACAAAATCCTACAGTCAGTTATAGTAGAGGAAACTTACAGTGTCGGTTAGGACGGCAAGCCAAGGAGCACAGATGAAGCTTCTGTCTGTTTGTCCATATTTGTGACAAAATTTTAATATCTTATTGATTTTTTGAAATTATTATGATATAATAATAAATAAAGACAGCATAACAGCAAGACGGCTATTGTATTGGAGGAAAACCGCATTATGTTACATAATAAGCACAAGCTCACATCGCGCGTTATATGCCTGCTGCTCGCGTTGTCACTGTCATCGGCTGCATCCTGCGGCGATAATGCCGCGCAGTCTGACGACAGCGCGCACGAATCGCAAACAGCCACTACCGCCGCAGTCTCCGAGCTCGCGCCCGACCTGCCCGCGTATGACGGCGACGGCCGCGACTTCACTATCCTCGCGAAAATGGAGGTCTCGATGTCCGGACGCTGGACGGCGCTCGACGCGTATGTAGAGGAGCAAACCGGAGAAATCGTCAACGACGCGGTATACGACCGCAACATCGCGCTCGAGAGCAAATACAATATCAACATCAAAGCCGACTACATGGACATCGGCGGTCAGTATTCGTACAATATGTACAAGGAGATCTCCAAGCTCATCATGGCGGGCGACACTACATATGACATAATCATGCCGACGATACAGGACGCCGCACTGCTCTCGCGCGACGGTATGCTGTATGATTTGAATTCGGTCGGCAACATCGACCTTGATATGCCGTGGTGGAACGCGCAGTTCAACAAGGACGTCAACATCGGCGGCAAGTCATATTTTGCGAACGGCGACATCTGTATGTCATTCATCCGCGCGTCCTACTGCGTTTTGTTCAACAAGGGCATAATCGAGGACTACGGAATCGAAAATCCGTATGAGGTCGTCTCAAGCGGCGAGTGGACAATAGACAAAATGCTCGAGCTTGCGTCGCAGTTCGCGGGAGATACCGACGGCAACGGCAAATACGACACAGCCGACAATGTCGGACTCGGTATGCTCAACAACCATGTCGAGGTCTTCTATACATCCGCGGGCGGCAAATTCGTTACGTATGACGAAAACGACGGTTTCGTATTCTGCGGCGGCGACGAGCGAAACATCGCGGTACTTGAAAAGATACTCGAAATATACACAAATACCGATTCGGTCATTTGCTTCTCGAATAACTCGAAGCGTTCGGCGAACCTCGCGAGCCTCGGTCATGTCGAGGCGGCCGCGGCGGCGTTTGAAGCCGGTACTCTGCTCTTCCTCGCCGGGACTATGAACAATGTGCCGTCGATGCGCGACATGACTACCGATTTCGGCATACTTCCCTACCCGAAATATGACGAAAACCAGACCGACTACTACACGTACGTTCAGACCTGGGCGTCCGGCTGCGCAGCGATACCGATAACCTGTCTTGATATCAACGCGTCGTCGATCATCATGGAGGACATGGCTTATCTTTCGTCGCAGTATATCACACCCGCGTTCTACGAGACCGCGCTGAAGAACAAATACGCACGCGACAACGAATCGCAGGAGATGCTCGACTTAATCTGCGAAACCCGCACCTGCGATATCGGAAATCTCTACAATATCGGCGGACTCGTCTCATTGCTGACAAACAACATCAACGCCGGCAAGGGCGACTTCGTATCGACGATTACCTCGCTCGAATCCAGTATAGAAAAGACGCTTGATGAGATAAACGAGCTATACTCGTAACGGCGAAATTCGAAAAGATTTCAAAATATTATAGATAAAATGAATCTGTCGTCACAGAATTTCCCAACCCAGTTTTTATATTTAAGTTAAATACAGAAAAACTATACCGCGGTCATATATAAATATGCCGCGGTATAATTTATTCATAATATCAGATATCGACATTATCAGCGGATATCGACCGTTACCTTTTTTCCGACAGTGTTGGCGGCGGCTTTCATAACAAGTCTTATCGACTTTGCTATCTTTCCGTGACGCCCGATAACCTTGCCCATATCGTCCTCGGCGACGTGAAGCTCGAGGTAGACGTTGTCGCCTTCGACCGTCTCTGTTACCGACACTTCTTCCGGAGAGTCGACAATCGCCTCGGCGATATCACTTAAAACCTTTTTAAGCTCTACCATTTCGAGTAATTCGGTTCAGCTTCAGTCGATAGCGCCGCTCTTTTTGAGCAGAGCCTTTACGGTATCGGTCGGCTGCGCGCCGTTCTTGATCCAGGTCTTTGCCTTGTCAGCGTCAATTTTAATTTCGGCGGGAGATACCATAGGATTGTAGGTGCCGATGATATCGATGAAGCGGCCGTCGCGAGGATAGCGCGAGTCGGCTACGACGACGCGGTAGTAGGGGTTCTTCTTTGCTCCGATTCTTGTGAGTCTCAATTTGACTGCCATTTTGTGTTTCCTCCAAAAATAATAGATAAAAATAATAGATATATTTTATAGTTATTAGTTGTTAGTTGTTAGTTGTTAGTATGAATCTGAAGTCGGCAGGGCAACTATTCCTGACTCTGGTAACATGACTAATAACTAATAGCTAATAACTAACAACTAAAACGGTAGCTTCATTCCGCGCTTTCCGAAGCGCTTGCCGCCCATGCCCATGCTCGACAGCTTCTTCATCATCTGCCGCATCTGGTCGTATTGCTTTAAGAGACGGTTCACATCCTCGACCTTCATCCCGCTGCCCTCGGCGATGCGCCGTTTGCGCGACGCGTTGATGATATCCGGCTTCTCGCGCTCGGTGGGGGTCATCGACAATATTATAGCCTCAACCCGGTCGAGCTGACGCTCGTCCACCTTGACGTCCTTGAGCGCGTTCGCGTTGACGCCCGGGATCATGCCGACCAGCTGCTCGATCGAGCCCATGCCGCGTATCTGCTTGAACTGCTCGAGGAAGTCGGTCAGCGTGAAGCTCTGCTCGCGCATCTTGCGCTCGAGCTCGGCCGCCTGCTTCTCGTCAAAGCTCTGCTGCGCCTTTTCGATAAGCGACAAAACGTCTCCCATTCCGAGGATTCTCGACGCCATTCGGTCGGGATAAAACGGCTCTATCATGTCGAGCTTTTCGCCCGTACCTACAAATTTAATCGGCTTACCGGTGACGTGACGCACCGAAAGCGCCGCGCCGCCGCGGGTGTCGCCGTCCATCTTCGTCAAAACGACGCCGGTTACGTCGAGCAGATTGTTGAAGCTCTCGGCGACGTTGACCGCGTCCTGTCCGGTCATCGCGTCAACCACGAGCAATATCTCGGTCGGGTTCAGCTCGGCTTTTATATCGCGCAGCTCGTTCATCATGTCCTCGTCGATATGAAGCCGACCGGCGGTGTCGATGAACACCATGTCGTGTCCGTATTTGACCGCGTGCGCCACGCCCTGCTTCGCGATCTCGACCGGACTTACCTTGTCCCCGAGCTGGAACACCGGAATGTCAAGCTGTCCGCCGACGACCTCGAGCTGCTTTATCGCCGCCGGACGGTATACGTCGCAGGCGACGAGCAGCGGACGCTTACCCTGCTTTTTATACATACCCGCGAGCTTTGCCGCGTGTGTAGTCTTGCCCGCGCCCTGCAGACCGACCATCATTACAATTGTCGGCGGCTTCGACGAAATCGTCAGCTTCGACTGCGTGCCGCCCATCAGCGTACACAGTTCCTCGTTGACTATCTTCACGACCTGCTGCGCCGGAACGAGACTTTCGAGCACCTCGCTGCCGACCGCGCGCTCGGTCACGGTCTTGATGAAATCCTTGACTACCTTGTAGTTGACGTCGGCTTCGAGCAGAGCGAGCTTGATTTCGCGCATTCCCGCCTTGACGTCGGCTTCGGTCAGCTTTCCCTTGCCCTTGAACTTCTTGAAAGCCTCCGACATTTTATCGACTAAGCTCTGAAACATCCGCGTCCTCCCAATCAAAAATTGTGCCAATCCTTTTGACCATTGAAATAAGCTCGTCGATCTGTTCCGTATGATCTCCGACCGTATTTCTAAGTTCAAGCAGCTTTGCCGTGAGCTCGTTTATAAGCGTATCGACCTCGCGCATACGTCGCGCGAGCCCGAGCTTTTCTTCATATAAATACAGCTGACTCCTTGCCTTTTCGATGCTGTCGCGCACGCCCTGACGCGTGACTCCGGTGTCCTCGGCAATCTCGGCGAGCGACAGGTCGTCGTTGTAGTAAAGCTCGACCGCGCGCCGCTTAGTCTCGCTCAAAAGCTCGCCGTAGCAGTCGAGCAGCAGGCTTACTCCAAGGTCCTTCTCGTGCCGGTGTATATTCGGATTCTTGTCCATATCAATTCAAAACCTCCACTCGACGATGACAGACCGGAATAATCAAATTCAGCTGTAAAGAAAATTACTTTACAAGTATATCACATCCGCGTGTTTTTGTCAATAGCTTTGCGAAATTCAATTATAAACTTTTTATAAACAAAAACGCCCCGAAAAGGGCGTCAGGTGAGATATATCGTGACAAACAGATATACAATCAGCATAAGCAGCGACAGGTTTCCGCCGGATAATAGCAGCAGATACGACGCTGCGAGCCAGAGTAAAAACAGCGACAGTCCGGATAACAGGCGTATGATTATATGACCGTATTTACAGTCGGAAAGCATCGCCGCGATTATGCAGCCGCCGTCGAGCGTTTGTATCGGTAGCAGGTTGACCGCGGCGAGCGCGTATGAACAGCCGGCGAAAAAACCGAATCCGAGCCCCTCGGCGGCAAGTCCGCACACGAGGTTCACCGCGGCTCCGGCGGCGTATACCGCGATTTGTGCCGCCCTGCCCGCGCACTCAACATCCGCGCCGGATATCTCCGCGCCGAAAAGACTTACTTTTATCTGTCTTATTTCGATTCCGCAGAAAAGCATGACAACGATATGCCCGAGCTCGTGCAGCAGAGCGGCTAGCAATGGGACAAGCAGAGTGAAGCCACGGTCGAATATCGCGAGAAACGCGATCAGCAGCAGCGTATTCGCGCTTACACGCACTCTCGGCAGCCGGCGAGTCACAGTCAATCGCTCGGCAAAGCGCCGTCGGGCGGTGTCACAATCGGCGGAAGCAGCTCATAGACCGAGTCGGAGCCGGACATGATAACTTCGGAATCAGACTCATTTGAGTCAGATATAATTGAATCAACGCCGGATACATTCGTATCTGACCCGGACATAATCGAATCAAAGCCGAACACATTCGTATCTGAATCGACTGATGAGCCGCCGGTCATGATCGCGCCGTCGTCCATTTTAGTCGCCGCCGAGACCGCGTCGCGCGAATATTCGCTGAGCAGATTTTCGCTTCTATACTCGGCGAGCTCGGTTAATGACACCGCGATATCGCCGCCGTCGACACTCCCGTCGGCGAGCATTATGTTATATGTCACCGCCGCGCCGGAAATGCAGAACAGCGCGACCGCGAATATTATTGTATCGATTTTACTTTTCATAAACCCGCTCCCTATAATCGTTTGTAATATTGCAGTTATATTGGCAGATATTGCCTTGTCAGTCAGACATTATATAATACTGCCGCACAGCTGCAAATATTCCTCATATAGACGCATTGACCGTCAGCATTTCACATATCGGCTTGTCAAATCGCTTGTGCCAGTTCTCGTTGAACTTATCCACCTCATTCCGTGTGCCGGGATGAGCCATGAGCAGACCGAGCATATCGGCGGTCACGGTCACCGCGCCGACGCCGCCGGCGATCACCCGCTCAACCTGCGACGCGGTGCGGAAGCTCGCCGCGAGCACTGTAGTGCCAAAGCCGTGCAGCTTCAGCATATCCGACATCTGTACCGCGACCGCGGGACCGTCGAGCGACAGATTGTCGATGTGCGAGATGTACGGCGCGACATAGTCAGCCCCGCACTTCGCCGCGAGGATAGCCTGCGACGTCGTATACGCGGCTGTGATTGTCACCGATATCCCCTCGCCCGCGAGCTTCATCGCCGCGGTGAAGCCGCTCGGTATCGCCGGCAGCTTTATCGAAACTCTGCCACCTACAGCCCTGACAATCTCGTGCGCGTCGGATATCATACCGTCGGCGTCCTCGCTCGTAACCTGCGCGAAAACCAGCCGGTCGCCGCACAGTTCGCGAATCAGCTTCAGCTCTGCACCCAGACTCATATAATCGGGCATATCTCGCGCGATTATTGTCGGGTTAGTCGTCACTCCGTCGAGCGGCAGGACTGCGAGCGTATCCTTTATGGTCGTCGGGTTCGCGCTGTCAAGAAAAAAACGCATATATACTGCCCTCACCGCCGTTCGTAAGATTTAACGGCGGTGTCCTTTCAACAAAATTGCATACGCTCTATATTTTACCACATCAGCCGATTTAAAACAAGCGCAAATATATTCAAACTTCAGCAAGATTTCGCGCCAAAAATCAGAGGGCTGACGGTATAATGCCGTCAGCCCTCGCTATTTTGTGTTTGTCGTGTACATTCGGACCGCCATATTCACAAGCCGCCGCGTCATGTCTTGTCATTGCCGTCTATATTGTCACGCCCTGTCTGCGGATTCGGTTCTGCCGGATTGCTTTGAGCACTGTCAGGCTTGCTCTGCGGCTTGACTTCACCCGGCTTTTTGTATATCGGCCGGCCGAATTCGTCGATTACGCCTTTTGCCATCAGCTTCTTTCTGTGCTTGCGGTTGATGACAATTACAAGCGTTAATATGATGCCGACAATAATCAGGAACCACATAATATCAATGATGAAATAAAGCAAATGCTCGAGCACGTCAAGCATCGTGTGCCACGAGGCGACAATCCGCTCGACTACCTTCTCGCCAAAGCTCTTTTCCTCCTGCTCGCGCGGCGTGTCGCTGTATTCGGTGACCTCGTTCATCGTTATAGTCACAGTCGAATACGCGACGTCGCGGTCATACGATGAAATCCGCGTCGTCAGCTGATTTATCTCGGCCTGCACCTCCGAGATGCGCTGCTCAACAGTGATCATCTCGTCGATTGTCTCGCACTGCTCATACATTCCGAGCAGCACGTCGAGCTGATTCTGATAGGACTCGAGGTAAGACTTCGTGCTGTAATACTCCTGCGTGATATTCGACACGTATGACGACGAGCTTGTGACATGACCTATGCCGCCGATGTCATTGAGAAAGGCGTCGAGGTTCGCGGTGGGTACGCGCACGGTCGTGACAAGCCGCTTGTAGCCCGAGACCTTGCGTGTGGTCGAGTCGTCGTATATGCCGTAATAGTATTCCCACGGAGTGTCGTCGTAGAAATTCTCGTCCTGAATAATGCCGCCGACCTCGTCGAGTCGCTCGTTCAGCTGATCGACCGCGGCGTCGAAATCCTTTGTCTCGAGCTCTACCGACGCGGTGTAGACCAGCTTCTCGGGATTCAGTTCATTTTCGGCTGCCGCGCTTTCGGTATCGGTCGCGTCGCCGCTCGCCGACTCGCTCACACCGGCGCTCACCGAACCGCTCATACCGGCGTCGCTTATAAGCCCACCGCCGATCGAACTGGTTATTGATTCGCCGACCACAGGTCCGGATGTCTCATAGTAGATTTCGCTGTCAGCGTCGTATATCTCGCTGTATTCGTTGTCATAGCTGTTTATGCTTTCAGTCGCGCTTGACGAGCAGCCGGACAGCGCGAGCATTGCCGTTATCGCCGCGGCAGTCGCGGCGAGCCGGAGGTTTCTAATCCTACAAACCGGTTTTTCTCGTATTATTGCATTAACAAAGCTTGCAAAACACATATTCCCCGCCCCTCACCATACAAAATTGAATTTAGCGTCCTCTCCGTTGTCAATGAGTATATCCTGCGCGGTCATCGAACGATTTACCACAGTCACAAAATACGCCCAGTCGGCGATTTCGTCGACGCTCGCCCACTTGCCGAGCAGAGTTTCGGCGAGCACCTCGGAATACAGCTTCGCGTCGTCGATTATATGCGCGTTCAGCTCGGTCAGCACACCGCCGGGCGAAAGGCTGTTCGCGGTCGCGCCGTATTCGGCGAGCCGCGACGCTACATTTTTCATATACGCGACCATTCCGCCCTTGCTCGCCGCGTATTCGGGAAACTCAGCTCCGGTGCGCGCGCTCGACGAGGCTATGAACAGAACGCTTCGTATTCCCGACCGAAAGGCGTATTTCTCGGTTACGCGGATCGTGCCCTTCAGGTTTATGTCGATATCCCGCCCTGAAGCCTGTACCCCCGCGTTGTTGATCAGTATGTCGACTCCAAGCTCGGGCAGCTCGCCGTCGAGGATATCAGCGGTATAGTGCGTGTAGCCCTTGTCGAAAATTGTCGACGAAAGAATATCAATTCCGGCGACCCTGTGTCCCTCGGAAAGGAATTTCGACGCTATCGCCCGACCGATGCCCCGGCTCGAGCCGGTGACAAGTATGTTCATTTCATCGAAGCCCCGCATTTCTTTCTGTATTTGAAGTATTCCTCACCGACCCTCTTTTTCTCCCAGCCCCGGCAGATGCGGTAGCCGAAGAACGAGAAGCCGACCTCGCACAAAAGCTCGACGACCATTCCGGTAAGCGAGCAAGTCACGCACTGCAGGAGCGACCAGCCGAAGAAGATGTGGCTGACCAGCAGCGCGAAGGTAAGGTTATCGACAAACTGTGCGATCGCGGTCGAAAGATACGAGCGCAGCGCGTAGCTGCCGAAGCCGCGTCTGCCGGAGCCGCGTTCACTGACTCCGCGGTCACTGGAGCTATGGTCACTGACTCCGCGGTCAACGAGATTACAGTCGCCGAGCCGCTTGCCAATTCCCCAGTTCACGAAGTTATTGACTACCGACGACAAGAGAAACGCCGCTGTACTTCCGGCAAGAACATACCACGTACCGCCGAACGTATTGTCGAGCGCGCTGTTGAGCAGCGCCTCCGAGCCGGCTACATACGACTCCCCCCAGCTGCCCGGAATCATGCTGGCAATGTAGAATATCATGCACCAGAACAGGTTCAGAAGTATCGCGAATATCGACAACTCGGTCGCGGCCTTCGGTCCGAAGTGGCGTACAATCATGTCCATAGTCAGAAAGGACAGCCAGGACACTATGATACCGCAGTCGAGCGCGAGCCAATCGAATGGCAGGGCGATGCTCTTGTTGGCCAGCAGATTCATCGCGAACACCGACATGACAAACAATACGGTTATCGTGGACGGCACCGACCGCAGCAGTAGTTCGAATTCGTGAAGCTCGGTTTTAAGTTTTTGACTCATAATCAATACCCCTAAAAAAATTTTGATATGAGCCGCAATACGAATACAGGGAATCTCCGTTTAACAAAATGTGATGGGCATAATCAACTCCGCGCCCGCCTTTTGCGGTCTGCCGCAGCCGGCATCCCCCTCTCGGCGCTCGCTTAAATTGACGTTTGCCCTTGTTCCGTAGTTTTGTTTATAGACAGGATGGTTTCGAACTGTCTCGTGTTAACGACTGAAAATATTATACCATATAAATTAATCGCCGTCAAGCCCGACAGAATAAATTAATCGCCGTCAAGCTCATGAATCATTTCGTTCCGAGCCATAACAGCTCGTCCCGAAAGGCTTCGAGCATCCATTTGTCCAGTCGTTCGGTAAGTCCGCACAAGCGCTCACCCTCGATATATGTCATAAAGAAAAAACGCAGATTTATACTCTCATCGACCGCGAGCGGCTCGGGCATAGGTATTCCAAGCCACTTAGCGCGTCTCAGCGCGTCGACCTCGGCGGCGAGCATATTTATTTCCGAGGTCATACAAGATATATTCGGGTCGGGCGCGACCTTCAGCACGGCCCGCCCTATGTCCGAATCGATATAGAAGACCGAATTATACATTCCTTTATTGCAAGCTTTGACCGAGTCAGGCGTTATGTGCAGGCATTCGTTTGCGAGCGACGCCGCAAGCTTCGCGTCAAATTCGCGCGGCAGCATTATTGACATATGAAATCTCCGTTTTCGGTATATATTATCAGGTGTACTTTTATTAAATACAGCATAACACATCTTCAGCGCCGAATCAATCACATGATGTAAATATTAATTCAAAAAAATTATATATATATATTGACATAATTATAATACTATGGTATAATATATTCAGCACAAGCGCAATTTAAATCATGACATCGTTCACATTTTATCTATCTATCACAATCAACAAATCAAGATGAGGTGCTCTTATGAAAAGAAAAAGCGTTCTGACATTAATTCTCTGCTGCCTGCTGCTCGCCGGCTGCGCAGGAGGAAATCAGATCGAAACCGAAGTCACCGAAAACACGACCGATACCGCCGCGAGCAGTGAAACCACCGCTCCGGCAATCGCGTACGACTACCCGGACAAAGATTACGAGGGTCACGAATTCGTATTTCTGAATCAGGACCAGTGCAGCTGGGCAAACCCGCTCATCGCACCCGAGGAGTCGAACGGCGAGCTTATAAACGACGCGATGTTCGAGCGTAACAGCCGTATCAGCGAAAGATTCAACATCACCATCAGCGACTACAAGGTCACTAACGACGAAATCCCGACTCTTGTAAAAAACACGGTCAATTCGGGCGACGACGCGTACGACGTCGCGCTGTTCCCCTATCATCAATTGAGCGCGGTGCTGCTCGACGGTTACCTCGTCGACCTTAACACGATATCGTCGCTGCGGCTCAGTGAGCCTTGGTGGGATCAGCTGGTAGTCGAAGCCGCTACCATTGAGGACAAATGCTATCTCGCGTCAAGCGACATCACTTTCTTCCCGTTCGAGGCGACCTGGGTCGTATATTTCAACGAGGACCGCTTCGATGAGTTAGGATTCGAGCTGCCGTACGACCTTGTCCGAAACGGCGAGTGGACGATTGACAAGCTCGCGGAATACTGCGTCGCGGCCGCCGACCTTAATGGTCAGGACTCGTTCAAATACAACGAGAGCGGCAGCGCGAACTACGGCATAATCACGCACAGTCAGATAGTGCAGACGCTGCTGTTCGGCGGCGACGTGACGCTCATCGACCAGAGCGGAGACGTTCCGGTATTCGACGGCGAGAGCGACCGCGCGTATTCGCTTTATGAAAAGATAGCGACGCTGCTCGGAACCGAGGGCGCGCACGTTGACCGCGACAAGGAGGGCGGAGTCGACACCGACCAGAATTCGTTCTGCCGTTCGGCGTTCAAGACCGGTCGCTTCATGTTCATGTCCGAGACGCTCGGTCACATCGCCGGGCTGCGCGATTTCAACGACAGCTTCGGCGTCCTGCCGGTTCCGAAATACGACGAGTCGCAGGACGGATACCGCAGCATGATGGCGACCTGGGGCACGCTTATGACGACGATTCCGGCGACCGCCTCCGACCCCGAGCGCACCGGAGTCATACTCGACGCGCTCGCGTATGACAGCCACATGAATCTGCTCGAACCCTACTACGAAACCTATCTGACACAGAAGGGCGCGCGCAACGAGGACTCGGCTGATATGCTGCAAATTGTGCGCGACACGCGCGTCATCAACGTCGGCTCGATGTACGGCTGGACGACGTCGGTGCTGTCGTCGATCACAACCCAGCTCGAAAATGGCAACTCGGCGGTATCGTCGGTAATAGCTTCGGCGAAGTCGTCGATTGAGGCGCTGATAACGAAAACGATGGAATCGATGAGCGATTGATAAGCAGCAGCGGATATTTTCAATCTTAAATTAAAAGATGGTATTTTGCTATGTCTAAGCTCATATTTCTGCTATTTACTGCCATTCTGTCCGTCCTGTCCCTCTTTTCCTGTACCTCCGACTGCACGCCGGAAACCGTATACCTCACGACCGCGTACCGGCTTCCGACCGGCGCCGACTTCGGCACGCATAACGAATATACGCCCGCCGATCCTTTCGGCACACACTTCGACGGCGAGCGGCTGACATATGTTTTCCAGCATCGCAGCGAGGAAGTGTATACCATAGAATATAACAAAGCCGGCGGCGGTACGCATACGACCGAGCAGAGGACCGCATATTCGTATTGCTTTTTCGACCTCGAAACCCTCTCGTTTTCGGATATGTCGGCTCTTGCTTCGGTCGAGCCGTATACCGACGGTATAAACAGCAGAGACATCGCCTATTTCTACAGCTGCCCGATTGACGATAATAAAGTAGCGGCGAGCATATCGATTTATGATTCGGTTGAAGCGGCGCGCGAAATACAAGCCGCCGCGGCTGAAGCCGAGGCTTTGGGGCTTGAGCAGGTGACAATAGCTAGCGACTATCGATACATTGCCATATCGGACGGCGGCACGCCCGAGCTTGTCAGAACCCAGCCGCTTGGGCTCGAGCTGGGACGATATACCGATATGTATAATTTTGGCGATTGCCTGATATTCGCTTATGGCGGCGAGCTCTGCGGCTTTGACCTCGACACTCAGACTGTATTCGGTATGTCTCAGAGCTCGCAGGGCTTCGACGAAAGCTATACAAACGTCAACGTCATGCCTTATAACGGCGGACTGTACCTGACCGCAAAAAAACAGGGCTATTTTTACGCCACCGAAATTACGGTCGAGTCCGACGGCATTGCGGTTTCAGAGCCGGTGCGGCTTCCCTATCCGGACAAGCTCACAGGCGTCGTCATGTCGCCGAACATATACCTTTCGCTGCCGCTCGGCGACTATACCGGCGCCGAATTTTCGGTCGTGTATTATTACGACGACCTCGGTCTGGTGCGCGCTGATAACGAAGGCAGCGAGCGGCTGTTTTTCTGGACCGACGTCGACCTCGTGCGCGATATGGTGAATAATCTTTATGTGCGCGACGACGGCAGAATTATCATTGAGGTGTACGATTCGTCCTCGGATGAAATCTACCTCGTCGCCGCTGAATACTCACAGCAGCAGGCAAGCGATAAGCTCGTTGTCGCCTGCTCCGAGGGCTTGCAACCGAGTGATATAGCCGCGCTCATGGCTTCGGTGCGCGCGTACAATCTGTCGGGACCGGAGCTGCGCGCAAAGCTGAAGCTCCATTCTGCCGACGACGGCTACGACGAGCTCGTGCGCGACGCGATTTCGGACGAGACGCTCGACATCATTGTATTTGACAGCAGGCTCGACCCGTCCGCGTTTGTCAAGCAAAAAGCTCTGCGCGACCTATACGGCTATATCAAACGGGACGATGAATACAACCGCGACGCCTTTCTGCCCTGCGTGCTCGAGCCGTTCGAGACGGACGGCAAGCTCTACACGCTCGCCGGCAACTTCAGCGTTACGACGCTCGGCGGCGTCCGCGAGTATATCGGCAACCAGCTCACGCTCGACCGTATCCGCGAGCTCGCGGAGAGCGACGCGTATCTGATGCGCGTCGGCGACGTCGATATGCCGTCGCTCGCGCTGCTCGACCAGCTGCTGACTGTATTGCCAGATGCCGCGAATGAGCTTGATACCCTTTTGCCGCTCTGCAAATCGGCAAAGCTCGACACAAGCGGCTCCGGCTTCGACCCTGAGCTGTATCAAGACGGCGAGGTATTGCTGCGGACACAGTATTATACGAATCCGGTCTTCTATCTGTTCTACAGATACCTTTCATTTGGCGGCAGCGACTCGTATATCGCAAGCGGTACAGACGGCGGCACACAGCCGGTGATAGGGGCGAATCTCAGCTTTTCAATCACGCGCTCGAGCGAGCATCCCGACGAAGCGTGGGCTTTCATCAAATCACATTTCACCTATACCGAGTCGAAAATCGCAAGCATTGACAATCCGGAGAATCTCTCGGCGTTCCCGTCGACATACGAAGCCTTCGAGCGGCTGATTTCGTCGTTTGACAATTGGGATTTATATGTAAAGCTCAACTATACAACAGACGCGAACGGCAAGCCGTCGACTTCATACACCTATGTATTTTTGAATATTTTCGACGACATCGACGAGATAACACAGCTAATCCACGAGGGTTATATATCGACAAGGTTCACACAGCGCGACCTCGAGCTGCTGCGCGGCATTGTGACAAACAGCTCCGCGCTGCCGTCGACATATGTCGACAGCAAGATAAAGTCAATAATCCTTGAAGAAGCCGCGACTTATTTCGCGGGAGCAAAGACTCTCAACGAGGTGATAAGCATTATCGAAAACCGCGTTACGACGGTGATAAACGAATAGCGAAATGCCGCCGGACATCTCGTCAGGCGGCATCTCATTTGAACAGCTTTATCTTCAATATTATAATCATCGTCACTATGCTCGCGACGACGGCAATCGCGATGATTATCGCGAATCCGTAGGGGTGTTCGGACAGCGGTATGTTCATAACATTCATTCCGTATGCCGAAAACAGCATTGTCGGTATCGCCATGACGACTGTGATTATCGCAAGCACCTTCATCGCCACATTGAGGTTGTTCGATATCACCGCCGCGAAGGTGTTCGACATATTTGACAGAATCTCGGTGTGTATCTTCGCCATCTCGATTGCCTGTTTGTTTTCGACTATGCAGTCCTCCAATAGATCCGAGTCCTCCTCGTATTTCTTCACGACGTCGGTGCGCACCAGCTTTTCAAGCACCGATTCGTTCGAGCGCAGTCCGGTCGTGAAGTAGACGAGCGATTTTTCGAGCTTCATCAATTCAAGCAGCTCGCGGTTCTTCTGTAATCGGTTGAATTCAAGCTCGGCGGCGTCGATCTTCTTTTCGATAAGGCGCAGATAAATAAGATACCGGCGCGCGGTCGCGTAGAGTATCTGGAACACGAAGCGCGACTGCTTGCCCGGGTGAAAATCGCGCTCGCTGCCGTTTTCAAAGCCGCGCAGGATGTGCGTGTTCTTCGAACAGACTGTGATAACACGAGACGCGGTCAGGATAATCGCAAGCGGTATCGTCGTATACAGCTCGCGATCGCTCGTCTCCTCGCGCGTAGGTATATTCACAAGCAGCATACGATAATTGTCGTCCACCTCGATACGCGAGCGCTCGTCGAGGTCGAGCGCGGCGCGGCAGGCCTCCATCGGAAGGTCGAGCGACATCGAGACGCTGCGCAGCTCGTCGTCAGTTGGACTAATAAGCGATATCCAACCGGTTTCCGGTATATTGTCGACAATTTCGAGCTTGTGGTTCTTTTCGGTATAGCAGCTTATCATGCACATCACCTCGTCACGTAGTCTCTATAATTATTATAACGATTAATTTCGTTTCATTCAAGCTTTAATTGTTAACTCGATTGAACCGGCGACGATTTTCCCGCAGTCAATCACCGTGTCAAGTTTGCACAGTGCGCGAATTGCTATACTATTTATTTAAGAAATGTTGAAAAACCTATTGAAATCACGCATAAAAAAGTGTATAATAATTCTGTATCACATGGAACGCACACAGCGTTCGGAAAGGTCAGGTAAAAAATGGATAAAGTGAGATTCGGTATAGTCGGCTTCGGCAATATGGGTACCGGTCACTGCAAATATCTCAACGCAGGTGAAATCGAGGGCGCGACTCTCGCCGCGATCTGCGATATCAAGCCGGCAAAGCTTGAAATGGCAAAGGAAGCTTATCCGGATGTCGCACTGTTCGACAACCATATGGATATGTTCAAATCGGGAAAAATTGACGCGGTCATAATCGCGACCCCGCACTACTTCCATCCGACAATCGGTATTGACGCGTTCAACTGCGGCATCAACGTAATCTCCGAAAAGCCTGCCGGCGTTTACACAAAGCAGGTCGAGGAGCTCATCGCGGTCGCTAAAAAGAGCGGTCTCGCATACGGCATGATGTTCAACCAGAGAACCAACCCGATGTATCAGAAAATGCGCGAGATGGTGCAGGGCGGCGAGCTCGGAAGCCTCTACCGCTGTGTATGGATTATCACCGACTGGTTCAGAACCCAGTCTTACTACGACTCCGGCGATTGGCGCGCTACCTGGGACGGAGAGGGCGGCGGAGTGCTCTTAAATCAGTGTCCGCATCAGCTCGACCTCTGGCAGTGGATTTTCGGTATGCCGACAAGAATCCACGCGTTCTGCCATGAGGGCAAGTACCACAACATCGAGGTCGAGGACGACGTCACCGCGTACGCTGAATACGCGAACGGCGCGACCGGCGTGTTCATCACGACGACCGGCGAGGCTCCTGGCACGAACCGCTTCGAAATCACCGGCACGCTCGGCAAGCTCGTCGCTGAGGGCAATACCTTGAAGTTTACTAAGAACGAGGTTGACGCTGCTGAATTCTCGCGCACATCCGAGCAGGGCTTTGCTAAACCCAAGACCGAATACATCGAATACAAGTTCGAGAACGGCGGCCCTCAGCACAAGGGAATTACGCAGAACTTCACCGACCACCTTATCAAGGGCACTCCGCTGCTCGCATCCGGTTATGAGGGAATCAACGGACTTTCGATTTCGAACGCTATGATGCTCTCGAGCTGGAAGAACGACTGGGTCAACCTCCCGAACGACGGCGAGGAGTTCTGGGCAGAGCTTCAGAAGAAGATCGCTTCAGTCAAGAACCGCGAGAAGAAGGTAGTCGAGGAAAAGATCGCGGATCTTTCGGATACATATACCTCAAAGTAAAATAACTCCAGCATGGCTTGAGCGCAATGCAGGTTGAAAAATCAATCTTCAACCTGCATTTGTGTCTCAATCTTGGTCTTTGACCGCGATTTTCCGTATCAATACGGAAAGAACAGGTTATGAGTTTGAATTTTTTCAAGCTTATGGAAAGGTAGACTTTGCCCACGCGAAGTCATGGTTATTATTATGAAGCTTCGTTATCTTGGAACTGCCGCCGCGGAGGGAGTTCCCGCGCTTTTCTGCGAATGCGAAAACTGTAAAAAATCGCGTGCCGCCGGCGGTCGCGCGATACGTACACGCTCGCAGGCACTGGTCGATGGACAGCTGCTCATCGACTTCCCCGCCGATACCTACAAGCATATTCTCGACAACAACATAGACCTGTGTAAAATCTCACACTGTCTGATCACGCACACACATTCTGACCACCTCTATCCTAACGACCTCGCTATGCTTGAGCCGGGCTATTCGCATCTGCCGGACGGCTACAAGCTGCATATATACGGCTCGGACGCGGTATGCTCAAGGCTCGGACAGACTGTCGAGCGGCTCAAAAAGCACAATATCTGCGAGCTGCACGAAGTAAAGCCTTTCGATAAATTTTCGGCGGGCGGATACGAGGTCACCGCTCTGCCGGCGATTCACGACAAGAACGCCGGTCCGCTGTTTTATATGATCAGCCGCTGCGGCAAGACTCTGCTCTGGGCGCACGACACGCACTATTTCTCGGACGAGGTCTGGGATTATTTCGCCGCAACGAAGCCGCATTTCGACCTGATCTCGCTCGACTGCACCAATGCCTGCCTGCCGCTCACCTATATCGGTCACATGGGACTCGACGAGAACATAAAAGCAAAGGAAAAGCTGATTTCGCTCGGCTGCGCCGACGACGGCACGGTCTTTGTCTGCAACCACTTCTCACACAACGGGACAAACGTCGTGTATGATGATTTCGTTCCGATAGCCGGACGAGCCGGTTTCAAGGTATCGTTCGACGGCGGTGAATTTGAGGTTTGATTAAATCAGAATGTGATTGATGCACATCTATAAGCTATTTAATGCAATACTCCACTGCTTGAATACTAGTACAATAATACTGTTATTCCAGCTTGACGCGATTATTCCAGCCCTGAAAGGATACCTCTGATGAAAATTCTCTCAAAAAGAATCATCTCCGCGCTGCTCGCCGCTATGACTACTGTAGGTACAGTCGCCTGTGCCGACAGCCAGCCCGATAACAATTCTGAAACCACTGTCGGCGATACACAGACCGGTGGAACCGACGCGGTCGAAACTGACGCGACCGAAACCGGACGCGCCGCGGTCAGCGACAATCTGCCGTCCGACCTCAACCTAAACGGTCGTTCGATACGCATACTCGCGCGTTCGGGAGACAAGGACACCCGTCTCGAGTTTCTGGCCGACGAGGAGTCGGGCGACATCGTCGAGGACGCGGTATACAAGCGCAACCTGACCGTCTGTGAACGGCTCAATGTCACGCTCGACGTCATCGAAGTGAACGAGGAACGCCACTCGGGCGCCGGTATAAATGACCTTTTGACCGCGTCGGTCATGGCCGGCTCCGACGATTATGACCTTGTAGCAAACCACTTAGGTCAGCTCTCCCCGCTGATTTTGCAGGGAATATTCCAGAATATGTACGATCTTCCCTATATTGACTGGGATCAGCCCTGGTGGAATCAATCGTACAACGACGCGGTCACAATCGGCGGGAAGCGTTATGCCTGCGCGGGTGAGCTGTCGCTGTCGATGATCATGGGCATTTACGCGACCTTCTTCAACAAGCAGCTTTGGGACAATTACTACAATGATCAGGATCTGTACGAAATTGTAAAATCCGGCGATTGGACGCTCGACAAACTGACCGAATTCTCGACCGGAGTGTATGAGGACATCAACGGTGACGGAGCTTGCGACGAGGGAGATACATTTGGTATGTCCTACATCCTCGACAGCATACAGGCGGACGCGTTTGCGGCCGGTGCCGGCGTCAGCTTCACCGAATATTCGGACGGAAAATACACGTGGGCGCTCGAAAATGAACACACCGCCGATTTCCTTGGCAAGATGGAGAAGCTGTTATTTGACAAATCAACTCTGCTGACCACCAATCTCGACGCGTTCCAGACGACATTGCTTGACAAGATGAAAAATGACAGCGCGCTGTTCATAGTTCATATGCTGTCCGGAACCGAGCTGCTCCGCGAAATGGTCGGCGATTACGGTATTGTACCGATGCCAAAGTTCGACGCGAGCCAGAGCGACTACAAGACTACCGTGCATAACGGTTCGTCGGTATTCGCAATCCCCGCGACCGCTGTCGGAGCTGATGAGATTGCCGCGGTGCTCGAGGCTCTGTGTTCTGAAAGCTACCGCATGGTGACGCCTGCGTATTTCGATGTCGCGCTCAAGGTCAAATACGCTCGCGACGACTCGGCGAGCGAAATGCTCGACATATGTATTGACAGTATCAGCTTCGACTTCGCGTACCTGTTCAATTCCGCGATCGGCTCTAACGCCGCAATCTTTCGCTCGCTGCTGAAATCAGAGAATATCGGCAGCGCGATGTCGACAATCGCTTCGAAAAAGAGCGAGGTTGACTCAAAGCTCGCTGAAATCGTCACCGCTTACGGTGAGCTCGAATGAATCGGGATATACCGAATGCTGATTAACACTGTAAGCGGCTGACCGCGCTGCCGAAAGCAATCTCGCTGCTGAAAGCAGTATATTGCTGGCAGCAGTATGTCGCTGACAACGGTTTCGCTGCTGAAAGCAAACTTGACCGCATATAAGACCAAAATACAACTCATATGCTAATTATTATCAACGAAAGGAAACACTGCCATGAACACCAAAATACCCGGACTCGGAATCGCGCACCTCGCGCTTAAGGCAAAGGATTTTGACAAATCTTACAAGTTCTACACCGAGGGACTTGGCATGACCCCCTATCTCTCATGGGGCGAGGGCGACTCTCACATCCAGATGCTGAAATTCGGCGACGGCGCGGGAATACTCGAGCTGTTCGCCGGTGGAAGCGACGAGCTCCCCGAGATGGGCAAATACATTCACTTCGCATACTCGGTTGAAGATGTCGACGCCGCGTATGAGACCGCGCTCGCTGCCGGCGCGAAGCCGCTGACCCCGCCGAAGTCGGTCGCTCTCGAAAGCGAACCGCGCAAGGTCACTATCCGTATCGCGTTCGTAATCGGTCCGGACGGCGAACAGATTGAGTTCTTCAAAGAGGTTGGTTGATATGATAGCGACAACTGTAATCATTCACGTAAAGCCCGAGAATGTCGAGGACTTCAAGAAGATAACTCTCTACAACTACGAAAACTCACGTCGTGAAGCCGGAAATGTCCGTTTTGACGTGCTCTGGTCGAACGACGACCCCTGCTACTTCACGCTGTACGAAGTCTACCGCACCGAAGCCGACGCGAAGGCTCATAAGGAGACCGAGCACTACAAGAAGTGGCGCGACACAGTCGAGCCGTATATGGCGACCAAGCGTGTGGGAATCGCGCACACGCCGCTCGCGTTCGATTGAATTCACTCGCACTCAAGCATAACAAAACAGCTCTGTCCAGAGCTGTTTTGTTATGACATTGCGCGTCGCGCTCATTTCTCAATTATACCGATATCCTTGAACGGGATATTCTCGAATTCGGGTATAGTCTCGCGTATCAGTGTCAGCGCGTCGTCGGTCAGTGTGAAGTCGCTGCCGTAATCGACAAATATGCTTGTGTCGTCTGTCGAATAATTGTTTTCCAAGACACAGACTCCGCCCTTGTATATTGTGTCCTCGGGAATGTTCACAAATATATTTCCGACGAGGTCGTTCGTCATGACCGGCGAGCCGGACAACGCGACCTCCTCGAATTCTTCGTCAGTCATCGCCGCGTATTCCACAATCTTGTCAGCGTCGATATAGTTGTAGACCTCAGCCCAGATCGTATCCTTGTAGTGTTCCATCCACGAGTCGCTCGTGAAATCGACTGCCGAAACTTTGGCGATTATCTCGTGCGCGTTGTCCGGATAGCGGTCGAACAGCCACTTGAACCAGCGCAGCTGGCTTCCGTCGGTCGAACCGCCGCCCCAGTCGGAGTTCTGATATGCCGACGGCATATCGACAAAGATGTTGTTCGTCATATGCGAGAACTGCGCGCCGTGCGTCTTTATCGCCGCCGAATCGTACGTGCCCTCCCAGAATACATTTCCGTAGATCTCGGCGCCGTTGTTGCCGTCGTCGATAAATATCGACTGCTGTCCGATGCCGCCGTGCTTGTTGCCGACATTGCCATACTTGTTGCCGATTTGATGGAAATAATTGTATCTGATGACCGTCCCCATGAGCGACGGGTCGCGACCGAAATAGATCGCGCCCATATCTGACGAGTTGGTCACACACCCCGAAAAATCGTTGTATTCAATCACGATGTCGTTGCTGCCGACCGCGATCATCTCATGTACGCAGTTGTAGAGCTTATTGTTGCGGATAACCATTCCGAAGCTCGACGCTCCGATGCCCGGCTTGTAGGTGCTGCCTGAACGGTTGATGTCGTGTATCTCGCAGTTCTCGACCACATTTCCACTCGGGGTCAAGGTCTTGCGGTCGCCGCCGCTCAGATTCACTCCGCCGCTGTTTGTATCGTAAATGTGACAATAGGACACAGTGACGTCGCTGCCGGACAGCGACGCGCCGTTCGACGATGTATGCGCGATAGTGCAGTTCTGCAGCTTGAAATTCGACAGGCTGTCGCCGCTGACCGCGTTGCCGCGGGTATACAGGAAGTTAAGACCATCGATAATTATATTTGACGTGCCGGTAAACTTGAACAGACTGTCGGCTACATTGCTGACATAGATGTCGTTTACATCATAATCGTCGTCCGGATAGAAGTATACGATCCGCTTCTCGCAGTCGATGTAGCTCTCGCCCGGCTGGTCGATTTCGTCGAGCAGATTGAAGTAGTAGTAACGCTGACTGCCGGTCACTGCCTCGCCGTAGCTGATAGCTCCGGGGATTTCGAACGACTTCGCCGACTTGTCGAGCGACATTATCTTGTAGTCCTCGTTGTACCAGTCCCACGACAAGAAGCCGAATATGTGCAGATCATCGAGCGCGCCGTCCGACCACTTCGCGATTCGCTCGGCGGCAGCGTCGTCGTAGTATATGGTAAACGAGCCGTCATCGTGCGCGTCGACCTTGTCAGCGGTCAGGAGATACTCGGAGTCCGAGCCGGAGTTCGGCCAGCGCGAGCGGTCGAGCGGGTTTCCGGCTATGTATACAGTCACCGGCTTGTCGGAATTGTCGCTTGTATTGCCATAAGCGTAAACCGACGGTATGCTGTCAAACAAACCCGACAGGTCTATCTGCATAAGCTTATCCGCGGCGGATTTGTCAATCAGACGGTCAAGTATCGCCTGATCGGTGACTTTGGTGACGAGCGACGGGTCGACCTTGACTCCGCCGTAAATGTTGACTTGCTCGTTATTATACGCCATGTAGCTGACCGGCGCGCCATCGATTCCCGAGTCGGTCGCGTCGAACTGCACCGGCGACGTCAAATAATAGTCGCCCCCGCGCAGATATATGTTCACCGGCGCGAGCCTTTGCTTCATCAATTCACGCGCACGCAGGCGCGCTGCCTCGATTGTCGCGAGCGGAGCGGCCTCACTTTCGTCTCCGTCGTCGCTGCCGTTCGGAGCAATGAATATTTCGATAGGTTCAGCCATCGCTATCTCCTCCTTTGTTATAGATAACATTTCGTTCAGCGTAAAAGCCACCGTCTGCGACAGCGCGTCCGGATCGTAGCCGTCCGCGCTTTGCAGACTGCCGATAAAGAATCGCGCCGCCGCGCTCATATCGAGCGTGCCGCTGCCCGAGACGATGACGTCGCCGCCGTCGGTCGTGACTGTGCAGCTGCCGTCGGGCGCGTCCGAGCGGACGATGATTTTGTGCTCAGATTCCTTTGCCGGTTTGAATCCGGTGGTATTTTGTATGAACTCGTCTATCCACTCGACAGCATCAGCGCCGCCCGAGAGATCGGTCGATACTTGATAGTCGTACAGTTCCACGCCATTCAAAAGATAGCTTTCACAGACGACCGGCGAGCGGTAGAGATATTCGCCGCCGTCTGGTACGAACAGCCGACCGCCGTCATAATCGATGAAATTTTCGATGAAGAATTCGGCCGCGCGCAATGTAGCCGAGTCGCTTCCGCCGCAGATTACGAGCCGGTTGTTTTCAAACTTGATTACGTAGTCGTTCATGCGCAGCTCGCCTTCTGCCGGCGACTCAAGCCGATTTGTCGAGCCGACCAAAATTTCATGCGTGTCGGTCGGAGCCGCTTCGCCCCGCTTCACCCAGTCGGTCGTCAGCTCTACCACTGCTACATTCTCCTCGAGCGCACGGCGAATCGCGAGTGCGGCGTCGATCGACTCGCCCTCTCCGATATCGCTGCGCACAATCTGGTATCCGGCGAGCTCGGTCTTTGTAAGCTCGCGCAGCTCGAGCCGCTCGCCGCTTTCATTCAAGGTCACATACGCGCTGTCGCCGTCAAACCGCAACCCGCCGCCGTCAGACTCGTCGCTGCACGCGACAAAAAACAGTGCCGTCGCGATTGCGAAAATCACAGTAAATAGCTTCGGTCTCATCAGAATCGCACCTCTTTTTTATCTGATTCACAGACGATATTAACATCTCCGCAAAGTTGATTATATCATATATTATACATAATGTCAAGCTTTTGTATTTATATGATAAACAAATTGCCAGAAATGGGGATCAAATTTACAAAATCAGACATATGACTGTATACGCTGCATAGCATATGCCGCGTTCGTGTTCGTATATACTAATAATCACGGTTATAAATTATGTATAAGTCAAGTGCCGCTTTATGCCATAAAAATATTCAGATTGGGTATTGAAAACAGTCGACGATTATGTTATAATTTTATATGTTCTGTGAAACTCGAAAAATATAATATAAAATCTGTGGGAAAACACTTCGACGCAGGCAGCATCGAATCATCTTTTTAATCGAATCTGCAATTTTTAAGCTGCCATAAAAGTCTTACAGATAATTCATCGTATCGCGCCGCCGTCGCGGGAAAGACTAAATATGCGGTGCTTGCCAACACGCGATATATTGCCGTATGCGGTATACGCAATGCGGTATTTTGTCAAAATTATCATTCTGTTGCTTCATGGCATATTGTCTGCGCGTTGCTGCCAACCGTAAATTTATTTTTAGGTGCGTGATATGATGAAGCCAAAAAAGCCTGTAATCAAGCTGCTTCGCAGCGTGTCGAATCATTCGGATCTCGGGCTTTGCGCCCCGATGCCAGTCTACATTTCGGATATGGACGTCTGCGAGCTGTCCGCAAAGGCTATTGCGAATACCCCGGTCGCGTCAGCTAACGAAAGCACTGGCTGCGGAGCTTCCCCCGATCAGGACGAGGTCGAGCGGGCGCTGTCCATGAATAAGCCCGACATGAAATCACAAAATACCAATTTGAATTAAGTGCTGGCATTTGCCATTATCTGTCTTGCTTTCCAAAGGTTTCACATTTCGGAGTAAACAATAAATCAATGTCTTGGGACAGCCAAACGAGTCAGAACCTCGTTTGCTGTCCCGCGATATAAATATTAGCTCAATGCGTTTAGTTTCGAGGCTGTCATGAAATTTACCTACAAACACACCCTTATCGCGTCCTACATCTGCTTTATCATTCAGTCGATTGTCAACAACTTCAGTCCGCTGTTGTTTGTTACATATTCGCGCGAGTTCAATATCTCGCTCGAACAAATCGCGCTGCTGGTGAGCTACAACTTCATTGTCCAAATGGTCGTCGACATGATCGGCGCGCGCTACGCCGACCGCATCGGCTATCGCCGCGGCATCATCATAGCGCACGTCTCATCGTTCGTCGGTATTGCCGGACTCGGCGTGTTTCCCTATCTTTTGCCGCCTTACGCCGGACTGCTCGTCGCGACGACCTTCTGCGCTTTGGGCAGCGGCTTTATCGAGGTGCTCGCAAGTCCGATTGTCGAAGCTCTCCCGACTGACGAAAAAAGCTCGGCAATGAGCCTGCTGCACTCGTTCTACTGCTGGGGTCACATCCTCATTGTATTGGTATCGACCGCGTTTTTCGCGCTGTTCGGCACTGAAAACTGGCGCGTCCTCGCTTTTATATGGTCAGCAATACCGGTACTCAACTGCATTATGTTTATATTCGTGCCGATATGCAGCTATTCGGAGGGGCGCGAGACCGAGTCGGTCGGCGGATTGTTCAAGCTCGCCGACTTCCGTATATTATTGCTTTTGATGATATGCGGCGGCGCGTCCGAGCAGGCGATCGCACAGTGGTCGTCGCTGTTCGCCGAGACCGGACTCAACGTGTCGAAAACGGTCGGCGACCTGCTGGGTCCCTGCCTGTTCGGACTTATGATGGCGCTGTCACGCGCCTTCTACGGCGCGGTCGGAGCTAAGCTGAATCTGTCGCGGGTCATGACGATCTGCACAGCCGGACTCATCGGCGGCTATCTCGTGACGACACTGTCGCCGCTGCCGGTGCTGAACCTCATCGGCTGCGGAATTGTCGGAATATTTGTAGGCATCATGTGGCCCGGCACACTAAGCCTCGCGACTCGCGCGCTCCCGCAGGGCGGCACATCGATGTTCGCGGTGCTCGCGCTCGCCGGCGACATCGGCTGTGCCGGCGGACCGGGGCTCATCGGCTTCATCTCGGGCAAAATCGGCGGCGACTACGCGCTGAACATCGGCATACTGTCGGCGATAATATTCCCGATATTGGCGTTGATATCGCTTATAGTCATCCGCCGAAGAATCAGCCGCAGAAGCAAAACTGCCGAAACTATCACTACCGCCCAGACCTGACATAACAGCATATGAAACGAAATCCGCCGCAAGCCGCGACGGATTTTGTATTATAAGCAAATTGACAAATACTTAACTTAAATTTACTGTAAACCATCCCAAAATCAGTAAATTACTAACAACTAACACCTAACAACTAACAACTACTTCACCCCTTCGCCGTGTAGTTGTGTACCCCTTTGCCGATGAATCCCACCTGCGCGAAATCCTCGGGCTGATGACGAATTATATAGTCAATGTAGCTCATCGTCATTTTCGCGGTCAGTATGTAGCCCATCGGATTCATATGCCCGCCGAGATAGAAGCGGCGCTTGAACTCCTCGTCGTATACCGGCGCGTATTTGTTCAGGTCAATCACGTACGTGTAGTCGAAAAACTCCGCGAGCTCGTGCAGCAGCTTTGCATGGAGTCTGCCGGCCTCGTCGCCGTCGGGGCGCTGACTTCTCGGCATAGTCATGAGGAAGAAGCGCGCCTGCGGCTGCATTGACTTCAGCCGCTGTATTATCTTCGCGTAGTAGCCGCAGAAGGTCGGCTTATTGTTGTTATAATCGTCGCGGTCAATGTCGCCGACCGAGCCCAGCTCCATCTTGCGGCCGTACAGGTCGTTGACTCCGAGCGCGATGATGTACGCTTGGCAGAGCTTGTCCTCGTCCCAGAAGCTATTCTTTTCGGCAAACGAGTCCCAGTATTCCTGCGCGGTCATTCCGCCGCGCGAAAAATTGTAGACCTTGACTCCGGCGGCGCGCGCTATGTACTGTCCCCACGAATATTCAAAATAGTCGTGGTAGCCCTTGGTCTTGCCCTCGGGGTCGGTCGATTCAAACTCGCCGGACGAGAGCGAGTCGCCAATACAGCCGATTGTGCGGAATATTGAGGTGAAACCCCCGTCGTCGACGATCCGGTCGAGCGGCTTCTCGTTCGGGTCGGCGAGGTATGCGGACATATCCATTAATAAAATCCTCCTTGATTTTTGTTTGATTATCGTTTATAATTATATCATACCCAAAGTTAAATTTCAATATGAAATTGATTATTTCGCAATCGAAAGGATTAAAAAGATGACTGACAAAGAAATATCCGAGCTGCGCCGGCGTATCGCGCCGGACAAGCACAATATATCCAGACTCTGCGGACGCTATGTCAACGCGAATCGCGAGACTGTATGCGAATTTGCCGAAACCTTCGGACTCATGCCGGAGGACGCGTCCGAAATGTACCTGTCATTGCTCCGCCGCGTGCTCTCCGGCACAAACGGCCGCAACCTTATCGACATAGCCTTTTCCATCGGTCAGGTCGAGACCGGCGAGGAGCACGCGCTCCTGCAAGCACTCCGCAAATCGGGTCTGCGCGACGACGAGTCGATAAAAAAGCTGTTCGACCGCATCGCGTCGCAGCTCATAAGCGAGACTGGCAGCCTGATTCTGCTCGCGTATGACAGCTACGACGTTCCGATAAAGCGTCGGGACGAAGGCGGCTCGGACGAGTCCGACACGATATTCTCCTATATAATCTGCGCCATTTGTCCGGTCAAGGAGTCGAAGCCGGTGCTCGGCTACGACGCCGGTCCCAAGACCTTTTCGGTCCACTCCTGCGACTGGAATGTCTGCGCGCCCGAATCGGGCTTCCTGTTCCCGGCGTTTGACGACCGTAAAGCTAATATATACAACGCGCTCTATTACACAAAGAATCTGTCTGACAGCAACGAGGAGCTCGCGAAGGCGTTGTTCAACACCGAGCTTCCCCTCCCCGCCGCCGAGCAGAAGGAGCTGTTCGGGAATATTCTCGCAAGCTCGCTCGGCGACGAGTGCAGCCTCGAGGTCGTGCAGACAATACACGACGACATCGCGCAGAAGATTGACGAACACAAATCAATGCGCATACCCGAACCGCTGACAATTTCAAAGAAGGACGTGTCGGGCATACTCGCCGACTGCGGAGTCTCGGACGAGAAAATCGCCGAGTTCGAGCAGAGCTGCGACGAGAGCTATGGCGTCGGCGCCGACCTGTCGCCGCGCAATCTGATCGAGCCTAAGCAGTTCGAATTAAAAACCTCCGACATCATGATAAAGGCAAAGCCCGAGTTGGGCGACCTCATCGAGACGCGCGTCATCGACGGAGTCAAGTATGTACTGATTCGCGCCGACGAGGAAATCACCGTCAACGGCGTGCCGATCGCGGTAAAAGCCGACGACGCGGATGGTGAGTGATGGTATTTACTGACAGCGCGCGCCGCGCCGCCTGACAGCATACCCTCCATTGCCCGCCCCCGCCTGAATAGCGAATAAAACGACTGTCCCGCCGTGTTCACGGCGGGACAGTTTAATATCGGCTTACTACAGGCAGCTGTTATAATATGTCACAAGCATAGCACTATTCGTTGTTCTCCATAAACGTATCGATAATAGTTTGCAGCGCGGTGATAGCCGCGGGCTCGGCGGCTGTATATGCCGACGCGAAGTCGGTTTTCTTCGCGGTCAGCGGGTCGGAGAAGCACTTTGACAGGAAGATGCCGTTGACCTTGTTGTTATACGCGAGCGGGAAGGCTATGCTGATATTGTCGTGAATTATGTCTATCATCTGCGCCGAGACATTGTCGCGGACATATTTCACCTTGAGCGCGGTCTCGTAATACGCCGGCAGAACCACCTCGTTCGTTTCACGGCAGAGCTGTTCGAGCACCGCGCAGACCGATTCGGTCTTGGTACAGGTTATCGGTATAGCGCCGACCTCGGTGATGTCGTGCGTGCTCGTCACATACTCGCTCTGTTCAGCGTCGAGCTTCGGATAAGGCAGCAGTCCCATGTCGTCCTCCATCGCGCGGAACGCGTCGATGCTGCCCAGTCTCTGGAAGCCGACAAAAAGCGACTGACCCGCGGCGAAGCGGGTGATGATCTCATCCTGAGCAAAGGTCGAATTCGACGCCGAATCCCAGAAGAACTGATTCAGCTTTTCGAGCAAAGTAACCGAGCGCTCGTTATTCATCGCGATCGACGGGATTCCGTCCTTATCGCGCTCAATGAAGCTGATGTCGGCCGAAATCATAAACGGTATAGCCGAACCCCATGTGCCGACCGTGATATAACCGAATTGATCCTCTTTATCAATCTGCGCGTCACCATTCAGATCCTTATACGCGAGCTGCGAGTAACGAAGCAGCTCGTCCATCGTCCACTTTCCGTCGAGCACGAGCTGATAGAGATCGTCCGGATCCTCACCGAGCTCTGTCAGCATGGTCTTGTTGAAATACAGCGCGTGCGCGTTGCGTATGACGTCGATGAAGAAGTCGCCGGCAAGCAGGAACATCTTCGTGTTGCCGATTGTCAGATCGTTCATATAGTCGTCGTACCAGTATATCTTGTCAAACTGTATGTATTCGCTGTCCTTGATATTGTGGAAAAGTCCCTCTATCGAAAGATTAGCGAGCGGATACAGGTCATTGATGACGACGTCGTAAATATCGTCACCCGCCATGACCGTCTTCTGTATATCGCTGCCGATAGTGTCCCACAGCTGGTCGGTCTGTATAAATTCGAGCTCGACGTTCAGCTTTTCCTCGGTGTTGAGGTTGCGATAATAAACCGCGTCGTTAACTACGTCGCCGTTTTCCTCACCGCTGCCCTCGATGTAGTTATTCGAGGTTTCATAATCGTAATCACTGATGCTGGTGTAGAATCTGATCGTCTCGCCGCCAAGGTCAAGGCCTTCGAGTACATCCGGTTCTGTTTCTTCCGTTGATTCGTCAGTTTCGGAACTATTGAGCGTCGTTTCAACGGCATCGGTGTCAGACGCTGCGCCGCAGCCATATAGAAGCTGCATAAGTCCGAGACTTAATGCCAATATTGCAGATTTAATTTTCAGGTTTTTCATATTGCGACCATGCTTTTTTAAGCTTCCTTTCTCCCTTTCGGGTGTGGGTACAATATACGGTTACATAAACTCGTAATGTTTAACTATATAGGTCGGCCGACATTGGTTGACTGTCTATTTTATATACATATTGATCCATCCCTCTTGTTTTGTTATTTTTAATAATTATTTTCATATTTCCCTAACATTTAATCATTTATTGTCATATTAATATTATATTATAATTTACCGCAAATTGCAATCGGCAGCGGCAATTATTAATTATTTGTTTACATTTTTCTGAAAATAATTTACTATATGATTCTGTCCTAAAAATTTCAAACGATATCTGTCGCATGATTGACGATTTGCATAATACTTTGGCTGTGTAGCAAGAATTGATATAATAGCAATCTATATAAAAAGAGAGAGCCGATTCACCCACATAGCTTGCGTGGATCAGCTCTCTGTATATTAATCAGTCTGATTTTTATTGGCTTTTGTACTGCCAGTACGATTCAATTTTCACCACCGTCAGTATCCTCCTCGCGGATACCGACAATCGGATTTCGAGTAAGCATCCTTATGGCGAACGCCGACATCGGGATTGCATAAATCGCCGCGCGAACCTAATCATAGCTCCGACTCAAAGTCGGTGTATTGTCTCCAGCGACCGCCTTGTATGCGCCAGACAAGCGAATATTTCGCGTGGTCGGACTGCTGGGCGCATTTCAGTATCACTGTGTTCACGCCGCGTTTTAACTGAACAGTGAAGTGCATATTTTCGAGTGTCCACCACTTCGTCCGGTCGCTCATGCCGACAAGCCTGCCGTTGACCCAGAGCTTGAACGGCGCGGTGTGTCCGACGGCGACCTCGACAGTTCTATCCTCGGGCGAAATCATACGGCGAATCAGATAGTCGACGTGCGCGCCCTCGTAGGGCTGAAGCTCGGCGGTGTCGAACAAATCCTCGCCTATCGCGACCCGCTCGGGGACGCACTCGGCGCGGCCGTCAGGCTTGATGTCACAAAACGGCTCACATTCGGGAACGAATTCATGGTTTATGTCGGCGATTCCACCAAGATGGTATTCGCGGGTCACATCATAGCCATTTTCATTTGGCAGCAGCTTAAAGTGCTTGCCATACGGCTCGTGCGGCGCGAGGTCGGACAGATCCTTGATATTCTCAAGAAACGGACCGTATCTATACCAGATATCGCAGCCGACCAGACCGAAATCGTCGCAAAGCCGACCGGCGCTCGTGTCCATTATCACGCTGAATATGTTAGTCTGACGCAGCTTCACCGCGCCTGGCGACAGCTCTGCACGGAAGTCGAACTCGCGGCACTCGCCGGCTTTTAAACTGAAAGAAATGAGGCGCGGCGTGAACATGACATCCTCGGGCGGGGTGATATCCGCGGTCAGCTCGATTTCAGTATCAGTGGTATTGTAAAATGCGAGTCCAAGCTCGGTCGCACAGTCGGGCGAGAGCACCGGGTCGGAATGATAATTTACAGTCAGTGTAACCGGCGGTGTGCGGACAATGTCCGGCACGCGCGCAAACTCGGGCATTTCGGTTATCATCGCCATGTCGTCAAACTTTTCGGACGCGGACATACCGACCGCGCATACATCGCGCGCCAAAGCCTCGATTGTGCCCTTGCGACGGCGGGTCTTGACCGCGATGTCAAGACCGGTATCGCTCATGCCGTCTGTATTCAGCAGCCGATCCGCGCCGCGGATTATGCCGAGAATCGATGCCGCGGTAGCGCAGATACAGTCGGTGTCATAACCGCAGGCGAGACCTATCTGTATCGTCCGGCGGAAATCGCCCTGACCATATAGCAGCGCAATCAGTATAAAGCCGAGATTCTGGTACATATTCGTGCAGTCGGCGTGACCATATGAGCGCAGAATCTTTCCACGCGTCAGCTTCCAGTCGAGCCCCTCGTCATACCAGCCGACCGTGTCACGCAATACCCGTCCGAGCTTGCTGTCAGCCGGAACCTCATCAAGCGCGGTGTCGAGCGCCTCGCGCAACGTACGGTCAAAGAATAGCTCGCTTTCAAATACCGCGAGGAAGCGTTCGGCGTCAATCGAGTCGCGTTCATGATCGAGCGAGCCGTCCATCTCGACATATTTTCCGATGAGTCTGTTCGAGCCCGGGAATATACAAGCCCAGATCTCGGCGCGGATCGGACAGCCCATTCCATTTTTGTAGTAGCGATTATTATAACGGCCTGACGTCGGCGGATAGACGCCGTGCGCGTAATTCTTTTCGAAATAGGCGTATTCGCCCGGACCATACGGCACCTTTTCGTAGAACTCGCGCGCCATGTCGCGAGAGGTGATGTCGAAGCCGACCGACTCGATCAGCTCGAGCCAGAGTATCTGCAAATCGAGATCGTCGTTCGGCAAAGTCTGGTGAAGCAGCTCCTCGTTAAGCGGAAAATCGAGCAGCTCCTTTCGTCCCTCAGCCGGACCACCCGCAGTGCCGCCTATGCACTTGCCGAGAAAGCAGCCATATACCTTGTCAAAATACTTGGTATATGTGATGTTTTTTCTTAGTTTTTCCATATTAATCACCTTAATTATCGTTATTGTATATTACACTATAATCATCGAGCAGCCCTGTCCAAACCTCGTCGTCCCCGGCAATACATATATGTGTCACCGCCGCCTCCTGTATCGCCGCGAAGTAGACCTCGCTCGGGTCAGAGTTGTCAGAAAATACCGGCATATCGCTCGGATATTCGACCTCGTAGTCGTCCCGACCGAGCGCGTAGTTGATAATGAATACAGCCTCCGCGCGGCTGATCGGGAGAGCCTGTCCGGCGGAACTCATATCACCTGTGTAATCAGCGACGCTTGTACCATTTGTGCCGTTTGTGTCGTTTGTGCCACTCGTGACGTTTGTGCCGTTAGTGCTGCTCGTATCATCGGCGTCCGCCACGCCCGCGCCGTCAATACCGTTGCCGAACAGATATAAAAGTCGTTCCTCGCCGACGTCCCGGTCCGGCCACGCGCCATTGTGTGAATACCTCGAGCCGCTCGGGTCAACTTCGGCAAAGAAGCGAGCCGCCGCCTTGATGAACTCACCGCGGGATATGGTCTGCTCGGGCTTGAAGCTGCCGTCCGGATAGCCGTTGAATACTCCGGCTTCGGTCAGTGCCAGCAGCTCGTCGTAGTACCACGCTTCGACTGTGACGTCGGTGTAT
>CAJFKR010000010.1 GCA_904386005.1 Candidatus Flemingiibacterium merdigallinarum
TACGAACGACAGTTACAGGAAACGAATACCAAGATTCGCAACTTGATAAATGCGATCCAACAGGGTGTTTTGACCAAATCCACGAAAGAGAGCCTTGAAAAATTGGAGGCGGCAAAAGAAGAATTGGAAACCCGTCTTGCCAATGAGCAGTTGTCCAAACCTCCCAAAATCAGCGCCGAATTTATGACCTTCTGGCTCCACCGTTTCCGCAAGTTGGATGTCACCAAGCAGAGCCACCGGAAAATGCTGATAGACACCTTTATCAACGCGATTTTCCTGTATGACGATAAAATGCTGATAACATTTAACTACAAGGACGGCACAAAAACCATTACATTCGGCGAGGCTAAAGAAGCCGCTGAAAAAGCGGCTTCTGGTTCGGATTTGGAATGCTCACCGGCACCATGAAAAATATGCTCGGTTTATACCGAGCATATTTTTTCGTAATATTTTCGCAATATATAATCATTGTAATAATCAACACATAATATTATTAATATTTCGTTGACAATCATGAATAATCATGGTATAATGTCATTAACATAATATATTTCGGAGTAGATTATGAAAAAGCATTTTGCGTCTTTGTTGTTTTATCTTGAAACCATATGGAAAAGTGAGAAGCGTGTATTTCTCATCATCGCGGTATCAGTCCTGCTCGGAACGTTTACTTCATATGTGGGCATATATTTTCTGAAATATCTTCTTGACTTTATCGAGGACGGCTCGTACCCGGTCGCGATTGTCTGGACACTTTTCTGCCTTGCCGTGATGAACCTCTCGGATAATATTTCGGGAGCGCTCAGTCTCGCGCTTTCAAACGCGTATTACCGCATAAATACGCGTCTTCGCGCCAAGATATTGAATATCAGTACATCGGTAAGGTTTGAAGAGCTTGAGAATCCCGAAACGCTTAATAATTTCGAGCTCGCGAATGAATGTCTGAATCAGAGCGTGTTTTCCAATTATACGCAGATTCTGGTAAATACGGTTTCGTCTGTCTTTGTCATCAGCGGAACTATATACATCACATTTGAAATTAAATGGTGGATGGCATTGCTCGCGCTCACTGTGACAGCTGTGAATACGGTGTGCAATGTCTTGCTGTCCAAAAACGAGATCGAGCGCTTCGAGGAAGAAACGACTGTATCAAAGCAGCTCGAATACAGCAGATTCTGGCTCACCGATATAAGCCGGGCAAAAGAGGTGCGCGCGTATTCGCTTCAAAGATATATCGTCGGCAAGCTGCGTGAATACAACGACAAGCTGTTTGCGGCGCTTCACAGCTTTACGATAAAGCAGAAAAATCCACGTCTCATCATTGAAATAATCAATTCGGTCCAGCTGCTTGCGGTATACGCCTTCTGCGCCTATCGCATGGTGTCTGACGGGATGAGCGCAGGAGATTTCATGCTCTACTCGTCGGCGGTTTTCACCTTCGGAGATTCGCTCGGCAATGTTACGAAAAGCGTTATCAGCTTTTGGCATACGAGCAGTCTCATGATGAAGCTCACCGATGTTTTGAATATTGAGAAAAAGCTCAACGAGAAAATACCTTTTAATAAGGAACTACAGACAGTTGAATTCAGAAATGTGTCATTTTCATACGCCGGCAGTGATAAAAACGCCCTTGAGGATATCAGCTTCATTGTAAACGCAAATGAGAAAATCTCGCTCATCGGTGAAAACGGCGCCGGAAAGAGTACGCTTGTCAAGCTGCTGCTCGGTCTGTATGTCCCGACAAAAGGCACAATTTACATAAATGGCGAGCCGATGGACACTGACAAGTATGACTATACTCCGATGTTCAGCGCGGTATTTCAGGATTATAAGATCTTCAGCTTTACAGTTGAGGCGAATATAAAAATGAACGAAAACCCCCTGACCGTAGCGGAAACAGCTAAAATCCGCGCTCTGACCTCATCAATGGGAATGCCGGAGCTTGATACTGATTCGTTTATCACACAGATTTTCTCGGACGACGGCATAGACTTCTCGGGCGGTGAAACACAGAAAATCGCGTTGATTCGAGCGCTGTATAAGAATTCACCGCTGATCATACTCGACGAGCCGACCTCCGCGCTGTCGCCGCAGAGTGAGTATGAGATCTATCACAATTTCAATTCTCTGACAAGTGAAAAAACGGTTTTCTTCATATCCCACCGACTTTCAAGCTGCCGGATATGCGACAGGATCATACTGCTTCACAACGGAAAATTGGAAGCAATCGGAACACACGAAGAGCTTCTCGGATCATGCGAGCTGTATGATCGTATGTTCTCCGCTCAAGCGGAATTGTACGCCGAATGATATCGGATATAGAAAATTAAGGAGGGAAATAGAACATATGGCTTTCTTGACTGAAATAAAGAAAGTATTCACAACCGCCTTTGACTTGTCGGCTATGTTTATAAAAAACTGCAAAAAGCTACTGTTCATGGATATATTTCTCGGCGTCAGCCGCGAGATAAGCCAGCTTATAATCACCATACTGCCGTCTGTTGTGATTTGGTTGTGCATGAACCGGAGTTTTGGTGCCGCAATTGCGACAATCGCGGTTATGGTCATAGCTCTTACATTGCTGAAAACGCTTATCGAATACATTCAGCGGGATCTGTCGGACGAGTCGCTGCACGCGACGAATTCGCTGTACTATTATCTCAATGGCAAAAACATCAGACTTGATTTGAGTGACGCCGAGGACAGCTCGAGGATTGACGAATATTACAACGTATTTGACAACATATATAACTTCAGCGACGTGCATTACAGCATATTCTGCGTGCTTCTCTCAAAGCTGCTGTCATTTGCAATAATGAGCGCGTTGATTATAGCCGTTGATCTGCGCCTGTATGCGATAGTATTGCTGGAAAATATTATCATTCTGATTATAAACGCAAAGAAGGACAAGCTCGATCACGAATTTGATGAGGAGATATCAAAAAACACCAAACGTGTAAAGTATCTCTCGGAGCTTATGGACGACTTTGAAGCCGGACGCGACATCAGAATATACAACGCAAGCTCCATGGTATCGGATAAATACGCGAATGAACTGCAAAGCAGCAGAAAAATTGAGCTGAAAAAGCAGCGCTGTGATTTTCTAATAGAGCTTGCGATAAGCCTGCTCGGACTTGGCGAGCTGTTCCTCATATATTTATTCGCGATAAACAAATATGCCTCCGGCGGGCTGCTGCTGGCAAGCTTCGTTCTGTATGTCAGCGCGTCAAAGCTGATATCCTCGTCGATAGCCGAAATCGTGTGGGTCGCGAGCATATTGCACACGGCGTCGATCTACTACGATGATTTTGAAAAATATCTGAAAATCGAGGAGAGATTGCGCAATACCGGCGCTGATAAGCCGGTTGCCGGCGAAGCTGCGCCGTTTATCGAATTCAGAAAGGTCTCGTTCAGATACCCGAATCAGACCGAGTATGCGATAAAGGATTTCAGCTGCAAAATCGATTACGGCGAGCATATAGCGATCGTCGGAGACAACGGCGCGGGAAAATCCACCCTTGTAAAATTGCTTTTGAGACTCTACGACCCCACCGACGGGGAGATATATTTCAAAGGCAAAAACATAAAGGAATATGACTACGATTCCTACCAGTCGGTGTTCGCGCCGGTATTTCAGGACTATGTACTGAACGCGTTCTCGATCCGCGAAAACCTGATTTTCGATTACAATGAACGCGAAGGACTTATCAAAGGCGCGCTTGAAAAAACCGGAATTTACAATAAAATTATTGAGCTCGGGCTTGACCGCCCCTACAGCCGGAGATTTTCCGAGGACGGCATCGAGCTGTCGGGCGGAGAGGAGCAGCGGCTTGTCATCTCGCGCGCCTATTGCAAGAATTCAGAGGTGGTCGTGCTCGACGAGCCGACCGCGGCGATAGACCCGCTGTCGGAGCGCAATTTGTTCCAGGATGTGTTTGACGGCATCGGAAGCACTACAAGCATAATGATTTCGCATCGGATGTCCTGCTCGAAATTTTCCAGTCGGATATTTGTGATGGAGCACGGAAAGCTTGCAGAGCAGGGGACGCACAGTGAGCTGCTCACTCTTGATCGGCTGTATGCCTCGATGTACCGCCGTCAAGCCGAATATTATTCCTGAAAAACGTACGTTCTATATGAGAATGAATTCTGTAGCGCTAATCGCATAATGAAAAGTGTGCTTTCGGCATTTAATACCGAGCACACTTTTTATTTTCGGATATATGCATAAATACGTGTCGGCTATAATGCATCAATTTCTCATACAATATACATCATAATCATTTAATATCACGATTAATTCATGAATTGCTAATTTAATATTGACATTTATAAACCATTGTGATATAATGCTATTGCATTTCGATATATACCTAAATTCAACCATGGATTCACAATATTTGAATTAAGTCCTTCAAATATAAATTCATGGCTTTTCGGTTTTTATAATATCGTACCAAGGAGATCAAAATGAAAGTAAAAACTATGATATCCGCGTATTTTCAGGCGATTTCCATGTATATCCGCAGGTCTCCGAACATTATCGGATTTGTTATAGTCTCATTGATTATTTCGATATTTCCGTATATAAATACGATATTATTAAATATGATTATCGAAAGAATTCAAAATCAAGCGTATCAGATTTTGTTTGTATTGATTTTCGGATACGTCTTATTCGCGATAATCCGAGATCTAATGAACAATTTGAACCAACAGTTTATATTCCGTGCGTCGAGGGAAATGTCAAACGCTCTCCAGCTGCAAATACATTCAAAAGTAATGAAGGTGAGCAGTCTCTCTTTCGAGGCCGAGCAGTGGTATGAACAGTACCGGAGAGTTGAACATATAACCGGCTGCGTGCATGATTTATTTATATCCACCGTGGCGCTGCTGTCAGCTGTTATAACCCTGATTACATATATAATTTACCTTTTCGAGCTCATCCCATTCTATTTTGCACTGCTGGGAGCACTGATCATCATCCCCGCGTTGATAAAATCCTTTGTATTTTCGCGTCAGAGTTATTTTTCCGACCGAGCGGTTGACTCAAAGCGTCAGCGCGCCGGCGATATACAGGGGATGTTTCTGGATATCAATATATTGAAGGAAATCAAGCTGTTTTTCTCTGAAAGACATATCATCAATAGGCTGCGTGACAAGACAGACGAGGTGCAGAAGCAAAAGCGAAATATTGAGTTCAGATATTCATTCTACTGCACACTTATGTATCTGCTTGTCGGAGCAATCGTTTTTGTCATATTGTCATTGGTATATACAAGCAACAGCTCCGCGCAAAATACTACGGCTACAATGATCACATTGATTCCGTTTATGCTGACGCTTGTTTCCTCATTCGATCAAACCTCAAATCATATGGACGGAGTCTTTTATTCCACGCAGGAATATCAAGAAATACGCGATTTTCTCATGGACAAAACGCATGAAGTGCAAACATCAGACGCTAAGCTGCCCTGCGACTTTTCGATACAGCTTGACCATGTAACCTTCAGTTATCCGAATTCAATCGAGCCGGTTTTGCACGATATAACGCTGACGATAAAGCCTTATGAGACCGTAGCGTTAGTAGGACAAAATGGCTGCGGAAAAACCACGCTGCTCAAAGTTTTGGCAGGCTTGTATCCGCCTGAAAGCGGTGAAATTTATTATGACAGAATCAATGTGCAAAATATTGACCGACATGAAATTTACGATAAAATATCATTCGCGTTTCAATCGCCGGTGAAATATCCGTTCTGTCTGAAAGACAACGTCTCACTGTTTGAGGACAAGCCGGAGCGATGCAAAATCGCGCAGGAAATGTTTGACGATACACTGTATCATGACGACAAAATACTCTCGCCCGGCTATACAAACAGCCGCAATGTATCCGGCGGACAGTGGCAAAAAATCGGGCTCGCCCGCGCGCTTGGAAATAATTCCTCGGTATATATTTTCGACGAACCGACATCGGCGCTTGACCCGATCGCCGAGATTGAAATCTTCAACTCCTTTTTTGCTCATACAAAAGGAAAATGCGTCATTCTCTCCACCCACCGCCTCGGACTTGCGCGTAAAGCCGACCGAATTATCGTCATGGACCGCGGCAGAATAATCGGGCAGGGAACTCACGACGAGCTGATTCAAAGCTGTATTGAATACCGCGAACTGTATGATTCGCAGAAGCAGTGGTATACAATGAGAAATGAGGATGCCAAAGATGAAAAATAAAGCCGACTCGCGGAAAAGAACCACCTTTGCTTCGATATTCAAGCTCGGTTTTTGCGAAAAACCGATCAACATCCTGTGGCTGATACTGCTCTCGCTGCTGTTATCGCTGCTGCCGAGCCTTGAAATTTACATGATGGAAATTCTGGTCGATAAAATCAACCAGCTTGTTCCATACAGTCAGATTATCTCTGTTCTGATAATATACATCGCGCTGTTTTATTTCGCACCGCAGCTTTTTTCAAATGTCAAATCGGTCATCAAAATGTCGATCAATTATTTACTCGACATCTCGCTGCGCACAAAAATTCTATGCAAAATAGCCCGTATCGGAATCAAAAATTTCGAAAGCGGTGAGCTTCCAAACAAAGCGTCGCGCGCTCTGAACAGCACCAAATCCGGTTTTCTGCGGCAATATGAAACTGTATTTGATATGACAGCGTCGCTGTTCTCGCTGTTTAGCATAATTCTGCTATATGGCATTGCCGGCGGAGGCATAATCGCGATATGCGTCATTTGTACAATAATTGTCGAATTGCTTCGGAAAAATGTGACCGACGATGATTATGAATTCAGCAAATCAATTGACGAAAAGAGACGTTATAACAACGAGCTGAAAGCTCTTGTTATGGACAAATCGACCGCGCCAGAGCTGAATTTCTGCGTCATGCGTGAAAAACTTTTATCGCTCTATGAAGCCGGAAAAGTCGAGCTTGACGAGTTGGAATACCGGCATATGCTAAAGACGCGTAGAATAAATATAATCTTGCGGTTCATTGATCAAATCAAACATCTTTTTTGCTTTATTTATTTGTTCGTATTGTTTGTAAGTCAAATTATTGATGTGTCGCTCATGATCACCTTCGTATACGCGGTTTTCCGCATAAGCTCGCTGACCTCGTCGATAATGGGACTTTATCGAATCTACATATCTAATCGCAATATTTTCACCGATATCGACGACATTCTTTCGTTTGAAGAAGAAGCTGCCGATTATAAAACCGCTATAACAAGTCCCCCGACGATTGAATTTCGGAATGTCAGTTATAGATATCCGGCGCAGAACGAATATGCCCTCTCTGATGTGTCATTTACGATAAAAGCCGGGGAAAGGGCGGTATTCTGCGGTAAAAACGGATCCGGTAAATCCACGGCTTTGCGATTGATTTTAGGCTATGACAAACCCGAATCGGGAGCGGTATTGATAAACGGAATCGAAGCACACCTCTCCTCGCACGCGTTGAGAGCGGCAAGCACCGCGTTATTTCAGGATTACGCAAAATATGAGCTTACACTGCGAGATAATATCACCGCGAGCAATTTTGACAAGCAGGCGGATACCGACGAGTTTGATAAAACAATCAACTGGGCGGATATTGCCGGCATAATCGAAAAGGCTGCCAATCAGCTTGACACCGATATCATACATGGCGGCAATTTTTCGGGTGGTGAATGGCAGAAAATCGCGTTCGCGAGAACCAAATTCAAAGCTGGTAGGTTTGTCGCGCTCGATGAACCCAACTCAGCGGTAGACGCAAAATTCGAAATGGAAATGTATAAAAAATTCCTCGAGGTGTCATTTGATTCGACCTCGCTGGTCGTCAGCCACAGATTGCCGATCTGTCAGCTTTGTGACCGTATCATCGTGCTTGACAAAGGACGAGTCGTGGAAAATGGCAGCCATGATGAATTACTGCAAAAAGGCTCGGGATATTATCATTCGATGTATGTAACACAAGCAAATTTGTATTATTGAACCATCACCGCCGGATAAAGTACGTCGATACAGGCAAAACTTGCCATATTATATCTAATCGATTTATAACCGGACAGTCAGCCGTCCGGTTATATTGCATTTTGCTATTGCAAAACGCATGGATTTGTTATATAATAATATCATAATATTAATTCGATTTGCTCACCGATTATGCAAATCGCGTCGAAGGGAAAAAAATGGACATTATCAATAAAAGCGACAGATATTCACCGCTCAAGGATTTCTGCGACTATATGATAAAAGAGCGAACGCCCGGTTGTGTGCTTGTAGTCTACCGCAAAGGCGAAAAAGCATTTGAATACGCTGCCGGAGTATCGAGCATCGAGACCGGTAAGCCTATGCAGGGCAACGAATATTTCAACATCTACTCCTGCTCGAAGATCATGACCGTTACCGCCGCGGCTCAGCTGCTCGAGAACGGCAGCTATTTGTTAGGTGACCCGCTCGGCGAATACATATCCGAGTTTCGGGACATGAAAGTCCGCACCAAGGACGGTGTAGTCGACGCGCAGAACAAAATCACGGTCGGCGACCTTTTCTCAATGACCGCCGGACTCGACTACAACCTCAACTCCGAATCGATAAAGCGCGCCCGCGAGCTGACGGGCGGGGCTATGGATACCGCGGAGGTAGTGCGCTGCATCGCGTCCGAGCCGCTGTCGTTTGAACCGGGTACGCACTGGCAGTATTCGCTCTGTCACGATGTGCTCGCCGGACTTGTCAGCATCATCACCGGAATGAAGTTCCGAGATTATGTGAAAGAGAACATCCTCGACCCGCTCGATATGCATGAGACGGTCTACCACGCTACGCCTGAAATTGAAGCTCTGATGGCGGAACAGTACACTTTTGTCCCGAAAAACGGCAGCGAGATCACAGACATCGTCGAGGCTCAGAAGAAGGGCACATCAGGCGGCTACACATCCGACGGCAGCTTCAAGAATGTCGGCAAGCGTGTGTCACACATTCTCGGACCCGAATACGACAGCGGCGGCGCGGGAATCACTACGACTACGCCCGATTACGCGAAGCTCATCGCCGCGCTGTCACGCGGTGGTCTCGGACTCACAGGCGAGCGGATCCTCGCGCCCGCCACGGTCGAGCTGATGAAGGTCAACCGACTCGACAGCGAGCAGCTGCGCGACTTCAACTGGTCCGCTCTGCGCGGCTACGGCTACGGACTCGGTGTGCGCACGCACATCGACCAAGCGAAGTCGGGAAGCATCGCGTATCTCGGCGAATTCGGCTGGGGCGGAGCCGCCGGAGCGACAGTGATTTGCGACACCAAGGCGGAGCTGGGTCTGTTCTTTGCACAGCACACATTAAATCCTCGCGAGGAATGGTATCAGCCGAGACTTCGCAATGTCGCGTATTCGTGTATTGATTGAGATATTGATTTGATATAGCAAGCAGGGAATTGCAGGCTTGAAAAAGCACTGAATCCGTCCAATATGGACAGGTTCAGTGCTTTTTTATGTTTTGTACGGTCTTTGTTTGTATTGTCCGGTCAAAGAGACTTGATGGCGACAGAATCTTCTCTGGCTGCAAGACTATATTTCAATATCAGCTCCGACGTCCGGACATATCAGCTTCGACGTTCGGACATCCGGTATCCGGATAAATTGATATTCCGGTATTCGCGCGGAGACATACCGACCAGCTTGTGAAAGACATTCGTAAAATAGTTCGAATCGTTGAATCCGATAATCGACGAAATTTCCTGTATCGACATATCGGTCGCGTTCAACATCGCCTTCGCCTCGTCAATTCGCAACGTGTTGATGTATTGATTCAGCGTCATACCGCTTGACGACTTGAACATATGACTGATGTATGACTCGCTGTAGTTGAATGTCTCGCTGAGCGTCTTTAGGTCGATACGTGTGTTGTGGTGGCTGTTGATGTAATTTATGATATCGTAGTAAAGAAAATTGCTTGCTTCCTTTCTGTTCGAATCCGGAGCGTAGGCTACACTTTCGATAAGCCCGAGCTTGAGCATATCGCAGAGCGGGTGTATCAGCGTGTCGCAGAGCTGTCGGTCGGGACGTGTCGGAATCAGATAGGTTTCGTATGCCGTCATTATCTCCTGCCGGTCGAGCCTGAATTCCTCGCACAGCCGGTCGAGCTTGTGCATCGCTCTCGGATAGAGCTCGTCGTCCTTGTCAGCTCGGTAGCCGCTGACACTGACAAATCCGATTATTTGCTTGCCGTTGTCGATGGGATAGATCAGCTCACAGACTCCGGCGTGGCACATACCATAATACGCGCCGCACTCGGTGCATTTATCGATAATTTTCTTTTGTGACTGTATGCACTTGTCCCAGAGCTTGCGGTTTGTCTTGACATATAGGCAGTATGGATTGTTATGTATGTTATATTTAGCGAGGTTGCCGACCGAGCCGGAAAACATACTTCTTTGGTAATCGTGAATCGTCACCGCTAACGAATATCGCTCTCGTATGAACGTGATGTATGCGATTATATGATTTATAGTAGGACGCATATGTCAGTCCCTTTCTGACTCAATCTGTGTTATATTGCGCAACTCTGCAATATTTTATAGCTTTTGTGAATATATTCAAGGAAATCTGTCGTGATTGATGATATAATATAAAATGTAACAGGATATATTACATAATATATCTTATCATATTAAACCTGTTTTGTCAACCAAAATCAGAGCACAAAGGAGCGATAATAATGCGAGTATTAACTGATTTCTGCGGCGGCAACGCACAGATATTAAATGTCGAAGATAATAAAGTCAGCTTTTTACCCGATCTGCGCGATACCGACGGCGACTGGTTCTACTGGGCCTTCAAGGTCACCGGAGCCGCCGGAAAGACCGTCACATTCGATATGTCACCAAAAAACTACGTCGGACCGTTCGGCGCCGCGGTCAGTCATGACCTGTATCACTGGGAGTGGACCGGCAGTAAAATCGGCAATGGCAGCGGCTTTACCTACACCTTCGCCGACGATGAGGACTGCGTATACTTCGCGCACGATATGCTGTACCACCCGTCGCGCTTCTATCGCTTCTGCGAATTACACCGTCTGCCATTGCGAATAATCGCTGACGACAACAAGGGCACGCCGATACCTTGTCTCACGCTCGGAGTGGGGAAGAATACCGTGATACTGACCGCCCGTCACCACTGCTGCGAAGCGACCGGCGACTACATAATGGAGGGCATACTCGACGAGTTTGTACATAATCCGATACCGAATATAAAGCTGATCGCACTGCCGTTCATTGACGCCGACGGAGTTGTCGCCGGAGATCAGGGCAAGAACCGCCGCCCGCACGACCACAACCGCGACTATATCGAAAAGCCGCTCTACGCCGGAGTGCGCATAGTGCAAGAGCTTGTAAAACGCGAGCATCCTATAGCGGTGTTTGACCTTCACTCGCCGTGGCATACCGGCGGGCGCAATGACAAGGTGTTCTTTGTCCGCAGCGTGCCCGAGATGCGCGAGCGCATGGTCGAGCTTGCGAATTGTTTTGCGGGGCGAATCACGCCCGACGCGATGCAGTACGACATCGTCAACGACATAGACCCGGGCGTTGAGTGGAACAACATCGACAAGCACATCACCTGCGGCAGCTGGGCGAGCGATATCGAAGGAAATATCTTCGGCTTCTCGCTCGAGACGACCTATTTTGGCGAGAGCGGCAATGTCGTGTCACAGCCAAAGCTAATCGAGACCGGACGCTGCTTTATCCGCGCATTCGCAGATTACCTCGCCGCACACGGGGTAAACTGACATGAGCCGCTTCAGAATCGCCTTCACCGGAGACGTCATGTGCCCGCCCGGTCTGACCGAGATATGCACATCAAACGGAATAATCTGCTACGACGACCTGTTTTCAAGGATTAAACCAGAGCTGTCCGACTGTGACCTTTTGGTCGGCAATCTCGAGACGCCGATAGCCGGAGCCAAGCTCGAATATACGCACGAGCGCTATTGCTTCAACTCGCCCGACGAATTCGCGGTCATGCTGAAAGATTACGGCTTCGGGCTGCTCTGCCTTGCGAACAACCACTGCATGGACCGCGGCGAGGAGGGAATCGACCGGACGCTCGACACACTCGACCGGCTCGGAATCAGGCACACCGGACTATATCGGGTAGGTGATGCCGCCGGCTCCGCGTCACACACCGGATACACCGAGTCTGCCGCTGCCGCCGAACCTGCCGTTTCAACCGAACTGACCTCTGCTGTCAATCCTGCCGCTACAGCCAATCATCCTCCCTGCGTCATAGAACAGCAGGGTATACGCGTGGCATTTGTCAACTACACCTACGGCACGAACGCGTTCGCGCACCATCGTTTCCTGACCGACGATCTGTCGGGTCGGGTAAATCTGTTTCAGCCGCAGGAGACCCTGCCGGGGTCGATACATCTGCTCGAATCGGAGGAGACGATCGCGCGTGAGACGGTTCGGCTCTACTCCGACCCGAAGCCGGATGAATATTATCGCTATATCAAGCCGCACCTCGAGCGGCTCAAAGCCGATATCGACGCCGCGCGAGCCGAATCCGATTTTGTAGTCGCGGTCATGCACAGCGGCGGGCAGTACAACCCCTTGCCTGACGCGTATACGCGTATGCTGGCACAAACGCTGACCGAATACGGCGTCGACTGTATAGTCGGTCACCACCCGCACGTGATACACCCCTGCGAATTCATCAAGAGGGGAGACAGACAGGTGTTTTGCGCATATTCGCTCGGCAACCTTTACTGCATACCGTCGATTTGTCAGGATGTCGAAGGCTCGGCGCACTCGGTGCTGTTATATCTGACACTCGAACGCGATTCAAGCGGTGTACGGCTTGAGTCGATCGATTATCGTGTGATTTACACATCGGAGCGAGAGGGAAGCGCGCCTTACTGTATAAAGTCGCTGTCGTCCGACAGCAAATCGACACCAGCCGACAAATATGCTGCGCTGTTTGAAAATAATAACGATAATATATGCCGTTTATATTGACAGGCATTCAACCGAATTACCGCATATAGAAACGGTTAAATAGATTGTGGACTCGATTCTACAAACAAGGAGATGAACATATGATAAAATATAATCGTGCCTTTGCACTCGGACTTGCGGCGCTTATGACTGCCGGCTGTATCAGCTGCTCCAACGCAGATAATCAACAGAAATCTACAGTAACCGAGAGCGAATCAACTGACACGCAGGCTGTCACTGCACAGAGCGAGCAGGAGCTGCACCCGCTTCCCGAAAAGAACATGGACGGCTTCGAGCTGAGGTTCTATAATTACAACAACAACTGGATGACTTGGGCGATAAACCAGCTTGACGCCGATTCCGAAAACGGCGACAATGTAAACGATGAAATCTATCGGCGCAACCGCCGGATCGAGGATAAATACAACTGCGTCATCACCGAGACCGCGGTCGACAATACGCTGGACAATTTCCGAAACATTGTTATGTCAGGCGACGACGCGTATGACATCGCGTTTGTATACGACGAGCAGGTCGCTAATCTCTATTCGGAGGGGCTGATCTCGTCTTGGGATCGGCTCGAATACGTAAATCTCGACTGCTCGTGGTGGAATCAGAATGCCAACGATGTGTTCCAGATCAACGGAAAGCAGTTCGCCGCGGTCGGCGACTTCACGCTCGCGATGCTGACGCGCGGCTTTGTACTGCTGTTTAACAAGGATATGTATGACGCCGCGAACCTCGACGATAATCTGTATGACCTTGTCCGCAGCAATCAATGGACGCTCGATAAATTCGCCGAAATTTCGATGAACTTTGTCAACGACCTTGACGGCAACGGAGTTTACGACGAGAATGACCAATACGCGACTACCGGAGCTGTCAAGCTGCATTTCGGCTCGCTTGTGACCGGCTGCGGCGTCAAGTATATTTCGGTAGGTGAGGATGGTCTGCCTTATTTCAATATCCCTGGAAATACACGCGCGATGGATGTGCTGCAAAAGATATTCGATATCCACAACGGCACTGGTATCTTTTATAAGGTAGTAAACGACGTCCACAACGGCAGCAATGAAGCGCGAGAGATGTTCAAATCGCACAAAATCGTATTCCAAGGGACTTCGACCAAGGGTATCGAATACTACCGCGACGTCGACTTTGACATCGGCATTCTGCCGTATCCGAAATACGACTCGGAGCAGGAGGAGTATTACATACTCACCTCGGGCTGCGGTGTACCTGCTATACCGGCAACATTATCAGACGATCGCTGCGAAAATGTCGGCATACTACTCGACGCGCTCTGCCGCGATTCGCAGGAGAATCTCGTTCCGACCTACAAAGACGTTGTATTGAAGGTCAAATATTCAAATGACGCTGACTCGGCGGAAATGCTCGACATCATCTTCAAGTCGGCGGCGTTTGACCTCGGACTTTCGATGTGGCCGAATGTAACCTACTATAAATACATGGAGAGCTACCTCAATATGGTCGACAACTTCTCGTCGCTGACCGCGTCACTCGAGCCGCAGGTACAGGCGAATATCGACAAGCTGGTCGAGGCACTCGAGGAGAATGGATAAAATCGAGAGCACGACCGGAAACGTTGGCTCAGGCTTAAAAACCTCCGTCTATTCGTTACAGCGGATAGGCGGAGGTGCTGTTATTTTGGGAAGGCGTAGGAACGTCAATTGACGGTAGCGGTGTTGATTTTGATAAGCGAGGGAACGTCAATTGACGGAAACGATGTTGATTTGGAAAGGCGAAAGTATTGTTAAGTCAGAGTATTTATGAAACTGACCGGTAATGCTTTACATGATGCGAGATAGAGTCAGCAAAAAATCATCTGAGCCGCGAGTTGACCAAAGTATCATCAAACGGATGAATCGTATGCCCGGATGAATCATACGATGAGTAAATGACGCGGCAATGTGGGATGAATGTATATAGAGAAAAGTATGTAGCAAAGCGATTATATAGAACAGCGGATTTTGTATGAGCCGCGGTGACCGGAATCCAAAGCAGGCGACTCCCCTGAATTGATACATACAATTATACAAAATGCAAATTTTGTATAATTGAGGGAAGCAAAAAACGCAATCTCCGGCTGAATCGCAATTTGCCGCATCGCAAATTCCAGCCGGAGATCTTATATCCATCATCACGAAATCTACTTATCCAATACGCACACGTTCCAATACGCACACGTCTCAATTTGCACCCGTGTATACCAGAATCCGCAATAACCGTGTAATTACATATCGCGTGCTTTGTCTAATCACAGCAGCTTTATAAACTCGCGCATGAAATACGGCAGGTCCTCGGGACGCCGCGACGTCACGAGCTTGCGGTCGACTACGACCGGCGCGTTCTCGTACAGCGCGCCCGCGTTGACAAGATCGTCTCGTATGCCCGGATAACAGGTCGCGTGCCGTCCGGATATACGCCCGCTCGATATCAGTATCTGCTGTCCATGACAGATCGACGCCACCGGCAAATCGTTGTCCATGAAATATCTCACGGCATTCAGAATGTCGGCGTTCTGGCGCAGCTTTTCGGGCGCGGTGCCGCCCGGCAGTATCAGACCGGCATATAGCTCCGGTCGTATCTCGTCCGGCAATAGTCCGGCTTCGATCTTATAATGATACTTCGCGTTTATCGTCCGCTTTTCGAGCGACGCCACGTCGACCTCGTATCCGGCTTCGAGCATCCGGAAATACGGATACATGACCTCGCTGTCGTCACAATTGTCGTATGTAATCAATAGTATCTTCTCGCTCATCGTTATCCCCCCATATCTGTTCCCTATATCTACATTTGTAATATTGCTGATTTCAGCTGTGTAAACTCATCCAAAGTCATACGAATTTATTAGCTCATATTGAATCCAATTTATTTTCCCGCTTTGAGCTCGGAGATGAACTCCTCCATCCGCTCGAGCGCAGTCTTGATGTGATCGACCGAATACGCGTAGGATATCCGCGCAAAACCCTCTCCGCAGTCTCCGAACGCGTTGCCCGGCACTATAGCGACGCCCTTTTCGTCGAGCAGCCGCTGACAGAACTCGTCGCTCGTAAGACCGAAATCGCCGATTCGCGGAAATACATAAAACGCTCCCCGCGCTTCGAAGCACTCGAGCCCGATTTCGCGCAGTCGGCTGATTATGTATTTCCGGCGGCGATTGTATTCGGAAGCCATCATCTCGATGTCCTCGTCGCCGTTGCGCAGAGCCTCAATCGCCGCCAATTGGCTTGTCGTAGGCGCGCACATTATCGCGTATTGATGTATCTTGTGCATCTCGGTGACCAGCGGAGCGGGCGCGGCGAGATAGCCGAGCCGCCAGCCGGTCATCGCGTATGCTTTCGAAAAGCCGGAGACCGTGATCGTCCGCTCCCACATCCCGTCGATTGTCGCAATCGATGTGTGACGCGTGCCATACGTCAGCTCAGCATAAATCTCGTCCGATAATAACATTATGTCGGTATCGCGCAGAACAGCAGCCAGTCCCTCCAGCTCGTCGTGGGTCAGTATCGCGCCGGTCGGATTGTTCGGGAACGGCAATACAAGCAGCTTTGTCCTCGGAGTTATCGCCGCGCGCAGAGCGTCAGGCGTCAGCTTGAAATCATCTTTTGCGGTCGTCTCAATAAACACCGGCTTGCCATGTGCCAGCTCGACTATCGGTCCGTAGCAGACAAACGACGGCACCGGAATTATAACCTCGTCACCCGGATTCACAAGCGCGCGCACAGCGAGGTCGATAGCCTCGCTGCCGCCTACCGTGACAATGACTTCGTTTTTCGGATTGTACGCCATCCCGAAGCGTCGCCCGAGATAGTTGCTGATTTCGACCCGCAGCTCGGGTATGCCGTTGTTCGACGTATAGAAGGTTCTTCCCTTTTCAAGGCTCTCGATTCCGACCTCGCGGATGTGATAGGGCGTCATGAAGTCGGGCTCGCCGACAGTCAGCGATATCACATCCTTGCGGTCGCCAAGCAGGTCGAAGAACTTTCGTATGCCGGACGGCTTGATTTTCTGTACAGTTTCGGATAAAATTGCGCTGTAGTCCACTTATAATGTCCCTCTTTCGTCTATTTCGCAGGGACCGTAGACCACGCCCTTGTCCTTGTATTTGCGGAGCACGAAATGTGTCGCGGTCGCGACGATATACTCCATCGGCGCCAGCTTCTGCGCGACAAAATACGCGACCTCCTTCATCGTCCGCCCCTCGATGAAAACCGCGAGATCGAAGCTGCCGCTCATTAAATATAGCGACTTTACCTCTGGGTAATTGTATATCTTCTCGGCGACACGGTCAAATCCGCGGTCGCGCTGCGGAGCTACTTTCAATTCAATCAGCGCGGTGACATACTCGCGGTCGGTTTTGTCCCAGTCGATCAGCGTCTTGTAGCCGAGTATGACCCCGTCGCGCTCGTACGCCGTCATCATCTCGGATATATCTCCGACATCCTTGTCGAGCATAGTCGAAAGCTGCTCGGGCGTCAGCCGCGCGTCGTTTTCAAGCAGCGTCAGAAACTCAAAATCATTTTTCTTATTTTCACTCATCTGAAACGAAATCCTTTCAAGTAGTATATATATTATCGTGTCAAGCCTGTGAAAGCAACGACAGCAGCGGCAATTATACAGCACGATAACATTGCGCAACCGCGTGAACGTATCTTTTGGGGTTACGCGATTACATTTATACGTGTCGTCAGCTTTCGCCCGCGCAGGGCCGCTGCAAGCAGCGGGTGCAGTCGTCAATGCACGTCCGTCCCGCGCCGAATTCGCGGTATATCAATATCTAATATGTAGAAATGCAGACTTATAATAATTATTGAAGAAATTCGCCGCAGGCGAATTTCAACCAAAGCTCTCCGGCGAAGCCGGAGACCACTCTCTCGCCGCAGGCGAGACCACTCTCCACTCTCTCCGGCGAAGCCGGAGACCACTCTTTCATCAACGCCGGAGACCACTCTTTCGTCAACGCCTAACTTTTCTTCTCGTCCGCCTTCTTCGCCTTGACGCGATCCATAATCCGGTCGTAGGACAGACCGAACTTCTCGGCAATGTCGCGCGCGTAGGACTTGCCGTCCGGCTTCGCGCGGATTATCTCAAAGCTGCGCTCGCTGCCGTGAATGCCGGCGACCAGCGTGTCGATCGGTACGCCGCCCTCGGCACGGCACTTCGCGTTGATCTCGTCGAGCTGATTCGATAGCTCGTGCAGATGAGTCGAGAACAGGCAGCGACAACCGATGATCGAAAATCCGGTCAGCACCTCCGACGCGATGTACGACGCCTCATACGAGCCGGTCGACGAGAACGACTCGTCAAGTAAAATCAAGCTGCGGCTGTCGAGCGTGTCGAATATCTTGTTCAGACGGTCGCACTCCTCGCCGAGTCTTCCCTTCTCTATCGTGTCGTCGCCGTCGCTGCCGGTCGGGAAGTGCGTGTAGATCGCCGTCACCGGAGATATCACCGCCGAGTCTGCCGGGACCGGCAGTCCGAGCTGCGCGAGTGCCTGTACCTGTCCGACCGCGCAGGTGATGACCGATTTGCCGCCGCGGTTCGGTCCGGTCAGGACGTATATCTTCGCGTTCTCGTCAAAGTCGATGTCGTTCTTGACCATCTTGGAGTCGACCTTGAGCGCGACGCAGGGGTTGTATATCCCCTTTACATTGAATTCCTTGTCGTCCATCGGCGCGATTTTCGGCGTCGCGAGAGCGAGTCCGCGCGACTTAAGCGCGAGCAGCAGGTGCTGCGCCTTGGTCAGAAACTCGATCTCGGGCATTATGCGCAGAAGAAAGTCGGTATTCGACAATACATATGACTGCACCAGCTGCCGCCACTGCCGCACGTCGGCCTTGAATATATCGTTCATCGCGTTGTTGAACGCGTTCGTGAACGCGATTTTCGCGTTGTCGGTGTTCGAGCGCGTGTAGGGCACGAGCGGCGCGATGCAGGTGTAGTCGTCGTCCTTGAAGTCCATGCGCAGTATCTTGTCTATCACCTTGCCCGACTTGAACGTGTCGGCGTTCAGGCTGACTACGCCCGCGTCGACCGGTCGGAACTCGCTGTCGAGGTTGACGCCTATCGTAATCGACTTGACCTCGTGTACCTTCGCGGTCAGCTCGCCTAATTGCTTGTTCAGATTGCGGTAGTATTCACTTTCGGAAAGCTCGGTCACCGTCTCGGTCATGCGGCGGAACGCGCTCGACTTGACATTGCCGCGCACCGCCTGAAAGCCCTTCGCGAGCTTTGACACGATGTCGATGTATAGTTCGATTTCGGTTATGCTGTAGAGATAGTTCTTCGCGACCTCGGTCTCGGATTTGATCCGCCGCAGCTCGACAATGTCGGAAAGCAGCTTAAGCGTACCCTTTAATGTGTCGACAATGGTCGGATTTTCGAGCATATCGCTTAACGTCTCGTTGCGGTATTCGATAGTCTCGCGGTCGGTGGTCATGTAGTCGCTGAGGTTTGAGTTTTTGAGATCAATTAAGAAATCAAGCCCCAGCTCAGTTATGACCTCGTCGGTGATACTTACATGGTCGTCTCGGTTCTGGTCGCCGTTCGGATATAATAAGCTGAAATTGGAATCAAGCATTCTCCATATTCCTTCGTTTTATAATTGTGATTATTCAATGAAGCCGATATCGCGTAGCATATCTGCCGCGCGGTCAAAGCCGTTCGCGAGCCGGTCGCATCTGTGAGCGTCCGAGCCGAGCGTCAGTGTTCTGCCGCCGCAGTCGTAATATAGCCGCAGAAGCGACTCGTTCGGCATTGTCGCGCCGCCGTCCTGCGTGAGCCCCGACGTGTTGACCTCGAGCGCGATCCCCTGCTCGATAACTATATGGAACAGCTCTCTGAAGCGCTGCTCGTATTTCATGAAGTCGAAGCTGACGCCGCACTTTTTGAGGTAGCGCCCGATGTAATTGATGTGAGCGAGCGTCGAGATCTTCGAAAAGCGCGCGACCTCGCAGAGCTCGTCGATCGAGCGTCGGACTAAAAGGTCGATGTGCTCATATGTCATCACGTCATAGCGTAAAAAGCAGAAGTCGGGGTAATTTTTCAGATTGTGCAGCGAGCCGATTATAAAATCAAAGTTGTATTTCTCTAGCAGACGCTTCGACTCCTCGGGGCGCGCGTGCGGCTGACCAAGCTCGATTCCGTAGAGTATCTCGAGCTGTCCGGCGCATTTATCGCGCACAGCCGTCACCGCGCGGTATATCTCGTCGGCGGGATATGGCGGGTAGATGCCGTCGAGTATGTCGTCGATGTCGCAGTGGTCACAGAGCGCGATTGTATTAAGCTTGCGCTTTATTGCTTCGTCGGCTATTCGGTCGGGCAGCGCGAGCCCGTCCTTGTCGCCGTCGAACGAAAATTCGGTGTGTACGTGCAGATCGCACCGGGTCAGCCATTCCCCGGCGGGCTTTATTGAAAACAAGCGAATAAACCTCCATGTATATGAATGTGACTTTGTGCCGGCAAGGTCCGCCTTTCTTCGTCATTGTTTTTACCGGCTTCGCGAAATAAAATCGCTTTCTGCGACAGCGAGACCGCAAAACTCGTGAGTTAGAAGGATCAATCTATCAAACCTCAGCTGCATCAGCTTCTCTTCTTTATATTTTAGCACATTTTCGCTCATACGGCAAGTATATTCGATAAAGTTTATAAAAAAATATTGAAATTATTCCGAATCTGTGGTAGAATAGGTTTGTAAGCATCCTGCCGCCGACTGGCGCCGCGAAGCGGCATACAGAAATTCAGTCAAGCGGCACATACGTTTGAATTAAATCTGTTAGGAGATGTAGCAATGAAAACCTTTATGGGTAAAAACTTCCTGCTCGATACCGACACGGCAAAGCTGCTCTACCACAATTACGCCGAGAAGCTGCCGATAATCGACTACCACTGCCATGTTTCGCCCAAAGAGATCGCAGAGGATAAAACCTACTCGAACATCACCGAGCTTTGGCTCGGCGGCGACCACTATAAATGGCGCGCTATGCGCTGCTGTGGTGTGCCGGAGGATTTCATCACCGGCGACGCGTCCGATTACGACAAGTTCCGCGCGTGGTGCCAGTCGATGCCGAAGCTCATCGGCAACCCGCTCTACCACTGGTCGCACCTCGAGCTGAAGCGTTATTTCGACTGCGACCTCATCATCAACGAGAAGAACTGCGACGAAATCTGGCGTATCTGCAACGAAAAGCTCGCCGACCCGTCTATGAGCGTTCGCAACATCATCAAGAACTCGGGCGTCAAGCTGCTCTGCACGACCGACGACCCGTCCGACACGCTTGAGTGGCACAAGCTGCTCGCCGAGGACGACAGCTTCGACGTGCAGGTTCTGCCCGCGTTCCGTCCTGACAAGGGCGTCAACATCAACAAGCCGGGCATCACCCCATACATAAAGAAGCTCGGCGAAGCCGCCGGAGTCGATATCACCGACTTTGCGTCGCTCAAGCAGGCGTATCTGAACCGGCTCGACCTGTTCGAGTCGTACGGCTGCCGCACCGCTGACCACGGCTTCGACGAGTATCGCAGCTATATCTCGTGCAGCGAATACGAAGCCGACCTCATATTCAAGAAAGCGCTCGCTTCGGATGGCGCCGATGTCGACGACGACGAGCTGTACAAGTTCAAGACGCAGCTCTTATCCTTCCTCGCGTCCGAATATAAGCAGCGCGGATTCGTCATGCAGATTCACTTCGGCGTTCTGCGCAATCAGAACAGCCGTATGTTTGAAGCAAAAGGTCCGGACACCGGATTCGACACAATCGGCAACTACGACATGATCGGCGCGCTCTCACGTCTGCTCGACCGCATGGATTCGGACGACGCGCTGCCGCGCACCATACTCTATTCGATCAATCCGACCGACAGTCCGGCGGTCGCCGCGCTCTGCGGCTGCTTCGAGCTTTCGGGCGACGGCAAGCCGAAGGTAGTGCAGGGCTCGGCATGGTGGTTCAGCGATCACATCGACGGTATGCGCCGCCAGATGACCGACTTCGCGAACCTGTCCGCGTTCGGCAATTTCCTCGGTATGCTCACCGACTCGCGCTCGTTCATCTCGTATACCCGCCACGAATACTTCCGCCGCATCCTCTGCTCGCTGCTCGGAAGCTGGGTCGAGAATGGCGAATATCCGGCTGACCTCGAGTCGCTCGCCGAGCTGGTAGCCGATATCTGCTACAACAACGCGAAGAATTTCTTCGGGTTCAAGATCCTGTAATTTCGCTTACATCAAATCCTACAAGTAAACCGCGGGACAGCGCCGCAGAACGGCGCACCGCCCCGTGCATATAAAAAGCATTTAACTTTTGAAAGAGAGGAAAATATCATGAAAATCTCAGTCACATCCTACAGCTACGGTCAGTACATCAACGAGGACAAGCTCGGTCTTATGGGCATTATCGACAACGCCGCCGAAATGGGATTCGAGGGAATCGAGTTCTCCGAGGGCGGCTGGTCGAACAACCTCGACCTCGCTGTCGCGGAAAAGATCAAGGAGCGCTGCGCCGAGCGCGGACTTGAGGTCGTGTCCTACTGTGTAGGCGCAAACTTCCTCGCCGCCGACCTTGACGCCGAGATCGAGCGTGTGAAGAAGCAGGTAGACTTCGCCGCCGCTATGGGCACGAAGAATATGCGCCACGACGTCGGCTACGGCTTCTCGGGACGCAAATATTCCATCGGCTATGACGACGCTCTGCCCTATCTCGCGAAGGGCGCGCTCGAGGTCACGAAGTACGCCGAGCAGAAAGGCGTCGGCACGATGACCGAAAATCACGGCTACTTCTCGCAGGACGCGGCGCGCGTTGAAAAGCTCATCAACACGGTCGCTCACCCGAACTTCGGCGCGCTCGTCGACATCGGTAACTTTATGTGCGCCGACGAGGATCCGGTCAAGTCGGTCGGCATCATGGCTCCGTATGCTAAGCACGTCCACGCCAAGGACTTCCACTGGAAGAGCGGCATGGAGCAGAATCCCGGAGAGGGCTGGTTCCAGACCCGCGCGATGAACTATATACGCGGAGCTATCATCGGACAGGGCGAAGCTAAGGTATATCAGAGCATCAAGATCCTGAAGAAGGCCGGCTACGACGGCTACATCACCGTTGAGTTCGAGGGCATGGAGGACAATCTTAAGGGCATCCGCATCGGCAAGGACAATCTGGCAAGATTTATTGGCTGATGTCCGAACCTAAAAAAAAGACAAGAGAAAGCCGTAAAAAGACCGCCGCTATATTAATAGCGGCGGCTCTCGGCGTATGCGTCGTCGGACTGTTCTTTCTTAATACCGGCGACCTCACATTCGACTTCGACTTCCTGTTCGAGCCGGAGGAGACTGTGCAGTATGTATACAGCGGCGACGGCGTACATCGCATCAGCCTGTATGAACCCGACTGGGACTCGAATATACTCGAGGACCCCGAATATCTCGACAAGAACCGGTATATCACATATGTCGACGGCGGGTTGTCAATCACGATAGTCGATGAAGATTACTCGGATTACGGAGAGCCGGTAGAGCTGCTCGCGAATTATTTAAACGCGCTGATCATGGGCGACGCAGAGCTTGCAAACAGCTATTTTGCGGACAGCTACTTCGATGAAAATTCGCCGCTTGACAAGATTACGATGCAGAAGCTCTATAACATTTCGATTGAATATATCGCAAGAGCCGACAAGGATCTCCCAGACCTCGGCAATGTAACCCAGTATGTATATAAGCTCAGCTATATGATTATGGAAAACGACGGCACCTTCCGTTCCGACGTCACAAGCGACGCGATCAAGCCACAGTTTTACACAATTATCGAGACGTCGAACGGACTTGAGATCTACGATGTCGACAGCTATTATGATCCTTTTGAGGAGTAATCGGATAATAAACCTTAAAAACGGTATGACATAGTTTTATGTCTTTTCTGATCGTCTTTTCAATTTCGCAGCTATTCTGAAAGGAACAATATGAAAGTATACTTCATCCGCCACGGACAGACCACCTGCAACGCCGCCGGCTGGCACCAGGGCTGGGGACCGATCGGGCTGACTGAAAAGGGCTTCGCGCAGGCGCGTGAAACAAAACGCCTGATTTCGGATATACACTTCGACAAAATATACTCGTCCGACCTTTTGCGCACACGTCAGACCGCCGAGGTGATCTTCACCGACGAATACCGCGCCGGCAGAATTCACTTCGACGCCGACCTGCGCGAAATTGACACCGGCGTGTTCTATAAAAAGGCATTCTCCGACCTTTATCCGATATATGGAGACGAATATAAACGCCGCCGTCAGGATATGGACTACGGAATATACGGCGGCGACAGCTCGCGCGCAATCCGGGCACGAGTCGAGAATTTTCTGTGTCGCGTTGAAGCCGACGCCGACCTCGACCGTGTCGCGGTCGTCGCACACGGTGGAGTCATACTCGCGGCCGCGAATATCATCCTCGGCGTCCCGCCCGAGCTGCCGATTGGTCGTATTCCGATACACGTCGCGAACTGCTCGGTCAGCGTATTTGGTTATGAAAAGGGTAGCTGGTCGGTTAAGCAGATCAACTACACCGGACGAATCGAATAGGATAGTTTTACCAATAATCAGCCGCTCGCATCCCCTGACTTCACTCCCTGATGTAACCTCAAATTTAGTCTCTGATATCCCCCGCTTTCGTCCCTGCTTTTGTCCCCGCTTTTGTCCACACTTGTATCCCCGCTTTCGCTCCGCGAAAGCAAATAAAAAAAGAAATTTGCCTGCGGCAAATTTCTACCGAAGCTCTCCGGCTTCGCGGAGCGAAGCCGGAGACCACTCTGTCCGCGCCACGCGCGGACGCCACTCTTCACTCTCTTTGATTCGGCAGAGCCGAATCAAAGACCACTCTTTTTCCAGCTCTCCACACTCTTTTTTTCGGTTATAGAACAACACCTCCGGTTTTGCCGAAGGTGTTGTGTTTGTTTGTGTATTAGAGCATTGATTTGTAGAGCTTAACGATATCTTCCTTGGTCGGTACCTTCGGGTTGCCGGGCGTGCAGGCGTCCGCCATAGCCGAATCAGCGAGGAAGTCGATGTCTTCTTCCTTTACGCCAACCGCCGTCAGGTTTGCCGGGATTCCGACATCGCTCGAAAGCTGGCGTACAGCCTCTACTGCCGCCTTGCGAGCTTCTTCGGTAGTCATCTTCTCGGTGCCCTCAACGCCCATAGCCTTCGCGATGTCGCGGTACTTGTCTCCGGTAGCGTCGGCGTTGTATTCCATAACGGTCGGCAGAATGATCGCGTTAGCTACACCATGAGGTGTGTCGTATACCGCGCCGAGCGGGTGCGCCATCGAGTGAACGATGCCGAGTCCGACGTTCGAGAAGCCCATGCCGGCTACATACTGACCGAGCGCCATGCCTTCGCGTCCCTCAGGCTCGCCCTTGACCGCCGAGCGCAGGTACTTCGAGATGAGCTCGATTGCCTTGAGCTCGAACATATCGGACATCTCCCACGCGCCGGCAGTGATGTAGCCCTCGATCGCGTGTGTCAGCGCGTCCATACCGGTAGCCGCGGTCAGTCCCTTCGGCATCGACGACATCAGCTCGGAGTCGATTATAGCTACGACCGGAATGTCGTGCGGGTCGACGCAGACGAATTTGCGCTTCTTCTCAACGTCGGTGATGACGTAGTTTATCGTTACCTCGGCAGCGGTGCCGGCGGTCGTCGGAGCGGCGATGATGTCGACGCACTTGTTCTTCGTGTCGACCGCGCCCTCGAGCGAGCGGACGTCAGCGTGCTCGGGGTTGTTGATGATTATGCCGATAGCCTTCGCGGTGTCCATGACCGAACCGCCGCCGACCGCGATCAGGTAGTCTGCGCCAGCGCTCTTGAACTTAGCGACGCCGTTCTGTACGTTTTCGATTGTAGGATTTGCCTTGACGTCGTCGAGAATCTCGTATGCGAGTCCGGCTTTGTCGAGCACCTCGGTAACCTTAGCGGCGACGCCGAATTTCACAAGATCCTTGTCGGTGACGAGGAGCGCCTTCTTAAAGCCGCGCTTCTTCGCTTCGAGCGCGATGTTTTCACGCGCGCCCGCGCCGTGGTAGGAGGTTTCGTTTAATACTATTCTGTTTGCCATTTTATATCATCCCTTCAAATTGTAGCAGCATATATGTAGAATAACTCTGCGCGTTGCCGCGCGGGTCAATATACATTTGATACTGATAATAGTATACTCCACCACGCCGTAAAATTCAAGCGGTATTTGTTAAGATAATATAAAGACAATTCATTATCTTCAGCCATTTGTAACATCACATCCGCCACAGCTCGACAAAATCTTGACTGACAAGGCATTTGCGCCCACGCGTAACACGTATTTTCAGTGCGACCTTGATACATCTGCCTGAAGATGATTGATTTGCGGTCGGCTTAGCAACAGCAGATTTACTGTCAGCTGTGAAACTGCTGTCAGCTGTCAAGCTGCTGTCGACCGTGGAGCTGTCAGCCGTGGAATTGCCGTTTGAATACACCTCACCGCAGTCACAAGCATAGTCGGCGCGCCACACTCCTCGTCCACCGGTACGCCGATATTCGAGCGCGAGACGGTAAAGGTCGCCGCGGCAGGACTTCTCAAACTCCTCCGCCGAGCTTTTGTAATAATTATCAGCTTCATCTGATATACCCCGCGGATATGTGATGTGCCAGAAAATAACAACTCTGCCTGAATCACATAGTCTGCCCGAATCATGTATCATTTCCATTTCTTTCCCTCCGATACAGCCCGTCCGCGCTTTACTTCATTATATTTGATCTACTTACATCAATTTATATTGTGAATGAGATGAAAATATGCTTTAATGTTTACATCTGTTGATATTATTTAAGTCAAAATTCAACAAAAAATTAATTTGCTAATCAAATTATTACATTTCTATTGAATTCGAGGGTTAAATGTGGTATAATACGTAGGTATTAATTTTATAAGGAAAGATTCCGCAAAATGATGTTGGCGGAATACGGGGTGATGAAATGGTTGTACGTGAATTCCTGCGAAAATACGGCTGGCTTTACATACCCGGTCTTATTTTCCTCGCTCTGAACTCGTATATTCAGAGCCTGTCCCCGAGCGCGCTCGGAGACGCTATCGACATCTTGTCCGAAAGCTCTCCCGATCATGAACGCCTGATACGTCAGGCTCTGATCATAGCCGCGATCGGCGCGGGTGTATTCGCCGCCCGTTTTGCCTGGCGACTGTTTATTATCGGAAACGCCCGGCGCATGGAGTGCTTCCTGCGCGAAAAGCTCTACCTGAAGCTGCAAAGCCTGCCGGTGTCCTTCTTTCAAAAGCAGACATCCGGCGACCTCATGGCCTACGCCATAAACGACGTCGGCGCGGTCAGAATGACCTTCGGACCGGTGCTTGCGCAGAGCTTCGACGGCATTATCGTCGCCGCCCTGTCAATCTGGGGCATGATCCGCGAGGTCGATATCCGTATGACCTTACTCGCACTCGCGCCGGTGCCGTTCGCCGCGGCGGCGACTATAATCCTCGGAAATCAGGTTCAGAAGCGATTCGGACGCGTCCAGACCCTGTTCTCGAAGCTGTCGGGCTTCGTCAACGAGAGCATCGGCGGAATCAAGGTCACAAAGGCGTTTGCCAAGGAATCAGTCCGCGAAAAGGATTTCGCTGAAATCTCCGACGATATGCGCGAAGCGAACGTTAACCTCGCGAGAGCGTCCTCGCTGATAAATCCCGCCGTCACCGCGTCGTTCGGTCTTTCCTACGCGGTCGCGCTGATAGCCGGCGGCAATGCCGTCATGTCCGGCTCGATGGGCGCGGGCACGCTCGTCACCTTTCTCGGTTATCTGCTGCTCGTACAGAATCCTATCGTGCAGCTCGGAAATATAATCAACCGTATACAGCGCGGTCTCGCCTCATATAAGCGGCTTAACGCGATATTCGTCGAGGACGCGATCCCCGAGTTTGACAGCCATTACGACAAGGCGATAGCCGAACACTTCGTTCCCGAAATCAAGGCAGACAACCTTAAATACCGCTACGAGGGCGCGCCCGATAACGCGCTGGGCGGCGTTTCTTTCGACATAAAGCCGGGGCATTCGCTCGGTATTTCCGGCTCAACCGGAAGCGGAAAGACGACTTTATTGTCGCTGATTGCCAAGCTGCGTCTGCCGTCGGACGGCAGGCTCACGATATCCGGACTCGATATTTCGAAAATCCCCGCGTACACGCTGCGCACAAAGATCGGCTACGTGCCGCAGGACGGATTTCTGTTCTCGGCTACAATCGCCGAAAACATCGCGCTCGGCTCCGATACAATCGACATGGATCGCGTACGCGAGTGCGCGCGCATCGCCTGCATTGCCGACGAGATAGAAAAATTCCCGGATGGCTACAATACAGAGGTCGGCGAGAGGGGCACGCATCTTTCGGGCGGTCAGAAGCAGCGCGTTTCACTGGCACGCGCTCTGTACTCGAATCCGACTCTGCTGCTGCTCGACGACACTTTGTCTGCCGTTGACAACATCACCGAAAAGCGGCTGATCGAGAGTCTGGGACTCAACCGCTCCAATTCCGAGAACGCGCGTCCGATAACAAAGATTATAATCAGCCACCGCCTGTCCGCGCTGGTACACTGCGACGAGATAATCCACCTCGAAAATGGCGTCGTCGTCGAACGCGGCACGCACGAGGAGCTGCTAAAGCAGAACGGCGCGTACGCGTCGACCTGGTACAAGCAGGAGCACGACAATTCAGCCGATGATAAATAAAATCGGCGCAGAAATGGGGAAAGTCTGAATATTATCTGAGTCAAGGAAAGGTAGATCCTGCAAACGCAGGGTTATGGTCATAGATATGAATTCACAATCAAAAAAAGAGGATGTCCGCGCCGAATTCAAGCGTCTGAACAAGCGCTCGAACCTGATTCGGCTAGCCGGACTCATGAAGCCGTATCTCGGCGCGATGCTGTTATGCGGACTGCTCGTCGTCATGATAAATGTAGCCGAGCTGATAAAGCCGCTCGCGGCGGCGGTTATTATAGACGACTTCATCACCGCCGGCAAAGCACAGTCGGGGCTGTATTCAATAACCGGTCTCGGCGTCGCATATTTTCTGCTCGTAGTCATGAGCGCGGTCTTTTCGGTAGTACAGGTGCGCATGATTACGAAAATCTCTCAGGCGATACTGCACACAATGCGTGAAAAGGTGTTCCGTCAGATACAGAGCCTGCCGGTCAGCACGCTCGACCGCTACGGCACCGGACGCCTGATCACCCGCTCGACCAACGATATCGAGACGATAAACGAGTTCTATTCGGATGTGTTTTTGAATCTCTTCCGCGATGTGTTCCTGCTTCTTGGAATAGTCGTAGTCATGCTGGTGCTCGACATAAAGCTCGCGCTGATATCGTTCATCGCGATACCGATTATCGCGCTCATAACCTTTTCGATCAAGCGCATTATCAAGGAAAACTTCAAGTTTATCAAGCTCGTCACCGGCAAAATCAACGGCTTTTTCTCGGAAAACATCCTCGGTATGCGGATAATCCAGGCATTTAACGCGCAAAAGAAAAAGCTCGAAGAATTTCGCGAGCTGAACCGTCAGTATTTTAAGGGAACAATGACGCAGGTGTTCTTAAACACCGTCCTACGCCCGTCGATGGAGCTCATCAACACGGCGATAATCGCGCTGCTCGTAGCCTACAGCTACAACCGCATCGCCGGAGGTCTGCTCGAAGTCGGTGTTTTATACGCGTTCACTAACTATGTAAAACAATTCTTCAACCCGATAAACGACCTCGCCGAAAAATACACGACCGTACAGTCGGCGTTCGTCTCAACCGACCGCATATATGAGCTGCTCGACGACAATGACATCGAGGACCGCGAGGTCGGATATGCCGGAGACGTCGTCGGCGAAATCGAGTTCCGAGACGTATGGTTCGCATATGATGACGAAAACTGGGTGCTCAAGGGGGTATCGTTCAAGCTGCCGAAAGGCACAAAAGCGGCGTTTGTCGGAGCGACCGGCGCGGGCAAATCTACAATCATCAATCTTATTACTCGCTGCTACGATATACAGAAAGGCGAAATCCTCGTCGATGGCATTAATGTAAAAGAGTGGAATTTACAAAAGCTGCGCAGCGGAGTCGCGGTCGTGCTTCAGGATGTGTTCCTGTTCACCGGAACGATTCGCGAAAACATCGATATGGGCGCCGGACTCGACGACGACGCGCTCAAAGATGCGCTCGCGCAGTCGGACGCGCTCGGTTTCCTCGAGTCGACCGGAGGGCTTTCGAGCCGTGTCACCGAGCAAGGTCTCAACTACTCGACCGGCGAGCGTCAGCTGCTTTCATTCGCGCGCGCCATCGCCTGCCATCCGGGCGTGCTGATACTCGACGAGGCGACCGCGCATATCGACACCGAGACCGAACGCCGCGTGCAGAAGGCGATCGAAGCCGCGTCAATGGGTCGCACATCCATTTACATCGCGCACCGCCTGTCGACGATACGCTCAAGCGACATCATTTTCTACCTTGCCAACGGGGTCATCGTCGAGTCGGGCAATCACGACCAGCTTATGGCACTCGGCGGCAGATATGCCGCCCTGGTCGAAAGCGCGTGATATGCGATGCACAAAAATTTTATTACCGTATACAGGCTGCCGCAAAAAACGCGGCAGCCTGTTGTATGCTGGTTGGCTGCATTAATCATGCCGTTGCCATCATATTAAATATCGACCGACACTTGCGGTTATTTCAGTTTATTTATGATAGCGAGCTTGTTATACAGCGCCTGTTCGAGCTGGGTTATGTTTTGCAATGTGTCGTTGACCTTTTCGTTCGCGCAGAGTATCGTTTCGAGGTCGTCGGAGCAGGCTATTATTTTTTGCAGCTTCTCGCCCTCCGCGTTGAGGATGTGCGAAAGCGCGCACTCTACCCTCGCGACCGATTCTACCATGTCGGCGCAGACCTCGTCTCGGCAGTCGCGGCAATGCCGGCGGCGCACTTGACATGAACAGCGGATATTTACGGGCAGCTCGATTCGGTATATATAATAGTACTTACCGCATTTTCGAATCAGGCAGTCGACATATCCGTCGCCGCAGTCAATGACGTTGACCGGCAGCTCGTGCGCGCAAAATGGAAGTATACCAAGCTCGCTGAACCGCTCGTCATATATGACAATCATATATTTGTGGCAGCGCAATACGACAGTAAAATACAGCCCGCAGCATTTATTTATACCCATAATCCAGTCGCAGACCGGACGATAGAGCACGTCGACTTCTCCGGTGCATTTATCAACTGCGAATATTCCGCAGGTATACGCGGCGATGATTCGGTCGTCGGAGCAGTCGTATGATATGTCGGTGAGCTTGCCGACTGCACGTGGAACGTCAATTTGTATACAGTCGATTTCAGTAAAATCACAGCTCAGCTTGTATATATATCTGCCTGAGCCCGCGCAGGCTGCGTAATATGAGTCGTCTTGATAGTCATAGCAAAGAAAATCGTATTTACGCGCTGTGTCATATTTACGGCAAAATTCAAGGCAGCTGTCATATTTGTATATTCGTGAATATATGTCTCCGGTATCCTGCTTTATGGGTCTGCACGTATCGATATAATTTTTTATCAAATCTACTTCGCTGCGTATATCCGGCTGCAAGCAATCGACTACAGCCAGATAATTGCAGCCGTCATACACGATCCGATTATATCTTGCATGGCAGGAATCGTTTAACGCCGTCCGATTTATAATTGTGGTATTCATAGCAAATCTCCGATTATAATATCGGTAACCTTAAATATAAAATTACCTGTCATGCTAATATATGTCTCTATTCGACCGTCGGTTAAGGATAGTACCGATATATGCCGCACAACAATTTTTCTTTAACGCGGCTGCGTGCTCATAAGCGTCTTGATGAATCGAAATATACGATTAATTCAGCTTTGAAATCGGATTTCACACAGTCGAATTGAGCCCGGTCCGCCGTCATGCCGTAACGCTTGCGCATCGCCGGCATACCCTATTAATAAGCACCGGATATATCTGTTGCCGTTAAAACAATAATGGAGGATCTTCTCATGAGTATGCCGCAAATCACACACGGAACTGAATCGCGCTGCCAGGCTATAACCGATATCATCGCTTCAATCGCGCTCGAGCAGACCGCGCTGTCGCACATTCTGAACGCCGAGGGCGAGAAGCTGCAAAAGGTCATCGCGGAATCGTCCAACGTCGAGGAGCTGCTCTGCGTCAACAAATCGGTAAACCGCATGGTCGACAGCATTACAAAGCTCGAATTCATGCTTCAAAGCAAGCTTCAATTGTTTGACGACTGCCTTTGCGACAGTTGTAGATTAGTTTAGTGAATATACGACAAGTGACCGCAGCGTTATGCCGCGGTCACTGTTTCTATTTGATTAATATGTGCTTTTAACTAAAAATATTACCCGATATTTGCTTATTCCTTGTCCGGAGTTTCGCTGCACTCGTCACAGTCGTCGCACTTGTCGCATTCATCGCAGCCGCCGTCGCATTCGTCCTTGTCCTCGTCCTCGTCGTCGCAGCAGCCGCAATCCTCGTCGTCATCACAACCGTCACATTCGTCACAGTCGCACTCGTCGCAGACGCACTCAAACTTCTCGCCGCAGCTCGGGCAGGTGACGTCGGTCGGGTCGACCGTCTCGTCAAAGTACACCTTTTCGCCGCAGTTCGGGCAGGTCACCTCGTAGAAGGTCTCCTCGTCGTCATCCTCGTCGCTCTCGTCATCATCCTCGTCCTCGTCGTCAAGTCCGTAGACCTCCTCCTCGAGGTCGCCGAGATCGTGGTCGACCTCGTCGATGTAATCGTTCAGCGTGTCGACTTTCTCGGTAAGCTCGTCGATTTTATCAGCCATCTCGCCGATAAGCGTGATCATATCGCGAATGAGCTTGTTCTTCGGCTTTGTGGTGTCAAGGTCAAAGCCCTCGCAAAGTCCTTTCAAATAAGCGGCTCTTTCGGTAAGCTTCATTTTATTACCATTCCTTTCGTCAAAGCGTATATCGCGCTTTGGGTATTTACGCTCTTTCGAGATACTCGCCGGTTCTCGTGTCAATCTTTATCTTTGTGCCGATATCGACAAAAAGCGGTACCTTGATAGTTGCGCCCGTCTCGAGCGTAGCCGGCTTGGTCGTACCGGTCGCGGTGTCGCCCTTGAAGCCCGGCTCGGTGTCAGTCACCTCAAGCACAACGAACATCGGCGGTTCTACCGCGAATACGTTGCCCTTGTAGGAGACGATTTTGCACATTTCGTTTTCCTTTACAAAAATGAAGTTGTCTCCGAGCTTGTCCGCGCCAATCGGAATCTGCTCAAAGGAATCCATATCCATAAAGTAATAAAGGTCGCCGTCATTGTAGAGATACTGCATATCCTTTCTCTCGACGACAGCGTTTTCGAACTTATCGGTCGGGCTGAAAGTACGTTCAGTTACCGAACCGGTCATAACGTTCTTGATCTTCGTTCTGACAAACGCCGCGCCCTTACCCGGCTTGACGTGCTGGAACTCGATGACCTGATAAACCTGCCCGTCCATTTCAAAAGTGATACCGTTCTTAAAATCTCCGGCTACTACCATAAAATATATTCCTCCAAAAATATCTGCTTTCACAACGTCGTACAATCTCGTCGGACGTTGATTTGACCCGATAAAAATTGGCAATGTTTTACATTGCGTCGGGCATAGCATTAGTAATACTATTGTACACCATTTGAGCGATGATTTCAATAGTTTTCTTGTGAATTTGCGGCTTGTTTACAAAATATTCACCTTTTGCGCATCGCGCGGAAAATTTACATTATATTCTTGCAAAAGCCGATAGTTTGTGATATAATTATACATTATGAAATACAGCTCACTCATTATTATGACCATGACTTTGCTTTACCAAAGCAAAATATCCTTATGACATGAGTGTCCCGCCGTGACTTGGGTTTGCCGTGAGGTGAGTATGAAAAAAACGGGAGCGAGCCGATTTTTAAAACCGCTTGACTTTGTCGCTGCCGCCGGCGTGCTGCTCGCGGCGTTACTCGCCGCGCTGCCGATTATATTCGCGGATTCGCATGACTACGCGGTCATTTTGTATGACGGCGCGAAACTGACCGTGCCGCTCGATGAGCCGCGCGAATATCAGATTAATTCGAATGGATATACGCTGATTGTCGAGGTCGCCGACGGCGGCATTTCGGTGATCTCGTCCGACTGCCCCGACAAAATTTGTACTGACACACCGCCGCTGCGGCGCGCGGGTATGTCGATTGTCTGCCTGCCCGCGCGGGTCGTCGTCTATATCGAGGGAGGCGCTGATTCCGATGCAATCGCCGGATAATATCTACAGCCTGCCCCGGCGGGTCAGTATCGACGCGCTGCTGCTGTCCTCGGCGCTGGTCTGCGCGTGGCTTGAAGCTATGCTGCCGGTTTCTCCCCTGCCCGGCTTCAAGCTGGGACTGCCGAATCTCGTCGTCATGATCGCCGCCGCGATTGTATCCCGGCGAGACGCGTTTGTGATACAGCTGTCGCGCATAATCATAATCGCGTTTTTATTCGGCAACGCCGCCGGATTCCTCTTTTCGCTCGCCGGAGGACTTTTGTCGACGATTGTGATTTCGCTGCTTGTCACACGCAGACGGCTGATATCGTTTGTCGGCATCTCGATATTGTCAGCCGCGGCGCACAACACCGGACAGGTAATCGCCGCCTGTATCCTGCTTGGCAGCTCGGTGCTCGGTATGTATTCGTGGCTGCTCATACTTTCGATTCCGACCGGCGTTGTCACCGGAGTCGTCGCCGAGCTTATCGTGAGCCGACTGAAGCCTGAAAATAAATTTTCAGACACGAGTCCTGTGGCTTCGTCACAAAACATCGACGTATGTCACAAAACATCGACGTATAAGGAGAATAAATGAAACGCATATCGCGCGCTGTGATAATTCTTACCGCATTCTGCCTTATAGCAGCGCATTTGACCGGCTGCGCTCGCGTGACCGAGCTGCGCCTGTTCGCAATGGACACGCTGCTCGACATAAGGCTGCACGGCAATACAGCCGATTCGCTCGAAGCCGACTGCGACAAGCTCGTATCCTCGCTCGAGGACAAGCTGTCGGCGACGATTGACACAAGCGAAGTGTCGGGCTTCAATCAATCGGAGCGCGGCTGCACACTCTCGGATGAGACAAGCTCGCTTCTGTCGCTCGCGCTGCGCGTCGCCGACGCGGTCGGCGGCTTTGACGTGACGGTCTACCCGCTCGTCGAGCTGTGGGACATCTCGCACGCCGCCGACGACTGGACGCCGCCTGACTCCGATGAGATATCCGACGCGCTCGTTCATGTCGGCGCGGATAAAATTTCGCTTTCAGGCAACGAGCTTACAAAGACCGACCCGAATACCAAAATCGACCTCGGCGGCATCGGCAAGGGCTGGGCGGTCGGCTCGCTCGCGTCAACGCTCGCAGACGAGCACCCCGAAGCATGGGGGACGCTGTCATTCGGCGGCAATGTCGCGACAGTCGGAACTAAGCCGGACGGCGACTACAATATCGCGCTGCGCGGTCCGTCCGGCACTGAATTAGTCGGCGAGATACGTGTTGAGTCGGGAATCGTCGCGGTCAGCGGCGGCTACGAACGATATGTCGACTACGACGGCAGAAGATACCACCACATTATAGACCCCGCGACCGGATATCCGTCTGAAAACGACCTGCTCAGCACCGCAGTCTATACAGCCGAAGTCACGCCTGAAGCCGGAGCGCTCGCCGACGCGTTGTCGACCGCGTTGTTTGTGCTCGGATACGAACGAGCTGCTATGCTTGTCGATTCGGGCGCGCTTGACGAGCTTTGCGGCTGTGAAGTCGGGCTGGTGCTGATAACATCGGACGGAAACATCACGTCGCACGGCGCGCTCAAGGAAGCGTTCTACAGTTACGGCAGCGAGAGTTAGGATTGAGAAGCTGAAAAGAAATTAGCCAAAGCCGCATTTTTGATACTTCGTTATAAATTTTCTGATACTTCGTTATAAATATCGTTATAAATATCGTTATAAATATAGTATATTTTGTGAAATCGAGTTTAAAAATTTGATGCTATGAATCCCAAAATCAAGAAAATATTAAAAATTCTCGCGGCAGTTGTAATCATCGCCGCAGTAGTCGCGCTCTGCGTCTATATGATACCGGCTGTGCTGTCACTCAGTCAGCCCGAAAATCAGCAGAAATTCGAAGAATTTGTCGAGTCGCTCGGCTTTCTTGGCATACTGCTGATGCTGTTTATACAGATTCTGCAAATCATCGTCGCGGTCATACCCGGTGAGCCGATCGAGCTTATCATGGGACTGATGTACGGCACGTTCGGCGGACTATTTCTGTCGCTCGCCGGAGTTCTCGCAGGATCGGCGATAGTCTATTTCTGCGTTCGGAAATTCGGAATTTCTTTCGCGAAAAAGTATGTCGACATCGAGAAATTCGAGAAGCTGAAATTTCTAAACAACCCGTCGAAGCGCGACTCGCTCGTGTTCATTCTGTTCTTTATACCCGGAACTCCGAAGGATGTGCTGACCTATTTCGTGCCGTTCACTAAAATGCCGCCGCTGCGCTTTCTTATCACTGCGACTATCGCGCGAATCCCGTCGATAATCACATCGACCGCGGTCGGCTCGTCGGTGTCCGAGGGTGAATTTCTGAAATCTATAATCATCTTCGCGGTAACAGGCATTCTCGGAATCGTCGGAATCATAATCAACAACCGGATCACCTCGTCGCAAAACAAACATGATAACAAATCCACCAAAGGAATCACAGTCACAAATGAAAAGAATAACCGCGACTGAAATCGCAACCCAATATGAATACATGGACAAGGTGAGAGCGCTCGCCGGTCACGAGCGGCGTTATTTTGTGCGCACCTTCGGCTGCCAGCAGAACGAAGCCGACAGTGAGCAGATAGCCGGAATGTGCGAGCATATGGGCTATTTGCCCGCCATATCGCCCGACGACGCCGACCTTATCATAGTCAATACCTGCGCGGTCCGCGAGCACGCCGAGCTGCGCGCTCTGTCAGTGACCGGACAGTATAAGAAGCTGAAAGCAAGAAAGCCCGAGCTGGTCATTTGTATCTGCGGCTGCATGGTGACGCAGGATAGCCGGGTTTCGGACATCAAACGCAGCTATCCCTATGTCGACCTGCTGTTCGGCACCGGAATGCTGCACCGCTTTCCCGAGCTGTTATATGAGGAGCTGACTACTCGCAGGCGCCGCTTCGCCGTCGACGACACAGACGGCTGTATCGCCGAGGGACTGCCAAAAAAGCGCGAGTCGCGCTCCAAGGCGTGGGTCAGCGTCATGTACGGCTGCAACAACTTCTGCACCTACTGTGTCGTGCCCTATGTGCGCGGTCGTGAGCGCAGCCGAAATCCGAGCGATATCCTCGACGAGGTTCGCGGGCTTGTCGCCGACGGCTGCCGCGAGATTACGCTGCTCGGACAGAATGTAAATTCATACGGTCGCGACCTTGACGACAGCTGTGACTTCGCCGACCTCGTATCCGAAATCGACCAAATCGACGGCGACTTCATAATTCGCTTTATGACCAGCCACCCAAAGGACGCGAACCGCAAATTGATCGACATCATGGCGAGCTCAAAAAAGTGCGCGCGCCAGTTCCACCTGCCGCTGCAATCCGGCTCGGAGCGCGTGCTTTCGGCGATGAACCGCCGCTATACGCCGGATGAATATTTAAAATTGATTGAATATATGCGCGAGGTGATGCCGAATATAGCGATATCGTCAGATATCATAGTCGGCTTTCCCGGTGAGAGCGACGATGAGTTCAACGAGACGTTGGAGCTGCTTTCCAAAATCCGCTTCGACATGATATTTTCGTTCATATATTCGCCGCGCGTCGGCACGCCCGCCGCCAAGATGGAAAATCAGATTCCCGAGGAGATCAAGTCGGCGCGAATGAGCCGTCTGCTTGAATTGCAAAATCAAATTTCGTATGAGAAGAACCTCTGCGAGGTTGGAAAGGTGGAGCGGGTGCTGCTCGAGGGCGAAAGCCGCGGCGACAGCAATATGCTGACCGGCCGCGCCGACTCGAACAAGCTCGTCCACATCCCCCGCGACGAAGTGAGCGAGCGTCAGATAGGAGAGTTTGTCAGGGTCAAAATAACCCGAGCCGAACCGTTTGCCCTAATCGGAGAGCTCGAAAATTGAGGACAAAAATAAAATAAAGAGTAGTCTTTGGTCGCAAAGCTGTCAGAATGAGAGTTGAAAATGTATTCTTCCCACTTCGCGAAAGAGCTCTTTTAAGAAATTTGCCCACGGCAAATTTCAACCTCAGCTCTCCGCCGCAGGCGGAGACCACTCACATGACTTTGCCTGCGGCAAAGTCATGTCCACTCTCTCGCCGCAGGCGAGACCACTCTCTCCGGCGAAGCCGGAGACCACTCTTAACACGTACAAATAAAATCAAAGGAGATTATATTATAATGAATGTTATGGAACTTGCCGCAGAGCTTGGCAAAATGATCAAGGCTGATCCTCGTATCGAGGAATTGAACCGCGCACGGGCCGCCTATGAAGCCGATAAGGAGCTTCAGGCTGCTGTAAATGAGTATAACGCGCAGTCGGAGGCGCTCAATCAGGAGTACCGCAAGGATACGCCGGATCAGGAGTTTTTAAAGCTGATTGAGGAGCGCATCCACGCGCTGTATAAGCAGATTTCGATGAATGTAAATATGGTCGCGCTCAATGCCGCGCAGGACGCGGTAAACAGCTTCATGAATGAGGTCAACGGCGAAATCACCTATCAAATAACCGGCGAGCGCCCCTGCACTCACGACTGCTCCACCTGCTCCGGCTGCGAGCATTGACTAACATCCAATAACTAATAGCTAATAGCTAACAACTAACAACTAACACAAGGACGGTATTCCCATGACTCCGATGATGGAGCAGTATTTCGAAATTAAAAATAAATATAAAGATTATCTGCTGTTTTACCGCATCGGTGACTTCTACGAGCTGTTTTTCGACGACGCGAAGCTCGCAAGCGAGCTGCTCGACCTTACATTGACCGGTCGGGACTGGGCGGAGTCCGAACGCGCGCCCATGTGCGGAGTGCCTTTCCACTCGGTCGACGTCTATATCGGCAAGCTCGTGTCCGCCGGATATAAAATCGCGATCTGCGAGCAGCTCGAGAACCCCGCGCTCGCTAAAGGTTTGGTCAAGCGCGATATCACACGGATAGTCACCCCCGGTACTATAATTGAGGACTCGCTGCTCAAGGAAGGTCAGAATAACTTCATCGCCGCCGTCTCGACCGAGAGCGATGCCGTGGGAGTCAGCTTCTGCGATATCTCGACCGGTCAGCTAAGCGCGACTATGTTCACCGGCTCGGGACGTTTCGACCGGCTGACGTCCGAGTTCGCGACCTATCTTCCGAGCGAGGTGCTCTGCCCTTTTTCCGAGGACGAGCTCGGTCGAGCCGGCAAGTACCTTGTCAAACAAAACTCGACCATCACCGGAAATCAATCTGATCGATACGACTACAACAGCTGTCTCGAGCTTGTACAGCCACACCTCGAAAATCCGGTATCACCGCCCGACGAGGCGGTCGTGCTCGCGGTCGGCGCGTTACTGTCGTATATTTCCGATACGCAGAAAACCGACCTTTCATATTTCGGAAAGCTGAATGTCTACACCGACCGTCAGTATCTCGAGATAGACGTCAATACCCGCCGCAATCTCGAGCTCTGCGAGACTATGCGCCAAAAGGAGAAAAAGGGCTCGCTCTTGTGGGTGCTCGATAAGACTAAAACTTCAATGGGCGCGCGGCTGCTCCGCCGCTCGGTCGAGCAGCCGCTCGTCAACTCGAACGACATCAACGCGCGGCTTGACGCGGTCGGCGAGCTTGCCGACAACTTCATGCTGCGCGAGGAGCTCGGATTGCAGCTAAAAAGCGTGCTCGACCTCGAGCGGCTCACGCCTCGGCTCGTATACGGAAGTGCCAACGGCCGCGACCTCATCGCGATCAAGACCTCGATTGAAGTGATACCGCAGATACGCGCGCTTATGGCTGACGTTGGCTGCTCTGAGCTGCGGACAATCCGCGATGAAATGGACCCGCTCGACGACCTGTGCGAGCTGATACAAAAGGCTATCAAGCCCGACCCGCCGTTCACGATCCGCGAGGGAGGTATAATTGAAGACGGCTATTCGGACGAGGTCGACAAGCTCCGTTCAATAGTCCGCGACAGCGAGGAGATAATCCATTCGCTCGCCGAGCGCGAGCGCGAAGCTACCGGCATAAAGACATTGAAAATCGGTTATAACCGCGTATTCGGCTATTATATCGACGTCACGCGCTCCTTTCTTTCGCAGGTTCCCGACCGGTATGTCCGAAAGCAGACCCTGACCGGCAGCGAGCGCTTCATAACGCAGGAATTAAAGGACACCGAAGCGACGATACTCGGCGCGTCCGACCGGCTGAATTCGCTCGAATACGAGCTGTTCAAATCGGTCGCCGATAAGCTCGGCGAGAATCTCGAACGAATACAGAAAAGCGCGTCGCTGCTTGCAAAGCTCGACTTTTATCTGTCGCTCGCGCAGACGGCGCGCCAAGGAAACTATACGCGTCCGGAGGTCGACTACGGCGACGAAATATTTATTAAGGACGGACGGCATCCGGTCGTCGAGCTGTTCTGCGGCGACAGCTACTTTGTGCCAAACGACACTCACCTCGACACCAAGCAGAACCGGCTGATGCTTATTACCGGACCGAATATGGCGGGCAAATCTACATATATGCGTCAGGTCGCGCTGATTGTGCTGATGGCGCAGATAGGCTCGTTCGTGCCGGCAAAGGAGGCGCGGATCGGAATCTGCGACAAGCTGTTTACGCGAGTCGGCGCGTCGGACGACCTCGCGCTCGGTCAGTCTACGTTCATGCTCGAAATGAGCGAGTGCGCGTATATACTGAAGCACGCGACACGACGTTCGCTGATTATATACGACGAAATCGGCCGCGGCACGTCCACGTTCGACGGCATGGCGATCGCACGCGCAATCGCCGAATACACGGCGAAGAAGCTGCGTGCAAAGACCCTGTTCGCGACTCACTACCACGAGCTCGGCGAGCTTGAAGGCGCGGTCGACGGCGCGGTCAACTACAATATCGCCGCGAAGAAAAAGGGCGACGACATCACGTTTTTACGTAAAATCCTGCGCGGAGCCGCCGACGACAGCTACGGCATCGAGGTCGCGAAGCTGGCGGGCGTGCCGAACGAGGTCATTCGCCGCGCGAAAGAGGTGCTCGCCGCGATACTCGACGGCTCGGGTCAAGAAAAGAAGCCGGCTAAGCCGGAAGAAACTACAAACGAGCTGACATTTGATAATGTCCTCGAGAGCCAGCTCGCCGACGCGGTGCGCGCGCTTGACGTCAACACGCTGACGCCGCTTGAGGCTATAAACGAGTTATACCGGCTGAAAAAAATGATTGAATAGATCCGTAATAAGCAATCTAAAAAAGCTACGATATGTCTTGAACTGTCGACGCGATATAATGTGGCTCGATTTATTATTACTGTTTAGTACAGTCACCCGTCATAAAATCCCGATCATCGAAAGGAGCCGCGCATATTGGGAGTTATTAATCAACTTGATATACAGGTTGCCAACCTCATCGCCGCGGGCGAGGTCGTCGACCGCCCTGCGTCAGCCTGCAAGGAGCTGCTCGAAAATGCCATAGACGCCGGAGCGACCAAAGTCACGCTCGAGATAAAGAACGGCGGCAGCAGCTTGATCCGAGTCTCGGATAACGGCTGCGGAATGTCGCGCGACGACCTGCCTTTATCGATAAAGCGGCACGCTACCAGTAAAATTAAGAACGCCGGAGACCTTGCCGCGATAATGACTCTCGGCTTTCGCGGCGAGGCACTCGCCGCAATAGCGTCGGTCTCGCACCTGCGCATATTGTCAAAGCGCCGCGAGGACGAATACGGCGCTCTGCTCGACAGCGAGCCGGGCAAAGAGCCGGTGCTGTCCGACGCCGCGATATCCGATGGTACAACCATACTTGTCGAGGATCTGTTCGCGAATGTACCGGCGCGCCGGAAATTCTTAAAAAAGGACCAGACCGAAGCTATGGCGGTCGCGGCGACGCTCGAAAAGGTCGCGCTGTCATATCCCTCAATCGCGATAAAGCTGATTATCGACGGTCAGCCGCGTTTTGAGACAGCCGGTGACGGAAAATTGAAGAACACAATATACGCGCTGTACGGTCGCGAATTCGCGTCAAGGCTGATCGAGCTCGGACGCGACGCGGACGGAATCTCAATCGACGGCTATATCGGCACCCCCGAAAATGTGCGCGCGAATCGTAATTATCAGAATGTATTTATAAACGGACGATTTGTCAAGTCAAAGTGCGCGCAGGCCGCGCTCGAACAGGCGTTCACTTCGTACATCCCCTCCGACAAGTTCCCAGCTTGTGTAATGAATATAGGTTTGTCGCCCGAGCTGGTCGATGTTAATATACATCCATCGAAGCTCGAGGTCAAATTCACAAACGAGCGCTCGGTGTTCGAAGCGGTATATTATGCGGTACGAGGCGCGCTCGAAAAGCGTATCCCCCGCCCGCAGCTGAATTTCCCGGGAAAGGATGCGAGCGAATTTTCGTATGAGGTTATGAAGACCCTGAACGCGTTTGTGCCAATCGAGGAGCGAAGCTCACGTCAGCAGAAATGCGTATATCTCAACCAGAAAAACGTCAAGGAAGGTCAGCTGTCAATCGAGGAACAGCTGACGCCGTCCAAATCGCAGTCCTCGCCAACCGCTTCACTGCGCACTGACTTCCTGCCAGACGCCGGATATGCTGACACGGTGCAGGCTGAACTGTCGCAAGCGGATTCTATCTCTGCATCCGGATATCAGAGTTCCGTACAGAACGAACCGCCGCGCACAACCGCCGCTCCTACTGCCGGATATCAGAGCCCCGCGCAGGACGAACCACCGAGCACAACCGCCGCTCCTACTGCCGGATATCAGAGTTCCGCGCAGGACGAACCGCCGCGCACAACCGCCGCTCCCGCAGCCGGATATCAGAGCCCCGCGCAGGACGAACCACCGAGCACAACCGCCGCTCCCGCAGCCGGATATCAGAGTTCCGCGCAGGACGAACCGCCGCGCACAACCACCGCTCCTACTGCCGGATATCACAGCACCACGCGTTCTGCATATCCTCAAGCCGATACTTCTGCCGACGCCCCTGTCTACACGCAGATAGACGAGCTGCCGCCGGTCATCGAAGCCATGCGCTCGAAGCCTGAAGCCGACAGCTACGCCGAGCTCGACCTGCGTGATACACCCGATGCGCCGTCCCAACGCAAATCTCCGCCGCCTTACCGTATCATCGGCGAAGCCTTCTACTCGTTTGTTTTTATCGAGGTCGCGGACAAGGTCATGATAATCGACAAGCACGCCGCGCACGAGCGAATCATCTTCGAGGAGCTGAAGGAAAATCTGCGCACTAAATCGGTCGTGTCACAAATCCTGCTCGTACCGCTTGAATTGAATCTGACGCCGGTCGAGCTTGCCGCGCTCGATGAATACAGTGCCGAGGTCAAGGGCATCGGCTTCGACTATACGACCAATGGCGTGAACATGGCGTCAATCAACGCGATACCGTCGCAGATCGAGGTCTCGGCGGCAGGCGATATGCTCGTGACTGTAGCCGACCGGCTGTCCGGCGGTACCGGCAGCGCGGGAATCTCGCGCGAGCTATTGTTTGAGCGCGCGCTCTATCAGGCGTCCTGCAAGGCGGCGATAAAAATCGGGCATATTGAGGACAAGGAGCACATCAAGTGGATTTGCGACAAGCTGCTCATGCTTGACGACATCAAATACTGTCCGCACGGTCGACCGGTCGCGTTCGAGCTGTCAAAGCAGAATATAGAGCTGCAATTCAAGCGCACATGAATTCACACATCATTATCATCATTATTATGAAAGAAGCTTTTGCACTACAGTATTAGCATTGCAAAAGCCATGGTTAATATTATATGTTTACACTTATAAAGCAGGAAGGTCGCGCACGCCGCGGCCGCTTTGAGACGGTACACGGCACAATAGAGACGCCGGTGTTCATGAACGTCGGCACCTCTGCCGCGATCAAGGGCGGCATATCGACTATGGATCTGCGTGATGTGCATTGTCAGGTCGAGCTGTCCAACACCTATCACCTGCATTTGCGCCCGGGTGACCGCCTTATCTACGACATGGGCGGAATACACAAATTTTTCAACTGGGATCGACCGGTGCTGACCGACTCGGGCGGATTCCAGGTCTTTTCGCTCGCGCAGTTGAGAAAGATCAGCGAGGACGGCGTTCGTTTCGCGTCGCACATCGACGGCGCGCGCATATTCATGGGACCCGAGGAATCGATGCAGATACAGTCGAATCTGGCGTCGACGATAGCGATGGCGTTCGACGAGTGTATCGAAAATCCCGCGCCGTATGATTATGTCAAAAATTCCTGCGACCGAACCGCGCGCTGGCTCGTCCGCTGCAAAAATGAGCTCGCGCGGCTGAATTCACTGCCCGAGACTATAAATAAACAGCAGATGCTGTTCGGCATAAATCAGGGAAGCACCTACCCCGACCTGCGGGTCGAGCATATGCGGACAATCGCCGAGCTCGATTTGGACGGCTACGCTATCGGCGGACTCGCCGTCGGCGAGTCCGCCGAGGAGATGTACGACACGATTGACATAGTCGAGGAGCATATGCCGAAATACAAGCCGCGCTACCTGATGGGCGTCGGCACTCCCTGCAATATCCTCGAAGCGGTACATCGCGGCGTCGACTTCTTCGACTGCGTCATGCCCAGCCGCAACGCGCGTCACGGCAATATCTTCACCTGGCACGGCAAGATGAACCTTTTGAATGAAAAGTATAAGCGCGACCCGCGGCCGATAGACGAGAATTGCGGCTGCCCGGCTTGCCGCGCGTATTCGCGCTCGTATATCCGCCACCTGTTCAAGGCGGGCGAGATACTTGGAATGCGGCTCGCGGTGCTGCATAATCTGTACTTCTACAACGAGCTAATGCAGAAAATCCGCGACGCGCTCGACGAAGGTCGCTATGAGGAATTCTACAGAAAATACCGCGACATTCTCGGAGTCCGCAGCGAGAACTGACAGCGCCGCGGTGTGAATTTGTCTATATTCACGCATATCCGCGGCTAAGTCAAAATCCGCAGCCTTACCGGCGGCATCTTCAGACATTATCGCCGCGTCGTCGATATGGAGCGCGCCGAGGTGCGTGTTTCATGGCAGGACGGAGATGCACGCATCGCGCGATGTGTGTTCGCGTCGCGCGAGAATCAGCTTGTGTTTGTGCGGCTGACCGCCGACGGCGGAAAGCTCGATAACGCGATATCGCTTGTCCTGCACGACGCCGAAACCTATGGTCAGCGCAATATCCCGAATCAGTATTCGGCTGCCGACGCCGCTAAACGTACGCTCTACACCGGCGACGAGGATTATCTCATTTCGCACGCGCTGCCGTTTATGTATGAGACCGCGCTCTTCTACGAGGATTTTGCGGTCGAAAACGCCGACGGCTATCTCGACCTGTATCCGTCAGTCTCGCCCGAAAACACGCCGTCAAACATCGATAGGCTGAAAATACGCGACAGCATCGAGACGACGAAGAACGCGACGATGGATTTCGCGCTCTTGAAGGAGCTGCTTACGAACCTGCTTGCCGGCTGTAAAATCACCGGAATGTACCCCGAGAAATGGTCGACCTGGGAGAATATGCTCGCGAAGATACGCCCTTACCGTATCAATTCGGATAGAGCGGTCGCCGAGTGGATCGACCCCTACTATGAGGACAACTACCGCCACCGTCATCACAGCCATGTCTATCCGGTATTCCCCGGCAGTGAAATTGCACCTGACAGCGAGCTGTACGGCGCGTTTGAACGCGCCGAGGAGCTGCGGCTCGCCGATGGAATATACGATCAGTCGAGCTGGTCGGCGGTGTTCATGGCTGGAATCGCGGCGCGTATGCGCAGACCGGACGCCGCGCTGCTCATAATCGATATTATCACGCGCACCTGCCTTATGAATAACCTGTTCACGCTGCACAACGACTGGCGCAGAATGGGTCCGGTTTCCTGCGGCGACTTCCGCGTCGTGCCGTTCCAGATTGGCGCGAACATCGGAATCCCCGCGGTTATCAACGAAATGCTGCTGCAATCACGAGATCATGTAATAACTCTGCTCCCGTCGCTGCCCGACAAATGGGAACGCGGACACATCACCGGACTGCTCGCTCGCGGTAATATCAAGGTCGACATTTTCTGGGAGCGTGACGGCGGGTACGCGGTCCTGAAGTCGGACATAAGTCAGACAGTCGGGCTCGGACTCGGCAGCGGCTATCGCTTCGCTGACGGCAAACCAACCCAAACCATAGTACTGAACGGCGTCAAACGCGTCGAATTCAAGTCTGTGTAAACCGAAGTATGTATTGCCAGCCGCGGCATTTTCAATTCCGCGCGCCAATCAATATCTGAGGTTACGCGATTACGCATAACCGTGTCGACAGTTTTTACCCGCGCAGGGCCGCTGCAAGCAGCGGGTGCAGTCGTGACTGCGGTTGGCTGAAGCCGCGAGCGTAGACTGCTGTTGCCATGAGCATAGCCTCATATTGCCATGAAAGCGGTTTGCTGCCACCGCGCGCAGAGCCAAACGCCTGCGAGTGCTGTCTGAAACAGCACGTGAACGCAGTATATTGCTTACGTGAGAGCGGTTTGCTGCCACCGCGCGCAGAGCCTGATGCCTGCGAGTGCTGTCTGAAACAGCACGTGAACGCAGTCCATTGCTGCCATAAACAGCCCGCTGTTGTCATTAATTGCGTTATATCGCAGTTGTAGAAGTAAAGACTTCACTTGGCAAATCGACTGATTTCCAGACGCTGACACAATTCCCGACGACACATCCCTGTCTCCTCTCGGACAGTTGTCGGACTCACATTACATAATATACACTGCTGATACCGTATACCGCAATCGCGGTATACGGTATTTTACCGAAAATATATCTGCCATGATGTGTCAGAATAACTGTATTTCCGAAATTACTCACGGCAACAGCATTTACTTTTTACCGAAAGAATGATATAATAGTAACATGGAAATAGAAAACTTAAAAAAGACAATAATCACGATAAGGGAACCGAGACGGATAAGCTACGGAAATATACGACACA
>CAJFKR010000011.1 GCA_904386005.1 Candidatus Flemingiibacterium merdigallinarum
AATGTTATCGACCCCAGAAATAATAACATATTTCATATTTCGAAAGGGATGAATATATTATGAACAATGACGCGAGATTTTCCGCGCTCAAGCAGAGAGTCGGCGGCAACCGCGAGGTCATGGGCTATGAGATGACCTTTGGTATGCCCCGCGAGGCGCAGTGGCACATCACCCCGCCTAACAAGCACCAGAGACGTATAATATCCGAGCTTGAGTTCGCGCTCAAATTGGACGATGTGAACAATGGCAAATACAGCGAATACATATCGTCCGCGCTCGACGTGGTCGCCTCGTCGCTTGAATCGGAGGGCGTGCTTACCGCGACCGCCTGCGCCGAAGCCGAGAAGCGTCTTATGCCGCTCGAAGCTTGCGCGAAGGAATATTCGCTGATACTCTGCGCGCACGCTCACATCGACATGAACTGGATGTGGGGCTGGAACGAGACGGTCGCCGCCGCGCTCGCCACGTTCAAGACTATGCTCGACTTAATGGACGAGTACCCCACCTTCACCTACTCGCAGTCGCAGACCTCGGTCTATCGGCTTGTCGAGGAATACGACCCCGACCTCATGGAGCGCATCAAGGCGCGCATCGCCGAGGGCAGGTGGGAGATAACCTCGTCGGCATGGGTCGAGACTGACAAGAATATGCCGACCGGCGAGTCGCTCGTCAACACGATAAAATACACGCGCGACTACCTCGAGCGGGTCTGGGGAGTCGACCCCGAGTCGCTGAAAATCGACTTCTCGCCCGACACGTTCGGGCACAGCGCGAACATCCCCGAGATCGACAGTTATGGAGGACTTAAATACTACTACCATTGCCGCGGACTCAACGGAGATTATATTCTCTACCGCTACAAGGCACTGTCCGGCGCGGAGATACTGATGTACCGCGAACCCTACTGGTACAATTCGGCGATAACTCCGCACATTGGCGCGGGACTCATCGACCTTGTCCGCCGCATGGGCGGGCTCAAGACCGGACTTATCGTATACGGCGTCGGCAATCACGGCGGCGGAGCTACCCGACGCGACGTCGAGCGTGCGCTCGAGATGTCCGAGTGGCCGATTTACCCGAACATCCGCTTCGGTACGTTCCGCGAGTTCTTCGAGCTTGCCGACAAGCCCGAAATCCGCGAAAAGCTTCCGGTCGTCGACAAGGAGCTGAACTTCCTGTTCGACGGCTGCTACACGACGCAGTCGAGAATCAAGCGCGCCAACCGCATGGCTGAATTGAGTCTGATTGAGTCGCAGTCAGTAGCCGCGCTCGCGAATGAGTATGTCGGCGGTCGTTACAACTTCAAGGCATATGAGACGGCATGGCAGAATGTACTTTTCACGCACTTCCACGACATACTGACCGGCTCGTGCGTACAGGACAGCCGCGAATACGCGATGGGACTGTATCAGGTCGCGCTGGCGCACTCGGCGACCGAGGAAAACCTGTCGCTGCGGGCACTGTCAGACAATATCGACTGCACGGCATTCAATAACGACGGCGAGGGCGAGCTTATCCGCGAGTCGCAGTCGGAGGGAGCGGGCGTCGGATACGGAATCTCGAACTTCACCGGAGTCCCGAACCCCGAGCGCGGCGTCGGACTGACGCGTGTCTACAACATCTTCAACCCGACGCAGACCGAGCGATGCGACCTCTGCGAGCTGACCGTCTGGGACTGGGTCGGTGATCTGCGCCGACTGAATGTAGTCGACGTCGACGGCAATCCGGTTGAATTCGCGCTCGTAGACAGCGGATACCAGCACTACTGGGATCACAAATATGTGCGCGTCCTCGTCCGCGTCAAGCTGCCGGCATACGGCTACAAGACGATAGCGATAAAGCAGAATGAGGTCGAAAAGTACCCATACTACTACGGCGGCACACACAACATCCTCGGTTATGAGGACGCGTATGTGCTCGAAAACGAATACATCCGCGCCGAGTTCGACAAGCTGTCGATGAGCCTTGTATCGCTTATCGACAAGACCGACGGCTCGGAGAAGATAAATTCGAAGGAATTCGCCGGACTCGTTCAGATTAACACGCAGACCGAGGGCAACAGCTCGTGGGTTATCGGCAAGTACCACGACATCAACCCGGTCGACAACATCAGCCGCATCGACCGATTCGGCTTCGGCAGACTCAAGACCGGATATCGCTTCGAGGCGCGCGTTTTGAACTCGACCGTGCGCTGCGAAATATCGCTCGCCGCCGGCGTGAAGTCGCTCACGTACAGCGTCTCGGTCGACTGGAACGAGCTCGCCGGACGTTTCGTGCCGATGCTCGCGCTGCGTATGCCGGTCGGCTACACGGCAGAGAAGTATCTCTGCGACATTCCGATGGGCTCGATACTGCGCGACGGAGGCAACCACGACTTCCCGGCGCTGACCTACTCGGCGGCGATTGCAAGTGACGGCGCGGGCGATCCGCTCTACGTCATGACCGACTCGAAGTACGGTTATCAGCTGTTCGACAACACGATCACCGCGACTCTGATAAACACCGCGCACAATCCCGACCCCGACCCCGAGCGCGGACATCACGAAATCGTCGTTTCAGTCGGCGTCGGCTCGAGCTGCGCGAAGTGCATGGCGGACATCTCCGACCGCTTCATGCATCCGCTGCGCTTCGTCTCGACGAATCCGCACGCCGGAGGGCTGCCGTCCGATGGCATACTCGCCGAGGTCGACACCGGAAGCGCGCACATCACGTCGATTACCAAGCTCGAATCGGGCAAGCTGCTCGTCCGTGTGAACGAGCTCTGCGGCAAGACCGCGAAGGTATCGCTCGGCTTCAGGTCTCCGGTCGTATCGGCCGAGCTTGTCGACCTGCTCGGCAACAAGCTCGGCGACGCGCTTGTCGACGGCAAGGCGGTATTCGAGGTCAAGCCCTATTCGATAATGGCAGTCGAAGTCGCTCTCGGCTGACAGGCTTTGTGCCTATTGAGCCATGATTAAATGAAAACGGGGACTGCACACAAGGCGGTACAATACTGCCTTGTATTCAGTCCCTATTTTTAACAATATGCTGACGATAATTTTCCTGATAATATTATTAATATGGTTGATTACTGTATTCGCCTGCCGGTCATATCGACGATATGACCACGGCGGCACACACGCCGTATGGTCAAAAGCTGATATCGCCGCGCTGTATCAGAACGCGAGACGTGTCCGATGTGTTGTGACAATTCTGCACTGTCTGTATCTGCTTGTCTGCGCCGCGCTGGTTCTTGTCACGTATAATCACCCGATTGTCCTCGGCGACTATGAACTATATCTGCGTTATCGGGACGACTGCGTTAAATACAGTCACGATCTCATCGGTAAGATCGGACCGATTGATCTGTACGCGCAGGTCGCGGTCGTGACCGAATCGGACAGCGCGTCGGCGGAAATGCTGCTTGTCAATCTGTTCGTGCCGTTCGCGCGCGTCAGGGTCTGGCACTGCGAGGGGGATGTCCCATACTGGGAGTCGGGATTCGAGGCGTATGGCTGAATTATTGCGAATGCAATATAATAGCGGGTTGGGCAATCTGATGCCGCTGATTGAATGCGGCTGTAGATGACGTTTTGCGAAGCGCAAACTCTGCATAAAATTCAAATATTCATTTGAGTATAGCTCATATTGCGGTATTCGTTCGGCGAAACCCCGTACTCGCGCCGGAACGCGCACGCGAACTTGCTCGGGTTGTCGTAGCCAAAACGACCGGCGATCTCAAGCACCGTCGCGCCGCTGCCGCGCAGCATCAGCGCCGCCGCCTGCATTTTGTGCGTGCGGATGTATGAGTTTATCGACACGCCATAGACCGCCTTAAAGCTGCACTTTATCAATGTGCCCGACGCGTGGAAGATTCCGGACAGCTCGTCGAGCGTAATATGATCGTCGAGCCGGCCGGTGAGAAAGTCGTGTATTTGCGTCGCGAGCCTGACTTGATTCGGAGTCGCGCTGCGCTCGGACGCGCAGTCGGCACCGAGGTCGTTCGCGCTTAAAAAGAGCAGCAGCTCGAGTATCTTCACCTTGTAGTAGCCGCGGCGTATCTGTTCGGGAACCGAATACAGCTCGGAGAAGATATGCGAAACCTCGGGCTTTGAACGGACTATATAGCAGCTCTGACCGTGGCAGTATTTATCGAGCAGCGCGGACGGCTCGACATTGACGTCGTCGAGAAAGCAGGACAGACAGCGCGGCGTCAGCGCAGGGTTGATTCTGACCGTGATTCCGTGATAATGCGACAGTGGACATCGCATGATATTTCCGGTGTCCCGTCCGCGCACGACCGCGAGGTCGCCGTCGGACAGGTAGCAGTAGCCGCCGCCGAAGCTGAACTCGACCCGCCCCTCGCGGCAGTGGCTGATTTCGAATATACTGTCCTCGTCCGGTCGGTCGAGTCTGAACTCGGACGTATGGATATCGTTATATATGAGCTCGATGCCGGGATATACGCTGTGCGTGACCGATTCACTCGCGGCTTGATATTTTACTATCTCGCGTTTCATCTTTTGAATTGGGCAAACAAGCCCGGCTTTTCATACGGCGTACATTCGTATGACAGCAGCTTGTAGCCGACCGACCCGACCGCGCGTTCAAGCTCGGAGCGGTCGAGCTTATCGTCGGCGACAATCACCATGTCGCCGCGCTTATGCGAAGATTTGACCTGTTTTATTTTGAATTCACGGCGCACAATGTCGTTCAGGTGCGACTCGCACATCGGACAGCTCATACCGTCAATTTTCAGTGTGATTTTGTACATGAATAATAACTCCTTAATTACAACAGCGACAGCTTTTCCTCTGTCAGGCTCGACAGCAGCATACAAACCGATGAGCTTATCGAATTTTCGTCGGACAACACCTCATCAAGACAACCGAGCATGAAGTCATATCCTCTGCTGTACCGTTCGGCGGTCTCCAGCCCTTTCTCTGTGAGATACACGACTCCGTAATTTTCCTTTTGAACCAGCTCCATATTGCTGAGCAGCTTTATCATAGAGTGGACGCTCGGCTTTGATATTCCGAGCGACTGCGCGATATCTACGCAGCGGACGGTATTGTCGGCATTTTTGAGCCGGTGCATCGTAATCAAATATCTGATGTGTGAGGCCGACAGTTTATTGTTATGCGAAGCCGGCTTATTGTCGTTTTGCGAAGCCGGTAATTTACCGCCCCCGCAAGCCGCAGGCTTATTGCTTGTTTTCATTCGAAATATCCCCTTGTGTTAAAACGTCGCCGGAGAAACTCTTTCTCTCCGGCGACGCTTGATTTATGAGAGTTTGAAGTCACAAATACCGGTCTGCTCGACCAAATCAGGACTGCGAGGCAAGCTTTTTCGTAAGCCGAGTCGATTCGTGATAAGGCTTAACCAGCATATAGATGATTCCGGCTACAATTGCCAACGCGAAGATTAGTCCGATTACATTGACATTTCCGGTGAACAGCGAGCCGATCTGATATACTGTCAGCGAGATTGCGTATGCGAACAGGCACTGATAGCCGATTGCGAATATCGTCCACTTCGCCGAGTTCATCTCGCGCTTGATAGCTCCGATCGCCGCGAAGCAGGGGGCGCAGAGCAGGTTGAATATCAGGAACGAATACGCGGCGAGCTGCGTCATGCCTTCGAAGTCGAGGACACCGAATACGCCGACTACTTCCTCTTTCGCGACAAGTCCCATTATAGTCGCGACCGTAGCCTTGATGTTGCCGAAACCGAGCGGGCTGAATATCCAGCAGATCGCGCCGCCGATGATTCCGAGTATGCTCGATTCGAGCTCCATCTCGGTGTCGAAGGTGAAGCTGCCGTCGACGACTCCGAATACCGAACCGGCCCAGATTACAATTGTCGCGAGCATGATTATTGTTCCGGCTTTTTTGATGAACGACCAGCCGCGCTCCCACATCGAACGCAGGATATTGCCGAGTGTCGGCCAGTGGTATGCGGGCAGCTCCATTACGAACGGAGCAGGGTCTCCGGCGAACATCTTCGTCTTTTTGAGCATTATACCCGAGATGATGATCGCGGCGATGCCGACAAAGTATGCCGACGGCGCTACCCACCACGCGCCGTGGAAGAGCGCGGCGGTTATGAGCGCGATTATCGGCAGCTTCGCGCCGCAGGGAATGAAGGTCGTGGTCATTATCGTCATTCGGCGGTCGCGCTCATTTTCAATAGTGCGCGACGCCATGATTCCGGGCACGCCGCAGCCGGTGCCGATCAGCATCGGAATGAACGATTTTCCGGAAAGACCAAACTTGCGGAATATGCGGTCCATGACAAAGGCGATTCGCGCCATGTAGCCGCAGGCTTCGAGGAACGCGAGCATTAAGAACAGCACGAGCATCTGCGGTACGAATCCGAGCACCGCGCCGACGCCGCCGACAATTCCGTCGAGCAGCAGACTGTTCAGCCATTCGGGCGTGCCGGCGGCATTAAGCCCGCTTTCGATGAGCACCGGTATACCCGGAACCCAGATTCCGTATTCGGATGAATCGGGAACGCCCTCCGCGTCGTCTCCGAGCGCGGCGTCGTAGATGGCCGAGATGTCGTAGCCCTCATTCGCGAGCGAATCGGCGAATGAACCATACGCCTCGTCGAACGCTCCGAAGTCGCCGTCCGCGATCGCGCTCTGTATGTCAGCCGCGCCGACTACATCGGCAGCGACTGCCGAGTCGACAATAGTCTTTAACTCGTCGGTGAACAGATTATCGGCGGCGTAAGCGTTCATCGCGTCGCTGTATTCGCCCGAGCCGATACCGAACAGGTGCCAGCCGTCGCCGAACACACCGTCGTTCGCCCAGTCGGTGAAAATCGTACCGACAGTAGTTACCGATATGTAGTATACAAGGAACATGACCGCGGCGAAAATCGGCAGCGCGGCGAAACGGTTTGTGACGACCCGGTCGATTTTGTCCGAAACTGTCAGTCCGCCGGACGATTTCTTCTTGTAGCAGACGCGCATCAGCTCGGCGATGTAGATATACCGCTCATTTGTAATAATCGATTCAGCGTCGTCGTCAAGCTCGGCTTCGGTGGCTTTGATGTCGGCGTCGATGTGCTCGAGCAGGCTCTTGTCGAGCTTCAATTGTTCCATAACCTTGTCGTCGCGTTCGAACAGCTTTATAGCGTACCAGCGCTGTTCAGCTTCGGGGAGATTGTGCAGCGCGACCTCCTCGATGTGCGCGATAGCGTGCTCCACCGCGCCGTTGAAGCTGTGTCGCGGCGGAGTCGCGGGATTCTTTGACGCGGCAATGGCGGCCTCGGCGGCGTCGAATATGTTCTCGCCCTTGAGCGCGGAGATCTCGACGACCTTGCAGCCGAGTCTCTCTGACAACTCGGAAATGTTGATTTTATCGCCGTTTTTGCGGACAATGTCCATCATGTTGGCCGCGACGACGACCGGAATTCCCAGCTCGAGCAGCTGTGTCGTCAGGTAGAGGTTTCGCTCGAGGTTCGAGCCGTCGACGATATTCAGTATCGCGTCGGGACGCTCATTCAACAGATAGCCGCGCGCGACTACCTCCTCGAGCGTATACGGCGACAGCGAGTAGATGCCGGGCAGGTCGGTGATCACAACGTTGTCGTGATGCTTCAGCTTGCCTTCCTTTTTTTCAACCGTAACTCCGGGCCAGTTTCCGACAAACTGATTCGAGCCGGTCAGCGCGTTGAACAGCGTCGTTTTACCGCAGTTCGGATTTCCCGCGAGGGCGATGCGTATGTCCATTGTAAAAATCCTTTCTATCGTTTGTGGTTAGTGTGAGCTAACCGATGATTACAAATTGTGGTTAGTGCTTGCTAACCGTGGGCGACAATTTAGCTTTGATGAATCGAAACCGTTACTATAGATTTCTGGTCAGCTATAGATTTCTGGTCAGCGATTGAGAAGATACAGGCACAATATGCGGTTAGCTTTCGCTAACCCTCGGGTAAAAATTATTCGACCTCAATCAAGTCAGCGTCGGATTTGCGAAGCGACAGCTCGTAGCCGCGCACTGTTACCTCGATCGGGTCTCCGAGCGGCGCGACCTTGCGTATATACACGTCAACTCCGCGGGTTATACCCATATCCATGATTCGGCGCTTGAGCGCGCCTTCTCCGGTCAGCTTTGTGACCTTGACTGTCTCGCCGATCTTTGCTTCGCGCAATGTTTTCATATGTATTTATCCTTTCGTTAATTGATTGCGATATAGTAAAACGCTTTATGAAATGACCTTGATGTGGCGAACCGCCGCCGCGTTTTCAATCGCGGCGCAATTCATTGCCTGACCATGATTTTCGACGCCGCGTCGCGGCTTATCGCGATACGCGTGTCCTTGACGTTGACTATGATATTTTTGCCGAGACTGCTTATGACTCGGATACTGCCGCCCGCGACAAATCCGAGCGACTCGAGATGCTTTTTCACGTCGGCATTGCCGTTTACTTTAACGATGATATGCTCTGCTTCGGGCGACGCGTAGGTGAGAGGGAGCATTTAGTATCCTCCTTTGCGATAATGTGGTTAGTGCGTGCTAACTGTATATATTATATATCCTGAATCATGTTTTGTCAATAGCTTCAGAATGGATTTTTCCCTGAATTCTGAATTTCGTGGGAATGTATATTGAGTTAGCCTACACTAACTACTCAGTTGTTAAAAACAACGAATAATAAAAACCACGTGTCGGCGCGCGGATATATGTCTGCGCGGCAATACGCGGTTTATATCGTTTACAGATAAAATTCGGCTCCGTTTCCGCGGTCGTCGCGGCAGGTGTAGCGCCGCAGCCCGAAGTACGTCTCGGCGATCTGCCTATCAGAGAACTCGGCGCGATTGCCATTGAATACGAGCTTTCCCGAGTCGATGACGATTATCCGGTCGGCGATCGAGAGCGCGTGGTTGATATTGTGCAGCACCGCGAGCACAGCCCGCCGGTCGGCTTTGAGCGCGAGCAGAAAATCGGAAATCTGACGCTCATACCGCGCGTCGAGGTGTGCGGCCGGCTCGTCGAGCAGCAGGTTCGGCGTATCCTGCGCCAGCACCATCGCGAGATAGGCGCGCTGAAGCTCGCCGCCCGATATCCGGTCACAGCGCGACAGCGCGAGCGGTTCAAGTCGGGTTTTCTGTATCGCCTCGTCGATTTTCAGCCGGTCGGATTTGGACAGAATTCCGCTGATTCCGGTGTAAGGCTGACGACCGAACGACACCAGCTCATATACGCTGATTGACGGTCTCGCCATAAGCTGCGGCATCAGCGATATCAGCTTTGCGCGGTCATTCGACAGCCGGCGTGTCTCCTGACCGTCGATTCGGATGCTGCCGGTGTAGCCGAGGCTGCCCATGACCGCGCGCAGCAAGGTCGACTTGCCGCAGCCGTTGTGTCCGAGCAGAGCGCAGATTTCGCCGTCGCTCACCGTGAAGCTGATATTCGAAAGGATCGGCTTGCCCCTGTAGCCGACCGAAACGTCATTCAGCTCAATCATGCCGTCTCCTCCTCACAAGCAGATACAAAAAGAAGGGCGCGCCGATAAGCGCCATTATAATACCGGCCGGCAGCTCGCCCGGCGCGAGTATCGTCCGGACGATCACATCCGAAAATACGACGAGCAGAGCTCCGCCGAGCGCGGTTATCGGTAGAATCCGGCGGAGCCGCTGACCACAGATCCGCCGGATGATATGCGGCACTATAAGTCCGACAAATCCGAGCAATCCGGCGAACGAGACCGCCGCGGCGCAGAGTCCGCTCGTTATTACAATCGTAAACACGCGCAGCCGTCTGACCCGCACGCCGAGCGAGCCGGCCGCTTCGTCGCCGAGACAAAGCAGGTTGATTTTCGGCGCGGCGATCATCGCGAGGATGAAACAGACGAATATCATTATCGCGGGTATCGCAAGCTCGTCAAACGTAACTCCGGAGAAGCCGCCGACCGAAAAGGCGGTGTATGAGCTCAGCACGTCCGGGTATTTCAGCGACAGAAACGAGATTCCGGCTCCGAGTATCGACGACAGCGCGACTCCCGCGAGTATCAGCGACGATTTCTGGTCGCCCGGGCTCGCGCCCGAGACGAGCAGTACAAAGAACGACGCCGCGAGCGCTCCGACGAACGCCGCCGCCGGCAAAAGCTGCCAATACATCGGAAACAGGCACAAAACCAGCATGACCGCGAGTCCCGAGCCGGAGTTGACGCCGATTATATTCGGCGCGCAGAGCTCGTTGTCAGTGACAGCCTGCAGAAGCTGACCGGCGGTCGCGAGCGCGGCTCCGGCGAGCGCGGCTCCGGCGAGTCTCGGCAGCCTGAGACCGACTACTATGACCCGCGCGGTCTTGTCCTCGCCTGTAAAGGCGGCGAGGACACGGGACAATGAAATATCCGCGCTGCCCACAGTCAACGCGGATATCACGGCGGCGACCGAGAGCAGCGTCAATACGAGGTAGATTATACCAACTCCGGCAGTGTGTATAGACGGCGGGGATTGACGCTTTTTCATCGGTTATTTGTCCTTTTTAATGTAGTTGGAATACTGAATAAACCGCACACGCGGATAATCGGGCACACGGCTTACAGGATAAAATCACAAGCTCCCGCCCGGCGCGCGGTTCATTCAACTCCAATGCGCAGGTATCATTCGATTCCGGTGCGCGGGTATCATTCGATTCCGGTGCGCGGGTATCGTTCGATTCCGGTGCGCGGGTATCATTCGATACAGATTTGCGGATATCATTCGACCACAAGGTCGGGGTAGAGCAGCTCAACGATCATTTTGTACGCGTATGCCCAGCGCGAATTCGGCTTGAAGTGGAACAGCTCCTTCGGAAGATATGCGTAATTCGATTCCTTGACGCAGGAAAGCTCGCGCCAGCCCTCGGATGTGAGCATTGAGTCCATATGCTCAATCGCGGCCGCTTCATTGCCCATTGTGGTGATGAACATATAGTCGGGGTCGGCTTCGATTATCGCTTCGAGACTGAGCGCGCCGGTCAGCTCGCCCCTCTCGTCGGCGATGTTGTTCGCTCCCAGCTCGTCGAGCATCGCGCAGGCGAAGTTGTCGGTCGCGGTCTTGGCTTTGGTCGAGCTGTCGGTGCTGCCCGCGCGGACAAACAGTATATCCGGCGCGTCGGCAGACTCGAGGTATTCGCCGACCGAGTCGAACAACGCGTCGATTTTGTTTTCGACACTTGTACCGTACAGTTCGTAGTTTTCAGGTGAGCCGGTGACATCGCAGCAGATTTTCAGCACATCAAGATAGTCGTCGAAGCTTTCGACTCGGAACAGCGCGGCCGGTATTCCGGCGTCGCGGCAGAAATTGACCGCGTCGACCTGTCCGGCGTAATCGGTCGTTCCGATTACAAAATCCGGCTCGGAGGAAATCAGGGCTTCGAGGTCGATTGTGCTGTGACCCGAGCCCGGGTCTATGACAGTTACAGAATCATCGGCAAATCCGCGCTCGACCGTCTCGGCTACCGTGACAGCTATGCTTCCGCCGGCGTCGATCCAGATTTCGGCATAAGACGAAAACAAAACCGCGACTTTCGTAGGTTCAAAGTCGAGTGTGACGACCGCTCCCGAATCGTCGGTAAAGCTGTAGGGAAAGACCGCGCCGTTTTCCGACGTATCATTATCGGATTCAACCGAATCGGTTTCATTCGGTTCGGCGTCGTCAGAAGCAGTTCCGACAGAATCAGAACCGGACGCGTTGCTTTCGACAACGTCGCTGTCAATCGAACCGCACGCGCTCACTGCTACAACAGTGAGCGCGAGCAGCAGTGAGAGCAGGGGTTTTAGCAAGTCGCTCCTCCGGTTACATTCTTCTTGAGAATTTCATTCTTGTCGATTTTGCCGTAGAGCAGCTTGTTCTCGACATATTCGAAGCCGAGACGGGCGACGGTGTCGGCAAAGCGTTCGCCGGTTATGCCCTCGTCGCGGAAGAGCAGAATCGCGCGCTCTACCGTGTCGATTACCTCCTGCTCGGTCGAGAATATCTTGCCGAGCGCCTGACCGTGCGCGGTCTTTTTGCCCCAGCGTCCGCCGATGTAAATCTTGTATCCGGTGCGCTCCTCGGTGACCGCGCCGAACGGACATTGGTCGACGCAGCGGCCGCAGTGGTTGCATTCCTCGGTATTGATTACAATCTTGCCGTCGACAACCTTTGCGGTGCCTATCGGACATTTCTTTTCAATCTGGCAGACCTTGCAGCCGCGGCACTTCGATAATTCAATCTGCGGTATGCGCTGACCAATGACGCCGAGGTCGTTGAGGTCGGGCTTTACGCAGTTGTTGGGACATCCGCCGACCGCGATTTTAAATTTGTGCGGCAGGGTCGTGTCATGATAGCCTTTGTAGAAGAGCTCGTGCAGCTTTTCGGACAGACCGTATGTGTCGATGAGACCGTATATGCAGGTCGTGCCCTTGCAGGATACGACCGGACGCACCTTCGAGCCGGTGCCGCCGGTCTCGAGTCCGGCGTCGGCGAGGAATGCGAACAGCTCGTCGAGGTTGTCATACGGAACGCCCTGAATCTCCATTGTCAGACGGGTTGTCATTGTCACCTCGCCCGAGCCGTATTTTTCGGCGGCTTCGGCGATTTTCTTGTGCTCGTCCGACGTGATTTTGCCGTTGCGGGTGATGACACGGACGTTGAATATATCGTCAAAACGCTTATCGCGCAGACAGCCGAGCCCCTTGACCCGCTTGATTTCGCTCTCAGGCAGCTTCGACGTCGTCCGCTCGACCTTGACCGGAGTCACGGTCGTACCGCCCTCGAGCACCTTGGTGTTTTTGAAACCGAGCGCTGTGAGCCGGTTCTGGAGCATATACGCGCTCCTTCCGCGTCGGCAGACGAGCAGCAGCTTCGCGTCCTTGTCGACACCCTCGATCGAGGTGTTGAGCTTTTCAATCGGCATCCATTTGGCGTTCGGGATAGCTTGGGTCGACAGCGCGTCGACAATGGTATATCCTTTTGCCGCGCCGTTCATGTATTCAGCCGGCGTCATTGAATCGAGTATGCCGTCGAGCTTGTTTTCAAGCACGTTGCAGGCGGCGGCAAACGGACTGATCGCGGTCGAGAAGGGCGGAGCGTACGCGAAATCGATATCGTCAAAGCTGTCGATTGTCGCTTTCAGCGATATACCGGTCGCGGCTATGTCGACCATCTTGTCGACCATGCGGCTGCCTAAAACCTGAATACCGAGCAGGCGGCGCGACTTGCGGTCGGCGATCAGCTTGATTATGAAGTAGGACGCGTCAGACATATACTTCGGCTTGTCGTCGTGGACGCTGATCGCGCTGACCGCGTCGAAGCCGGCGGACCGCGCGTCCTCCTCGCCGAGACCGCAGCGTCCGGCGCACAGATTCGGCAGCAGCTTGACGACACCGGTGCCGAGGCAGCCGTGATACGCACAGCTCTCGCCGGCGATATTCTTAGCGAGCAGACGCGCGGTTATATTCGCGGTCGAGCCCATTGCCGACCACTGCGGCTTGCCGGTAATCGCGTTCTTTACGAGCGCGCAGTCTCCGGCGGCGTATACATCCGGAATATTAGTGCGCATAGCTTCATCTACTACGATTGTACCTTTAAACATCTCAATGCCGGTATCCTTGAGAAATTCGGTCGCCGGACGGATGCCTATCGACATGATAACAATGTCAGCCGGAATCGTGCCCGCGTCGGTGACGACGCCGTCGGCACGATCGGTACCGGCAATCGAGCGCACCGGAGTGCCGGTCAGGACGCGCATACCGGCAGCCTGAAGCTGACGCTTGACATACGCTCCGAGCTCGGGGTCGAATACCTTCGGCAGCGGTTGGTCGGCGGCTTCAACTACAGTCACAGAAAGTCCGAGCGCGAGTAGGTTTTCGGCGGCTTCAAGTCCTATGAAGCCCGCACCGCAGACTACCGCACGGCGGCAGCCGTTCTTTTCAACATAGTCGCGGATAGCTCCGGCGTCGACCGGCTCACGCATTGTGAATACGCCCGCGAGATTTGCGCCCGGCATATCCGGCACGAACGGATACGCTCCCGACGCGATAATCAGCTTGTCGTAGCCCTCGCTGCCGGCGCTGCCGTCGGTCATTTTATAGGCTACAGCTTTCGCGTTGACATCAACCGACGTGACCTCACAGCCGGTGACAACCTCGGCGCCGGTCAGATCGGAGAAGTGCTCGGGAGTGTTGACCTCGAGCGACGCTATATCGGCGATCTCGCCGCCGATATAATAGGGCAGACCGCAGCCGGCATATGATACGCCGGCGCTCTTTGTGAGGATTTTGACCTCAGCCGAGCGATCACAGCGCAGCAGCTTTGCCGCGGCTTTTGTACCGGCGGCTATACCGCCGATGATAATTACTTTCATATATTATACTTCCTTTCATGAATTTTGATAATATTAATTGTAGGTATGCCGGATTTTAATGGCTTGTGTGATTTAAGATAATGCCGGTTTATTTCACAAACACAACTATATCCTGACCGCGACCTCCGGCGCGTCCGCGGAAGGTGATTCTGCCGTCGGGTATGAGCCGCGCGGCACGCGTATATTCGCCGGTCGTCGGCTCGAAGCAGAGCAGCTTCGACGGCGTGAAATTGAGCCGCTCGAGATTCAGCTTGACCGGAGCGCCCGCGGGAACATACAGTATCGCCGCGTCCTCCTTGACCATTCCGGCTACATACGACGCGTCGTGTTGGTTGTCCTCCACAATATCGTATACCGGCGTGTATTCGGTAAGGTCGTTGTCGTCAATGAAGCCGCGGTAGATATACATGGCTTCAGCCGCCGGACGGTGCAGCGCGGTTTTGTAGGTGTTTGGACAGTAGCCGTCGGGCTCGCGCTTCATCTGCCATACGGCATGATGACCATAGGTGTTTCCGCACGCGCCGCCAAGCAGGTTGCGGTACATCGCGAGTCGAACGTCGACCTCGTCAAAGTAGCCGTTTTTCTCGTTGAAATTGATTGGGTGATCCTCGTAGCAGTGCTCGCCGTCCATGACCGGCTTTACCGGAACACGCGCATAGTCAGACGCCATCATGTCGAAGCAGGTCGGGGAGGGGAAGCCGTGACCCGACTGCATCATGTTGAAATCGAGCCATTCGCGGTCGTGAACATACGCGCTCGACGAAGAAGCTCCGCTCGGGTGCAGCGTCTTTAAGAATTTCCCGCCGTCGCCGTCGCGCAGTCCGCGCGCCATTGAGTCTATGATCTCGTAGTGGCGCGCCTCCTCGAGCGGGCGGTCGCCGCCGAGGATCCAGACGATATTGTTGTGGTGCTTCATCCGTTCGGCAAGCCATTTGCCGTAGGTATACGCGTTGTCAGGCGTGAAGATCTCGGGACCCTTGCCCCATTTTCGATTCCACTTGTCGCCCCAGGTCGGCAAAAGTCCGATATAGAGACCGATAGACTCGGCGAGCGAGATTATGTATTCGCAGTGGTCAAAGTAGCTGTATTCGCCGTCGAGATCGGGCAGAGTCGGGTCGTAATTGCCGTCAGCGTTCTGCTTTAGCGGGCATCTGCCGTAATAATTCGGCGTCGCGAGCCCGTCGAGCTCGGCAAGGACGACCGCCTGTATCATGTTGAAGCCTTGAGATTTGCGCACTGTCAGATATTTAACCGCCTCATCGCGGCTCAGCGCGTGGAAGAGTTCCCATGCGGTGTCGCCGATGAAGTAGAAGCGTTCACCATCAGAGGTGACGATACGACGTCCCGATTCGTGAAGCTTTAGTGTTTTCATTTTGCCACCATCTCCTTATCATGACTTTATTGCGTTAATATATTATATAGTTTCTCTAAATTGTCGCCGAACAGCAGTATTATTATACCACAGTTTATTTAACAATTCAAGTGAAAATAAACAATTCATATATTGTTATCATCGTTTGAAAAATTCACAAGCGATGGAACGGGTAATGCTCCATCGCTGTATCGTTATGATAACACAATATATTCAACTGTTCCAGTTTTCGATAAATTCTTCTATAGCCTTTTCAGCCGCGGGTCTGACAGATTCGATCGTAGATATGAGCGGCTTTTCATAGAAAACAATATCCTTCATCGTTACATTCATTCCGCCGAAGTTGAAGCACATACCGAAGTCGACATAGAGCGTGTCGAAGATTATATTCAGCACCTCGAGGCTGCGCTCGTCGCGCGTTATCTTCTGCGTGTAGACAAGGTCATACGACAGCGGGCGGATCTTCTCGTGTGAATAGCGGGCGAGCGCCTCGGTGACAAAGCCGGTGAACTCAGGATCGGCGGTTTTCGGCACGCCGACGAAGCAGTGGACACATATCGACATACCCGAGATGTAGGTCTCCTGGTTCTCATCGTATTTCGGCATCGGCAGAATCAGATATGGGTCTTCCATGTCGCGCAGATGGACGCCGGCGCTTTCTAATTTGTGCTGTAGAAATAATGCGCGCCCCTCCTTGAACGTGTAGTTTATGACGTCGTTGATATCCTCGTGTACGATTTTTTGCGTGAACTGCATCATCTTCTCGACGACCGAGACAGTCCTTTCGTTAAAGGTGACGCCGAGTCCGCTGCCGTCGGGCAGTATTCCCGACAGCTGCTCGCCGCAGCCCGCAAGCAGAGCGTCGGTCGTCTCCTCGGTCGGCTGCATTACGATGCCGTAGAAGTCGTTTTTCAGATCCATCACGCTGTCGTTGTTGAGATCGCGGTCGAGTCCCTTGGTAAGCTCGATTACCGAGTCGAGCGTCCACTTGCCGTCGATGACGAGATCCCAGATGTCGGTCTCGATGCCGAGATCTTCATATAGCGCGAGGTTTAGAAACATACAGAACGGCGACTGATAGACCGCGGGTGAGATGTCGCCGGTCGTGAAATACATCCGGTCGTCGTAGCGAATACTGTCATAGATGAGCGGGCTCCACCACGACTGATCGAGCGACAGGTCGTCAAGAGCGCAGAGATTGGTCAGCACGCCCGAGTTGACGAGTGAGTTCATGTTGTCGGAGATTATGATATTGTATAGGTCGTCGCCCGCGAGCACCGAATTCTTGAACGGATCGCTGGAGTCGTCCTCGTGGTATTCGAGGACTATATTATACCTTTCCTCGAGGTCGGCGTCGCGCTGATAAAGCGCGTCATTGATGACGTCGCCGGTCAGCGTATCCTCGGGAATGTTGATGTGGAAGTCGGTGTAGTCGTTTTCATATATTGTGTAGGTGCGTCCCTCGAAATCCTTTTCGCCGAGTTCGTCTAAAATAGACGTGGTCTCGGTCTCGGTCACGGTTTCGGCGGTGGTTTCGGTGACAGACTGGATATCGTCGGTCGACTGGCAGGAGACACAGCCTGAAATCAGTCCGGCGACAATCAAAAATATCGCGATTTTTCTATACATGACCATCACTTATATTCGGCAAGCGAATATCCTTTCGTTGGATTTAACAACAGTATAGCACGATATCTCCGATATGTCAAGGATTTGCAACAGATTCGAAATATTTATTTATATAAACAGATTTATTCTGCTTTACATAAACAGAATAAGACTCAATGCCATAACCGCCATACCGCCGATCAGACCGTATATCGACAGATGGTGCTCGCCATATTCGCGCGCGGCGGGCAGCAGCTCGTCGAACGATATGAACACCATGATTCCGGCGACCATTGCGAAGATGACGCCGTAGACGATATCATTCATGAACGGCATCAATATAAGCCAGCCGATGAGCGCGCCGATCGGCTCGGCGAGTCCGGACATGAACGACAGTCCGAACGCCTTCTTTTTCGAGCCGGTCGCCTGATATATCGGCACCGACACGGCGATTCCCTCGGGAATATTGTGCAGCGCGATCGCGGCGACAATCGGTATCGCGAGACCCGGCTCTTGCAGAGCGGACACGAAGGTCGCGAGTCCCTCGGGAAAGTTGTGTATGCCGATGGCGAGCGCGGTGAATATGCCGATTCGGCGCAGTCGACCCGACGCGGCGAGACGCTCGCAGTCAGCGCCGCCGTTTTTTTTGCAGTCCTCGATCAACTTGACCTCGTGCGGGTTTTCGTCCGACGGCAGCAGCTTGTCGATAATCGCGATTAAAAACATACCGCCGAAAAACGATATGACCGCGATAGTCATCGACAGCTTTTCGCTAAAGCTTGAAGCGAAGCTCTCGGCGGCTTTCGGCAGGATTTCGAGCATCGAAACATAGACCATGACTCCGGCTGAAAACCCGAGGCTGACCGAAAGAAAACGGCGATTCGTGCTGTTCGAGACAAAGGCGATGAGACTGCCGATGCCGGTCGACAGTCCGGCTATAAGGGTGAGCAAAAATGCTATCAATATATTATCCATAATTATGACCCTGACTTTATAAAGCGTAGTCTTCCTTACTTTATGTTGATACAAAAATTTTATGCAGATACAAAAGCTTACTTGATTTGTGGTAGGTCAGCAGCAGATAACCGAATTTATTATACCATAATGGTATGCTATTGTCAATAGAAGCTTAAAAATTGACAGCGTTTATTAAGAAATATTAAGCTGCTTCTATATTGAATCTTCAGAAACAATATGGTATACTTTATATACCGAAGCAAAGTGAAAACCGGAGGAAACGCAATGCACACAATACTAGTCTGCGACGACGAGAGGGATATAGTCTCGGCGATTAAAATCTACCTTGAGGCGGAGGGATATCGCGTCGTATGCGCATACGACGGAAAAGAGGCACTGGAGATTCTCAGACGTGAGGATGTACAGCTGGTGCTGCTCGATATCATGATGCCGCGGCTCGACGGAATCTCGGCAATGGCGCAGCTGCGAAGCTTCACGAACATACCCGTGATTCTGCTGACCGCCAAGAGCGAGGACGCCGACAAGGTGCTCGGACTCAATGTCGGCGCGGACGATTATATCACAAAGCCGTTTCATCCGGCGGAGCTGGTCGCGCGCGTGCGCTCACAGCTGCGGAGGTACACGTTTCTCGGCGGTATAAAGAGGGAAAATGAGTCGCAGAATATACTCTGCCGCGGCGCGCTGCGGCTCGACCTTGCAGAGCGCAGGCTGACGGTCGACGGCGACGAGGTGTCATTGACTCCGACCGAATTTTCGGTATTGAAGCTATTGATGGAGTCGCCTGGAAAGGTGTTCTCGACGAGCGAAATATACCGCCGCGTCTGGGGCGGTATCGGCTCGGAGAACAACGTCGCGGTACACATACGGCATCTGCGCGAGAAGCTCGAGGTGAACCCTGCCGAGCCGCGCCACATCAAGGTGGTCTGGGGGCAGGGGTACAAGATTGACGAGTGAGTGCGTTAGTGATTGAAAGGATTTGATTTTATGGATATAAAACGAATGTTATGTGGAAAGGTCGCACGCTTAATTGTCATATTGCTGATATGTGCGTCGCTTTTGGGATTGGGAATGTGCCTGATTAAAAGCTTATACATTTATTCCACGACTGATTTCCAAAGCGGAGAGTATATACCGTGGGTAATGCTGAATGAGGAAACCCAGACCCTCGATTATGCTTTGCGTATTTTCAGAAATGATATACCGGATGGGTTTTTCGAAGAAAATGTCGGATATACCGAATACAATGGCATAACTGTTATATCGGGAACAAGCAAGGAAATAATAGATATTTTATCCGGATTCAGTCCAGAGATAAGTAATCTGCGATTTCAATTGTACTGCCAAGACATACTTGTCGCGAAAAATACTGATGAAGTACCCGAAACTGTCTGCAGCATCTGGTATAAAGGATATGACGAATTATCGGATGATACGGGAAAAATATGGTATGCGGGAGAGGATGTATCGACCGAAATAATTTATTTTTCCGTTCAAAATACATCTGTCAACGACAAGTATCAGCAAAATTACGAAGTGTATCTGAGCCTGACCGAACAGGGCAATAACTATTTTGTCGGCAATTTTATCTGGCTTGCGGTTGTATTGCTGTTATCAGTCATATATATTTTGCAGTCGCTTTATGTTCCGTCGGGTGGGAAAATAAGATTGTCAATTGTCGAGCGTATACCGGCAGAAATAATGCTGTGCGTTGACGCTGTGCTTGTCGCGCTTGATTTGTATGTGGCTTATGTTGTCATAACAAATCTATTCAGCCGTGACTATGTTTCGCTGATTAATTCACTGGCAGCAGGCCTTGTAAAGATAACGAGCAGCTTTGACTATTTTATTTTTATACAAATTGTTATAGTCGTTATTTGCGCGGTAATTTTATATCTGCTCATTCTCCGCACACTCCGCGCCGCGGTACGCCGTATCGCCGCGGGGAAATGGTACCGCAATACCCTCGTCTGGCGACTGCTTGTACTTATTATGAATATCAAGCATTTCTGGAAATGGGTGCTGTTCTGCGCGGTCGACTTCTTCCTGCTCGTATTGTCCATTCCGTCGCGCTCGTCGTCAATGCTGACGGCATTCATGCTTTACAACATCGCCGCGTTTCTGTATGTATCCTATTTCCTTGTCCGTCTCGGTAAGCTGCAGAGCGCGGCAGAGCGGCTCGCGGGTGGTGAGGACGGTGTGCGCTTTGAAACTACCGGACCGCTCGACCCGGTAGGTAAAAGCGCGAAGATATTCAATCGCATCGGCGACAGCGTCAGCCGCGCGGTCGAGGAGCGTATGAAGAGCGAGCGTCTGCGCACCGAGCTCATCACGAACGTCTCTCACGACATCAAGACGCCGCTGACGTCGATTATCAGCTACGTCGACCTCATCAAAAAAGAGCAGCCCGAAAACGAGAATATCCGCGGCTATATCGAAGTCCTCGACCGTCAGTCGGGACGGCTGAAAAAGCTGATCGAGGACTTGATTGAGGCGTCAAAAGCGTCGTCGGGTGTGCTGCCGGTCAACGCCGCCGAGCTCGATGTGTCTGAGCTGCTGCGTCAGGCGCTCGGCGAATACAGCGAGCGTTTCGCGGCGGCGGGAGTGAACACGGTCGTGAACATACCCGACGAGCGGGTCATCATCTTCGCCGACGGTCGGCATATGTGGAGGATATTCGACAATCTGTCTTCGAACATCTGCAAGTATTCGCTTACCGGTACGCGCGCCTATTTCGACCTTGTCGCCGAGCGTGGCGAGGCGGTCATGACTTTCCGCAACATTTCGTCCGAGCAGTCGGGGCTGTCGGGCATTGACCTGACCGAACGCTTCGTGCGGCGCGACAGCTCGCGCCACACCGAGGGCAGCGGTCTCGGGCTCGCGATTGCGAAAAGCCTCGCCGAGCTGCAGGGCGCGAGCCTTGAGGTGAGCGTCGACGGGGATTTATTCAAGGTCACGGTCAGAATCAAGTGCCTGCGCGTCGAAAAGCCGAGCGGTCTGCCCGAATTGGTCGGCGACAATGGCAATTCGAGTGATTCGCCGGATACTAACGGAATTTCTGATTCTAACCAGTCCGACAATATCAATCCTAACACGCAGAATTAACAATTATACGGTAGAATCTTCGGCTGACGGTGGTATAATGGTTGAAAATACTGACATGGAGGAAAATATGCCGAGTATACACGAAATCCCCGACTACAACCTGTTCATGTGCTGCCGCGAGCCGAATCGCGAAGCCGCGGCCAAGCTGCCGGATGGGTATAAGTTCGACCTCTGCCGACCGGACGAGCTCGACATATGGAAGCGATTCCCGTTCGATCGCGAGGAGGACGCCGACAGCTACTACGGCTACATGACCGAATATTTCGACAATGTATACGGCGCGGATACAGACGAGTTCTACCGTCGCTGCCTGTTTGTGCGCAGCTCCGACGGCACGCCGGTCGCGACCGGTTTCGTCTGGCGCGCGTACGGTCGGGTGAACACCCTGCACTGGATAAAGACGCGCCATGACTGCGAAAACCTCGGAATCGGGCGCGCGCTCCTGACGCGTCTGCTGATTGACACGTCCGACGAATACCCGATCTGCCTGCACACGCAGCCGTCGAGCTTCCGCGCGATCAAGCTGTACAGCGACTTCGGCTTCGACTTCATCACCGACGACGTCGTCGGTCGACGCAAAAATCAGCTCCATGAGAGCCTACCGTGGCTGAAAGAATTCATGCTGCCCGAGGCGTTAGCGGCACTTCGGTATACAAACGCGCCGCAAGAACTGCTTGAAGCCGCCGCCGCGTCGGAAATAAACGAGTTTTAATATTCACAGCTGTCGCGAATATCGCGGCGGCTTTATTTTTTACCCGAACATTGACAGTTATAATACCTCAAAACTCATCAATAAGCAAGAAAAACAGCGTAAAACGCATGAAAAATAGGGTTAAATATAAAATTTGCGAAAAATTCATATAATTTTCGCAAATCTATTGATTTTTCCGCGGTTTTCTGATACAATTAATTGCAGTGAATAATGTGCCAAATACCGCGGTCAAACGCCGCGCGGCGATTTGTTTTATCATCTTTTCTATTACCCGACAATAGTCGGCGGAGTGGTTGGGGTGTTTTTTTTCGCCGGATGGCACATGAGGCCTAATAATACACTTCAAAGGAGCGGCGATATCAAATGGACAAAAACAAAATTATCGAGCTGAAAAATATCACCAAGGAATACGAGGGCGAACAGGTGCTGCGAGGTATCAACCTCGACATACATGACAAGGAGTTCGTGACCCTGCTCGGTCCCTCCGGCTGCGGCAAGACGACAACATTGCGCATCGTCGGCGGATTTATTACACCTGACTCGGGCGACGTGTTCTTCGGCGGCAAGCGGGTCAACGACCTGCCGCCCTACAAGCGTCCGGTCAACACCGTGTTCCAGAAATACGCGCTCTTTCCGCATCTCAACGTCTACGAGAATGTAGCGTTCGGTCTGCGGCTCAAAAAGACGCCCGAGTCCGAGGTCGCGCGCCGTGTCGGCGAAATGCTAGAGCTCGTCGATCTCAAGGGCTTCGACCGAAGAAGCGTCAATCAGCTGTCGGGCGGTCAGCAGCAGCGCATAGCTATCGCCCGCGCGCTCATAAACAACCCGAAGGTGCTGCTGCTCGACGAGCCGCTCGGCGCGCTCGACTTAAAGCTGCGCAAGGAAATGCAGATCGAGCTGAAGAAGATTCAACAGCGCATGGAGATAACCTTCATCTACGTCACGCACGACCAAGAAGAAGCGCTCACGATGAGCGACACGGTCGTCGTCATGCGTGACGGTACGATTCAGCAGATCGGCACGCCGCAGGACATATACAACGAGCCGGTCAACGCGTTCGTCGCCGACTTTATCGGCGAGTCGAACATCCTGCCGGGCATTATGCACCGCGACTATCTTGTCGAGTTCGCCGGCAACAACTTCGAGTGCGTCGACTCGGGCTTCGACCCGATGGAATCGGTCGACGTCGTCATCCGTCCGGAGGACATAAGACTCGTTCCGGCATCGGACGAGGTGCTGAACGGCGTCGTCGAGAACGTGCAGTTCAAGGGCGTACACTATGAAATCATCGTCCGCGCCTATTCGGATATCTGGGTCATTCACTCGACAAAGGCTCCCGAGGTCGGTTCGGTCGTCGGAATCACATTGACGCCCGAGGATATACACATCATGAAAAAGAGCGACGTCAAAAGGCTGTCGTATCTTAAAAATGAATCGACAATAGAGGAGGGAAACGACATTGAACAAGAAATCTAAGCTCGCGGCCGCCCCATATCTATTGTGGATGATTGTGTTCATAATCGTGCCGCTGCTGCTTATCGCGGTGTTCGCGTTCACGACGACCGCGACCTGCGACGCTGACGGAAACGTCCTCTCCGAGGAGGAGCTCGCCGAATACCTCGCCGAGTGCGAGGAGAACGAGGTCGAGCCGGTGCTGACCGAGAAGAATATATTCACGTTCCAGAATATCCTCGATGTCAGCAAGTATTCGACCGTGCTTGTCAACTCGGCATGGCTCGCGCTGATCGCGACCGCGATCTGCCTTGTCATAGCCTATCCGCTCGCGTATATGATCTCGCGTATGTTCTACTCAAGGCAGAAGCTCGCGCTGATGCTGGTCATGCTGCCGATGTGGATGAACTTCCTGCTGCGCACCTACGCGTGGATGACACTGCTTGAGCGAAACGGGCTCATCAACAAATTCTTCGGGCTGTTCGGAATCGGGCCATTCAACATGATCAACACACAAGGCGCGGTCGTGCTCGGCATGATCTACAACTACCTGCCGTTCATGATTCTGCCGCTCTACTCGGTCATGACCAAAATCGACGACCGCACTATTGAAGCCGCGCAGGATCTCGGCGCGAACGGCTGGCAGGTCATCAGCCGCGTCGTCATGCCGCTGTCGATGCCGGGCGTGGCGTCGGGTATCACGATGGTGTTCGTGCCATCGGTGTCGACGTTCATAATCTCGCGTATGCTCGGCGGCGGAACGAATATGCTCATTGGTGACCTCATCGATTTGCAGTTCCTCGGCAACGCCTACAACCCGAACCTCGGAGCGGCGATATCGCTCGTTCTGATGGTATTCATCTTTCTATGTATGTCTATTACGAATCAGCTCGACAACGAGGATATGGAGGGGGTATTGCTGTGAGAAAAATCACATCGAAAATCTATATCGCAGTGGTATTCATATTCCTGTACGCGCCGATATTCGTATTAATCGCGAACTCATTCAACGAGTCGAAGAGCCGCACCGTCTGGACCGGCTTCACGTTCGACTGGTACTCGAAGCTGTTCCACAACGAGGTCATACTGAAAAGCCTCTTGAACACGCTGATTGTCGCGGCTGTGGCGTCGATCATCTCAACTATACTCGGCACCGCGGCGGCTATCGGTATTTATAATATGAAGAAAATCACGCGCGCGCTGGTTATAAACATCACCTATATCCCGATCATGAACTCGGAGATGGTGACCGGTGTGTCGCTGATGTTATTGTTCGTCGCGCTGAATATCGACCTCGGCTTCATGACGCTGATATTCGCGCACATCACGTTCTGCGTGCCGTATGTGATACTGAACGTATTGCCGAAGCTGCGCCAGATGAACCGGAGTCTCTACGACGCCGCGCTCGACCTCGGCTGCAATCCGCTTCAGGCGTTCCGGCACGTCGTGATACCCGAGATAATGCCGGGCATTGTGAGCGGCTTTCTGATGTCGCTGACCTATTCTATCGACGACTTTGTAATCAGCTACTTCACGCACGGCTCGACGTCGCAGACTCTGCCGATTACAATCTACTCGATGACCCGCCGCAAGGTCTCGCCCGAGGTGAACGCGCTGTCGGCGATAATATTTATAGTTGTGCTCGCGATACTGCTTATTATGAATCTCACCGACATCAAGCGCAGCTCGGCGAAAAAGCGCGCTAAGGGGGTGCGTGCCGAATGAAGCTGAAAAAATCCGCGATTTTACTTGTATCGTCGCTCATCGTCACGTCATTCATGACTTTATCGACTGCTGCCGAGGAGCCGGAATATTCAAACAGTGTCGACTGGAACAAATTCCGCGACCGGAACGTGACTCTCAACGTCTACAACTGGGGCGAGTACATTTCGGTCGACGACGGAGAGAATCTGTACGACACCAACCGCGAGTTCGAGGAGCTGACCGGAATCAAGGTCAACTACACAAACTTCGCGTCGAACGAGGAGCTGTACGCGAAGCTCAAAAACGGCGGCTCGTCGTATGACATTATCATTCCGTCCGACTACATGATAGCGCGCATGATAAACGAGGATATGCTCGAAAAGCTCGATTTTTCGAACATTCCGAACTACAGCCTCATCATGGACAAGTTCAAGGGCATCGATTATGACCCGACTGAGGAATATTCGGTGCCATATATGTGGGGCATGGTAGGCATAATCTATAATACGACGCTGGTCGATCCCGAGGACGACGTCTATTCATGGTCTATTTTGTGGAACGAAAAATACGCGAACAACATTTTGATGTTCTCTAACTCGCGCGACGCGTTCGCGATCGCCTGCAAATACCTCGGCTATTCGATGAATACGACCGATGAGCAGGAGCTGCGCAATGCCGCGGCCGCATTGACAAATCAGAAGCTGCTCGTGCAGGCGTATGTAATGGATGAGATATTCGACAAGATGACCGGCGGCGAGGCGGCGCTCGCGCCATATTACGCCGGCGACGCGATCACGATGATAGGCGACAATCCCGACCTTGCGTACGCGGTGCCGCGCGAGGGCACGAATCTGTTCGTCGACGCGATGTGCATACCCAAGGGCGCGAAGAACAAGGAAGCCGCCGAGATGTACATCAACTTCATGTGCGAGACTAAAACCGCGCTGCACAACTGCGAGTATATCGGCTATTCGACGCCGCAGAGCGAGGTTTCCGAATACCTCGACCCAGAGCTCGCCACAAATCCAATAGCCTATCCGGACGAAGCCACGCTTGAGAACACCGAGGCGTTCATCGCCCTGCCCGACGACACAACCAAGCTGATGGATGAACTCTGGACGTCGATTCTGACCGCGAACTCGAGCGCGCCCTGGACAATTCCGGTATTTTTAATCGCTTGTCTCGGCGCGTCTATCTGTATCAACGTCACGCGAGCGAGAAAAAAGAAGCGCGGAAATTGATAAATTAGCTAAGCCGTTCTGCAAAATGAGCGGCTTTGTTATTATTGTCAAAATAATTATCGTAATTTACCATCTAATATCCGATTTTAGACATTGCAATTTCGCCGGCGGCAGTGATATAATATCAGTGTCTACATATTGTATACATTGCCATGTTACGCCTATGGTAGATTCACAAACGGAGGAAATAACAGTATGCTTGAAAAATATACAAACGTGCCGAGAGAATATGGCGAGGTCGCGTTCTTTTGGTGGGTCGGCGAGAAGCTGACCAAGGAGCGGCTAACATATGAGCTTGAGCAGCTCGAGGGCAGGGGAGTCTGCGGGCTGCAGATCAACTACTGTCACAGCGATTCGGGCGGACGCATCTACGGTCTGACAATTGACAACGAGCCGAAGCTGTTTTCGGACGAGTGGTGGGAGCTGGTCGGCTGGTTTATCGACGAGTGCAAGCAGCGCGGCATCGCGGTCGCGCTCAGCGACTATACGATATCGTCTCCCGGTCAGGGCTATTACATGGACACGATTTTAAGAAAGCACCCCGAAATCACTGGAAAGGTGCTTGAGCTTGTCGACGGCGAGGTCGTCATCCGCGATGTGCCGTATTCGGTAGACCCGATGAACCCGAAGCTCGGAGACTATGTAATCGAAGAATTCTACGGTAAATTCGACAAACATTTTCCGAATGAGGGCGGCAGGGGACTCGATTTCTTTTTCTCGGACGAGCTTAATTTCAATATCCGCGGCAATCTCTGGAACGACGAGTTCGCCGAGAATTTCAAACGGATGAAGGGTTATGACATTGTGCCGAAGCTGAAAGCGATATTCGAAGACGTCGGCGACGAGACGCAGAAGATACGGCTCGACTATTATGATGTGATAGTCCGGCTTTCGGAGGACGGCTATTTCAAGAAGATATACGACTGGAACGAGGAGCGCGGCATGACCTTCGGCTGCGACCACGGCGGTCGCGGTCGCGACGTGACCGAGTTCGGCGACTACTTCCGCACGCAGAAGTGGACACAGGGTCCGGGCAACGACCAGCCGAATCTGGCGTCGGATATCATCAAGACCAAGGTTTCAGCCTCGATCGCGCATATGTACAAGCGCCCGCGCACCTGGCTCGAGGGCTTCTACGGCAGCGGCTGGGGCACGTCATCGAATCAGCTCGCCGACGCGGTGTTCCGTAATTTCTGTGTCGGTCACAATCTTTTGACGCTGCACGGACTGTACTACACGACCTACGGCGGATACTGGGAGTGGGCTCCTCCCTGCAATCACTTCCGTATGCCATACTGGAAGCATATGGATCGTTTCCTCGGCTGCACGAAGCAGCTGAGCTATCTGATGACACGCGGAGTCCATGTCTGCGACGTCGCGATAGTCTACCCGACCGCCGCGCTCGAGGGCGGAATCAACGGCGACGCCGCGGTGAGCTGCGCGTTCGAGACAGCCGAACACCTCTACCGCAATACGATCGACTTTGACTTCATCGACTTTGAGTCGATAGACCGCGCGACAATTGAAAATGGCAGACTCTGCGTCTCGGGCGAGAGCTTCCGCGTCGTCATTGTTCCGTCGATGGAGACAGTGCGCTTTGAGATGATAGCGAAGCTGAACGAGTTCGCGAAGGCTGGCGGCATCGTGCTGTTTGTCGGCGCGCTGCCAATTGCGTCCGAACGAATCGGTCGAAACGACCCTGAGCTTGAGCGTCTGGTTGGCGAAATCACGGCGATAACCCGTCCGGTTTCGACGAAGGAGGAGGCACTCGGATTCATCCGCGCGTCGATTGTCAGCGACATTGTCGCCGAATCGAAGCCGTATATACAGCACCGCAGGATTGACGGCAACGATGTATATTTCATCTATGGCGCGAAGCAGGGCGAAAAGGTATTCCTTCGCGCGACCGGAGCCGCTCGGCTGTTCGACCCGTGGACCGGCAGTGAGACCGAGCTTCAGGTGGTGAGTCAGAATGACTCCGGCACAGAGCTGCTGATGCCGCTCGGCGAAAAAGATATGCAGGTCATAGCCTTTGACTGTGACAGCAAGCCGCTCATAGGCACGGCAGATGATAATAAATCCGAGCAAAAGATCAATGGCGAATGGGATTTCAGACTGATTCCGACTATGGACAACCGCTACGGCGACTTCATACAACCGCCGACCGACAGCTGTATCGGCGCGCAGGCTCGATTCCTCAAATATAGTCAGGGTGACCGCAAAAAGGAAATACAGTGCGGCTACGAAACCTATTTCTACAAGCTCGGCGCACTGCCGGAAGCGGACGATGATGCAGTGCTCGCGCTTGATGATATCGGCGAGAACAGCTGTGTCGAGTTAGACGGCAAGAGCTATTCGTTCAAACCGTATGATTTCTCACTCCGCTACGGAATTCTCGGCGACGCGGGCTGTCAGCACAGCTATCATGGTCTGAAAGGTCTGGTGTCGGACGAGTTCATCGCGCTCGGCGAGAAAGTCATTACGCACGCAAACTCGAACAGCCATTACGACCCTGAACCGGATGGAAATTATTATTACCTTTGGACCGCGGTATACAGCGACAGCGATTGCGAGGTCTTTGTCAAGACCGGCTCGGTGGCTCCGGCTAAAATCTACGTTGACAAGAAACTTGTCGATGGTGACAAGGTAAAGCTTCACACCGGTTTCAACGAGCTGCTGCTGCGCTACGACCACGCGGGACGCACTTATTTCATTCTTGACCATGTTGAGGCGACGCCAAAGCAAACCTATCCGCTCGCGACGAGCTGGTACAATAACGACACAATCCTGCAATTCTGTCCGAATTATAAGCATATCGGCGAGAGCTGTATTTTCGAATTTACAGCGCCTCCGGCAACCGAAGCGATCCATTTCGCCTCAAAAGTCCCCGCGAAGGTTTACTTCGACAGGGTCGAGTCGGATGTAATTTACGACGGTGTCAGATTCACAGCTAAACCGAAGTCGGTCAACGCACACACCTGTGAGGTCAGAATTGAGACTGAAGCCGCAGATGGCTGCTTTGAGTCGACAATTTACGACTATGTCGACATAGACTGCGGTGTTGGTAAAATGCCGACCGGCGACTGGGGCGAGATCGACGGGCTGCGCTGCTATTCGGGCGGAGCGGTCTATTCAAAGACAGTCGACATTGACAAGGCTCGCAAAATTGAAATTGACCTCGGCGAGGTCGGCTGTTCGTGTGAGCTGCGTGTCAATGGTGAGAGCGCGGGTGTAAAGATGACGGCTCCTTATCGCTTCGACATAACCAAGCTGGTACATGACGGCAAAAATCTGATAGAAGCTGAAGTTTATAACACGCTCTACAATCATTATCTCACAATCCCGACCGGATACAACAACAACCACCAGAAATCCGGACTCTGCGGCGATGTTAAGCTGGTTTACACGAAATAGTAAACGCGACTTCAAACGAGCTAACGTTAATAATAAAGCAGAAGAATCCCTATATAAAACAGAGCGATGGCTATAAGCCGTCGCTCTGTTAAATATTATTTTTTATCAAATTCGCCGAACTTGCGGAAACGCTTGTAGCGGTTATCGAGCAGCTCGTGGGTGCTCTGCTTTGTGAGCTGGTAGAGGTCATTTTGAAGAATATTTCGCATATCATCGCACATAGTGTCGAAATGTTCAAAATTTTCTGGTATAATATTCTCAGCGACCTTAAAATCTACCATGTCCTGCGCCGTGATGTGCAGAGCGTCAGCCGCGTTCGCGACCTTTCCGGCGTCTTTCCAGAGGATGCTCGCGCAGCCCTCGGGTGAGATTACCGAATACACGGCGTTCTCGAGCATATACACGCGGTCGGCTGCCGCGAGCGCGAGCGCGCCGCCGCTGCCGCCCTCGCCGATGACTATCGTGATTACCGGAACCTTGAGTCCCATCATCTCGAGTATGTTCTCGGCTATCGCCTCGCCTTGTCCGCGCTCCTCGGCTTCGGCACCGGCGTACGCGCCCTGTGTGTCGACGAAGCATATAACCGGTCGACCAAATTTCTCTGCCTGCTTCATCAGGCGCAGCGCCTTGCGGTAGCCCTCCGGCTTCGGACAGCCGAAATTCTTGGCGATGCGTTCCTGTATGTCGCCGCCCTTGTCGATTGCGATATAAGTAACCGGAATGTCGCCGAGGAAGCCTACGCCGCCGACTATTGCCGGGTCGTCTCCGAAGCGGCGGTCGCCGTGCAGATCGACGCGGTCGACGAATATTCCGTTTACGTAGTCCGCTCCGGTCGGACGGTGGTTCTGACGTGTCAGTCTGAGTCTGTCATATGCGGTCATGATACTCTGCCTCCGCGCTTGCTTTTGTGAATTTTCAATAGCGTCTCGATAGTCGGGCGCAGCTCGCGGCGCTCAACGATGTTGTCGATGAATCCATGCTCAAGCAGGAATTCGGCGGTCTGGAAGTCGTCCGGAAGACCCTTTCCGGTCGTTTGCTCGACGACGCGGCGTCCGGCAAAGCCGATCAGCGCTTTCGGCTCGGCGAGCAGAATATCGCCCTGCATCGCGAAGCTCGCGGTGACGCCGCCGGTCGTCGGGTCGGTCAGCACGGTGATATACAACAGTCCGGCTTCGCTGTGACGCTTGACCGCGCCGCTGACCTTGGCCATCTGCATCAGCGAGATGATTCCCTCCTGCATACGCGCGCCGCCTGACGCGGTGAAGCCGATTACCGGCAGTCTACGCTCAAGCGCGGTCTCGAACAGCAGCGTGATCTTTTCGCCGACGACCGAGCCCATGCTCGCCATAATAAAGCGCGAATCCATTACAAATATCGCGACCGGCTGCTTCGCGACCTCGGCGAGCCCACAGACTACCGCCTCGTTTTCGCCGGTCTGGTCGTGAGCCTTTGTGAGCTTGTCGGCATAACCCGGGAATTTGAGGAAGTCGCGGCTGCGGTATTCGGAAAACAGCTCTTTGAACGACTTCTTGTCACAGAGCATTTCGATACGGGTGCGCGCGTCGACGCGGTTGTATTTGCCGCATTCGGGGCAGATGTAGAAATTGTCGAGCATTTCGCCGCTGTCGATTTCCTTGCCGCAGCCCGAACACTTAACCGGCGGACGCTGCCCCAATGATTTGATTTTGTTTTTTATAGCTTCAAACATTGGTTAATTTACCATGACCTTTTATAAGGTCTACCTTTCATTGTCGATGCTTTGCGGCGTTCTGATAAAATCCGCGCCTTTTGCGGTGCCGCAAAAAGTGAGTCTGTACAGATTCTGTCTTGGCTTATTCGCCGCCCTTGACGAGAGCGAACATGAATTCAGCTTCGACGCAGACAGTGTCCCCGACCTTGCCGATCCCCTTGGCCTGATAGAAGCTGCCGACCTTGCGGACTATCTGGCACTCGGTGACGAATTCGTCGCCGGGTTTTACCGGGTGACGCCACTTGACGTTCTTCATACCGGTGAAATAAGGCGTGCCTGTGTCCATTTCAATCAGCATACAGCAGGTCTGCGCGAGTATCTCACACTGTATTACGCCGGGAACGACCGGATTATTCGGGAAATGTCCCTGCAAAAACCACTCGTCGCCGCGTATCAACGTGTGTCCGACAGCTATGTCAACGCCGTCGCGCTCGATTTTTTCGGCTTCGCCGACAAGCAGCATCGGGTCGCGGTGGGGAAGCCGGCTTTCAAGTTCCTTATGTGTCAGCATCAAATCATGCCTTTCGTTGTAAAAGTATTATTGCCACGGCTTTCCCGTCGCTAATTGTTGTAATTGAGTTATACTCGCTTGAACGCGAGGCAGACGTTGTGTCCGCCGAAGCCGAGCGAATTGGACAACGCAAGGTCGACCTGCTTATTTACCGCTTGATTCGGTGTATAGTTGAGGTCGCATTCCTCGTCCGGCTCGAGCAGGTTGATTGTCGGCGGGATGATTCCACTGCGCAGTGTCAGTATCGACGCTATAGCTTCAATTGCTCCCGCCGCGCCGAGCATATGTCCGGTCATCGATTTGGTCGAGCTTATCGAGATATCCTTAGCGCAATCGCCGAACACGAGCTTGAGCGCCGCGGTCTCGGTCGCGTCGTTGAGCTTGGTTCCGGTGCCGTGCGCGTTGTAGTAAATCTTGTCTGCCGGCACATCGAGTCCTTTCATCGCGAGCTTGATCGCACGTGCGACCTGACCGGCGGTCGGATCGGGTGCGGTGATGTGGTGCGCGTCGCAGGTCGTGCCGTAGCCGACTACCTCGGCTAAAATCTCGGCTCCGCGGTTCTTTGCGTGTTCGTATTCCTCGAGCACGAGCATTGCCGCGCCCTCGCCCATAATAAAGCCACCGCGGCGCTTGTCGAACGGAATCGACGCCGCGTTCGGGTCGGTTGCGGCGGAGAGTGCCTGACAGTTGCCGAAGCCGGCGACAGCGAGCGGAAGTATCGTCGCCTCGCTGCCTCCGCAGATGATTGCTTCAGCCGCGCCGACCATTATCGCGCGGTAGGCCTCGCCGATAGAAGTGCCGGAGGTCGCGCAGGCGGTCTGGTGAGCTATGCAGGGACCTTTCGCGCTGTAGCGGATAGCCACGTTGCCGGCGGCGATGTTGCCGATCATCTTGGGGATGAACTGAGGCGATACCCGGCGCGCGCCGCTTTTAAGAAGATTTTCGTGCTCAGTGCACATTGTCGAGAATCCGCCGATGCCCGAGCCGACGTAGACGCCGAGCTCCTCGGGATCGATATTGCCGATGATACCGCTCATTTCGACCGCTTCATCGGCGGCGTAGAGCGCGTAGATCGTGAAAAGGTCGGATTTGCGTATCGCGTTTTTGTCAAGCCGCGCGGCGGGGTCGAAATTCTTTACCTCGGCGGCGAGTGTGTGTTTGTAGTCGCTGACGTCGAAACGGGTGATTCTGTCGATTCCGTTCTTGCCTTCGACGATGGCGTGAGCGAATTCGTCGACCGTGTTTCCGATCGGCGAGACGCAGCCCATGCCGGTTACGACAACTCTGTTCATATATATTTACTCGCTTGGACCGAATCGTCCGAAGCGTCCTTTCGCAAAATTAAATATAGTGACTATTATATCGCGAGTCCGCCGTCAATGCGGATGACCTCGCCGGTGATATAGTCTGATTCGCCTGACGCGAGGAATGCGACAAGCGCCGCCACCTCGTCAGGTCTTGCCATGCGGCCGAGCGGTATTTTCGCCTTGACCGCCTCGTCAGCGGCGAAGCGCTCGGTCATGTCGGTCTCGACGAAGCCGGGGGCTATCGCGTTGACGCAGATTCCGCGCCCCGCGAGCTCGCGTGCGAGCGATTTGGTCATACCGATGAGTCCGGCTTTCGAAGCCGAATAGTTTACCTGTCCGGCATTGCCGTTTATGCCGGCGATTGAGCTTATATTGATTATCTTGCCCGCGCGCTGCTTTACCATAATCGGCGAAACGCGGCGCAGCATATTGTACGCGCCCTTGAGGTTGACTGAAATCACGTCGTCAAAGTCGGCTTCCTTCATCATAACAAGCAGCTTGTCGCGCGTGATTCCGGCGTTGTTTACTAAAATGTCGATTCTGCCAAAGTCGGCGTGTACAGCCGCGACCGTGGATTCAACCTCCGCGGAGTCGGCTACATTGCATTTGTAGGCTTTGGCTTTGCCGCCCGCCGATGTGATTTCGGCGACGACCGCCTCGGCTGATTCGGGAGAGCTTGAATATATGACCGCGACCGCCGCGCCCTCGGACGCGAGACGCAGGCAGACCGCGCGTCCGATTCCGCGCGAGCCGCCGGTCACCGCCGCGACTTTATCACAAAAACGTCCACTCATGCCAGCACCTCTTTTACAGCCGCGATTTCCTCGGGCGTTTCGGCGTGAAGCGTCGTCGCGTCAGGTAGGATTTTCTTGACAAACTTAGACAAGGTTTGTCCGGGTCCGACCTCGATGAAGGTGTCGACGCCGGTGTCCGCCATATTGCGTATAATCTGCTCGAAGCGAACCGGATGATTTATCTGTGTTTCCATCAGCGACCAGACATCGTCGCCGTAAGGCTCGGCGTTGCAGTTCGCCCAGACCGGAATTTCAATAAGACCGACGTCGCGTCCGGCGAGGAATTCGCGGAACTTCTCGGCGGCTTCATCCATGAACGGCGAGTGGAAGCCTCCGCTTACCGCGAGCGGGATCACCTTAGCTCCGGCGGCGGTAAAGTCGGCTTTGGCGGCGTCGAGCGCGGTTTTGAGTCCGGCCACTGTGACCTGACCCGGACAGTTGTAGTTGACCGGATAGACGTCGCTGTGCAGACTGCAAATGCGTTCGACCTCTTCGTTCGATAGCTTCAATACCGCGAACATACCGGTTTCGAATTTTTCGGAGCACTTTGCCATCAGCTCACCGCGGCGGCAGACAATCTCGAAGCCGACGTCATAGCTATACGCGCCGCCGACTGCCAGCGCGACGATTTCGCCGAGCGAAAATCCGGCGAGCGCGTCCGGTTTTATACCGGCGCGAAGCAGCGAATTCGCTGCGGCAAGCTCGGCGAGATACAAGCAGGGCTGGGTGTTTTCAGTCTTTTTTAAGTCGTCGGGCGTACCCTCGAAGCAGATTTTCGTGATGCCCGGTCGGAATTTCTCCGCCATATCGAAGATCTCACGTTCGGTCTCGTAGAGCGGCTTTCCCATTCCGGGATACTGTGCTCCCTGACCGGGGAAGAGCAGGGCGATTTTATTCATATGAGTTTTTATCCTTTCTCACATAAGAACCGTAACGTTAGACAGCTCGGTTCTGTCGGACTACTATCTTATATAAAATCAGAACCGCAACGCTTGGCAGGTTTGGCTCTGTCGGATATCGCGTCAGAACCGGATCACTTGACGAATTCGGTTCCTGAAAGCAGCTGCTCGGCTTCGGCGAAGATTTCGTTTATTATTTCAGAAGCCGTCTGCTCGGTCTTGACCATGCCGGAAATCTGTCCGGCGAGGAAGCAGCCGGTCTTGGTGTCGCCGTCGACCGCGGCGCGGCGGAGCGCTCCGACTCCGAGGTCGGCTACCGTCTCGGCGGTCGATTCGGGCGCGTATTCGACTTTGATGAAGTTGCGGCTGAATTGATTTTTCAGCTGACGGCAGGTGTTTCCGCCGAAGCGTCTGCCGGTGGTTATTGTGGAGGTGTCGTTAGCGTCGAGCACCATTTGTTTGTAATTATGATGCACACCGCATTCCTTTGCGACAAGGAAGCGTGTGCCGAGCTGTACGCCCTTTGCGCCGAGCATGAACGAAGCGGCGACTCCGCGTCCGTCGGCGATTCCTCCGGCCGCGATGACCGGAATACTTACCGCGTCGACGACCTGCGGAACGAGCGCCATTGTAGTAAGCTCGCCTATGTGTCCGCCCGATTCCTGTCCCTCGGCGACGACGGCGAAGGCACCGAGCTTTTCCATTCTGACCGCCATCGCGACCGACGCGATGACCGGGATTACCTTGATTCCGGCGTCGAGCCATGCCGGCATATATTTCGTCGGCATACCCGCGCCGGTCGTCACGACCTCGACGCCCTCGTCGATTATTATCTGCGCGGCTTCGTCGGCGGTATTGCTCTGTAGCATCAGGTTGACGCCGATCGGCTTCTTCGTCAGCTCGCGCGCGATTTTGATCTGTCCGCGCAAATAGTCGCCGCCGGCCATAGCCGAGATGATGCCGAGTCCGCCGGCTTCGGATACCGCGGCGGCGAGCTTGCCGTCCGCGATCCACGCCATTCCGCCCTGAAAGAGCGGAAAGGCGAGACCGAGGGACTCGTTGATGACTGTACTTATCATTACTTCAGTTCTTCAATCTTAGCGACAAGGTCGGATACGAGCACGAGGTCGGGAGAAACCTCGATTTCGACATTGAATTCGTCTCCTATGTCCATCAGCAGCTCGGCGATGTCAAGCGAGTCCATGCCGAGGTCGGCGAGCTTGGTTTCGAGGGTGATGTCCTCGATCGGGCAGTCGAGCTTGTTTGCGATCATTTCAGCGAGTTTTTCAAATACCATTTTAGTTTCCTCTTTCGTTGAATAAAATTTTATATACAATATAATAATATATTGATTACCATCTGATAAGGCAGGCGGCGTCGGCGAGTCCTCCGCCGAACGCGGTGAGAATCAATAGATCGTCATCGGAAATTTTTCCGCTGCGGTGCAGCTCGTCAAGCGCGATCGGGACGCTTGCGCTCGAGGTATTGCCGTATTTTTCGATGTTTATAACAAACTTGTCGAGTGGAATTCCGACGCGTCTTGCGGCGGAGTCGATTATCCGCTTGTTCGCTTGATGCGGTACGACGAATTTGATATCGTCCGCGGACAGCGAGTTGCGCTCGAGCAGCTTTTTGATATCGCCGCAGATAGCAGTCACGGCGTATTTAAAAGTGTCCTGACCGAGCATATGGACATAGGGATGGGTTTCTCCGAGCGTGCTGAACGGCGACGCGCCCTGATATGACGGTATGTTCAGTACTTCGCTGTTGCCGTAGACATTGAACACCGCGTCGAGATATCCGTCGCCCTCTCCGAGCACCGCGGCACCGGCTCCGTCGCCGAAGATGACGCAGGTCGAGCGGTCGGTCCAGTCAAGGACGCGGCTTAACCGCTCCGAGCCGACTACGAGCACCTTTTTGACCTTGCCGCGCGCGAAATATCCGGCTGCGGTTTCAAGTAAGAACAAAAACGCCGAGCAGGCCGCGACGCAGTCGTATGCCATACAGGTAGCTCCCAGCCGCTTTTGTATCATACAGGCGAGCGAAGGGCAGGCATAATCGCCGCTTACGGTGGCCGCGAGGATGAGGTCAAGCTCCTCCGGCTTGACGCCGGCATTGTCGAGCGCGGCTTTAGCCGCTTCATACGCGAGGTCGGTACAGGTTTCGTGCGTCGTCACATGGCGCTCATGAATGCCGACGCGCTGCATGATCCATTCATCATTTGTATCGACGAGCTTTGATAAGTCGTCATTGGTAACAATTCGTTCCGGCACATACATACCGGTGCCGAGTATGCGAAAGCTCATAATATTAATCAGCGCCATATCGGAGCCGGGGTGTGTGGCGTCCGACAGGTTTCCTTTCTAAAAATACTGTCAGAATTTGATCAAGTTGAGGATTTATTCGGTTCTAATATGTAAGTGACTGACACGAACCGATAGTTACAAAAAGCAGGAAAATTTTTTATGATATTTTTTATTCTGTCTGTAACCGTTACATTTTTATCTACACTAAATTTATGCGGGGTGTGAGGTGGTGATTCAAGTGGATACATTCGAGTCGATTTATCGCGAGTATTTTTCACGCGTATACGGGTTTCTGTATCGGATGTGCAGAAATGACGACCTTGCCGAGGAGCTGACGCAGGAGACGTTTTATCAGGCGTTCAAGTCGTTCAGACGTTTCAGAGGAGACAGCGAGCTTTTCACTTGGCTGGCTGCGATCGCGAAATTCACATTCCTCGCCTATCTGCGGCGCAATAAATGCTCCGAATGCGTGAATCTCGATTTGATCGAGGATACGCTCTGTGACGACGGAGAAAACGATCCGGAGGAGACTGCGCAGAATCAAGAGACTAAAGAGAATATCCGTCGCGCAATATTAAATATGCCGGACAAATATCGTGATGTGGTGCTGCTCCGGCTGTATGCCGAGCTGCCATTTTCGCAGATCGCCGAATCGATGAAGATTACCGAAAACTCGGCGAAGGTGCTTTATCACCGAGCCAAAAAGCTACTTTTGGAGGAGCTTAAGAATGAATATTTCATGTGACATGGTCATGGATCTTATTTCATTATATAATGACGGCGTCGCGAGCGACGATACCTGCCGCGCGATACGCGAGCATCTGAAGGGCTGCGGCGAGTGCAGACGCGCCTACGCGTCATATGCCGAAACAGAAAAGCGGAAGCCGATAGAGCAGCGTGAGCATGAGAGCGACGAGCTGTCGCGCAAATATACTGCCGTCGCGCGCCACCTGCGCCGCCACCGACTGCTTTCGAACGCGGCGGTGATACTGCTGATACTCCTGTCGGTTGTAATAGGCGGAGTTGGCGCGGTGAAGCTGTTCATGCTTAATAATAAGGATACGATTCATTGAATTAACAAATTACACCAATAGCATATTTTCAGCAAAATTTCACTCAAAACACACATAAGTGTCAAGCAGATATCATTTTGTAGGATTATAATAGAGTCACCAAATAAAAAAGAGGTGACGAAAAAAAACAATTGACCGACGCAAATGATAGTGCGGTAATACATATTTATGCCGCAAAAAAGACCTGAATGTATGAAAGGAAATGGTGAAATTATGAAAAAATCTTTTGGTGTATTAGCTCTTGTTATTGCATTGATGATGTGTGTCGTGATGGCTTTTAGCTGTGGCGAGGACGATAATGACACAAGCGACGAGACGACTACGGCTGCCACCGAAGCTGACGATACCGAAGAGACCACCGATGCGGTTGAAACTGAGGAAACAACCGAAGCCGAGGAAACGACCGCAGCAGATGATGCAAGCGCAGCAGACGACGCAGCCGCAGCCGATGATGCAGGCGCAGCCGATGATGCAGGCGCAGCGGACGACGCAGAGAATACTCCCGCTGAATAATCCAATATTGATCTAAGATTTTACAAAGCCGTCAGGATAGATACTGCCTGACGGCTTTGTTTGTTTGACTATAAACGCAGCTTATAGCCGCAAATAGTTAACAATACAAATTGATGAACAAAACAATCACGCAGAATTCACCAAACCATCACATTACGGTCATTGACATATCAGATTAATATATTAGACTTATATCGCAACAAAGATTATTTACAATCCCTGTGAATAATCTTTACAAGACAATATTAAAATAATATTGCCGGTAAATTTTAAAACAATAACACAAAGGAATGGTGAATATTATGAAAAAGTTTCTTAGTCTGATAGCTCTTATGATAGCTCTGTCCATGAGCGCAACGATGGCATTCAGCTGCGGCGGCGACGATGAGGACGCAGGTGGCGAGACTACTACTGCCGCTGAGGGCGAGGCTACTACCGCTGGCGATGGCGAGACCACCGAGGGAACCACCGAAGAAACTGCTGCTGAATAATCAGCAAACTCTTATTAATACAAGCTTGACCGCGCCGCTTTTGCGGCGCGGTCGTCTTTTATATAAATTTTAGCGACGGTATTGTATTTTACGTTCAGTTGTGGTACAATTATAATGACAAAAAGAATCTGCGGAGTCAGGATGATTACGATTTCCGTAGTCTTTACACAATATCCGAGATTTATGGTATCTGAAAGGATTGATGTTAATGAAGATACTCGAAAAGTTCAGAAATAAACAAGAGAATCAGTTCGCCACGCAGCCGGTGCTCGCCTTTCTCGGCGACAGCGTGACGCAGGGCTGCTTTGAGATTTACTCGAAGAACGGCAGGATTGAGCCCGAATACTATCCCGAGGAGAGCTATTCGCGCAAGCTGCAGAAAATACTCGAGCTGCTCTATCCGTCCGTGAACCCGATTATAATCAACGCCGGTATCAGCGGCGACAACGCGACAAGCGGGCTCTCACGAGTTGAGCGTGATATACTCGCGTACAAGCCCGATTTAGTCGTTGTCTGTTATGGACTCAACGACGCCTGCGCCGGACAGGGCGGGCTTGACGGCTACCGCGAGTCGCTGCGCGGCATATTCAGGAAGCTCAACGACAGCGGCGCGGAGGTTATCTTCATGACGCCGAATCTGCGCATCAACGATATCTGCTACGAATGTCCGGACAAGATGATCGAAAACTGCGCGTTGAACATCGCGGCGAATGAGAACGAGGGCTGGCTCGAGCGCTACATCGACGCGGCGCGCGGCGCGGCCGCCGAATGCGGCGTCAAGGTATGCGACTGCTATCGTATCTGGCAGAGGCTGCGCGACAACGGCGTGAATACGAACGCGCTGCTGTCGAACGCGGTCAACCACCCGACGCGCGAGCTGCACTGGATGTTCGCGTATGAGCTGATGCGCAGGCTGCTTGATGATTGACATTATATATTTTTAATCCGTCCGTTTGGACGGATTTTTTTATGAATATAAAACCCCCCGGATAGTCCGGGGGAAATAAGGCTGAGCCAGTTATTTGATTATTTCTGATGTGCTGAGGTCTGGTTACTCTCACTCATCCATAGCGAGATACGAGTCGATAATTTCATCAAAATATGCCTCGGCGGCAGACGAGTTCTCAGCATAGTAGGAAGCGATGTCAGTCGAGCCTTCTTTGAGCAGGTTCGCGACTATCTGCGCGTATTTCTCGCCGTCGCCGGTGCTGTAGAGCGTCACAAAGTCAAAGGTCACACCGTCCTTGATCAAATCGAGCGTCTGCACCGTCTCGTCGTCGCGCGAATACTTGACCTTGAGCGCGGTCTCGTAGAACGCGGGAGTGACGTATTTGTAGCTCTCGGCCGACAGGGCTTCGGTGATAATACCGATCCGGTCGAGATTTGTCGCGGTTATCGGCACCGCCATCAATGAGACGTTCGGGTCGTGGCAGGTGTAGTATTTGTCCATAGACTCGTCAGCTTTCGGGAAGGGAAGTATGCCGACTACATCCTCCATGTCGCGGTAGAGGGTCGCCGAATGGTATACCGCGCCGGTGTTGAACACGAGCTGGCGGTTGGCGAACATATTGCGCGGAACGTTGAAGTCGGCGTCTGCCCAGACTCCCTCGTTCTCCATGTGCAGCGAGTATATCTGCTCGAACGCGTTGAAGAATTGTTCGGTGTTTATAGTATACACAGGCAGGTCGTTCGCGTCCTTTTCCGAATAGCGCGCGCCGAGCGAGAATACGAACGGCTGAAGTGTCGAGCCGATGTTGTTGCCGAAGCCGTAGAGGTCGTTTGAATCCATTACAGTGTCGCCGTTTAAGTCGGAGTGGATGCCTTTGACGGTATTGTTGAAATAGTCGTAGGTCCATTTGCCTTCATTGATTATCTCATATATATTGTCGAGCTTGTATTCCTCGCCGAGCGTGCGGTTGTAGAAAATACACATCATTATGCCGATGTTCGACAGGCAGAAGTCGCCGATCGCGAAATAGCTGTGGTTCGCGATTGACAGCTCACCGATAGCGTCGGTGCTCCACCACGGGTTCGTGAAGTCCACATTCGGGATGTCATACCAGTCGACGAAGAGTCCGTCGACCGCGAGCGACGGCAGCATATACGCCGCGCCGACCACAAGGTCGAAGCTGTCCTCGCCGGCGAGCACCGCCTGACTGACAGTGGAGGTGAAGTCGCTCCAGCCGCGGTAGGTGATCTCATAGTTGATATTGTAGCGGTCGGCGACATTTATATTTCGGGTATACGCGGCATCATTGATGACGTCGCCGTTCATCTCGTCGGCACCCATTTCATACTGATACACAAAGTTGTCCTGCCTGCCGATCATACGGAAGGTGTAGCCCTCGAAGTCGGCTTCGGGGAGATTGTCTTTGATCTCGGAGCGGTCGGTCTCAACCGTGGTTTCAACCGCGGTGTCGACTGTAGAATCGCTTTCTGTGACATTGGGCTCGTCGCCGCTCGATTCGCCGCAGGAACATATTCCGGCGAGCAATGATACAAGCAGCAGCGCCGCGACAGGTCGATTTATACGCGTCATGTGTAATATTCATTCCTTTCAAATAAAGATAGCAGATATGTAATACACTGTGAAATTAATTTCATGATTATATGATACCACAAAAATTATTTGAAGTAAATGTAAAAAATACATAACCGTATTGACTTTTTACGCCTGATTTGGTATACTGACCATATGCGATGGGAGGTGCTGTACTTGCTGCAAAAGCTCAAACACATAGACGCGAATTTCTGCTTTGAAGTGGCCGACGAACGGCTGTACGTAACCGAGGTCAGCCACGCCTTTTCACCGAGCGGCACAAACATCCGCAATCTGATACGCGACTGCTATCACTTACAGCTGGTATTCGGCGGTGAAGCGATGTATGACGGCAAGGCTGTGTCAGCCGGCGGCGTGTTCATTATGGATCCGCTGATACCGCACTGTATCTCTAATAATTCTGATGAACCGCTTGAACAATACTGGCTGCAATTCAACGGCAGCGAGGCCGCCTCTTTACTCGAAAGGGTCGGTCTCGGTACAAAATCGCGTATCATAACCGGCTGTGACCTCGAGGGGCTGCGTCCGCTGCTTTATGACGCGGTTTACGGCTCAACGCATCAGGATATGCTGGGAATAAAATTTGTCGGTGTGCTTTTGCAAACACTCGCCGCATTGTCGCCTAAGCCGGAGCATGAGACCGAATATGTATCAAGATGTGAGGAATATGTCAAGCGGGCAATCGATTTCCTGCGTGTGCGCTGCGGTGAAATGGCTACTGTCAGCGACGCTGCTGAATATGTCGGGCTGACCGAGAAATATCTGTGCCGACTGTTCAAGGAGCGGCTCGGAGTCACGCCGGTCGGATTTTTGCAACAGCTGCGCGCAGACCGCGCCGCGCAGCTGCTTGTGTCGACGTCGCTGTCCGTAGCCGAAATCGCCGAGTCGATAGGAATCCCCGACCCGACCTACTTCTCGCGTTTCTTCAAGCGCAGGCAGGGATGCAGTCCGTCCGAGTACCGGCTGAAGTTTGAGGGAAACACGGTCCAGCCGTCAGGATTTGTATTGAACAAGGAAATTGAGGTGCCAAAATGAAAGACAGTATATACAGAAATCGAACATCAAAGCAGGTCGCGTATTTTCCGCGCAGTCGGGCATACATACACAATCCCGGTATGGGAATCGTGTCAATGCTGTACAGCGACCACATGGTCGATATGCACATACCCGAGCTGAACGGACTCGACGGCGCGGCGTTCGACCGCGCGCATCAGGTCTCGCGGCACATTCCTGCTTATGACGAGATGCTCGCGGCGGCAAACTACGAATATACTGACAACTGCTATCTGCGCGTCGGCTGGCGCGATTTGCAGCAAAGCTCGGGGCGGCTCGACCTGTCCGACGATGTAAAACGCGCGCTTGACGCGGTCAAAACGAGCGGCAAGAGCTGGTCGCTGCGGGTCATGCAGTGTTCGCCGACGAATCCCGAGCCGAGTCTGCTGCCTGACTTTCTGTCGTGGCTGCCCTGCGCAGAGGTGGACGGCGAAAACTCGAGCGAGGGCAAGAAGCTGCTTCCGCTCTACACCGAGGATTATTTCAAATACTGGTCGGAGTTCTGTTCACTGCTCGGCGAGAAATTCGACAGCGACGAATCGCTCGCGTATGTCGACCTGTCGGGCTACGGCTTCTGGGGAGAGGGACATCACGGCAGCAAGCGATTGAGCGCGAATGACGACGAGAAGCTGTTCGACAGGACTGCTGGAAACGAGCGGGTCGAGCGGCTGATCAGCATACACGAGCAGGCGTTCAGGCTGACGCCGATGGTGCTGAACGCGCATCACTGCGAATATGAAGCGGGTCGGGACGCGCTCGAGCGCGGCGCGTGGGTGAGACGCGATTCATATTTTCTCTGGTTCAAGCCGCAGGAAGCCGAGTGTGGGCTTTATAGGAAACCGAGTGCGGGAGTCGTCGCCGAGACGATAATCCCGCTCGATACACCGCCGCGGCGCACTACCGACAGCGGCAATGGATTCCGCTCATTTCTCGACCTGCCCGGGCTGAAATGCGACTGGGGCTGTCACTACGGCGTCGTCGGTTTCAATCCCGCCGACACGCTGTTCGCCGCCAAAAGCTATCCCGAGCTGTTCGCCGATTTCGCCGAGCGCATCGGCTACCGCGTGCGACCGTCGATAGTCTGGCTGACCGGAGACGGTGAACGGCGCTGGCTGACGCTCGGCATGGTCAACGACGGCTGTGTCGGTATCCCTGGCGAGCTGACGCTGACTGCCGAATGTATGGGCGTATACACGCACACAGTGGTGTCGGACGACGACAACTACAATATGTGCGGACACATGACGCTTATCGACCTGCCGCTGCCGGACAACGCGTCAGGTAAAGTGAAGCTGTCAGCCGAGCTGCGCATGAGGGGCAAACGCGCGCCGGTGCGCTTCGCGACCGACAGCGCGGACGGCGTCGGACCTTATGTGCTGACGATAGACGTATGAAGCGAGCGAAAGATTTAAGGCAGCGGACAAAATCAATGAGGAGTTTGGAATTTTAAGTGAGGAGTTAGGAATGAGGAGTGAGGAGTTGCGGCACAAAAATTGCCGTTGGCAATTTTTGAAATATTATACATTATTGATTCCTATTTCCTTGATTTTTCATACTGAATAAACACATACAAATGCCGCAATAACGCATACAAAAATGACCGCCGGGTGGTTGTCGGCGGTCTTTTTGATTTGTGCAATTAATTCACGGCGCTGTTTCGGCTTCACTCACAATATCCTCGCTCATCAGATTCCCGTCCTTGTCGTATACATACTGCCATACGCGCGTCATGCCTTCGTCGTATTTCCATGAAAAGAGAAACATTGAGTGCGTATTGACATTGTAATTAGACTGCGTAATCGGGTCTTTGTCCTCATATTCGTATATACGTTCGATTTTGCCGACATTTTCGTTGCAGACCAGTATCACGTCGAACGAGTTGTCACGAGTACCCTCGCCGGTGAGGCTTGCTACGACCGGATCGGTACAGAAGAACACTCCGTTCTCAGCGAGTACCGCGTCATCGTAGTCGCGGTGATAGAGCAGACGATATCCGTCGCCGGTCGTCTCGAACACGGCGAAGCCCATGCCGGTATACTCTGTGTGCTTGATGCCGTCTCCGTATTTGTAGCCGACGACATGAAAGCCCGGGAGATTGTCGTTTTCCCAGTTGGCAAAGACATAGACATTCGCGCCGACCGGTGAGGTGAGCGAGCGCTCGAAGAAATTCACATTCACATAGCCCGGGTAGAAGCTGCTCTCGAGCAGGCAGAGCCGGTAGAACAGGGTGTCGTCCGATTCGTCATATGTACGTTCGGTCACATCCTCCCAGCCATAGCCGAGAAGTGTGTCGCCGTCGGAAGTCTGCATGACAAGGTAGAAGTCCTGCTCCTCGACGCGCAGGATATACGCGTCGGTGA
>CAJFKR010000012.1 GCA_904386005.1 Candidatus Flemingiibacterium merdigallinarum
ACTTCAAAGAAGTCGCAGACTGCGATTCTGCTTCGCAAACCGTCACAAAACATCGACATAAGAAAGGTAGACTTCGCTAACGCGAAGTCATGGTCATAAAAATGAAACGTGTTTCTTATCCTACATTATATATACGCTCGCTGTCGATACGGCTGAAATCGGTCATGCAGTATAAGCTCTCGTTTATTTTGACCACAATCGGTCAGTTCCTCGGGTCCCTCACCGCGTTCCTCGGAATACACTTCATGTTCCAGCGCTTCGACTCAATCGAGGGCTACAGCTACAGCGAGTCGCTGCTCTGCTTCGCGTCTATACTCATGGCATTCTCGCTCGCCGAGTGCTTCGCGCGCGGGCTGGATACCTTCCCCACTGTAATTTCAAACGGCGAGTTTGACCGCATACTGCTGAGACCGCGCAGTCCGCTGTTTTTAGTCCTGACGTCAAAGTTTGAGTTTACGCGGCTCGGTCGGCTGATACAGTCGGTCATCGTGTTCTGCTGGGCACTGCCAAATAGCGGCGTCCACTTCACGCCCGACAAAATCCTCTGCCTTGTACTTATGATAACCGGCGGTATGCTCGTTTTCTGCGGTGTGTTCATCATCTTCGCGTTCCTCTGCTTTTTCACGACCGACGGACTTGAGTTTATGAACATACTGACCGACGGAATGCGCGAGTACGGCAAGTACCCGCTTGCGGTTTACGGTCGCGATATTCTATTGTTCACCACATTCGTCGTGCCGTTTGCGCTGGTGCAGTATTATCCGTTTCTGTATCTCATCGGCAGGACCGACAATATGCTGTACCTGCTACTGCCAGTATTGGCAGGATTATTCCTGATTCCCTGCCTTATTCTCTGGCGCATCGGGATACGTCATTATCGCTCGGTCGGCTCGTGATAATTTTAACATGGTTTCGGTCATACTTTGATTATTTGTAACATAAATCGCGTCCGATATTGACAAAATCGACTTTCTGTGGTAAACTATAATTATCAAGGACTGGTCTAAGGTGACCGACAGGATATCAGGACTGTCAAATCATGGAGGAATAGCGTGAAAAATTAATTTTTCACGCTAGGTTTTGTGGTCTGCTGCAATGCAGCAGTTCGCTGCTTTGCAGCAGCGATTTTGCTTCGCAAAACCAGCCCCAATTCCCACAGAAAGGAAGCTTTCGCTGCGCGAAAGCTATGGAAATTTTATATGTTAAAAGGTAACGCTGTCGTCGGACAATCGGGCGGTCCCACCGCCGCAATCAACGCCACCCTCGCCGGGGTGATACGCGGCGCGCTCGAAGTTGACGCGATAGATACGATATATGGCGCGTTCAACGGCGTCGAGGGTATGCTCGACGGCAGAATCTGCAATCTGAACGAGCTTGCATCGGACGAGGTTCAGCTTTCGCTGCTCGCGAACACTCCGGCAGCCGCGCTCGGCTCCTGCCGTAAAAAGCTGCCCGCGCCGGACGACGAGTCGGGCGCGCCGGTTTACGAGAAGCTGCTTGCCTTTTTTAGGAAATACAACATTCGCTATTTCTTCTACATAGGTGGAAACGACTCAATGGATACGGTCGCGAAGCTGACCGCGTGGCTTGACGGCGGGGACTGGGAAATGCGCGTTATGGGCGTGCCTAAGACGATTGACAACGACGTCGCCGGCACCGACCACACTCCCGGCTTTGGCTCGGCGGCGAAATATATAGCCGCGTCTATGCAGGAGATACTCCGCGATACGGCGGTGTATACGGTCAAGGCTGTGACAATAGTCGAGATCATGGGGCGTGACGCCGGCTGGCTGACCGCCGCCGCCGCGCTCCCCGGACGGATCTGCGGAATCTCGCCCGACCTTGTATACCTGCCCGAGCGGGTTTTCAATTTCGACAAATTCTATTCGGATGTCAGCGCCGCGCTCGAAAGAAAACCAAATGTGGTCGTCGCGGTCTCCGAGGGACTGCGGCTCGCCGACGGCTCGTATGTCGGTGAGAGCACGCAGAGCGGCGCGGTCGACGTGTTCGGTCATCGCTATCTGTCAGGCACCGGCAAGACGCTCGAGCTCGCGGTCGGCGGCAAGCTCGGAGTCAAGCATCGCTCGGTCGAGCTGAATATATTGCAGCGCTGCGCGTCGCATCTCGCGTCAAAGACCGACCTTGACGAGTCGGTCGCGGTCGGACGCGCCGCGGTCAGAGCCGCGGTGAACGGAGAGAGCGGTAAGATGATGTGCTTTGTCCGCACCTCGGACAGCCCATACGAGGTCGATATTGTCAGCGGCGACATCGCCGAGATCGCGAACCGCATACGCTGCGTGCCGGACGAGTTTATAACTCCCGACGGCTGCGGTATCACCGACGCCGGAATCGAATACCTGCTGCCGCTGATACAGGGAGAGCCGGAGCTGGTATACGAAAACGGTCTGCCTAAGCATTTTGAAATTAAGCGCACAAATTCGTGACGATATCAGCTGACAGCCAAGCTATATTGTCAACGCAATATAACCCAAGCCATGTATAGCAAAAGCCGAAGCTTGTGTAAAAACAGGCTTCGGCAAAAGCTGTTTATTTTGTGAAAGGATGTGCCTGCCTTGACTTTCGACGACATCCGCCCTTTTATCCGCGGGGCTTCGCAGTTCAACTGGAATTGGGACAACGTGGATTTCACTGTAGCGTACGACTGCCGGATCTTCGCGATACTTTCGGGTGAGGCCAAGCTCTACTGTGAGGACGGCATATACCACATGAAGCAAGGCGGAACGGCGTTTTTCAACACCGCGCAGCCATATCGGTTCAGGATGTATGATCCTGAGCTGCCCTTTCGGCTGCTCTGCATAAACCTCGATTTGACGCGTTCAAGGACGGATGTCGAGCGTTTTGTGCAGCCATCGCTTCAATATCAATTCAACCCCGCTCATATTATTGACAAAATCGAGCTGCCCGAGCTGGTTCACCCGATTATAATCACCGACGACTGCGGGCTTTGCGACAAGGTCAGCGAAATCTTCTCCGAATATCATGGTTCCTCGCCGCACTCGCAGCTGCGGATGAGCCTGCTGGCGACCGATTATCTGATTTCGGCGCTGCGCCTGTCGGAGGGCGGAAGTCCGCGCAGCGCAAAGCTCATCGAGTCAATAAAGGGCTACATTCATACCCACTACTCTAACAAGGTCACAAACGAAATTATCGCGGATGAATTAGGCTATCATCCCTATTATATCGCTCGGCTGTTCAAATCGAGAACCGGCGTGAGTCTGCACCGCTATTTGCTCGAATACCGACTGCAAACGGCTTATCAGCTGCTGACCATCTGCGACCGCCCCATTGAGGATATCGCAGCGGAATGTGGTTTCTCGTCAGCCGCGCACTTAGCGACCGCATTCAAGCGTAAGTATCAGCGTTCCCCCTCCGAGCTGCGCATGATGTAGACCGCGCAGCTAAAGGTTTACACGGCTTCAATCCATAATGCTGCGTCTGCCTGAGCTCGAGGAAATGGGAAATGGCTCGGAGACAGAATTATTCTGATATTGATTGTGTTCCTCATATCTCGCGCTTCAATTCGCGCAGCTTTGAGTCACGGCGCAGCGAGGCTTTGAGCGCCGCCGCTACATCCATGATTATCCTGATTTCATATTCATCGCAATCGGACAATATTTCCGCAAGCTCTGAGCGGAATTGATTGTCCGATTTTATTATGCTGTCACAGAGCAGCTCGTCCACACTGACCGACAGTGCGTTCGCGATATTTATAATCGATTGCAGGCTAACACGTGTCGAGCCGGTCTCAACATTCGAAAGGTGAGTTGGCGACAGGTCGACCAGCTCCGCCAAGTGCTCCTGTGTGTATCCGGCTCTGATGCGGGCGATTTTGATTCTTTTGCCGATCAGTTTATAATCAGGCTGCATATTTTTACTCCTCCGGTTTAAATTATTTACATTATAATATTGTAACTACCGAAGAAGAATATTATAATATACTGTAGCAATAGTATATTGCTACAGTTCAAATTTAAAGAAATTATTTGGAGCAAATTTATGTTAAGCTGTACCTTTGCGGGACATCGAAAGATATACGCGCCCGAATTAAAGATGAAATTGCGCGGCACGCTCGAGGGGCTGCTCACAGTCGACGACAGCTTTGTGTTTTATAATGGCGGCAGGGTTGAGAAGCAGTGGTCAGCAGTTTCGTCCGAAGGACGAAACTGCTGAAGGCACCTCCCCAGTGAGAGCAAACAGTATCACAGTCCCACCCATCGAACTCACGTTAATTAAGCTGCAATATTGCGATATTATCTTGAAATATATTTCAATATGTGCTACAATGATACTGTCAGACCAACAAAATCAGAACAAGGTAGGAATCCGATATGATTAAAATAATAACAGCCCCTGATACGGAGCTGATAAAGAGAATCTATGCACTGTATTCAGCCGAGATTGTGCGATACACCGCGACTCTCACACGCTTTCGCGAGCGGCTGATGCTTGACTGCGGCGCGGTCGTCCTGACTGACGAAACCGACGGACTGCTGCACGGCTTCGCTGTAGTCTATCGCGATGGGCTGCTGATGCTGCTCGTCGAGCGGAGCTGCCGACGTCAGGGAGTCGGTGCGCGTCTGCTCGCCGAATGCGAACGGCTCGCCGTTCCGTGCGGCAAACTGATGCTCGGTCACGGCTCGTCCGGGCGTTATCTCTACTGCGGCGCGCTCATCCAGTCGGAGAGCTTCCCCGCTGGCGAGCCGGATATGACCGACGATACGTCGAGGTTTTTAACGTCGCACGGATATTCAAACAGCTGGATTGCGGCTGACTGCCTGCTCGAGCTGTCCGGGTTCCACCCGCGCGAAAACGAGTGCGGCGATATCGAAATCCGCACTCGGCGAGATAACGAGCGCGACGAGGCGTTTTTGCTCGGCAATCTTGTCTCGCACTGGGGCGAGAACTACCGCGACGCCGGCGAGCTGATCGGCGCGTTTCTGCACGACTGCAAGCCGGTCGATGGTAAGCCGGTTGATGGCAAGCTGGTCGGCGGCGTCATACTCGAAGACGGCTGTATGTTCCAAAGCTCGATTGCCGATTGCTGCACACTCGGATGCCTCGGCGTCGACCCCGAATACCGTCGGCGCGGCATCGCCGCATCGCTCTGCCGCACGCTCTGCGAGCGCGCAACCACTCGCGGATACAAGCGGGTGTTCATCGGATATACCGGCATCTACGACTGGTACGCCGGACTCGGCGCGAAGGTATACGCCTATTATCGCATGGGCGAAAAGAAGCTGTGAAAATTGATTCTATTAAAAGATAGCGATCATAGCTGTCAGGACAGTGTGCCGTCAGAGTGAAAACCCGCCGTCCGACCGCAGCGCGTTCCGCATACGAATCAATGACCAATCGAGCGATGTGTATTTGATTTTGTCAGCGATAGGGTGCAGATCGTCGACGAAGCGCAGCTCGCAGCCCCGTCGGAACAATTCGTCGAATAGGTCGTCGACTCGCAGCTTCGCTATCGGCAGCTGCGTCGATTCGGAGACATAATATCCAGCCGGCTCGTCCTGCAAATAGAAGCCGCTCGGGTCGAATTCATACAGCCAGAGTGTAGTTTTTCGCATGACCTCGAACCAGCCGCTCTCGACAACCAGCGCGTGCCGTGCCAACGACGAGAAATAAGCTTCGGCGTCTGCGTCGGTCGTGTGCGCGCCGATGTGGAATCCGACACGCGGGCATTCGCGCGGCGTCAGGTAGTTGGTCAGCCGCTCCTCCGACACCGCCCACACGATCGGCGTCGCCTCGATATCGGTGCGCTTCGGCACTCGCGGCTCGAAAACCGAGATGTTTTCGTCCTCGCTCACATGAAAAATGCGCATGGCTAACCTCCCCAATTGTATATTGACCAGACAATACCAAAGCCTTTCAAAAGCAAGCCCAAACCTGTTTTTGAAAGGCTTTTATTATATGATGATATTTTGTTTGAGTATTCACCGCGGCTGGCTATAGCTTGTCAAATATACCCTTTGCGGCTGAAGCTCAATTATATGTATTTTTATCTGCTGAGCCCTAAGAAAGCGGCGAACGCGTCGATATATTCGTCAGCCTTCGCCTTGACCGGAGCCTCGGCAAAGATGCGCAATAACGGCTCGGTGCCCGAGAAGCGGCAGATTATGAAGCCGTTTTCGAAGTAGACCTTGCAGCCGTCCTCGTAGCTTACCTTGACCGGTTTCTCGCCGAAGTCGGGGAGCTTTTTCTCGACGAAAACGATCTCGTTGATTCTCGCCTTGTCCTCCGGCTGGAAGCGCAGATTGAATTCACTCATCTCGTATGAACCGTATTTCTGCGTCAGGTCGTCCATGATTTCGCTTGGAGATCTGCCGATTTTCGCGATCATCTCGACAAACAGCGCGGCGGCGTAGACCGAATCCTTGCCGTGGATGTGACCGCGCACCGTGAGACCGCCCGAAGACTCGCCGCCGAGTACCGCGTCGACTTCGTCGATTTTCGACGATATCCACTTGAAGCCGACCGGAACCTCGTAGCAGACCTCGCCGAAGCTCTCGGCGACGCGGTCGAGCATATGCGTAGTCGCGAGGTTGCGCACGACCGGACCGCGCCAGCCTTTGTACTCATGTAGATAATAATAGAGCATGACGAGTATCTCGTTCGCGCTGATGTAGCGACCGTTCTTGTCGATGATACCCAAGCGGTCGCCGTCGCCGTCGACACCGATACCGAGATCATACCCGCCGCTGACGACTCTGCGCGAAAGGTCAGCGAGTGTCGATTCGGTCGGCGCGGGCATAGAGCCGCCGAAATACGCGTCCTTGTTGTTGTTGATTATGTCAAGCGTGCAGCGCGTGGTGTGGAATATGACCATGAGCGGATACGCGGACGAGCCGTGCATTGGGTCGAACAGTATGCGCAGTCCGGCTTCGCGGATCGCGTCGGTATCGAGCACGCCGAGTATATCGTCGAGGAACTCGTTGAAGGGATTCTTTATGTAGGTTATCTTCCCTGCCGCGACCGCTTCATTGAATTCAAGCGATTTTACCTCGGGCAGATTCGCGATTATTTCTTCGAGCTGTGCGGTCGTCTCGGCGGGAGCGTCGCGTCCCTCTTTGACAATCAGCTTGATTCCATTATATTCGGACGGGTTATGGCTGGCAGTGACTTCCATTCCGTAGTCGAGTCCGAGCTTCATTACGGTGTGCATGATAAGCGGCGTGGGCGCGCTGCGATTCAAAAACAACACCTGTATGTCGTAGGCCGCGAGCGTTCCGGCAATCCACTTCGCCGCCGAGTCTGACAGGAATCTGCGGTCGTATCCAATGATAATCGGCGTAGTCCCGCCCTCGATCCTCCGAAGCTCCGCGACTCCCGCCGCTACCCTTGTTATATTTTCTCGGATAAAGTCGTCGCCAATAACCGCGCGCCAACCTCCAGTGCCAAATTTTATCATTTCTTTTCTTCCTTTTGTTTTAAGTTTGTGCAATTTCCCCGCAATTCGCGCAGCGAATTACGGGATAAAATTCGCCTCCGGCGAATTTTTTCCACAGCTCTCGATTCGCTCCGCGAATCGAGACCACTCTCTGCGCCATAGGCGCAGACCACTCTCTCCCGCTGCGCGGGAGACCACTCTCTAATCTTTGCCGCAGGCAAAGATTAGACCACTCTTAAATCATGAACAGACAAAAAAACAGCGCACTTAGCAATCGCCCGCACTAACTGAAAAGCGTGCAGCCTTGCTTTTTGTAGTACTCGGCGAGCTCGTCGAGCTTGGATTCTTCCATATTAAAGTGCTGTGAAAGACAGCGCTTGCACATGAAGCTCTCCGCTCCGCGAGATATCAGCTTGCGGTGCAGAGCCTTGTCAAGCTGACACAGCTCCGCACCGCACCTTGAGCAACGCTCCATTATTTAACGAGCTTCGCCTTGAATATCTTGACGTCGTGCTTTGCGACCGGCATCAGGATATAATCTCTGTACTGACCTACTACCTCTCCGGTCATAAGGTCGTGCAGCTCCAGCTTTCTTCCGCTGTTGTTCGGGATGCCGAACAGCTCGAGCATAGCCGGAATATTGGCGTCGCCCTCGGAGAAGTTGTAGAACGCAATTGCGTATTCGCCGTTAGCGAGATGCTTGAAGGCGCACTTCAGATTTTCGTTCCACGGATGGTTCTGCCATACCGGCGGGCGGTTGGCTTCGTCCTGGTTAATCGCGATCAGCGCGCGGTTCGTTATGAGCGCCTTTGCCTCGGCGGAGATATTGCGGATGTCACAGCCGAGCATCAGCGGCGCGCAGTACATACACCAGAGCGTGAACTGCTGGCGGTATTCGGCGTCGTCGCAGCCGCCTCTACCGACGAGTCCCTTGCCGTACATACCGACAGTAAGCATATCGATGTCGTTGTAGCAGTTTTCAGCCGAATAGCCGAATTTGTTCATCTGGCTTACCGCGATGTCCTTGTAGCTCTGGAAGGTGTCGACAATGTCTCCGGTCGAGCGGTACATATGAGCTCCGGTCGAGCGAATCCAAGTCCAGACGTCCTCGGTGCCCCAGTTGCAGGCGGAGTAGAGGATGTCGCGGCCGCAGTTCTCGAGCGCGATACCCATTCTGTGGTAGAGCAGCTGGCAGTCAGCCGTGCGCGGCTTGTAGCAGTTGTCGTATTTGAGGAAGTCGACGCCCCACTCGGCGAAGGTCTCAGCGTCGAGGAACTCGTGGTCGAAGCTGCCCGGGTAGTCGGCGCAGGTGCGCACACCGGTGCAGGAATACATACCGAACTTGAGTCCGCGCGCGTGTATGTAGTCGGCGATGTCGCGCATACCCTTCGGGAACTTCTCGTGGCTGGCGACCAGACGGTCGGTCTCGGGGTCGCGGACCTTTTCTGACCAGCAGTCGTCAATGACGATGTATTCGTAGCCGTAGTCCTTGAGTCCGAGCTCGACGAAAGCGTCGGTCGACTCCTTGACTATCTGCTCGTTGACCTCAGGTCCAAAGGTGTTCCAGGTGTTCCAACCCATCGGTGGTTTTTTGACTATCATTTTTTTCAATCCTTTCGAAAATGTATTTCTTAAATATACTTAATAATGTGCTTCGCTGATAATATTATATCATATCGAATCGACAATTTCAATAGAGACGGAAATTTTTTTCAAAGCTTTGACGCGGCGAGCAGACGCTTATTCAGTCGGTCGTTGACGAGGTCGCCGCGGTCGATTATCGTTATTCCCATGTCCTCGGCGCGCTGCGTCAGATATTCGTCGCGGCCGCGCACGTCCGCCATCGTCACGAGCACCGGTCGTCCGTTAGTCTGCCCGAACTGCTTCGCGAGCGTCTTTATTTCATTGAGCGCGACGACGTTTGGCGTGCCCGACTTGCAGGAGATGAACACAGGTATCTGGCAGCGCGTCAGCATGACGTCGATTTCGTTTATTGTGTTGATTCGCTGGCTCAAATCCCCGTCCCAGTCGACGACTACGCTCAGCTTCACATCGTCGTAGCAGCCCGAACGGAGCGTCTCGGCGAATACATATAGTTCAAGGCAAATTCCGGTGTCGATAAGGCAGCTGCGCATGAGGTGGCTTTTGAACCTAAACCCGAGCGTACCTCCCTTTTCGGTAAAATCGAGGATGATTCCCGCCCCCGCGAGCTCGCGCATCAGTTGAATATCGCAGTTGACCAGCTTGTCGCCGCTGTATATGACCGACGGCACGCTTATATGATCGAGCTCGTCTCCTCCGGCGTCGCTTTGACGCTTGACCGCCTGCTGTAGAAACGCGACCAGCCGGTGCCATGTGCGGTGACGGCGCTTAAAGATCTCCCACACACGGAAGATGTCGGTTTCGGTCTCATTGTCGAGCGTGTCGAGCGAGACGTGACCGTGTTCCTTCATGACTCCGCCTGCGAGCGCGAGCAGCGACGGCACGTTGAAGTGCGGGTCGGACTTCATGTCCTCGGCTATGGGACAATTGTAAATATCGCGATAGCAGCGTTCGTACCGGTCGTATCTGAGCAGCGGTATATTCTTCTCCCGTGCGAGCATTCCCACCGCTACGAGAGCGACCTCGCTGCCTCCGGTAAGGTCTATCAAACAATTGTCAAACAGGCTCAATATGTGAGTCAGCTCGGCAATAACCGATTCAAGACTCAACATATCGGTTGAATAGAAAAAGCATTTGGTATTGAGTCCGAGACTGCGCAGACAGGTGATTATGCTGTTCTTGACCCGCTTGGATTTCAGCTTGCGCGTACCGATATACACGGCGTTCTGCGGCTTGAACTCGGTCACTGCGAGCACGTTGTATATCTGTTCGTCGTCGTAAATTTCAATCACAGTGTCATATGGCAATGTGTGTTCTGAATCCATACAAACCCCCGTTTTTGTGTTAATTTGATATTGTGCAAGACATCAGGAAATGTGCGTGAGTTTATAATAATGATACTTGCCGGCGGCAAATATCTTCCGAAACTCCCCTGCTAATCTCGCGTCATTTTATTAAAGTGTATCACAAAATAATGAACATATCAACCCATTGGGGGTAAAAAACTTAAAATTCGCGTTTGCGCTTGAAAAAATGATTAAAATATAGTATAATAGTAGTATCAGAATATTTGTTTACTCATAGCAATGTTAATAGTAGACAAATGTTACATTGATTCAGACATTACTGCACACACATGGAGGATTGAAATGGCACAAAGTCAGAGCGAGCGTTTCGTTGCGGCAAAGCGGGCGCTTCTTCTAAAGCTATACAGAAAAATGAACGAAATGCAGCGTCAGGCTATATTCTGCGTCGATGGACCGCTGCTCGTGCTCGCGGGAGCCGGAAGCGGCAAGACGACGGTACTCGTCAATCGCATCGCGCATATAATCAGATACGGCAAAATCTACGATTCGGACAGATTGCCGGATGGCTTCACCGAGGCCGACCTCGAGTCGCTCGAGGCGGCGGCGCGGAACAGTGAGACCACGCCGGAGGACGCCGCCGAGATTCTGACCGAATATGCCGACGCCCCCTGTCCTCCGTGGGCGATACTGTCCATCACCTTTACAAACAAAGCGGCGCGCGAAATGAAAGAACGGTTATGCTCTGTACTCGGCGACCCGAATGTCGCCGGGGACATCTGGTCGGGCACCTTCCATTCGGTCTGCGTCCGCATACTGCGCAAATACGGCGAGCGGATCGGCTACCCGTCGTCCTTCTCGATATACGACAGCGAGGATCAGAAGCGGCTTATAACCGCTTGTCAGAAGGAGCTGTCGCTCGATGAAAAGATGTTTCCGATCAGGGGTACGATGAACGCGATTTCGCGCGCCAAGGACAAGCTCATCGACCCGGACAGATTCGAGCGCGACGCCGGCAGTGATTTCCGACTGCAGAAGATCTCCGAGGTTTACCGGCTCTACCAGTCAAAGCTTGCCGACGCCGCCGCGCTCGATTTCGACGACCTTATAATGCAGACCGTGAAGCTCTTGAAGTCAGATGCCGAAGCCCGCGACTACTACCAGAAGCGGTTCAAATATGTCTGCGTCGACGAATACCAGGACACGAACTGCGCGCAGTTTGAGTTTGTGCGTCTGATCAGCGGCAAATATAACAATATCATGGTCGTCGGCGACGACGACCAGTCGATCTACCGTTTCCGCGGAGCCACGGTCGAGAACATACTTGACTTCGACAAAGAATATCCCGACGCCACGGTGATTAAGCTCGAACAGAATTACCGCTCGACCAAGAACATCCTCGCCGCGGCGAACGCGGTGATCAGCCACAACCTGTCGCGTCATGAGAAGAAGCTGTGGTGCGACGGCGCCGAGGGCGACAAGATACGCGTAAAGAAGCTCCAGAACCAGAACGAGGAAGCCAAATACATCATTAATAAAATACTCGACGGCACGACCCGCGAGAAGCGCAAATTTTCGGATTTCGCGGTGCTCTACCGCATGAACGCGCAGTCGAACACTATAGAGAACTACTTCTCAAAGAGCGGAATTCCCTACCGCATACTCGGCGGCGTCCGCTTCTACGAGCGCATGGAGATAAAGGATCTCATCGCCTACCTGTGCGTTTTGCAGAATCCGAACGACTCGGTAAGACTCCGCCGCATAATCAATCAGCCGAAACGCAAGCTCGGCGAGACTACAATTGACGCGGTGTTCCAGATAGCCGCCGCTGAGGGGCGCGGACCATTCGACATAATGGAGCATTCGTCGCAGTATACCGCGCTCGCGAAATCGGCGCCGCGACTCGCCGATTTTGTGCAGTTGATACGCTCGCTGCGTGCCGCCGCCGACTCGATGCCGGTGTCCGAGCTGATAAAGCTGGTATACGACCGCACCGGCTACAGCGATATGCTGAAGAATTCGGGCATTGAGGGACTCGAGCGGATCGCCAACGTCGGCGAGCTCATCTCGAACGCGGTCGCGTATGAGCAGGACAACAGCGAAGCGAGCCTTGCCGGCTTCCTCGAGGACGTCGCGCTGATCAGCGACGTCGATAATTACGACGAAAACGCCGACGCGGTCGTGCTGATGACAATGCACAGCGCGAAAGGTCTCGAGTTTCCGGTCGTGTTCCTGCCCGGCTTTGAGGACGGCATATTCCCGAGCATACAGTCGGCGTCCGACCCGGAGGAGCTCGAGGAGGAGCGCCGGCTCGCATATGTAGCGATCACGCGCGCAAAGGAGCGGCTCTACTGTATCCATGTGCGCGAGCGACTGATCTTCGGAAAGACACAGTTTAATCCGCGTTCGCGCTTTATCAACGAGATTCCCGAGGAAATAATCGACCTCGGCTATATGCCGAAAAAAGAGGAATCGCCGCAGCCGTCGCGTCAGCGCAAGCCGGTCATATCGCGCGAATTTTTCAAGGCGGCCGACCTCGCGTCGGACGTCGGACGTTCCGGCACGGTAGAGACCTTCGCGGTCGGCGACCATGTATCGCACATCACATTCGGAAACGGAGAAATAATCTCGGTAACGCCGATGGGTTCGGATTTATTATATGAAATAATCTTCGACAAGGTAGGCACAAAGAAGCTGATGGCAACCTACGCCAAGCTGAAGCGAGCCGAATAATAATACACAAAGACCACATCTTTCGATGTGGTTTTTGTGATATCGGGAGATTGAAACGAGAGAGCTTTTTTAGTGAGGAGTTAGGAGTGAGGAGTGAGGAGTTAAGGAACAAAAAAATTGCCGAAGGCAATTTTTTTGAATAATTATATTTCGCGCCGCGGCTGAATATCGCGACAGCGCCGAGTTGAGTTGTATGGTTTTATTCACTCATAAAAACACGTTGACGCGTTTATGATTAATTTCATAAAAAATTCCCGCAGGGAATTTTTTATGTACCATAACTCCTCACTCCTAATTCCTCACTCCTCACTTGACTTGACATAGCGTTTCTGCCCCTCGTCGCACCAGTATAAGCTCCGTCATTCCTTTTTATATGCGTTCTGCGTGTACGCGCCGGGGGTCACTCCTGCGAGCTTCTTGAACGAGCGGATGAACGTACCCGGATTCGTGTAGCCGAGCTCAATCGCGACCGCCTGTACGCTCTTGCCTGAAGTTAAAGCCAGCTTCGCGCGTTCAAGACAGAGCAGCTCCACATATTGCTTCAATGTCATACCGGTTTCACGCTTGAAATCGGCGGCGAGCTTCGCGCGGCTGACAAAGAAATCAGACGCGATTTCCTCGGCGGTCATCACCGGCGACAGGTTCTCGGAGATGTACCGCACGATTCCGTTGATATAGCTGCCGGACGGCTTGCCGTGTGAATAGAAGCCCTCGGGACGCGAGCTTTTTAATATGTTAAGTATCACACCGAGCAAAGCGGTCGCCTTTTCATCGTCATAACGCGCGCGCATCAATGGTCGTATATAGTATAACAGCTCGTCGAGTGTGTCCCTCTCGGGATGAATTACCGCGACGTTTGACGAAAATAATCGTTCGGTGTCGGCTAAAATCGCCGGATAGCTGCGGAAGATATCCGCTTTGTAATGTATGTTGTACCGCTCGTATTCGAACTCGGGGTCGGTCAAAACGCGGTGGAAGGTCCCCGGAAAATGAAAAATTATACAGGGCGCTTCGGTTTCAATCGAGTCGTTGTTGTTCGAAATAGTCAGCCGTCCCTCGGTCACGACCGAAATTTCATAATGCGTATGGTTGTGCTCACAAGGCATCCCATAACCGCGGCAGCGCAGGTAGTCGGCGCATATAATCGCTTCAAGCTCGCAGTGTTCCCTTTTCATTCGGATTCAGCTCCGTTTATTAAGAATATATAAGACTACAACTATTATATCATAGTTTCACCGGCTCTGCGGGGTTAGTATTAGAATTAACATTTTGTTAAAAAGTTTTTTCGAACAACTCATTGACAAAACTCATATGCGAATGTATAATATTATTAGTTTCCTAACTAACTATATTGAGAAAGGAATTTCGTATGAAAAATCAACTTCACCCCGACTTTATTGAGTCTCTGAAACGTCGACGCGGCGACGAAAATTACAATGTCATGATGCGTATCGGCGACATCTCGAAGCTCCACCGCGATTATATCCGTCGCGAATCCGAGCAGGATGGTCTGCCGAGCAGTTATCGCCTGCTGCTGTTTCACCTCGCGCACATGGAACCGGGAGTCACGCAGCTTCAGCTCGTCAAGGCCGCGCGCCTGAAGCCGCCGACGGTCAGCGTCACTTTACAAAAGATGGAAGCCGATGGACTGGTTATCCGCAAGAGCAACGAGCGCGATCTGCGGCAGACCTTGGTATACCTTTCGGACAAAGGCCGCGCTATCGATGACAAAATCCGCGAGTCCTTTGAAAAATGCGAATCGATCGCGATGAGAGGTCTCACTCCTGACGAAATCGAGCAGCTCGGAGCACTGCTTGACAAGGTGATCGACAACTTGATTGACAGCGGTATCGAATAAATCTCCCGAGCAGGACAGATCTTACGAAATCATACTACGATGATCGATCCGAGATGAAACTATACGAAAGGTAATAAAAATGAAACTTGCGAAATATCTAAAACCCTACTGGATCTTCGCGATTCTCGCTCCGCTCACGATGATTGGCGAGGTTTTTATCGACCTCATGCAGCCGAAGCTCATGTCGAAGATAGTAAATGACGGTGTTATCGGCAAGGATCTCGCGCTGATTTTGACAACAGGTATCACAATGCTTGTGCTTGTAGCTATCGGAGGCTGCTTTGGCGCACTGTCGGCGGCTTTTGGCAGCAACGCGGCGCAGCGTATGTGCAACGACCTGCGCAACGATACATTCAAAAAGGTCATGGGTCTGTCACTCCAGCAGACCGATAAATTTACGACCGGCTCGCTCGTCACTCGACTTACAAACGACATCAACGCCGTGCAGGATATAACGTCTATGATACTGCGAATGTTTGTCCGCGCGCCAATGCAGTTTTTCGGTGGCATTATCATGGCGGTTACTATCAGTCCAAAATTTGGATTGGTGCTGCTCGCCGCTCTGCCGCTGCAAATTCTGCTTGTCATATTCATGCTGAAAAAGGCAACTCCGCTCTATTCGGTCGTCCAGACCAAGCTCGACCGCGTCAATTCGGTCGTGCAGGAGAACGTCTCGGGCGCGCGGGTCGTCAAGGCATATGTCCGCGAGGAGCATGAAATCGACCGCTTCAACAATGCTAACACCGAGCTGCGCGACATAAACCTCAAGGTGCAGAAGCTGATGGCGACGCTCAGTCCTATCCTGATGCTGATCATGAACGGCTCGGTTATCGCGATTCTGCTTATTGGCGGACAGGAGTGCGAGGCGGCTATCGGCAATATCGGCGGGCTGCTCGTCGGCGACGTCATGGCAGCGATCAACTACATAACGCAGATACTCATGTCGATGATGATGGTTTCAATGATGTTCCAGTCGCTGACCCGCGCGTCTGCGAGCGCGAAGCGCGTGATCGAGGTGCTCGAGAGCGACGCGGTCATCAGCGACGGCAAGGGCGTCGAGACAAACGAGCGCGGAAACGTCAAGTTCGACAATGTAAGCTTCCGCTATCCGAATTCGGCAGGCAGACCGGTGCTTAACAATATCAATCTTGATATAAAGAAAGGCGAGGTCATCGCGGTCATAGGCGCGACCGGCTCGGGCAAATCGTCGCTCGTCAACCTGATCCCCCGCTTCTATGACGCCGACGAGGGCAGCATCTCGGTCGATGGTGTTGACGTCCGCGACTACAAGCTCGACACACTGCGTCGAAAGATCGCTATAGTTTTGCAGAAAACCGAGCTCTTCTCGGGCACGGTCGCTGACAACATCCGCTGGGGACATACCGACGCGACCGACGAAGAGGTAAAGAAGGCCGCTGAAATCGCGCAGGCAGACGACTTCATCAGCAGCTTTTCGGACGGCTACAACACGATAATCGCCGAAAAGGGCGCGTCACTGTCGGGCGGTCAGAAGCAGCGTATCGCGATCGCGCGCGCTATAATCCGCCGCCCCGAGATACTGATTTTCGACGACTCGACTTCGGCGCTTGACCTTGGCACCGAGGCGAGACTGCACAAAGCCCTGCGCGAGAACATCTCCGACACGACTATAATAATGATAGCGCAGCGTATCGCGAGTATCCGCAGCTGCGACCGTATAGCCGTAATCGAGAACGGAACGATAACCGCGTTCGCGCCGCACGACGAGCTCATGAAGACGAGTGCCGCTTATCGGGACATCTACTCGTCGCAGATGCAGAACCAGAACCCGAACTGACAGACGGGATAACGCTTATAATATAAGGAGAGAAACTGAAATGGCTGAAAATAAAAACACTAATCCTCCGGTTGTGAATATGCGTCCCGGCGGCGGCAGAGGCGGTCCGCCTGGTGCGATGGTTCGTGAAAAGCCGAAGAATCTGAAGGCTACGCTCTCGAAGCTGACAAAATATATCGGGCGGAGCAAATACCTGCTGCTCGGACTGCTCATATTTGTCATTGTAATCGCGATACTGAATCTCGCCGGACCGGCGCTTCAGGCAGAGGCTATCAGCGCGATGACTATCGACCACGAAGGCGCGCACGTGGATTTCGACAAGCTGTACAATGTCATTATAATGATGGCGTCGGTCTACATACTGTCGTCGCTGTTTACATATTTGCAGGGCGTGACCGCCGCGAAGCTGTCGCAGTATACCGTATCGACGATGCGCGCTGACCTGTTTCGGAAAATTTCGTATCTGCCGATACGCTACACCGACACTCACCGGCACGGCGACATCATGAGCCGTATGACGAACGACGTCGAGAATATCTCGAACTCGATTTCGCAGTCGATAGCGTCGCTCTTTTCAGCGGTAATCACGCTGATCGGCTCGTTTATAATGATGATTTATTACAGCCCGCTGTTGACATTGGTAGCGATGGTGACGATACCGCTGACTTTGTTCGTATCGACACAGCTATCGAAATTCATGCGCAAATATTTCGTCGCGCAGCAGACTATACTCGGACAGCTGAACGGACACATCGAGGAGGCGGTGACCGGCTACAAAACGGTTATGGCATATTCGAAGGAGCCTGACTCGATACGCGAATTTTCGCGTATCGCCGCCGAATACCGGAAAGTAGGTATAAAAGCGAATATCTGGGGCGGCATCATGGGACCTTGTATGAACATGATAGGCAATCTCGGATACCTGCTCGTCGCCTCGGCCGGCGGTTATCTTGCGCTGACCGGCGGACTCGGCATCGACGCGATACAGGCGGTGCTGCAATATTCAAAGCAGTTCACAAGACCTATAAATGAAATCGCGAACCAGTACGCGCAGATACTGACCGCGATCGCGGGCGCGGAGCGTGTATTCGAGATAATGGAGACGAACCCTGAACCGAATGACGGCAAGAACCCGATAACGGTAGACGACATCAAGGGCGACATTCATTTTTCGAATATGTACTTTTCGTATAACGAGGGCGAGCCGGTGCTCAAGGGCTTCGACCTCGACGTCAAGCGCGGACAGAAAATAGCGCTGGTCGGCGCGACCGGTTCGGGCAAGACTACGGTCGTTAACCTGCTGACCCGCTTCTATGACATAGACAGCGGCGAGATTACAATCGATGGAATCAACATCAATGATATGCCGAAACAGACCCTGCGTCACGCGATAGCGATAGTTTTGCAGGACACGGTGCTCTTCTCCGATACCATCGAAGCGAACATCCGCTACGGTCGGCTTGACGCGAGCGACGAGGATGTGAAGCGAGCCGCGGCGATGGCGAACGCCGATACCTTCATCGAGCGTCTGCCGGACGGCTACAAAACGGTCCTGTCCGAATCGGGCAGCGACCTGTCGCAGGGTCAGCGCCAGCTGCTCGCGATAGCGCGCGCCGTCCTCGCGAACCCGAAGATTCTGATTCTGGACGAAGCGACCTCGTCGGTCGACACCCGTACCGAGATGCACATTCAGTCGGCGATGGTGAAGCTGATGGAGAACCGCACGAGCCTGATAATCGCGCACCGTCTCTCGACCATTCGCGACGCCGACTGCATTGTCGTCCTCGACGGCGGTCAGATCGCCGAAGCCGGCTCGCACGAGGAGCTGCTCGCAAAGAAAGGCGCATACTATAGGCTCTACCAAAATCAATACGCCGGATTCGCGACTTGATTATATTCACAAATATATTGCCGGGGAGAAGCCTTTCACATGGCTTCTCCCCGAGTTTTATTTGCGTGAGTTTGTTTGTCAATATAAATTTATTTTCAAACTTATCACCCGATATTAGTGATTGTATACACAAATTGTATACAATATTATCCTCTCCGAAAAAATGTTAATTCGAACCGGTTTTTACACATATATGAAGCGAAAAAATAAAAAATACGGTAATTACGGTATCTACCGCAAATTTTTACGAATATGGCTCTAAAAAAAATTATTTTTTTTTTGAAAAAGGTATAGCTTTTTGTCGGAAAAGAGTGTATAATATATTAGTAAGTATATACAGGTTATGCCTAATCATATATACCGCGCATATAATTATATGCGCGGCATATTGCGGGCGCCGGTATGACTATTATTTATTCCTTTAAGGAGGACTTAAACAGTACTATGAAAAAGAAGCTGACCACAGTTACGTTTAAGGGAACACCAGAACAAGAGGCCAAGCTTGACGCTCTTATCGCCGAATACAAGGATGTCAAGGGCGCAATGATGCCTGTGCTTCAGGGCGCACAGGAAATTTACGGATATCTTCCGATTGAAGTCATCCGCCATATCGGATTCGGGCTTGGAGTACCGTTTGAAGAAGTTTACGGAATCGCGACTTTCTATTCGCAGTTCTCGCTCAACCCGAAGGGCGACATCGCGGTATCGGTATGTCTCGGTACGGCTTGCTACGTCAAAGGCTCGGGACAGCTGATGGAACGCCTCTGCGAGATTCTCAAAATCGAGCCGGGCGCGACCAGCGCCGACGGCAGAGTTTCCCTCGAAGCTACCCGCTGCGTAGGAGCCTGCGGACTCGCGCCTGTTATGACCGTAAACAACACCGTATACGGTCGTCTGGTTCCGAAGGATGTAGACGGCATACTCGAAAAATACCTGAACGCTTGAATTTTGTAATATGACTATTTCGAAGATCAGAGAGCTGCTCTCGGCTGAGCTCATCTGCGGAGAGGGCGACCTTTCCGCCGAGGTTTACACCGCGTGCGGCAGCGATATGATGAGCGATGTACTCGCGTATGTAAAAGATCAGGCAGTGCTGCTGACCGGTCTTGTCAACACACAGGTCGTCAGAACTGCGGAAATGATGGATATGATCTGCATCGTATTCGTTCGCAACAAAAGACCGTCCGAGGAGATGATAGCTCTGGCGCGTGATCACAATATCGTTCTGATGTCCACACCGAAGAGAATGTATGAAGCCTGTGGTATTCTGTATTCGGAGGGACTCAATAAGAACAGTCGTCCGCTTGCCGGCGATTCGCCGGACAAGAACGGTGAGAGTCATGCCTGAGCCGCTTCATTTTCATTACATAGTGGACGGAAATGATTTTACGTCCGCCGGACAGGCATCGGTGGATGTGAAAAAGAATTTGCGCCTGCTCGGGCTGTCGCCCGACATCGTCAGGCGCGTATCGATTGCCATGTATGAGGGTGAGATCAATATGGTCATCCACGCCGGAGGCGGAGAGGCCGACATCACCGTAGATGAAAACGGCATCACCATCATACTCGCGGATCATGGTCCGGGAATTGCCGATATTTCTCTCGCAATGCAGGAGGGCTATTCAACCGCACCGGATAATATCCGTTCTCTGGGCTTCGGTGCCGGAATGGGACTCCCGAATATGAAGCGTTATACCGACGATATGCAGATAGACTCGACGGTCGGCGCGGGAACTACCATTACAATGAAGGTCAATATCTGATAATGCGACTGAAAGGATGGGCATAGTATGGGCATCTATGAGCATTCGGTCACTCTCGACATAGACAAATGCACCGGCTGCACGACCTGCATCCGTCATTGTCCCACCGAAGCGATACGCGTCCGCGACGGTCACGCGCAGATTAACAATAGCCGCTGTATCGACTGCGGCGTGTGCATAAGCATCTGTCCGCAAAAGGCAAAGCAGCCGACCTATATGCCGCTTTCCGAGATCTCGAAGTATAAGTATAAGATAGCTCTGCCCGCGCCGTCGCTGTACGGTCAGATAAGCGGTGTAGACGATATCGACTACATAATCGAGGGACTTTATGACATAGGCTTCGATGATGTGTTCGAGGTCGCCGCGGCGGCGGAAATGGTCTCGGCATATACCCGTATGTATATGAGCACACCGGGAATCAAGAAGCCGGTCATCAGCTCCGCCTGTCCGGTCATAGTCCGGCTGATCACACTGCGCTTCCCTTACCTGCGCGACAATATACTGCCTATGCTGCCGCCGATGGAAATAGCCGCGGCTTTGGCAAAAAAGCGCGCGAAGGAGCGTCACCCCGAGCTTTCTGACGAGGATATCGCGACCTGCTTTATCTCCCCCTGCCCCGCGAAGGTAAGCTATGTCAAAAACGGCTTTGCCGGCTACAAAAGCGAGGTTGACTGCGTAGTATCGATAAGAGACGTGTATTTCGCGCTTCTCAAGGTCATAAAGAACAAAATCGGCAAGTCGCCTGAAAAGACCTGCGAAGCCGGCGCCATCGGTGTCGGCTGGGCGTCGTCGGGCGGTGAGTCGACCGCGATTTTCAACGATAAGTATCTCGCGACCGACGGCATTGAAAACGTCGTTCGCGTGCTCGATGAAATTGAAAACGGCAATATACAGGGACTCGAGTTTATCGAGCTCAACGCCTGTCCCGGCGGATGCGTCGGTGGCACTATGACGGTTGAGAATCCTTTCATCGCAAAGGCGAGACTGCTCTCGCTGCGGCGTTATCTGCCAATATCGCAGAACGCGCCCGGACGCGATGAGAAGTATGTTCCCGCCGGATACTTTTTCAACGAGCTTCCGACTGACGCTCCCTTCACGCGGCTGTCCGAGAATCTCGGAGACAGCATACGCATGATGACCGAGATCGAACGCATACGCAAATCGCTGCCCGGCATAGACTGCGGCGCTTGTGGAGCGCCGAGCTGCCGTGCGTTCGCCGAGGATCTTGTGCGCGGCGTCGCCGATCCGAAGGCCTGCGTCGTCGCTTCCTGCGAAAAGCTTATGAAATACCTACTTGAAATCAACCCCGCCGGATTCGGCAATGTCGCGCATAACGGCAAGTCAGAGCAAGAAGCCGATTCGGCTGATAAAACTTGTGAAAACCGAGGTGAGAAAAAAGAATGACAGTCAAAGAGCTTGAAGAGTCGCTTGGACTCACACCGGTTTGTGTTAGTAACCCCGACCGCGAGGTCACCGGAGCTTATGTGGGCGACCTGCTTTCGTGGGTCATGGGACGCGCTCCGGCTGACAGCGTGTGGCTGACTATCATGTCCAATGTCAATGTCTGCGCGGTGGCGTCGCTCGCCGATGTCGCCTGCGTGATACTCGCGGAGGGCGTGACGCCCGACCCGCCTGCCAAGACCGCGGCCGAGACGAGAGGGCTTAATATGTTCACCTCGACTAAGACGTCCTATCAGCTCGCAAAAGAGCTGGCTCTACTCGGAATATGAACCGGTATTACTACGACCTGCATATTCACTCCTGCCTGTCGCCGTGTGCCGACGACGACAACACTCCGAACAACCTCGCCGGAATGGGTATGCTCGCCGGACTCGGACTCATGGCGCTGACCGACCATAACAGCGCAAAAAACTGTCCGGCGTTCTTTAAGGCTGCCGAAAAGGTCGGTATAATTCCGGTTGCCGGCATGGAGCTTGAGACGTCCGAGGACGTTCACGTCGTTTGTCTCTTTCCCACGCTCGAGGACGCGCTCAATTTCGATGAGGTCGTCGCGTCGCGTCGGCTTCCGATAAAGAACAAGCCCGAGGTTTACGGAGAGCAGACTATAATGGACGAGGACGACAATGTCATTGGCAGCGAGGAGCTTTTGTTGGTCGTAGCGACGACAATACCTCTCGACGAGGTCTGCGGACTTTGCGGCGAACATAACGGCGTCTGCTATCCGGCTCACGTCGACCGGCAGTCAAACGGAATCATCTCGATTCTCGGAGACATACCGCCCGACCTGCCGTTTTGCTGCGCCGAGCTGCACGACCTGTCGCTCGCCGACGAGCTGTCGGCAAAATATCCGACGCTGTCGCGTCTGATGCTGCTGTCGTCAAGCGACGCGCACCGGCTCGAGGATATAAATGACGCGCGGCATTACATCGAGCTCACCTCATCGCCGGACAATCCCGACGCGGTTAGGAAGGAGCTCATCGAACGATTGAAAAGGGGCAGAGTATGAAGGAATTATCGCTGAATATACTTGACATCGTAGAAAATTCTGCCAAAGCGGGAGCTTCGCTTATCGAGGTCTCGCTGATTGAAGCCGACCATATTCTGACAATGAAAGTGATTGACAACGGCTGCGGCATGACGCCAGATATGCTAAAACGCGTCACCGACCCGTTTTGCACCACGCGCACAACGCGTAAGGTCGGGCTTGGGATACCGCTCCTCAAACTCGCAGCCGAACAGACCGGCGGGTCTGTGACAATCGAATCCCGCCACCAAAGCGAATATCCCGATAATCACGGAACAAGTGTCACCGCGGTGTTTCACACCGACCACATCGACTTCCCTCCGCTCGGAGATATCATCTCGACAGTTTCTACGATGATACAGGGACATCCGGACACCGATTTTCTGTTCATACACAAAAGCGACGGCTGCGACGTCTCGCTCGACACCCGCGAAATGCGCGAGGTGCTCGGAGACATACCGCTGTCCTCGCCGGAGGTGCTCGGATGGGTGTGCGAAAATCTGCGCGAGCAGTACAGCTCGGGCGACGGCGGCACGGTTTATCTTTAATTTTACATTATATCGAAAGGAAAGAGTTTCATGAAATCATTAGCAGAGCTTGCGGCAATTCGTGAAAAAATGAAGAACAATGTAGTCCTGCGCGAGGGCAGCGGTCAGACCCGCATCGTCGTGGGAATGGCTACCTGCGGAATCGCTGCCGGCGCGCGTCCGGTGCTGAACGCGTTTGTCGAGGCGGTCAACGAAGCTGGTCTCTCCGGAAATGTCACCGTTTCGCAGACCGGCTGCATCGGTATCTGCCAGTACGAGCCGGTAGTCGAGGTGTTCGAAGCCGGTAAGGACAAGGTCACTTATGTCAAGATGACCGCGGAAAAGGCTAAGCGCGTCGTTGACGAACACATCAAGGGCGGCAAGGTAGTCGAAGAATTCACTATCGGCAGCGTTAAATAATCAGGAGGAAAATATAAAATGATTCGAGCTCATGTACTTATCTGCGGCGGTACCGGCTGTACCTCCTCCGGAAGCGACAAGATTCAGGAGGCGTTTGAGCGCGAGCTCGCCGCTAGCGATCTTGCGAGCGAAATTAAAGTTGTCCGCACCGGCTGCTTTGGTTTATGCGCGGTCGGTCCGGTCGTTATAGTTCATCCGGACGGAACCTTCTATTCTCATGTCACTCCGGATGACGTCCCCGAAATCGTAAGCGAGCACCTCTTAAAGGGTCGTCCCGTCAAGCGTCTTGAATACAAGGATGTAGACGAGACTGTCCGCGACAAGGTCAATGTTTCGCTTAACGACACTACATTCTACAAGACCCAGAAGCGCGTCGCGCTGCGCAACTGCGGTGTCATCGACCCCGAGAACATCGACGAATATATCGCGATGGACGGTTATCAGGCACTCGGCAAGGTATTGACCGAAATGACTCCGGACGACGTCATCAAGGTCATCCTTGACTCCGGACTGCGCGGACGCGGCGGCGGCGGATTCCCGACCGGACGCAAGTGGATGTTCGCGAAGGCTTCGGTTTCGGACAAGAAGTACGTCGTATGTAACGCCGACGAGGGCGACCCCGGCGCGTTCATGGACCGCTCGGTGCTTGAGGGCGACCCGCACGCCGTTCTCGAGGCTATGGCTATCGCCGGCTACGCTATCGGAGCCGACGAGGGCTACATATATGTCCGCGCCGAATATCCTATCGCCGTACATCGTCTTGAAATCGCGCTGAAGCAGGCGCGCGAGTACGGTCTGCTCGGCAAGAACATCTTCGGCACCGGCTTCAACTTTGATATCACAATCCGTCTCGGCGCGGGCGCGTTCGTCTGCGGCGAGGAAACCGCGCTGCTCACCTCTATCGAGGGCAACCGCGGCGAGCCGCGTCCTCGTCCTCCGTTCCCGGCAGTCAAGGGTCTGTTCGGTCAGCCGACTATCATCAACAATGTCGAGACTTTCGCCAATATCTGCCAAATCATCCTGAACGGTCCGGAATGGTTCGCTTCGATGGGTACCGAAAAGTCCAAGGGCACGAAGGTATTCGCGCTCGGCGGCAAGATCACGAACACCGGACTTGTCGAAATCCCGATGGGTACTACGCTGCGCGAGGTCGTCGAGGTCATCGGCGGCGGCGTACCGAACGGCAAGAAGTTCAAAGCCGCGCAGACCGGCGGACCTTCCGGCGGATGTATCCCCGCGTCGCTCATCGACACGCCTATCGACTACGATAACCTCATCGCTATCGGCTCAATGATGGGCTCAGGCGGACTTATCATCATGGACGAGGACACCTGCATGGTCGACCTCGCGAAGTTCTTCCTCGAATTCACTGTCGACGAGTCCTGCGGTAAGTGCGCGCCCTGCCGTATAGGTACGAGAAGACTGCTCGAAATCCTTGAAAAGATCGTCGACGGCAAGGGCGAGCTTGAGGACATCGACCGCCTCGAGGAGCTTGCCGCGTACATCAAGAGCGCGTCGCTCTGCGGACTCGGACAGACCGCTCCTAACCCGGTTCTCTCGACTCTCCGTTATTTCCGCGACGAGTATATCGCGCACGTCACCGAAAAGAGATGCCCGGCAGGCGTCTGCAAGCACCTGCTCAGCTACTCCATCGACCCCGAAAAATGCCGCGGCTGTACTGCCTGCGCGCGTGTCTGCCCCGCAGGAGCTATTTCGGGAAGCGTCAAGCAGCCCCACACTATCGATACCGCGAAGTGCTTAAAGTGCGGCGCTTGTATCGAAAAGTGTAAGTTCGGCGCTATTATCAAGAAATAATCGGGGAATTAGAAAGGAGTTAATCGTTTACAATGGATATGGTAAATGTAAAAATAAACGGCAGAGAGTATTCGGTTCCGGCTGATTCGACCGTGCTCGAAGCGGCAAGATACGCCGGCGTAGATATTCCCACCCTCTGCTACTTAAAGGACATCAACGAGATCGGCGCCTGCCGTCTCTGCCTTGTCGAAGTCACGGGCGCGCGCGGACTCGTAACCTCGTGCGTATATCCGGTCAACGAGGGCATGGAGATCTTCACGAACACCCCGAAGGTGCTCGCCGCGAGAAAGACCAATCTCGAGCTGGTGCTCTCGAACCACGAAAAGAAATGTCTGTCCTGTGTGCGCAGCACCTCCTGCGAGCTTCAGAAGCTGGCTAACGAATACGGCTGCGAGGAAGGTCATTTCCACGGCGCGAGCATCGAATACGAAAAAGACGAAAGCACGCCGTTCCTCGTTCGTGATAACAACAAGTGTATCCTCTGCCGCCGCTGCGTAGCAGCCTGCAAGAATATGCAGGGCATCGGCGTTATCGGCACTAACGACCGCGGATTTGACACTCACATCGGAACCGCGTTCGAGAAGAAGCTCGCCGAGACCAGCTGTATCGGCTGCGGACAGTGTATCGTCGCCTGCCCGGTCGGCGCGCTCTACGAGAAGGACGACACCCAGAAGGTGCTCGACGCTATCGCCGACCCGAAGAAGCACGTCGCTATCTGCACCGCTCCGTCAATCCGCGCTACAATCGGCGAGTGCTTCGGCTATGAGCCGGGAACCGATGTCGAGGGCAAGATGGTCGCTGCTGTAAAGCGTCTCGGCTTCGACGGCGTATACGACATGAACCTCACCGCCGACCTCACAATCATGGAGGAGGCTACCGAGTTCCTCGAGAGAGTCAAGGAGGGCGGCAAGCTCCCGCTTATCACCTCCTGCTCGCCCGGATGGATCAAGTACTGCGAGCACTACTTCCCGGATATGACCGAGAATCTGTCGAGCTGCAAGTCGCCCCAGCAGATGTTCGGCGCAATGTACAAGACCTACTATGCCGAGAAGATGGGTATCGACCCGAAGGATATCTTCTTTGTATCCTGCATCCCCTGCACCGCGAAGAAGTTCGAAGTCGGACGCGACGGTCAGTCGGCAGCCGGTGTACCGGACGTCGATGTCGCGATCACGACCCGTGAGCTTGCACGCATGATCGAGAAAGCCGGAATCAATTTCAAAGCGCTTCCGGATGAAAAGTTCGACCAGCCGTTCGATATCGGTTCCGGCGCGGGCGCGATTTTCGGCGCGACCGGCGGCGTTATGGAAGCCGCTCTGCGTACCGCTGCCGAGGTTATTCTTGGCAAGCCGCTCGAGAAGCTCGAATTCGACGACGTTCGCGGAACTGCTCCGATCAAGCGCGCCACCTACAAGCTCGGCGACCTCGAAATCAAGGTTGCGGTCGCGAGCGGCACGAAGAACGCGAAGGAGCTGCTCACAAAGGTTCAGAACGGCGAGGAAAAGGTCGATTTCATCGAAATCATGGCCTGCCCGGGCGGATGCGTAAACGGCGGCGGTCAGCCGCTTCAGCCGGCATCGGTTCGCAATACCGTCGACCTGCGTGCGCTCCGTGCGAAGGTGCTCTACACCGCAGACTCGAAGATGGATCTCCGCAAGTCGCATGAGAACTCCGCGGTCAAGAAGCTTTACGACGAGTACCTCGGAAAGCCCGGCAGCCACAGAGCTCACGAGATTCTGCACACCACTTACGTAAAACGCGGTCTCTGATTTCATAAAACTGTGCTTTGATATTTGAATAATTACGGGATAGCTGCCGCGTATCGGCAGCTGTCCCGCGATTTATTATATGGGGTATAGTTATGAACTACAACGGCATACCTGTCACATTTCCCACCCGCATTTCAGAGCTTGAATTCAATACCGTCATGGATACCGGATTTTTCGGCGAATATACGCTCACGCCGGAGATACACTCGCACCCTTATTATGAGCTGCTCGCGGCTCTCCGGAATGATTTCCGCGTGGAAATGCTGGACGGCGGAGTTATAAGTATGAAGCCGGGATGTCTTTGCATAATACCTCCCGGTTGCTTTCACGCGACCTGCGCGGACGATGTAATGCCGGAAAAGCTCGCGGTGCGCTTCTCTTTCCGGCGTCAGAGACGAGCCGACGATTCGGGGCTTTACCGGCTGTGCAACGACATATTCGCAAAAATTACAGCTCCGGTTACGATTTATTCGCCCGAGCTCTGCGCGAATATGAAAGAGCTGCGGCAGGAGCTCACCAACTCCAAAATAGCGTCAAATGAGCTGGTGCAGTCGCTGTTTATACAGCTGTATATCCGGATGCTACGTATGCTCGATACTCCGGAGCAGAGTATATCGCCGGTGCAAACGCTGACCGACGACAACAATACGCGCTATTACAAAATAGAAATATTTTTCACCGACCATTACAACGAGCAAATCACCGAAAACGACCTCGCAGTGGAGCTGGGACTCAGCAAACGGCAGCTCAGCCGGATATTGCGGAGTATATATGGAATGAGCTTTCGTGAAAAGCTTATAGACACACGCATGAGCAAAGCATTGGTGCTGCTGCGTTCAAGCGGCAGTCCAATCGATGAAATCGCGAATCTGATCGGTTACACGTCGCCGTCCGGTTTTCACATTGCGTTCAAAAAACGGTTTGGTGTGTCCGCGGGCGAGTATCGCAGACTGTCCAGCGAGAAATAGTTTAATAATGGGACGCCCTGCGACAAAACTTGTCGCAGGGCTGTATTTACATAATAATCATTTTACTATATAATATAGTTAACAAGAAAGGATGTTGCTTTATGAACAAACTAAAATTTGCGGGTATTCTGCCCGCACTCATGACCGCGTTCGGCGACGACGGGATTGACAAGGATAAAATCAAACGGCACATCAAGCGTCTTGCCGCGGCAGGAGTCAACGGTTTTTATATCGGCGGCTCGAGCGGCGAAATGGTGCTCTGCTCTGTCGATGAGCGCAAGCGTCTGCTCGAAGCGTCAGTCGAAGCGGTCGGAGAGCTCGTTGGACAGCTTTCGGTGATAGTCCACACCGGCGCGATGTCGACCTCCGACGCGCTCGACCTGACACGTCATGCCGCTAAGACCGGCGCGACCGCGGTCTCGTCGGTGACGCCGCTTTACTACAAGTATAGCTTCAACGAAATCAAGCATTACTACGAGCAGCTCGCTAACGCGTCAAATCTGCCGGTCATAATCTACAACATACCGGCGATAACCGGCACGACGCTTTCGCACGCGCAGCTTAGCGAGCTATTGTCAATTGACAACGTCGGCGGTATGAAATTCACGTCTTCCGACTTCTTTACACTGAATCTGTTGACACAGGAGTTTCCCGACAAGGTATTCTACAACGGCTCGGACGAGATGCTGCTGTCCGGTCTCGCAGCCGGTGCGGATGGCGGAATCGGAACTACATACAACTTCATCCCGAAGCATATTGTCGGTATCTACAAAAACTTCCGTGACGGCAATATCACCAGGGCACACGAACTGCAAAGCCGTGCGAATAAAATTATCGACACGGTTGTCCGGCTCGGAACACTCCCCGCGTCAAAGTATATGATAAAGCTGTCCGGTCTCGATTACGGCGAATGCCGCGAACCCTTCCTGCCGTTGTCAGACGCGGCAAAGCACGAGCTGGAGGTCTCCGCTTGGAGTCAGATAGCTGAATTTGAAAAATAAAAACATATATAAGAAAGGTTGGTTATTATGAAAAACATCTCGTCCTTTGTTCTCGCACTGCTGCTGCTCGCCAATATCTGTGCCTGCCAAGGCGAGACGCCGGAAGCTGATATCGAGTCGACTACCGACACTGACACGACTCTGCCCGAGGAGACGACCGCGGAGGAGCTGTCGCTCGATTTGCCCGAGGCTAACTTCGACGGGTATACGGTCACATATCTGACCTGTGATGGCTACAGTGAGCATTTCAAGCTCAACATTGACGAGGAAACCGGAGATACGCTCAATGACGCCGGCTACAAGCGTGAACGCGCGGTCGGAGACCTGCTCAATGTGGAGTTTGACGCGGTTGAGGTGGATACGGGCGAGGTGGCTTCCTCACTTTCGGCATCAGTAATGGCGGGCAGCGGAGACTACGATTTTGTTCTGCCGCACGCGACTACCGGCATTTCGGCAATGGTCACCTCCGGTTCATTGCTCGACTGGAACACACTCGAATATGTCGATTTCACGAAACCCTGGTGGAACTCCACAATGCAGGAAAGTCTCGGAATCGCCGGCAAAGTGTTCTACGCGTCTGGCGATATTGTCATGACCTGGCAGGGCATGGGCTGCTATCTATTCAATAAGGATTACCTCGAAAATTATAATATAGACACAAATATGTATGACCTTGTCTATGAAGGAAAATGGACGGTTGACAAGCTGCTTGAGCTTATTAAAGGCGTGTCACAGGATCTCAACGGAGACTCACAGATGACCGAGGTCGACCAATATGGTCTGCTCGCGAATAAAGGTCAGACCGTTTGGTTCCAGTTTGGCTGCGGTCAGCATATCAGCAAGCTTGATGAAAATAACTGTCCGGTACTTGACATGGGCGGCGAGCGTATGGCAAGTGTGGTTGAAAAATATTATAATGTCCTCTATTCTGACGATACCTATCTGAACAGCTTCTCGAGCTATGATTACGCGACCGGAACCTATCGTGATATGCTGATTTCTGGTCGGTCGTTTTTGACCATATATGATATAGGCGGTTTGTATTCATATCTGCGAGAAATCGAATTTGATTTCGGAATACTTCCCGACCCGAAGCTCGACGAAGCTCAGGAGGATTATTATTCATTCTGTGGCGCGGGACTTATAGGTATACCGGTTGACACGGAAAATCCTGAGCGCACGGCAATGGTTGCTGAAGCGCTCGCATATTACAGTTATGAATATGTTCGTCCCGCATTCTTTGATGTCGTTCTGCAGAATAAAGCGGTTCGCGATGAGGACTCATATAATATGCTGACAATGATGCACGAGAACAAAGTCTTCGACTTCGGCTTCAACTTTGACGGCACTGCGTCAGGTGCGCTCAATTCGGTAGTCGTCGGAAGAAAGAGCACAGACTTCGCGTCATATTACGCGTCAATCGAAGACAGAGTCAACGAAACCTTCCGTCAGATATACGAAACGGTATCAAACCAGTAACAACGGTTGTTCATGCACCGGAAAGGAACAAAAAATGGAAATACGCAGAGATTTTGAACATGGTATAGTTAACCGCACACAGAATTCAATTTTCTCGTATCAAGGCTGGCCGAGTGTCTGCCGCGATGAAAACGGCATGCTCTACGCGGTCGCGTCGAGCTTTCGAACGAGTCACATCTGCCCGTTCGGTAAAACGGCTATGTATGTGAGCCGCGACAATGGCAAGAGCTGGACACCGCCGATCGTGATAAACGACACCTATCTCGACGACCGTGACGCGGGAATAGTTTACCTCGGCAACGGTAAGCTACTGCTCACATGGTTCTCGCACCCGGCGGAGGTATACGCGTCAGGACGCTATTTCGGAGCGATCAGAAACGCTCCCTCCCCGATCGAAGCCGGCGCGGTCTTGGGTATGCTCGGTGGGTATCCGTATATACCGAAGGAGCTCGCGCGCGGCGGGTCGTTCATTCGGATTTCGAATGACTACGGCGTGACCTGGGGAGAGACGATCCGCGTACCGGTGTCGTCGCCGCACGGACCGGGGCTATTGCGCGACGGTCGGCTCATATACCTCGGCAAGGAGATGTATTCGGACGAGGTGCCGAAAGGCTCGATCTGCGCTATGGAGAGCCGCGACGGCGGCTATAGCTGGCAGCTGCTCTGCGTCCTCGACCTGCCGCGCGAGCTTTCGTGCGACAACTTCCACGAGCCGCACGTGCTCGAGTTGCCCGACGGTCGGCTCTTCGGCGCGATCCGCGCTCAGGGCAATGGCGTGCCGCACGGCTTCTCGATATATACGACCATATCGGATGACGGCGGCAAAACCTGGAGCGAGCTTGTCTGCACCGACGTCAGCGGTTCCCCGCCCCACCTGCTGCTCCATTCGTCAGGCGCGCTCATCTGTGCTTACGGCAGGCGCGAAGCTCCGTTCGGCGAGCGCGCGATGGTCAGCTACGACTTTGGCGAGACTTGGCGGGACGATTATGTCCTCGACGAGCGCGCGCACGACGGCGACCTCGGTTATCCGGCGTCGGTCGAGCTTGACGACGGCAGCATTGTCACCGTATACTACCAGAAATATCCGGACGACGCCAAGTGCTCGATACTCTGCACGAAGTGGCGTCTGTGATTACGACATAATGTGAATACATTCCTGATGAAAATCCCCGCCGCGTAAAACGCGGCGGGGATTTTTTGTGAAGAGAGCGGCGGATTCTGCTGTGGTTTCATTAATAATTTCTTGGATTCTCAAAATGGTAGAATTGCAACGCGCAATCAAATGTGCAAAAACCGCCCTTAGGCAGCATACCATACCTGCAATAGGCTTCATATCCGTCGAGCGCGGGATAATGCAGCCGGTTCTGACGGTGCGTGTAGTAAAACCAGCTGGACAGCATCGAGCCGTCCGGCGGCGCGGCGGTCTCATACAGAATATATCCGCGTGGGTTGTCGCCGTCCGGCAGTGAAAAGAGCGCACAGATATCGCGGTTCTGGCTGCCGAGCGAAGCACGCGCGATTTGCATGATACCCGTGCTGTAACTGTCATTTCCACGAGTATCAGCTATGCCGCCGAAATTTCCGAGGTAATAATAGTCACAGACATATGTCACGCCGCCGATTTCGCACAGCAATCGACCGGACAGGCTGTCTGACTTAACGAATTCATAATTGCGCGAATCGGGAGACAGCCGCATCAGGTCGGCGCCGGTGTCGTCGAGCGCGCCCCATTTGAAATGATGTATGATAACATAGCTGTCGTCCGACCGCCTGACGCCGATATCAGCAATCCGCAGATACTCGATGTCGTCTGTAAGATCTGCATTGTTAAAAAACGAACCGTGATACGCGTATCTCGCGTCACTCGTGTATTCGTATCGCTTTACGCACTCGCCGTCCGAGCTGAAATCGTTGATTCCATACGCGACGACCTTTGCTCCGGACAATGACAAAAGCTCGTCAATACTGAGGTCGCATAATACATATTCGGGGAAACCGAGCGCAGTCAGATTGGATTTGATGTTGTCTATGTCCGAACTGATGTCAGCGCCGATGTCAATATTGTGTGATTCCGTCCGGCTGCGCTCGATCAGCTTCACCGGATACCCGCCGCCGAATATTCCGGCGACGACTATTGATGTAGCTATCGCCAGAATATACAGCAAGGTCAGCGCGCGGTCGGACAGCCGCGACGGTGCTACGGTTATCGTATAACCAACCTCGTCAAGCCGCCGCGACAGCTTATACAGGCTGTAAAGGCAGAAAATATATCCGACCAGCAGTATGAATCCGAGTGGCGCGCCGATTGATGTGACCTGACACAGCACCAGTATGACAATCAGCGAGTACCACAGCAGCAATACTATCGCCCATCCGGCGCGCGCTTCCCTGCCCGCGCTCCGCTGCACCACAAGGATTCCGCGCCACAGGCAGAACAATCCGAACAGCAGCGACACTACGTTCAGCGCCGTCAGCGCGCGCGATACCGCGGACGGCAGCACCTCGGGCGTAACCGTCGCGTTCAGCGCGAGCGACAGCAGATAGTCCGCGGCACGGAATATCGCTATTGCGTATATCGCGCCGAACCAGCGGTTGACCCGCTTGAGTCTGCGGCTGCCAAGCAGTATCAGCAGTTGTCCGATTGTCGGCAGCAGATATTTGAAAAAGCCATTGTTCAAAACGACCGTCGACAGCGCGAGTCCGACTGACATCAGCCCGAACGCGTGCTTCCAGGGCTTGACGCTCTCGATATCATAATCGGTTGGTTCGGTCAGCTCATGACCGAGCAATGAGTCGAATTCGGTCTCGGTCAGTTGTTTGACGCGCGTATCGTCTATATTCAAATGGAGCGGTTTATCTTCTCGATTCAACTCACTCATTTACGCCACCTCCCAGCCATTCGCACAGCCGGAACTTTATACTGTATAATCGCCCCTCGACGACCCGCTCGGTCATGCCGACCTCGGCGGCTGTCGCCGTATTAACTTAAAACTCCGCTTCGTATGTGTACCAGTTGCCCTCGATGTGGGTTGTCTCTCCGCAATTGCCGCCGTCAGTCTGCCATTCCCAGCCGTCGGCGGTTTCGACTAAAGTCACATCGGTGTTCTGAAACCCCGCCGGCTCGCCGCTGACCGAATAGTATATTCCGCCGTAGGTAGTCGACGGCGCAATCCCGCTCGCGTAAACCTCGAACTCGATAATCGTATCGTCGCCATCCCAGTAGCTTATCGAAAGAATGCCGTCGAGCGCGATGCCGTCTGCGCTCTGGTTCTCGAGTATCTCGGCGACCGCGGCTTCAAGCTCAGACTTGCTCGAGTTGTAGTAGTCAATCGCCATATCGCGGTCCAAGCCGCAGCCGTACAGCGTCGACGACACAAGCAATGACAACGCAGGCACAATGTATGCGGCTTTTTTCATGCGTTTCAGCCCCTTTATTTCACCGCCCAAGGTATCGTATTTTTATTTTGTTCGAACATTTCGTCGACCATGTGGCGCAGCTCGTCAAGACTGCAGACCGCCGCGCTCAACGGATCATTTATGACCGCGTGATAGATCATTTCGCGATCCTCGGCAATGCAACCCTCGACTGCCAGCTCGTCATTCTGCGCGTTGACTGTATTCAGCGCCGAGATCTGACGCGGCAGATCTCCGATATAGGTCGGCAGCAGACCGTTCTTCGTCGCGACGACCGGAACCTCGACGATAACTCCGTTCGGCAGGTTTGTTATTAGTCCGGTGTTGACGACGTTGCCGTTGAACTCGTACGGCGTGCCGTCGCCGATGACCGCGTTCAGTATCGACGCCGCGTATTCGTTGCCGCGCTTCAGATCAATAGTGTCCTTCGCGAGGATTTCAGCCATTTTTTCATTGCGAGTCCTGTTTCGCTCGCCGACCGTTCTGACCGAGCTTGCATACGAGTCGGGTATGTAGCGGTCGATAAGATCCTGACGTTTTCTGAACCACGCGTTGTATTCGGAGTTGTGCCCGCTCGACTCGGTGACAAAATAGCCTAAACCGCGCATCATCTCGATTCGAACAGCTTCGCTCTTGTAGATTTCGGGGCGTTTCGCGGCTTCGAATATCGCCGGATACGCGTCCTCGCCGCCCACCTTGAATTCGAGGAAAAAGGCCTGGTGATTGATACCGGCGCAGCGGTAGGTCACGTCCTTCATGTCGGCGCCGATCCACTTCGCGAGCATCTGCGACGTTCCCTGTACGCTGTGACAGAGACCCATCGCGTTGACTCCGTTGTGGTGCATATAGCTCGTAACCATGCACATCGGGTTTGTATAGTTGAGCACGATCGCGTTCGGGCAAAGCTCGCGGATGTCGTCAGCGATAGCCTTAAGCGCGGGCGCGCTGCGCAAAAAGCGGAATATACCCGACGGACCGCGCGAGTCGCCGATCACGACGTCGATACCGTATTTTTTCGGAATCGTGATGTCCGGCTCCCACGCGTCAATTGTCAGGTCGTTGCGTATTGTGATTATGACCGCGTCAGCTCCGTCAAGCGCGGCGCGGCGGTCGAATGTAGCCTCGACGGTCGCCGGATATCCTCCCTGCCGTATCGTCTTTTCGACAATCTTTTCGGACGCGCGCATATACTCCTCGCCCTCCGGAATGTCTACAAATACCAGCTTAGAGTCGGCGAGCGCGGGAAAGGTCAAAATATCGCGAGAAATCGCGCGTGTGAAGTTGAAGCTTCCGGCTCCTATGATTACAATTTTTTTCATTATTGACTTCCTCCTTGAAATAGAAATCAGCAGCGGCTTGATTTGATATAAGTATACTACATAAATTCTGCGAATGCAATTTATTTTTGCGACAATTATATGTGATATATTGACATTGAATGGCAGATGTGGTATCATATCAAAAGAAGGCAAAATAATCGCGAAATCGAACTGGAGGTAAACTCATATGGCATTGAACGGCAAATATGATGAAAATATCTACTTCAATTTACTCGATTATGACCAAAGCGGCTATATAACGCAGTTTGGGCACGTACTGCCGAGCGCGAATTACATCGTGACCAAGCGCAATCTGACACGACATCTGTTCGACTATGTGATACGCGGCAAAGGATATATTATGTATGGCGACAAGAAATATACTGTCTCTGCGGGCGACCTCGTTTATATGCGCAAGGGGGTGCGCGTCGACTACGGCGCCGACCCGAATGACCCATACGAGAAGCTCTGGTTCGGCGCGGACGGACCGCTCGTCGATTCGCTCGCGAGCTGTTACGCGGGGCGCGGACTGATAATTTTGCACGAACGTGATGATTTACATTTTATGAAGCTGAAAAGTCTGCTAACGTCAGGCGGATGGGAGGAGGGACAGATCATGCACCTGCTGCTCGATTTGTTTCTCGACCTGTCCGGCAGAGCCGCGCGCACTCACTCAGTCGGCGTCGAGCCCGACCTCGCGGTCAAATTGAAAAGCTACATTGATCTGCGGGTCGCCGAGAAGCTGTCGCTCGACGAAGCCGCCGAGAGCCTGCACCTGTCGAAACGGCACGTCATACGCCTGTTCAAGGAAAGGTATGACATCACGCCCGGCGCGTATCACCAAAAGCTGCGCATGACCGCGGCCTGCCACTACCTGACCGAGACGACGCTTTCGGTCGGCGAGATAGCGTCAAGGCTTGGTTTCTCGGACCAGAGCTTTTTCTCGTCGGCGTTCAAGAAGCAACTCGGCGTCTACCCGCTGGCTTTCCGCAAATCGGGAGGAAGTGTGTGACATATTTATTGAGGACTGTGTAATTCACAGTAACATATACAGCACGCACAGTGCGAAATCGGAGTCAGGAACAAGCTCACCACTCAATCAGATATGCACGCTTACGCGTCAATCACAGCTCAATTTCGCACCCCAATCCGAACGCGTATATCACGAGGCGCGATACCCTTTTCGCGCTGACCGCTTCGCAGGCGGCGCGGTAGTAGCCGAGCTGCAATTGGTGGCGCGACCTCAACAATTCGACCGCTTCGCCGCGCGGCATCGCGCGCGGAATGTAGTCGGTCTTGTAGTCGAGCAGTGTGATGTCGCCGTCAGAATTCACAAAGAAACAGTCGATAACCCCCTGCACGAGGATTTTTTCATCGACCAGCTCGGACATAAGATTTGGGTCGGCGGTGAATTCGTTTGCCGGCAGCTCGCAGTTGAAGCGATACTCGCGGTATACCTTGCGCGACGCGCGTATCTCGCTGAATATTTTGCTTTGGAAGAAGCCGCGCAGCTGCGATTTGTTAATGAGCGACGCGATTCGCGGAGTGATGAAGCGCTGTTCGGTCAGGCGCGCGCACTCGTCGTCGATTCGCGTGTTGAGCTTGTCTGTACAGTCGAGTCGGTCGAAGTCGCAGAATTGCATGAACAAGTGCGTAGCGGTGCCGCGTTCGGCGGCACTTCCGGCGTCAGCTGCCTTGTCCGACATGAACAGCGGCAGCTTCGACGTGAACACGGTCGGCTTTTTTATATCGTCTTCAGTCGCATCGGTCGGATTGAAGCCGCTTTTCGGCAGCTTCGCGGGCGGGTCGTCGTCGTCCAGTATGGTCGGGTAGAGCTCGGAGACCGACAACTTCGCGGGCAGCTTCAGCCGCGCCTTATGCGGGTATACGAAGTCGAAGTGTTCGTGTATCACTCGGTCGAGCTCGAGGGCATCGGATGTGTTGTCGACAGAAGTAATGCTGCCGTTCGCACCGGATGTGCTGTCCGTAGTAGTCACACTGCCGTTCACACCGGATGTGCTGATCGTAGTAGTCATATTATTATCAAATTTGTCGTCCGTATCAGGCGCGTTTTTCCCCGATTCATCCGGCAGCGTCAACGTCGACTGGTCGATAAGCTCGATTGTATACGGGCGCTCGGCGTGGCTTGCTTCATAATCATAAATCGCGGTCAGCACCCATCTGAGAAATCCGCCGTTGCGCAATACAGTCAGCCGCGACAACCGCGCCGCGTCCGCGCGGCACGCGTCGATCAGCTTTTGCGGCTTCGCGACCTTTCCGGTGAGATAGAGCCGTTCGCGCGCACGCGTCATCGCGACGTACAATACGCGCATCTCCTCCTCATACAGCGAATCGGCCAGCTTCGCCGAAATCGCCTGCCGTACCGGTGTGTTGCAGCGCGCGAATCCGGTTGAGTCGAGCAGCTTCACCGCCGCGCCGAGCTTCGGCTCGACGACTACATTTTCGTTTAAATCGCGGACATTGAATTTCTTCGCGCAGCCACAGATGAACACGACCGGAAACTCCAGTCCCTTGGACTGGTGTATCGTCATCAGCTTGACCGTGTCGCTCGCGTCGCTGTAAACCTTTGCGTCCTCCAGACGCGCGCCTTTCGCGATAAGGTCGTTTATGTAACGAATAAAATTATACAGCCCTTTGAATGACGAGCTCTCGAACCTGCGCGCGTATTCATACAGCATATACAGATTCGCGCGGCGGCGCGTGCTGTCACTGCCCATGCGCACAAGTGCCGGCAGGTCGGTTTCGAGGTAGAGCTGCCAGAGCAGCCGATCGACCGGAAGCCGACGCGCCTTGTCCTGCCAGCGACTCAAAAATTCGAGGAATCTGCGCCCTTTTTCAAAATCGGTGTCGATTGTATACGCCGAGAGCGCGTCATACAGGCTGCCCTTGACAACATGGCGGCGTATCAGAATCAGCTCGTCAAGCGTAAACTCGAACAGCTGACTTTTTAATAATCCCGCGAGATATATGTCCCGCCCGGGATTGTCGATTGTGTTGAGCAGACAGAGCGCAAGCAGTATCTCGGCGTTTTCGAAAAAGTCTCCGGCGAGATTGTTGTACACCGGTATACCCGCTGCCTCGAGCACCGCGCAAAACGGCACGGAGTCGGTCTTGGCGCTGCGCATCAGAATCGCGATATCTGACGGTCTTATCGGGCTTCCGTCGTCCTTCTTGCCGTTGGCGAGCAGCCGCTTGATCTCAGTCGCGACGCAGATTGCCTCCGCGGTCGATATGTCCTCGCTTTCAGCACCTTCAGTGCTGTCAGCACCGTCAGTACCGTCGGTGCCGTCAGTATTATCAGCTGATAGGTCGTCGACCGCGTTATCGTCGCTGTCAGAGCCGCTGTCGGCAGTGTCGTCGCTGCCGACTATGAGCAGCCTGACCGGTATTCCCTGCTCCTCGCCAGACTTTGAGTGTACCAGCCCGTCCTCGGGATAGTACGGCAGGGCTCCGGTCGCGTTTGTGAACAGCCGCTCGGACACGAGATTCGTGAATTCGATTATCTCCTTGTCGCAGCGGAAATTGTCGGAAAGATAGATAGTATACCCGCTCGGCGAGGCATTCTCGGCGTCGTCGAGGTGCGCGTAGCTCTGCCGGTAGGACTGGAATATATCCGGTTCGGCGCCGCGAAACCCGTAGATCGACTGCTTGACGTCGCCGACCATGAATCGATTGTTTTCACGCGAAACCGCGGCGAATATCGCGTCCTGCACGGAGTTGACGTCCTGATACTCGTCGATATAAATCTCGTCGTACAGCTCGGATATCGAGTGCGCAGTGTCAGTAGGTCTGCCGTCCGAGGTGACCAGCAATGTATACGCGAGCCGCTCGAGGTCGGAAAAATCGACGATTGCCCGTCTATGCTTCTCTTTTTTTATGCGCTCGTCGAACAGAGCGAGCAGACGGTAGAGCTGCGACAGCATATCCGCCGTCCTTTGCTGGTTCGCCGCGATTTTCTCGGGCGTCAGCGAGCAGAATTTCTTCGCGAGCTTGTCGCGCTCCTTCTTGAAGCGGTCGCGCTTGTCCTTTATCGCCTTGACTTCGTCCGACGCGCCGCGCACCGCTCCGAGCCTTGCCGCGCTGTAGGAGTTCATCTGCTTAAAGAGTCCGGCGTAATCCTGATTTGAGCAAAGCCGGATAACCTCACGGATATAGTCGATGTCCTGCTCGATGGCCGGCAGATAGGCGCGCGACAGCAGATCGTCGTTCATCAGGTCGGGCAGCGCGTCGGCGAGCTGCCCGCGGTAGTATTCGAGCCGCTCGGACACGATGCGAAGCGTCACCTGACCGCAGCGGCTTTCACCGAAATCACAGGACGCGTCAGTCTCGAGCTCGTGGGCGAATTTTTCGAGAAAGCCGATCGAGTCGCGATATGACTCGAACAATGTATACAGCTTTAGCAGCTTATCCGCGAGCTTGTCGTCGGCTTTTATGCCGACCAAGCTGTCCGCGAGCCTGCCGAAATCGTCGATAGCGTATTCGGTCGGGATGGATTTTCCGGCGTAGTAGTCCTCGATAAGCTCGTTCATCAGATTCTGCCGCAGCAGCTTGCTCTCGGCGTCGTCGGCGACCCGAAAGTCAGCGGGAATTCCGAGAATTGCGAAGTGCTCGCGCAGCAAATCAAGGCAAAAGCTATGTATCGTGCAGATTTTCGCGCGGTCAAGCTGCATCAGCTGACGTGCCAGCCTGCGATTCGCGGGGTCGTGCGCCAGCTGCTCGTTGAGCGCTGAAGATATCCGCGCCTTGAGCTCAGCTGCGGCGGCTTTCGTGAATGTGACTACCAGCATTCGTGTGATTTCAGCCGGATTTTCGTTGTCGCAGAGTCGGCGGATTATACGCTCGGTCAGAACCGCGGTCTTGCCCGAGCCCGCGCCCGCAGATACGAGCAGATTGTGCCCGCGGTCAATTATCGCTTCGAGCTGTTGTTTGGTCCAATTTCTTGCCACTATCTGTCACCTCCTGATGTCGATATCCGGCAGACCGGCTTCATGTCACAGTATTTGCAGGCGTCCTGCTTCTTGTTTCGAATCGGATGAGCCGACGCGTTGCCGCGCTTCAGCTCGCCGCCGATTTTGCGGATCGTATTTTCGATCTGCGACAGCAGCTCGCCGAAGTCGGCAAGCGATTTGAGCGCGTCCGAGCGGGAGAAGCTGCCGTCCTTTTTCTGCTTGATCGGCAGGTATTTGCCCGACAGCTCACGCTCCATCGCCGACAGCACGTCCTTGTCGTCAAGCAGCAGTCCTCGCTGTGACAGCTTGTCGCTGACCAGCCGCAAAACCTCGTCCGGCTCCGGCTCTGAATCAAACGAGAGTATCGGCGGAGTTGCCGAGAAATAGAGCACTCCGGCCGGCAGCACTTCCGCGTCCTGCGCAATCGCGTCAAGCGCCCCGCCTTTGTGCGAACCGTTCTTCCAGAGCGAGAACAGGTACAGTAGCATTTGCAAATTCAATCCCATCGCGATATCATCGAGCGAAAATTCCTTCGAGCCGGTCTTGTAGTCAATCACTCGCACATACAGCTTGCCGTTGTGACGGTAGAGGTCGACCCGGTCGGCGACTCCGCAGATATACGCGCTCGTCCCGTCCGACAGCTTCACCTCGAGCGGCTCGACAGCTTTGCCGTCACCGTCGCCGAATCGGATCGGCAGTTCAAAGAATGCCGGCTCGAATTCGCTCTGCGCGAATTCGTCCGCGATATTGCGGCAGAGCAGCTTCGATGTCCGGCGCAGCTTGAAGAACAGATGCCCGAGCCGACTGTTGGTGTCGGGAGCGATTCCGCAGACCTCGCTCATATACGATTCGACCAGCTGTCCGGTCAGACGGTCGATCTCGTCGTCGTCAAGCTCGGTGAGTCTGCCGTTGTCTATAGCTTTCGAGACGAACAATTCGAGGATTTTGTGCATGAAGCTGCCAATATTACCGGCGTCGAATTCTACCGGCTCGCGCTTTTCGAGCTTCAATATATATTTACAACAGTAGGAGAAATGACAGAGCACATAGCTGTCGAGTCTCGACTGGGTCAACGCGAGGTCGCCGCTCGAGGTCAGCGCGCAAAGCTCACGCGACAGACTCAATTCAGTTTCACAAAGCGGTATTCCGAGTCGGCGCAGCTTGTCACTATATTCGTCAATTGACGAGCAGTAAGCATATAACCGCTCATATAGTCTCGTCCCCTGCGACTCGGCGATGAATTCAAGCAGGTTCGACCTGCCCTCGAGCCGCTCGATAAGCGGCAGCGAGCTGTAATCGACGACTTTTACCGTCGGAAACAGCGCAAGCAGGCGCGAAACGCCGATCGACGGATAGAGCGAGCGTCCCGAGGTGTCGGCGTCTGACCAGAGTAAAGTCAGGGTTTCGGACGCGGACGCGAGAGCGCGATAGAAGTAGAATCGTTCATCGACCGCTTGATATTCGCTCGACCCGGCAAGCTCGAGCCCGAGCGCGTCAAGCTGGTCGCGGTCGCTGTCTGTCAAGACTCCTGCACCTGATTGCGATTTCGGAAATACGCCTTCGTTCGCGCCGATTATGTAGATATGCTTTCGCGCGATTCGCAGCAGCGACGCGTCGCCGGCGACTACCTCGTCGACTCCGGCGGGTATGCGGCCGATGTCGCAGTCGGCAAAAAGTATGCCGAGCAGCTTTGAGTATATTTCCGAGTCGACTTCAAGCCGCGGCACCACGGTGCAGAGCTCGTCGAGCGAGTCGACGAGGATTCCCCAGAGCTGCTCAAGCTCATCCGCTTCGGCAGAGTCGACATCATTGTCATTTGAACGCAGCTTTTCAACAGCCTTTTCGAGCTGCGACGGCAGGTCGAGGCTGACGAGGAACTCATATAACGCCCTCGAGTATTCCTCCGCGCTGGTTAAACTGTCAAGCCGGTCAAAAAACGCGGTCAGTTTTGAGATAACAGCGTCGCGCGCGGTATTGATACGCGAAAGCAGGTCGTGTTCGTCGTCAGACATCGGCTCGGTGGTATAGCCGCGCGGGTTCAGCACAAACTCGCGGCTCCAGCCTGACCTGCCACGGATGCCCCAGCGCTCGGCGTAATCTTCGAGCGGCAAAAGCTCGTCCGGAGTGAGACCGCAAAGTCCGGTCTTGATGTAGGATATTACGTCGGTAGTCGCGAAATTGTTCGTTTTAATCGAAAAGGCAGTCAATATCAGTTTGATTAACGGTTTGGACGTAATATCAGTGCGCTTTGAGAAAAAAAGCGGTATGTTATATTTTTCGGCGGCTGTGTCGATAATACCGTCGTAACGTTCCGCGCCGCGCATGATAATACCGAAATCGCGGTAGCTGTCGCCTTCCCTGACTCGTCGCGAGATGTCGCACATCACCGCTTCGCATTCGGCGTAGCAATCGGAGCATTTATAGAAGCGCAGCGCGTCCGGGTCGTACAAGGCTTCCGACAGCTCCGATGTTTCACAGTTCTGCCAAATGCTGCGCTCGACAATTCTAAGCGTCGGGTTGCCGCAGCGGAAATTTTCTTCGAGCTTCAATGTATCGTATTCAACGCCAAGCGTTTCGGCAAGCCGTATCAGACGAGACGCGGTGTCGGCGGTATTTTCGAACGGCACCTCTTTTCCGCCGCAGCAGAGCGACAATGTGACATTGTCCGCCTGACGTAAAATCACGGCGATAATTTCGAATTCCTGCGGCGTAAATCCGTTGAATGAGTCGAAATAAACCTCCGAGCCATTAAAGAAGCTGTGTTCGCGGAGCAGCTGGGCGGCGCGTGTGAGGTCGTCCGCGGGGTCGTCGCACATCTCACCGAGCAGTGCGACATAGTCGGCCATGATCAACGACAGGTCCGAGAGCTTCGAGGCCAGACGCTGCAACTTTGGGTTATCCTGCGACCTTTTCGAGGCAAGCTCGAGCGCCGACGGACTGATCCGGTATGCCTTGAATTCGCTGACCGCCGCGAGCATAGCCGAAACGAATCCGGCGTCGTTCTTCATTTGACCATATTGCGACAGCATTCCCGCAAGCTCGTTGAGCGTCTGCCACATCACAAGCGCGCGACCGCTTTTCGTGATATAGTTGTAGGAAAGTCCGCCATATTCGCGGAATATCCGGTTGCACAGCCGCTTGAAATTGAGTATTTCGAGCGAAAGCGACGGCTTCTTACCTAGCAGATTTGTCATCAGCCGCTCTGTATCGACCGCCTGCTGCTCGGGGACGATGATAAAAGTGCGCTTATTTTGGCAGAGCTGGTCGTACGCCAGCTTGCAGATGCGCGTCGTCTTGCCGCTTCCGGCGCGGCCGAGTATCAGATGAAGCAAGTATATCCTCCTCCGTTTGTGTGATTGTACATGATAGCCTAAAAAATATAGCAGAGCTTTTCGGGCAGCTTGTCAAAATACTTCTGCCGGAGCCGCAGGAAAAACGCGCGGCTCAAATAGATAACATTGCCGTCGACCGCGGCTCCGATGAAGCGCAGCTCGCGCAATCCCTTGACTATATAGACCGCCGAGTCGACCGCGAGATTTTGCGCCAGTAGCTGTCCGTACTCACCGGCGCGGAAGAAAACGTATATCCGTTCCGAATCGAGTCGAAGGTTCAGCCGTTTTTCGATGCGCGCGGCCATAAGGCGTTCTACGAACAGATATAATAAGAAAGCCGCGGCTGCTATCGGGAGCAGCAGTATAATTATCACAGCTGTCGACAATAACAACGCGCTCGTTTCAATGAACACAATCGCCATCGCGGTGTATTTCAGTATGCGGCCGATCAATAAAAACCGGCGCGAATACTTGAATATGCGGTCGGCAAGCCCCCAGAACGTCGTTCTGCGGAGCCGGTTATAATAAAGTGAAGGTAAATTTTTCGCGAGCAGAATGTCGGGGATCATAATTATGACCATGACTTCATCAGCGAAGCCATCCTTTCCAGCATGAAAATTAAATATCAGGCTATTGCTTATATTATACCAGAACATCAGTTTTAATTCAAGATAAATTTTAGAAAAATCTATTTACTTTGTAGGCAATTTAGGGTATAATATTAGTTGGGATAAAATTGTTATAAATGAGCGGTGTAATTGCCGCAGGAGAGATTTCATGCAGTCAAAGAAAAACAATAATAACTACGGTGATCAAAGCATAGTCATGCTGAAAGGACCCGACCGGGTACGCAAGCGTCCGGCGGTAATATTCGGTTCGGACGGGCTTGAAGGCTGCGAGCACTCGTTTTTTGAGATATTGTCGAACGCGGTCGACGAGGCGCGCGAGGGCTTCGGCACGGAGATATCCGTTCGCGCCTTCAACGACCACTCGATCGAGGTCGAAGACCATGGACGCGGCGTGCCGCTCGGTTGGAACGAAGCCGAGGGCAAATACAACTGGGAGCTGGTCTACTGCGAAATGTACGCCGGCGGCAAGTACAACAACAATAAATCCGGCGCGTCGTATGAATATTCGCTCGGTCTTAATGGACTCGGCGCGTGCGCGACGCAGTACAGCTCCGAATATATGACCGTCGCGTCCTACAATGGCGAAACGGTCAGCCGCATCAGCTTCAAGAAGGGCTTTGCCGACGGCGAGCTGACGGTCGAGCCGCTTGACAAGAAGTCTCGCCGAACCGGCACGACAATACGCTGGCTTCCCGACCTCGAGGTGTTCACCGACATCAACATACCGCGCGAGTTCTTCGAGGAAACGCTGAAAAAGCAATCGATTGTCAACCCG
>CAJFKR010000013.1 GCA_904386005.1 Candidatus Flemingiibacterium merdigallinarum
TAATTAATAATAGTGCAACTATATATTATTTGTACAAGATGTCAGAAACTACAGTGGCGCGCCGCTTTACTCGGGGCCCCTACCCCGAGCAGCGGCTTAATGCGTGCGAACTTTATTGCTTTTTATGACTTTTACAATCGGCTATAACAACTAATAACTAACAACTAACAACTAACAACTAATCAGGTGCTTACATTGAAAACAGTAACTACCCGCGCAACCACCCGTACCGAGCTGCTCGCGCCGGCAGGCTCGCCCGAAGCGCTCGAGGCCGCGGTCGCCGCCGGAGCTGACGCCGTGTATTTCGGCGCGTCGGCGTATAACGCGCGTATGGGCGCGAAGAATTTCGGCGACGAGGAGCTCGCCGACGCCATCAGATTCTGTCAGGCGACCGGAGTTAAAACCAATATCACAGTCAATACCCTCGCGTATGACCGCGAGCTCGCGGGACTTCTCAAAACCGTAGAGCGGCTGTATATACTCGGCTGCGACGCGCTCATCGTCGCCGACCTCGGCGCGGCGGCGTTGATTCATAAATATTTCCCCGACCTTACGCTGCACGCGAGCACGCAGGTCGCGGGACATAACCTCGACGCCGCCGAGCAGCTGTACAAGCTCGGTTTTTCGCGCATGGTCGCCGCCCGTGAGCTCTCATATGACAACCTGAAGCTGCTCTGCGAGAGGTCGCCTATCGAGACCGAGCTGTTCATACACGGAGCCGTCTGCGTGTCGCAGTCGGGACAGTGCCTGCTAAGCTCGATGGTCGGCGGCCGCAGCGGCAACCGCGGCGAGTGCGCGCAGCCCTGCCGGCTCTGCTATTCGACCCCGAATGACAAGAAGCCGAAATACGCGCTGTCACTAAAGGATATCTGCCTTGCCGGACATATACCCGAGCTTTTGTCGCTCGGCGCGGCTTCGTTCAAGATAGAGGGACGGATGAAATCGCCCGAATATGTGTACGGAGTCACGTCGATCTGGCGGCGGCTTATCGACGAGCGCCGCTCTGCCACACAGGACGAGACAGCCGCTCTCGCGTCGCTCTTCTCGCGCAGCGGCTTCACCGACGGCTATTTCACAAAGCATATCGACAAAAAGATGCTCGGCGTCCGCACCGAATCGGACAAGGCACTGAGCCGCGACGCCGTCCGGCAGCTGCAAGGCGGGCACAAAACCGACTACGCCTCGCTCGCCAAAAAACGTCGGCGCAAAATCCAGCTCGACGCCGAGTTTCGCGTCGGCGAGCCGTCGCGGCTGACGCTTCGCGCGGACGGGCAGGAGGTAACCGTATACGGCAGTGTGCCCGAGCTGGCGCAGAACCGTCCGATGTCGCGCGAGGATATCGAAAAGAACCTCTGCCGCTTCGGCGCGACGCCGTTTGAAATAACAAAAGCCGATATATCGCTCGGCAGCGAGCCGCTTATCCTGCGCGTGTCCGAGCTGAATTCGCTCCGGCGCGACGCGTCCGAGCAGCTCGAGCGGCTGCTGTTTTGCGAGCGTGAAGCCGTTAAGCTGCCCACGCCTGCCGACCTGAGGCTGCAAAAGCCGGATACCGCCGCGCAAAAGACCGTGCGCTTCGCGTCGCCCGAGCGAATGCCGGACGCGGAGACGCTGAGCGACTTCGATATCGTGTACCTTCCACTCGAGCGGCTGTTCGAGCAGGACAGATATTACAATCACCCCACCGACCGCGAGCCGCACGACTCTAAGCTCATCGATACCGCCAAAGCCGCGCTCGATTCGCTGTCGGACGAAAAGCGGGGCGTGATACTCCCGCCGGTCATATTCGACGACGAGACCCCCGACATCGCGCGTATGCTTTCAGCCGCGAAAGCCGCCGGCGTCGACCACGCGCTCGTGTCAAACCTCGGTCACATCCGTCTCGCCGCCGACGCGGGCATGACCCCGCACGGCGACTTCCGGCTGAACATAACGAACGCGTACGCCGCCAAGACCTTGCATTCGCTCGGCTTTGCCGACCTCATAGCCTCGCCCGAGCTTTCGCTCGCGCAGCTGCGCGACCTCGGACTTTCGCCGATTTTGTACGGTCGTGTTCCGATAATGACGCTCGAGAAGTGCGTGATACGCGACCTCTATTCGTGCGAGGACTGCCGCAGGCGTGAATTTTTGCCGATAGTCGACCGCCGCGGCGTCGAGTTTCCGCTGACGCGCGCCTTTTGTCACCGTAATATTATGTACAACAGCGTGCCCATTTACACCGCCGACCGCCGAGAGGAGCTGGCAGGCGCAAAAATCACCGGCGGGCACTACATCTTCTCGACCGAGACCGCCGCCGAGGCCGCGGAGCTGCTCGCGGCTATGAAAAACGGACGCGCGCCGTCCGGAGCTTTCAGGAGAATCCCGAAATGAACAACCTCAATATCAAGATAAAGCTGCTCCGTCCAAACGCGAGCATACCCGTGTACGCGACCGACGGAGCTGCCGCCGCCGACCTCTGCGCCGCGCTCGACGAGCCGGTCGTGCTGAACCCGTCCGAGCGCCGGCTGATACCGACCGGAATCGCTATAGCCCCCGACGACACAATCAACGGCTCCCGCGACGTCGATGATTCATCCCGCGATACTGTCGATTCATCCCGCGGTACTGTCGATTCAGCCTCGGGCGCGTCGTTCGCGGCGATAATCTGCGCGCGGAGCGGACTCGCCTCGCGACGCGGACTCGCGCTCGCGAACGGAATCGGCGTCGTAGACGCCGACTACCGCGGTGAGATAATGGTGTCGATGATAAATCTTGGGAATGAGCCGGTGACAATAGAGCCGGGCGAGCGGATCGCACAGCTCATGTTCGTCCCTATCCTGCACGCCGAATTCATCCAGTCCGAAGTCCTCCCCGAAACCGCCCGCCAAGCCGGCGGCTTCGGCTCGACCGGAACTAAGTGAATGAAACAAAACAGCGTATAGCAAAAATGAGCGCAATCCCTGCGCCACCGCGTCTCTCTGTTCACTCCCTCATCTCATATATATAATCAGCAATTTCGCTCAAGCGTTTTGATTAATAGAAATTTGCCGTTGGCAAATTTCTTCCGCATCTCTCGGATTCGCTCCGCGAATCCGAGACCACTCTCCACTCTCCACTCTCTCGGATTCGGCGCGACCGAATCCGAGACCACTCTCCGCTTCCCACTCTCTCCGACTTCGCGCAGCGAGGTCGGAGACCACTCTTAACGTAAGGACTAAGATTTATGGCAAACAGCAAGCTGTATAACATCTTTTTAGTGCTGGTCGGCATTGTGCTCGGCAGCTTTGTCAGCTACATCTGTAAGGATGTCGCGTTCCTGTCGTGGCTCTCTTACGGCATCGACTTCGGACTCGAATCGCCGCTCGTGCTGAATCTCGGCGTAATGCGGCTCACTTTCGGAATCGGCATAAACTTAACGCTCGCGACCGTGATATTCGTGATACTTTCGTTGATAATCGGGAGGGCGCTCGCAAGATGAAACCGAAAATACTGCTCGCTTCAGCGTCGCCGAGACGGCGCGAGCTTGTTTCACGGCTCGGAGTGCCGTTCGAGGTCTTTGCCGCCGACTGCGACGAGACGGTCGACGGCAGCCACAGCCCCGACGAATACGTGAAGATACTCGCGCTCCGCAAGGCAAGGGCGGCTATGGCAAAATACCGCGAGAAGCAAAAATCGACCTCGTCCGTCGCAACTGCGCACAAATCCGGCGAGCCGCTGCCGATAGTCATCGGGTCTGACACTGTAGTCGCGCTCGACGGCGAGATACTCGGCAAACCGCGCGACCGCGACGACGCGATAAATACGCTGCTCCGGCTGTCCGGTCGCGCGCACCGCGTCTGTACCGGACTCGCGGTCATAGACAAAGAGCGCGAAATCGTCACCTCGGGCAGCGCGGACGTGTATTTTACGAACCTCACCAAAGCCGACTGCATTAGCTACGCGGACACCGGCGAGCCGCTCGACAAAGCCGGCTCGTATGGCATACAGGGTATCGGCGGCGCACTCGTCGAGCGAATCGACGGCGACTATTACTCGATAGTCGGTCTGCCGCTCGCACAGCTCAAGAAAATACTCGAGACCGAATTTGATGTAAAGCTATGGCAGGAGAAAAATTAACGACACGCTATCATATCATAGCGCGAGTCAAATGAAAATTTTGACAATGGAATCAGATGTAACCGCCGCAGAATATCGACAATGAAAGGAAGACTTCGCTTTGGCGAAGTCGTGGTCATATATATGACAATAACCCCGAAAACCCCTGTGCAGTATATGCAGGGGGTCGGCGAGAAGCGCGCGAAGCAGCTCGAAAAGCTCGGCATAACCACGGTCGGCGATCTGCTCCGCCATTACCCGCGCGGCTATCAGTTCCGCGGACATATAAAAAAGCTCGCCGAAGCCGAGTCGGGCGAGACGTCGGCCTTCATACTCACCGCCGCGACCTCGCCCGAGGTGTCGGTAGTGCGCGGCGGAACCAAGCTCTGCCGGCTGCGCGCGTTCGACGACAGCGGCAGCTGCGATATCACCTTTTTCAATCAGGTCTACATGAAGGATGTGATTGTGCGCGGCGAACGCTATCGCTTCTGGGGCAAGCTGACGCGCGACTGGGGACGGGTATCGCTCGCGTCTCCGACCGTAGAGCCGGTGGTCGACGGGGTCGAGCTTCCGAACCTCGTGCCGGTCTACCCGCTGTCGGCAGGACTTTCACAGAATATGCTGTCAAAGCTGACCGGCTCGGCGCTCGATATTCTGCTATCGGCGTCGCCCGATTCGCCCGACGCTGTAGTCGACACTCTGCCCGACGATATCCGCCGCGAGAACCGGCTCTGCACCCTGCGTCAGGCTCTGCGCGCGATACACCGGCCATACGACTTCGAACAGCTGAACGAGGCAAAACGCCGGCTGATATTCGAGGAGCTGTATAACTTCGTCCTCGCGGCGTCGGCTCCCGACCGCGACGAGGAAAATAAGCTCGCGATCCCGCTCTGTGACAATGACATAACGCCGCTGACCGCACAGCTCGGCTTCGAGCTGACCGGCGCACAGCGGCGCGCGATAAACGAGATATCCGCCGACCTTGCAGAGAAGAAGCCTATGCGTCGGCTGCTGTCGGGAGACGTCGGCAGCGGAAAGACCGCGGTCGCGGCGGCCGCCGTGTATATAGCTGTGAAAAACGGCGTGCAGGCGGCATTGATGGCTCCGACCGAGATACTCGCCGCGCAGCATTACAGCGACCTTATGCCGCTGTTCGGCTCGCTCGGCTGCGACTGCCGGCTACTGACCGGCTCGACCCCTGCCGCCGAGCGACGCGAGATTCTGCGCGGACTGTCGGACGGCTCGATACCGCTTGTCATAGGCACGCACGCGCTTATATCGGACAGCGTCAAATTCAGACGTCTCGGACTGGTCTTGTGCGATGAGCAGCACCGGTTCGGAGTCGGTCAGCGCGAGGCTCTGATCGAAAAGGGTATGCGTCCGGTCGATGAGCTTACCTCGGATATCATTCAGATTACGGTGTATAGTCAGACCTCGGGGCATGACCAGATCTCGGGGCATGACCAGATCTCGGGGCATGACCAGACCTCGGGGCATGACCAGACCTCGGGGCATGGTGCGAACACATCAGGAAATCAGCCTGCGGCGAACAGCCAGATTGCGGAAAATAGCCGGCACACTACGATTATTAAGCCCACCGATAATAATCAGCCCTCATCGAATATTCAGTCTACCGCGCATAGTCAAAGCCCCAATTCCGAGCGAATGCTCGTACCGCACTCGCTCTCGCTCAGCGCGACGCCGATACCGCGCACGCTCGCGATGTTCCTGTATGGCGACATGGCGATGTCGGTGCTCGACGAGCTGCCGCCCGGGCGGCAGCGGGTCAAAACCTACGTAGTCAACGAGAGCTACCGCGAACGGCTCAACGCCTTCATCCGAAAGCAGCACGACGAGGGACACCAGACCTACGTCGTCTGTCCGTCGATTGAGGAGCGCGAGGAGGGCGTAGTCTCGCAGCAGGATATCCGGCTGTTCGACTACGGCTACGACGCCGACGAGCTGATGCGCCCGGCGAGCGCGCCCAAAGCCGCGGTGAGCCACGCCGAGGAGCTGCAAAAAGCACTGCCCGACCTTTCGGTCGGCTGCATACACGGAAAGCTGAAGCCGAACGAAAAGGACGCGGTCATGCGCGAATTCGCGGATGGCAGGCTCGACGTGCTGGTCTCGACTACGGTAATCGAGGTCGGCGTCAATGTTCCGAACGCGACGCTTATGATAATCGAGAACGCCGACCGCTTCGGACTCGCACAGCTGCACCAGCTGCGCGGTCGAGTCGGGCGCGGTTCGGCTGAATCCTGCTGCGTGCTCGTCTCCGACGCGAAGCCCGACACTCCGGCAAGGCGTCGGCTCGACGTGATGAAAACTACCTATGACGGTTATAAAATAGCCGAATATGACCTCGCCGAGCGCGGACCGGGCGACTTTCTGCCCGAACGAAGCGGCTCTCAGAATGACAGCACGCACGCCGACCATAATCAGGACGAGGTGCGTCAGTCGGGCGAGGTGCGCTTCAAGCTCGCCGGACTGCTCGAGGACACGTCGCTGCTCGAAGCCGCGGCGAACGCGGCAAAGCGCACGCTCGGACGCGGCGGCTGAATAAACAGTCAATATACCTATTTGGTTTGCCGGCTCGGAGGGCGAGATATTCATTCAGTCGGCATTGCAGACGGTATATCCACTCTGCCGGCTCGATGGACGATATATCCATTCTGTCGGTACGGTGGACGATATATCCATTCTGCCGGCTCAGCGGTCGATATATCTACTCTGCCGGCTCGGCGTACGATATATCCACTCTGCCGACATGGCAGCTGATTATAACTCAATTCAACAAACAAAGGATATCGCAAATGGAAATATTCAATCAAATCTCGGAACGTGTCGAGGAATTCATCGTCACCTTCCTCACTAATGACATCTGGCGAATCATGCTCGCGGTCGTCGTCATGGTCATAGTGGTATTGTTAAAAAGCTTTATAAGCCGCTGCGTTTTCAAGCTGATAGAGCGTAGTATGACGGACAAGGGACGAGTCGGCTCGTTTGTCGACGACTTAATCAAGATAGTCGACCGCCCGCTGCGGCTGGTCATAATTTCGGCCGGAATCTATATCTGTCATATGATACTTCGTATGCCCGACGTTGTGCGCATACTGGTCGAGAAGACTGTATCGTCACTGCTTTTGTTCGCGGTGTTCTGGGCGCTGTTCAATTCGTCCGAGCACTTGAAGGGCGTGCTGACGCGCGTCACCGAAAAGAGCGAAGCTCATCTTGACAACATCGCCGTGAACTACCTTGTATACGCGCTCAAGGCACTTGTGATCATCTTCGGCGGACTGTCGATACTTCAAATCTGGGTCGGCAATATCTCAAGCCTTATCGCCGGACTGTCGATAGGCGGCGTGGCGTTCGCGCTCGCCGCGCAGGATACGGCGGCGAACCTGTTCGGCAGCATCACAGTCATGCTCGACCACCCGTTTGAGATCGGCGAATACATCGAGATCGACGGCATCGCCGGCACGGTCGAGCGCATGGGTCTGCGCTCGACGCGCATACGCACGTCCGACCAGTCGCTTGTCATAGTCCCGAATAAAACGATGAGCTCGGTCAATATCACAAACTGGACGAAAATCGACCGCCGCCGCGTCATGTTCACGATCGGAGTCACCTATTCGACGACAGCCGAGCAGCTGCGCGAGCTGGTCGACCGCATACGCAAAATGCTCGTGTCGCGCGACGACATCAGGCAGGAGGGGCTGCTCGTCGACTTCTCCGACTTCGGCGCAAGCTCGCTCGACATATTGGTGCGCTTCTATACGTTGACCGGAGCCTATGCCGACGCGGTCGAGTCGCGCGCCCGCGTCAATTTCGCGATAATGGACATAGTCAGCGAGATGGGACTCTCGTTCGCGTTCCCGTCGCAGAGCGTATACATCGAATCGCTTCCCGAGCCGCCATGTGAGATGTCGGCGCAAGGAGGTAAATCATGAGCCGCCCGCTCGCGGACACAGTACGTCCGAATAGCTTTGACGATATGGTCGGGCAGGAGAAGCTGGTCGGCAAAAACGGCATACTGCGCCGCATGGTCGAGTCGGGGCGGATTACGAACATGATATTTTTCGGTCCGCCCGGCACCGGCAAGACGACCGCGGCGAACATCGTAGCTGAAGCGTCGGGAATGACGCTGCGCCGGCTGAACGCCACGACCGCCGGACTCGACGACGTGCGTCGGGTAATAGACGAGACGTCGACGCTGCTCGGCAGCGGCGGCATACTGCTCTACCTCGACGAGATACAGTACTTCAACAAAAAGCAGCAGCAGTCGCTGCTCGAATACATCGAGGACGGCCGGATAACGCTGATAGCGTCGACGACCGAGAATCCCTATTTCAGCGTCTACAACGCGATAATCTCGCGGTCGGCGGTGTTCGAGTTCACCGCGGTGTCGCCGTCGGACATAAAGCGCGCGCTCATACGAGCCTTCGAGCGTCTGAACACCGACAATGTGACGCTTGAGCCGGACGCGCTCGAGCTTATGTCGCAGCTCGGCGCGGGCGATGTGCGCCGCGCGCTCGGGATTCTCGAAAGCGCGTACAGCCTTGCGGCATACAGCAGTTATGATATGCCTGACAGCATAGCCGAATCCGATTCCGAATTAAACAACGGCAGGAAAATCACGCGCGAGCTGGTGGACAGTCTCACGCCAAAGGTGCTCGGCAGCTTCGACCGCGCGGGCGACGTGCATTACGACCTGCTGTCCTGCCTGCAAAAATCAATACGCGGCTCCGACCCGGACGCGGCAGTGTTCTATACCGCGAAGCTGCTCGGGGGGGGCGACCTTCTGTCGGTTTGCCGCCGTTTGCAGGTCATAGCCTATGAGGATATCGGACTCGCCTACCCGCTCGCCGGAGTCGTAGTCCGCGCCTGCGTCGAGAGCGCGCGCGAGCTGGGACTGCCCGAGGCGCGGCTGCCGCTCGCCGAAGCCGCGGTGCTGCTCGCGACCGCTCCGAAGTCGAACAGCGCGCACGACGCCATCAACGCCGCCGCGGCTGATATCGCCGCCGGTAAGGGACAGACTGTGCCGACACACCTGCGCAGTCCGAAATTTGTCGGCTACAAGTACCCTCACGACTACCCGAACCACTGGGTAAAGCAGCAGTATCTTCCCGACGACCTCGTCGGCGCACACTACTACGAATACGGTCCGAACAAAACCGAGCAAGCGAGCAAGCAGTACTGGGAGAAGATCAAAGAGGAGCCGAAACCCTGAAAAAGAGTGGTCTCATCTTTGGCGAAGCCAAAGATGAGAGAGTGGAGAGTGGAGAGTGGTCTCCGCGGGGCGCGGAGAGCTGCGGAAGAAATTTTCCTGCGGAAAATTTCATATTATTTTATAGCTATTAGCGCGCTTGCCACTTTCCACTCAAAATAGAAAGCTGAATTTCAGTCCCGCACTCGCGTTATAATAATTGAAAAATTTCCTGCGGAAATTTTTCAACCGCAACTCCTAACTCCTCACTCCTCACTCCTCACTCCTCACTTAGCCTACCCGCATCTACGCGCACAAATATTATCAACGAGGTGACTACAATGAAAGCAGTACAAATCGGCGCGGCCGGACACGCCATGTATGCCTATAACGCAATCAAGTCGCGCGGAATCGAATTTTCGGCGATATCCGGCGGCTCGCACGGAAACGAAGCCGAGGGAATCGCGGGCGCGTTCGCCGGACTTAAAAAGCGCGGCTTTTCACCAAAGCTATACGACGACTGGCGTGATATGCTTGACTGCGAGCGGCCGGATATCGTCATCATCAACCCTTGGTTCTGTGACAACGCCGACTGCGCAATCTACGCGCTCGAGCATAATATCGACGTGTTCTGCGAAAAGCCGGTAGCCGATACGCTCGAGAAGCTCGGCAGGCTCGAAGCCGCTATCAAGGCGTCGGACGCGAAGTTCGCCGGAATGTTCGGCACACGCAATGAGGCTTCGTTCCGCGCGGCGAAGCGCGCTGTCGAGGACGGCAGGATCGGCGAGGTCCGGCTGATCGACTCGCGCAAGTCCTACAAGCTCGGCAGCCGCCCCGATTTCTACAAAAGCCGCGAGACCTACTGCGGAATAATTCCGTGGGTCGCGATTCACGCGATTGACTGGATGGCATGGCTGTCGGGCGAGCGTTATGTCGGAGTCGCGAGCATACACTCGAGCCGCGCGAATTTCGGCAACGGCGACATGGACATCACGTCCGCCGCGATGTTCCGCATGACAAACGACGTCATAGCCACAGTCACCGCCGATATGCTGCGTCCGTCAGTTGCCAAGTCACACGGCGACGACCGCGTAAGACTGGTCGGCACAAAGGGCGTGCTCGAGATACGCGATAATGTCTGCGAGCTGATTTCAGACGCCGAGGGCTATGTCACACTCACCGGAGAGTCGGGCGATATCTTCGCCGAATTTCTCGACATGAGCCGCGACGAAAACGCCGCGTTGTCGGCCGACGCGATTGAAATCACCCGCTGGGCGCTGCTCGCGCGCGACTACGCGGAGAAACAGAATTTATGGAACGGAGAAACGAATGAGTGAATTCAGAATACTCGCGCTCGGCGACGTTGTCGGTCCCGAGGCGGTAAAATACATCGGCGAGAAGCTGTGGGACTTCCGGCGCGCGAACAATGTCAATATGGTAGTCTGCAACGCCGAGAACGCCTGCGTCGGCAACGGACTCGACCCGCAGAGCGCCGACAAGCTGCTGTCCGTCGGCTGCGATATTTTGACCGGCGGCAATCATATATTCAGAAAAAAGGAGATCCGCCGCTACCTTGACGACAGCCGCAGTCTTATCCGTCCGGCTAACTACCCGTTCGGCACGCCGGGCAACGGCTACACGATCGCGCGGATCGACGGTCTGCGCATACTGTGTATAAACCTGCTCGGCACTATCTATCTCGAGCCGCTCGCCTGTCCGTTCGCCACGGTCGAACGCATACTCGAGCGCGAAGCCGGACGCTACGACCTCGCCGTCCTCGATTTTCACGCCGAGGCCACCAGCGAAAAAATCGCGCTCGGCATCCACTTCGACGGGCGGATACACGCGATATTCGGAACGCACACGCACGTCGCGACCGCCGACACCAAGATACTGCCCAACGGCAGCGGATATGTGACCGACCTCGGCATGAGCGGTCCGCCCGACGGCGTGCTCGGCATCCGCGCCGATATCATAATTGAGAAGCTAAGGACGAAGCTGCCGGTAAAGTTCGAGTTCGCGACCGGCGCGACCGAGGTGAACGGTGTGATCTTCACACTCGACGCCGACACTAAGCGCGCCGTCTCGGTCGAGCGAATCAAGTTCTGACGGCGGGTAATTTTGCCTCCCAAAACCAGCCGCAATCCTATGGAAAGGAAGCTTTCGCGCAGCGAAAGCCATGATAATCAGTCACAAAATAAATTTCAAGACACGAATCTTGTGACCTTATCACAAAACATCGACATAGTAAGGTAGACTTTGCCAACGCAAAGCAATTGTAACTAAAATGACAAAATTCAAAACCGCCATCGTGCAGTATGACACAAAATTGCCGGATGTCGAGTATAATTCTCGTCTCGCCGAGCGGCTGATTCGCGACTCTAAGGCAAACGGCGCGGAGCTGATTCTCCACCCGAACTGCTGCGGCGAGATGCCGCCCAGACTCAATGAGCTTGCCTGTCGGGCGATGGAAAACATGGTGTATGTCGCCATGGCGAACCCTCCCGGTCCGGGCATGGGCAATTCCTGCGCGTATGATCCAATGGTATTTCTTGACGGCAAGGTACACGACAATACTATTTTCGTCGGCGGCGAGCTTGACGAGACTATATACTATGTCGACTTCGACCTCGACGAGCTGCGCCGCTACCGACAAAACGAGGATATCGGCAAGTACCGCCGGCCAAACGCGTACAAGCTGATTCGCGGTTTGGAATAGACAATACAGCGCCAAGACAGTGCTTCGCGGCGACCAAATGCGCGTTTTTAGTCTGCGAGCCTGACAAAAATATAACGTCTGACGCGAGCGTCGCGCAGGACGCGGTCATATGCAAAAAGCCCCGTCTTCATGAGAAGATAGGGCTTTTATATATGTATTATTCCGACGCGAAATGGAAGGTTCGAAAATTATTTCTGACTCATTCAGCCGCTCGCGCCCTCCCGCTTTTTGAAGTAACGTCTCATCGACACCACTACCGCGATTCCGACAAGCGGGAATATCGCCGATATGAGCATACCCGCTTTCATTCCGACCTGCTCGGGCGCGAGCGAGAGAGTGTCCGCGATTCCTACAGTCCAGTCGGCAGCCTCGACGCTGTCTACGACGACTCCGAGCAGCTGAGGCGCGACCGAAGCGCCGAAATCACCTCCGGCAGCCATCAGCGCGTACGCGGCGACTCCGAGATGCGGGAACTTCTCCTCCATGAATATGAGCGTTCCGGGCCAGAGCATCGACGTGCAGAAGCCGGTCAGAACACAGGCGCAGAGCGCGATTATCGGTATCGGCGAGAACGCGGCGGTAAGATAGCATACGACCGCGCCAATCATTCCAAAAAGCAGCACGCGCGAGATGTTGCGACCATACTTCGCGTACAGGCTGCGGCCGAGTCCGAGAAAGACCGCGAACAGCGCCATACCGAATATGTCGCCCCAGATTTTCGGCAGCCTGAGCGCGCTCTCGACATAGCTCGAAACCCAGTTCGTCATCGAGTTCTCAGCCGCGCTGCCGAAGAATATGCACATAAGGCAGAATATGAACCCGAGACTTTTCCGCGTGCCGGTTTTCGACGCGGTGTTCTCGTTGACCGCGAAATCGGGTATCGGCGACGTGCAAAAGAGATAGCAGGACACAAGCGGCAATACAGCCCAGAACATCGCGAGGTACATCCAGTATTCGGTTCCGACAAAGGTCAGAAACAATGTCGAGACTACGACTACGATAAGCACGCCCCACGCGTACAGCGAGTGCAGCAGGCTCATGTCTCGCTCGGGCGTATCGCTCGGCAGAGCCGCGACGGTCGGACTTAACAGCACCTCCGACAGTCCCGCCGACACCGAGAACAGCACCGTTCCAATGGCGAGTCCGAGATACGCCATGTCCGGCGCGAGCATAGGCACGAGCGCGTAGACAAACAATCCGAGCGACGTCAGCAGCGGCATCACGCGCAGAGTGTAGCGAATGTTGAAATACTTCGAGAAAAATGAAAAGATAAGGTCGATTGCAAGCTGCGTGCAAAAATTAATCAGCACGAGCGTGCCGAGCCGCGTATACGATATGTCGTAGCTGTCGTGAAAGGTCACGAACAGGAGCGGCGGCAGCGAGAATATCGACGACATCGCCACATATGTATAGTAACAGCTGTGTTTTGTGCGCTTGTAGTTTGGCTGGCTCATATTGATGCCCCCTAAGTCAGATTGAAGCCGCGGGCAAGATCACTTCTCGCTCGCTTTGATTTCGCGTATATCCCTGCCGTAGAAACGGAAGGCTGCGAACTCGCCGAACAGACGGCTGGTTATGCGGTCGTTGTAGCGGCTGCGGATCTCGTTTTCGTTCAGGTTTGTGTTTATTATCATGGATTTCGCTTTGTTTATGCGTGAATTTATCACATTGTAGAGACACGAAACCGTGAACTGATTCGACACCTCCGCGCCGAGGTCGTCGATTATAACTAAGTCGCAGTCGAAATAGCGCAGGGTCTTCGGCTCGCCCTCGTCCGAATAGCTCCGATAGAAGCGCTCGTATTCGAAGTCGGAGACAAGCTCCTGTATCGTCACATACACGACGTCATATCCGCGCTCAATGACCGTCTTCGCGATCGCGGTCGACATGTGCGTCTTGCCGAGACCGGTCGTGCCGCAGAACAAAAGATTGCGTCCGGTGTCGGGAACGAAGCCCTCGGCATAATCGCGGCATAATGTATAGACCTGCTTCATATAATTGTACTGCTCGGAATTTTGCCGGTAGTAGTCGAGCGAGAACGTATCAAAGCTCTGCGTCTCGATAAGCCTGCCGATACCCGACGACTCATATCCGGCTTTAATCAGCCGCTCGCGCATACAGTGACACATCTTCGTTCCGATAAAGCCGGTGTCCATGCAGTCGCGGCATTCGTACTTCACGCTCGAGTAGTCGGCCGGATAACCGCGCGACATGAGCAGCTCGGCGCGGGTTTTGCGCAGCTCCAGATTCTGCGCGCGCAGAGACGCGATCCGCTCGTCGAGATTTTCGCGACCTTTCATCGCCTCGCCGAATATGCGCATACCCGTGTCGGCGAGGATGCGGTCGATCTCGGCTATATCCGGAAAACGTGCGTGCAGCTCGTCGGCGCGGCGTTCGGCGTCCTCACGCGCGCGCAGGTTCTTGTTCTGGTACTCGTCGCGTATTCTTTTGTAATTTTCACGGTTATAGCCCATTAAAAAAGACCTTGACTTTGCAATAGCAAAGTATCCTTTCCTTGTCGGTGTTTTGCGACTTTACAAAACTCGTGAGCTTGAAAATCCAGCTTCAAGCTCTACTTCCCGTCCTTGTCCGGCTGCGCTGCCGCCTTAAAGCTGCGGCGGAGCGCGGCTTCGAAAAATTCGTCGGTCTTGAAGCCCGATTCAGTGCCGTTGACATTTGACGTCCCCTGCGCGGCTTCGGCCTTGCTCTTTTTGTAGGCTTCGAGCGAAGCCTCTACCGCCTCAAGCGTGTTCAGCCCCGACTTGTGCCAGTTCTCGAGCACACGGTTCATATACGCGACCGACGGTTCGTTTATCTTGTCGACCGTAATCTCATACGCGCGGTTGATGACGTCAAACTCGAAGCCCCACTCGTCGAGCCAGCAGGCAAACGCCTTTTTCTCGCGCGAGGTCAGCTCGCGCGACGAAGCTCCGATTAGCCTGCGTATCCTTGTGATATTCTCGACCGAGTCCTCCTTGCGCTTTATGTAGGCGTTCAGCGCGTCCAGCGTGTCCACGCCCTCGTCGAACAGCGAGAGCGCGGTGCGCTCGATATAGCGCAGCGACTTCTTGCCGTTCTGCTTGAGATAGGCGATGAGCGTCGCGATGTAGTCGCCGCCGAGTCCGAGGTAATCGTACAAGGTGACTATGACCGAGACGTCGGCGGACGTGAATATCCTGCCGGTAAGCTGCTGACACATATCGATAACGTCTCCGAGGTCGGGCGAATTCGCGATTATGTCGGCGCACTGCGTCTCCGAGTAGCTCGGCAGGGTCGACGGCATAAGCAGCGGCTTTGTGCGCCCGGATTCACCGCTCTTTGCACTGTCAGTTCCCGCTGCAGCCGCACTCTCTAACGGCTTTTCGGCGTTTGCATTGGACTCCGCCGCGTCAATTATTTTTAACACGCCCGCGTCGCGCCAGAAGCCGAGCGCGCGGTCGAGCGTCGACTGCGTGATGTCGAGCCGTGCGCGCAGCTCGGCGCAGATAGCGTCGTAGTCGTCGTGCAGACGCTCGAGCGACGACGCGAGCAAGAGCACGCGCAGCGCGGTCTCGTTCGCTTCGACACACGCGGACGCGACCTTGTCGCGCGGCAGCGAAATCACGCCCTCGCCATAATCAAAGCGTATGCGTTTTTTCATTCGAGGTCGTCCTGATTATGCTTTGTAAGCTCATAGCAGAGGGTCATCAGCGAATCGCCCATGTGGACGTTCTGCACGACGACGTCGCTGCCCTCAAGCTCGATTTCCGTACTTGCGAAATTCCACAGCCCTTTTATCCCGAGCGACGCCAGATGCTCCGCCGTCTCGCGGACAACCTCCTTCGGCAGGGTCAGCACCGCGATGTCGACCTTGTTCGACGCGACGTAGTCGTCGAGCTTGTCCATGTGCAAAACGGTGTAGCCGGAGATCACACTGCCGACAATGTCTTTGTTCACGTCGAACAGCGCGGTCAGCGTGACGCCTCGCTTTTCGAAGATCGGGCTGGACGCGAGCGCGGAACCGAGATTGCCCGCGCCGATGATGATCGCGTTGTAGCCGCGAGTGACGCCGAGGATATCGCTGATCTTGCCGTACAGGTACTTGACGTTGTAGCCGTAGCCCTGCTGTCCGAAGCCGCCGAAGCAGTTGAGATCCTGCCGTATCTGCGACGCGGTGACGTGCATAAGCCGCGACAGCTCGCCCGAGGATATGCGGAGTATATCGTTTTTCAGAAGCTCGCGCAGATAACGGAAATAGCGCGGCAGGCGTTTTATGACGGCCGGCGATACATCATCGTGCGATTGACTCATCGTCGGGTCATGCCGGCTGCTTTCGCTTTTCATTGATACAATTTCTCCATTTCAGCCCGGCGCAGCCGGGAAAGTTTAAGGTTTGTGCGGGACGAATATCAAGCGGTATACATTGATGAGCGGAGCGCGAGGGAAAAGAGTGAAGAGTGAAGAGTGGTCTGTCAATCGCTTCGCGATTGACAGAGAGTGGTCTCCGCGCGAAGCGCGGAGAGCTTTGGTCGGAAATCGCCGAAGGCGATTTCCTGAATCGCCAAAGGCGATTTCCGTGCTCACTCAATATGATTGCATAAATTTGGGACTTGCTGTCAGCTCTTTAATAATTCAAATTCGCCTTCGGCGAATTTGTTCCTCTCTCTCCTCCCGCGCCCGCGGCGCGGGAGGAGACCACTCTCCGCTCTCCACTCTCCACTCTTGGTTTTACTGTATCCCCTTGATTGTGTCCATCACGTAGTCGGCGAACTCGGCGCAGGTCGCTCCGGTGTCGCGACCGGTGATCTTGTACTTCTTCTCCTCGAACATACAGATGTCGAGCGCGCGCTCAAGCTTGTCAGCCTCTGCCTGGCGACCGATGTGCGACAGCAGCAGTACCGACGCGCGGAGCATCGAGCAGGGATCTGCGAACTTGCCGCGACCTTCCTTGATCATACGCGGAGCCGAGCCGTGAATAGCCTCGAACATGGCGTACTTCTTACCGATGTTAGCCGAGCCGGCAGTGCCTACGCCGCCCTGGAACTCTGCCGCCTCGTCGGTGATGATGTCGCCATACAGGTTCGGGAGAATGAACACCTTGAAATCGGTGCGGCGCTTCTCGTCGACGAGCTTCGCGGTCATGATGTCGATGAACCACTCGTCGGTCGTGATTTCGGGGTACTCCTTCGCGATCTCCTCGCAGATGCGCAGGAACTTGCCATCGGTCGTCTTGATTATGTTCGCCTTGGTGATTATCGACACGCGGTTCTTGTTGTTCTTTCTCGCGTAGTCGAACGCAAGGCGCGCGATTCGGTTCGTGCCCTCGGTCGTCGTAACGCAGAAGTCGACCGCGAGGTCGTCGGTGACGTTTACGCCGAGCGAGCCGACCGCGTAGCTGCCCTCGGTGTTCTCACGGAAGAAGGTCCAGTCGATTCCCTTTTCGGGCACCTTGACCGGACGGACGTTCGCGAACAGGTCGAGGTTCTTGCGCATAGCGACGTTCGCCGACTCGATGTTAGGCCACGGGTCGCCGGCGCGCGGAGTCGTGGTCGGTCCCTTGAGGATGACGTTGCACTTGTAGAGCTCGTCCATTACGTCGTCGGGAATCGCCTTATTGCAGGCAGCGCGGTTCTCGATAGTCAGACCGTCGATTACCTTGAATTTCACTTTGCCCGCCTTGACCTCATCCGCGAGCAGATATTCGAGCACGCGCTGAGCCGCTTCGGTTATAATCGGACCGATTCCGTCGCCGCCGCACACGCCGATAGTCAGCGTGTCGAGCTTCGAGTAGTCGACAAAATCTCCGGCGGCGTTGATCTTCTCAACGCGCGCGAGCTGACCGCGCAGCACCGATTCGAATTTTTCGAGAGCGGCTTTGATGTTTTCATCGTAGTTGTTCATTGTGATTTCCTTTCGCGTATATGTGAAAATTATTTTTGGCACTTATTTCATGTAATCTATCGGGGTTTCCCACACTTTCCACCGGGTTTTCCACAGCCATATACTTCCAGCAGCCGCGGTTTTTGTCGAAAAACGCGGATTTCAGGCTGCCGGATCGGCTGCGCCCCCGACTTATCCACAGGCTGTTGATATGATTGTGAGGTTTTCAACAGCTATGTCGGAATCCCGACCGAAAAACAGCTCCGGACAGGCATACAAAGCGCCGTCCACTCAGTCGTTCGGAATCGCGTTCAGCGAGCTGTCAGCGCGCACTCCGGCGAGATACTCGTGATATCCCTGCGCCGCGATCATCGCGGCGTTGTCGCCGCAGAGCTTCAGCGGCGGCATACAGAAACGCAGTCCGTGCTGCTCGCAGTAAGCCGTGAGCGCGGCGCGCAGATGCGAGTTCGCCGCGACGCCGCCGGCTATCGCGATATCGCGAAGTCCGGTCAACTTCACCGCCATGTCGAGCTTTTTTATTACCGACGACGTGACCGTCTTGGTGAACGAAGCGGCTATATCCTCGCGTCGGTATTCCTCGTTTTTCTGCTCGCAGTTGTGCAGATGGTTGATGACCGCCGTTTTGAGTCCGCTGAATGAAAAATCGAGATTGTCGCCGACGACCGCAGCCGACGGGAATTTCACCGCGTCGGGATTGCCGAGCGACGCGAGCCGGTCCATCTCGGCTCCGCCCGGATAGGGCAGACCCATGACCCGACCGACCTTGTCGAACGCCTCTCCGATAGCGTCGTCGCGCGTGCGCCCGATCGTTTCGAAATCGGTGTAACTGTGTACGTGCATCAGTGACGTATGACCGCCTGACGCGACGAGCGCGAGATAGGGCGGCACGAGGTCGGGGTGGTCGTAGTAATTCGCCGCGACGTGACCGCGTATGTGGTTGACCGGCACGAGCGGTAGTCCGCGCGCGTATGCGAGCGATTTCGCGAAGCTGACGCCGACGAGCAGCGCGCCGACCAGACCGGGCGTGTTCGTGACCGCGACCGCGTCGATGTCCCCGAGTCCGACACCCGCGACCTCGAGCGCTTCCTCGGTTATCCCGCATATCGCGTCGCAGTGCGCGCGGCTGGCGATCTCGGGTACGACTCCGCCATACAGCCGGTGGGTTTCAATCTGCGACGCGATTATGTTCGAGCGTATCCGCGGAACAAACGCTGTGGTGGATGTCCCATCTGCCGCCGCGGGCGAGCCAAACTCGCAGACCGCGGCGGAGGTCTCGTCGCAGGAGCTTTCAAATGACAGTATCAGCATAACAGGATAGTTACCATCCGTTTTCAGTTTATATTTTTGACCGCGGTTACGCTTCGTCAGATCCTGACATATGCCGCGCGCGGTAGAGTCCGGCGTCGAGGCTCATCAGAAATGCGTCCTCGCGCGGATTCGAGTAAAAGCCGCGCCGCGTCCCGTCGATGACAAAGCCGCAGCTCTTGTAGAGCGTTATCGCGGGGAGGTTCGACTCGCGCACCTCGAGCAGCAGTCGGTCGACGCCATCGTGCCGCGCGAGCGAGTCTATCAGCCGCCGCCCCGCACCGAGCCGCCGCCAGCGGTAGCTGACCGCGACATTCGTGATGTTGCCCTCGCCGAATGTGATATACATTCCGGCATAGCCGACGACCGTGTCGCCGTGCAGCGCGACATACGCGGTCGAATAGGACTGCCCGAAGAATTCGGTAAAGCTGCTCTCGCTCCAAGGCTCGGAGAAACACTCGGCTTCGATCCGGCATAAATCAGGGATGTCGTCGGCACGGGCGAGGCGAGTTATAATTGTATTGTCAGTCATAGTGATATTATAGTATTATCGATTGACCGCGGCAGCATCAGTCCTCGCGCGGCATATAGGTCTGCAGCACGTCGCCGACGTCGACGCAGGTCTGCGTCGAGCGGTCGTAGATGTAATTTTCGCCGTCGTCGCCCTCGATATACATCAGGTTATAGTAGAGCCCCGGGTATTTGTCGGACGAGAATTTCAGCTTGTAGCTGCTGCCCGACTGTATTATCGTGGTCGGCTCGCCCGAGACAAACGAATCGACTATCGCGTCAATGCCGGTCTTGTCGTCCACTGTGCCAATGCTGACCGTGATCACCTGTTCGACGCAGATATACATAAGGTCGGCGTCGAACTCCTCGAGTGTCGGCAGTGTGATCTTGTCCGAATAGTATACGCCGCCGATGCCGTCGAATGGCTCGGACAGCCATTCGTCGCCGGACAGTCCCTCGATTTCATACAGCTCGATGCCAAGCTCACTACATTCGGCATAGGGTTCGGCCGCGAGCGTCTGCGGCTCGAATGTGATTGGCGCGGGAATGTAGGTGATGCCGTTTTCTCGATCGACGAGATTGCCGTCCTCGTTATAAAGCTGCTTTGTGCAGGAGACGAGCGAAAGCAGCATTATCGGCAGAAGCAATAATACAAAAGCTCGCGCGTTCATTTTGAATTTTGCGCCGTGGGTAGATATCGCCATCAGTAGCCGAACACCCCCGAGAGGCTGTCGTCGTCGCTGATCCAGTCCTCTACATTGATCGTTTTGTAGCTGTCCTCGCCGGTTCGGATTATGACCGTAGCGATTCCGGCGTTTATGACCATGCGCTTGCACATCATGCAGGAATTCGTGTCGCGCAGCAGCTCGCCCGACTTCGCGTCGACGCCGACCATGTACAGCGTCGCGCCGAGCATCTGCTCGCGCGGCGCGGCTATTATCGCGTTCGCCTCGGAGTGTACGGCGCGGCAGAGCTCGTAGCGTTCGCCGCGCGGAATCCCGAGCTTGTCGCGCATACATACGCCGAGGTCGGTGCAGTTCTTGCGCCCGCGCGGCGCGCCGTTGTATCCGGTCGAGACGATGCTGTCGTTCTTTACGATGATAGCGCCGTATTTCTTTCGAAGGCAGGTGCTGCGCTCGGCTACCGTCTCCGCGATATCGAGGTAATAATTATGCTTTGAAACGCGTTCCAAAAGATACATCCTTTCCATGAAAAGTTGGTGCTGTATGAGAGCGATCTCTCGTCAGTTCAGCTTTTTTGCGAATTCCCGTAAAAACTCGCGGAACTCCTCGCCCACCTCCGGGTGGTTGATCGCGGCGACGACGTTCGCCTTGAGGAAGCCGAGCTTCGCGCCGAGGTCGAAGCGTGTGCCCTCGAAGTCGACCGCGGTCATGCCGCTCCTGCGGGCAAGTATGCCCATGGCGTCGGTCAGCTGTATCTCGCCGCCCGCGCCGGGAGGGGTCACTTCGAGAATGTCGAATATCTCGGGGGTCATAAGCACGCGCCCGAGTATCGAGAGATTTGTGTAAACCTCGTCCGGCTTCGGCTTTTCGATCATGTCGGTGACAAGGTAGCTTTTGTCGTCGCGCTGTTCAGCCTTAAGCGAGCAGTATTTGTATACAAGCTCCCACGGCACCGGCTTGACTCCGCAGACCGGAAGTCCGTGCTTTTCGTATGCGTCGGCGAGCTGCGCGCAGACCGGCGTCTCGGACAGGATGATATCGTCTCCGTATAGGATAAAGAATGGCTCGTTCCCGACGAAATTCTTCGCGGTCAATACCGCGTGACCGAGACCGCGCGTCTCCTTCTGCCGCAGGAAGTATACGTTGGCGAGCGAGCAGATGCGGCGCATTTCCTCAATTTTGTCGAGCTTCCCCGATTCGGTCAGCTTCTTCTCGTATTCAATCGAGTAGTCAAAGTAATTCTCTATCGCGTCCTTGCCGCGACCGGTGATTATGAGGATATCCTCCGCGCCCGACGCGGCGGCTTCCTCGACAAGATAAGATATAGCCGGTCGGTCGACTATAGGCAGCATTTCCTTCGGAACGGCGCGCGAGATCGGCAGCATACGGGTTCCGAGTCCGGCGGCGGGGATCACCGCCTTTTTTATTTTCTGCATATCGGTTTTGCCCTTTCTTAAATATGTGTTGATGTATAATTTCGTCAGTACCCACCCGAACTAACACCTTTAAACTAACAACTAACACCTAACAACTAATAACTAATATTATATCGCGTTTTATTAGAAAAATCAAGGGCTAAATGATGAATTCGTCATTTTATTCACAAATTTCGGAGCATATGCCTAAATAAGCGCAAAAAAGCCGCCGTGAGCGACAGCGGCAGAAGCATTATTTGTCAATTCGATTCAATGTGAGCACTTTGCAGGTGAGGAGTTCCGACTTCAGCAAGCTGAAGTCGGAATACAATCGCCAGAGGCGGCTCGCTTTATTTTATAGCTTTGTGCGAAATCATATAGCTGTGTGCGAAACTGAATTCTTTCAGCAAATCACGCGGTCGTGAGCGAACAGTTACCTGAGCCCATAACTTTTCACTAAAAGCAGCAAATGTAAATCATACGTCAATGTCCGCACTCGCGTTATAATAAATGAAAAATTTCCGCAGGAAATTTTTCAACCTAAACTCCTCACTCCTAACTCCTCATTCCTCACTTGTAATACCCGACTCCTAACTATTATAGCTTCCCCAGTCGAGTCCGGCTTCGATGAACGCGATGTAGTTTTTGCCCTGCTTTATCTCGGGGTTCGCGTTAAGGCAGAAGCCCTGGTTGTAGTGCCGACGGTTGAAGTTGTCGCAGACGTCGTTGACATACGGCACGAGACGGCTGTAGCAGGGATTGTTGAAAAAATCGACGTAGCAGCCCAGCCGGTCGATTGGGTTAAGCAGCCAGATCGGCACGCGGTCGATTTCCTTTTTCTCGAACAGTCGGGTCAGACGCTCTCTTTGGTTCATGGCAGTACCTCGCTTAGTTAGTGTAAGATTGTTGAATACGCGTATCTTTGCGGCTCGCAGGTCAGAATTCGATATCTCCGCCGCAATAGAATCGGCAGTTGTCCGGCGATTCAGCGGTCACCTCAAACGACCGCGCGCCATCGGGAGCCGAAACGTCGCACCACTGTGTATTCTTGCCGGTGTGCAGATATTGCAGCGAAGCCGAGCCGTGGAAATCTCCGTATCCGCTGTATTCGGCAAAGACTACGGCGACATTACTACTGTATTCATATACCGGCGCGAAGCCGTCGACGTCGCGGGCGCATACGTAATCCAGATATATATGGTAGACCCCGCGCGAGTTGTCATAAATCAGCTGGGCTCTTGAATAATATCCGGTTTCACCGTCAGCTGATTCGTACAGCCAGGAGTCAACCAGCGCGCCGTACTCATCATTCGTGTCGTACAAACTTATCCCCAGGCCGTCGTAATCGCCGACGCAGCTTGCCCAGCCTTTGTACGGCAGCAACGGGCAGACGCCGGTCAAATCGAGGCTGATATGCCTAATCCCGCCGCCGAGCAGCAGAGTGTCCTCGACCGTGTCATGCGCGGCGATGACGTCGGTGTATCTGATACCGCCGCTCGCGCTGTCCATGTGATAAAGCCGGACAGCGTCGTTCGTTATGTATACGCCTAATTCCGCGAGCGAATCGATAATTTCAGCCTGCCGGTCGATTTCATCCCGCCGGTTCGCGTTGACGACTCCGCACACAAGCTCGCATAGCAGCCGGTCGCGCTCGTCGGTTCGCGATGACTCGTCCTCGACCGCCGCGCCGCCGAGCATACCGTCCTGCCGCAGCTCGAAACTGCCGACGACTTTAGGCTCGGACTCGTCCGGCGCGACAACCTCGAGCGACGGCGAGCCGTCGCTCACATCAAATATATCCGTATGCCAGCTGCCGCCATAGTAAAACGAGAACGTAAGAAACGTCAGCAGCAGCGCCGCCCCGATATATAAAAACACATCGGCTGCATTTACTGCCGCGGCGGATTCGCCGCGGCAAAGCGCGGAATCGTTCGCCGAACGCGGTGCTTTAATGGCATCCGGTTCGGTCGCGTCTGGATTCATATCTCTGTCAATCCGACGACGGTGTGTCTTGCTGTCGAATAAATCTATATCATCGTCAAACAAATCTATATCGTCGTCAGAATCCATATCGTCGTCATATAAATCCATATCGTCGTCGGGCATATCGCGCATCAATTTTAATCCCCGATACGTGACAGCCCCGATTCCCGCGCCGAGCAGCAGCGCAAGGAGCACCGACATGAACACCGCGATTCCGAGCGGTCGGCCGAAAAGCCGGACGCCGTCCGAAATCACAGCCAGCAGCATAGCGACTATAATCACATATACCGGCAGTCTCTCCGCCCGACGCCCATTCGCCGACGCGCAGCCGAAATATACGCCGCCGGCCATGAGCGACAGCGGCAGCGCGTACATAATCGCGTAGACGATTAAGTCATATCCGAACGGACGCACACCGGCGAAATACGCGAGCATTACAAATACAAAGGATAATACCATGGTGAATCCGGCGGCAAATATATTGTATCCGTCAGCATTGTCTGTCATCATCGTGTTCCTCCCATACAGCCTTTACACTGATTATACCAATATATCGAGCGTTTGTCAAGCCTGAATTCCACGCGGCGGTATATTTTACCTTGTCATTATAATGCACAAAATGTATTGCCGTATTAATTTGCGTGTGGTATAATGTATTCACAGTTACATATATGGAGGAAAGCAATATGTATATTGACAGGATCAATTCGGTCATAGACTACATCGAGTCGCACCTGACCGACGAAATTTCCTACCGCGAGCTCGCGGCGATGCTCGCGATGTCGGTCTATGAGCTGCGGCGGATATTCGCGTTCATGGTCGGCGCGCCGCTGTCCGACTACATCAGGCAAAGGAGACTCACATCGGCGGTGTTTGACCTGCAGTCGAGCGACGCGACGATAACCGCGATTGCCGAAAAGTACCGCTACGACTCGCCGTCGTCCTTTTCGCGAGCGTTTCGCGAAATGCAGGGGATATCGCCAAGCGAAGCGAGACAGGGCGGCGTGAAGCTCGTGAGCTACCCGCGCGCGACATTCACGCTGACCTTATCGGGCGCGCAGAACATCGACTTCCGTCTGGTCAGACGCGGAGAAATGCGGCTCTGCGGCTATACCGGAATCTCGTCGAGCGGCAGCGACACCTGCTGCGAGGAGGTCTGGGAGCACTACTACGACAGCGGCTGCCACGACAAGCTCGACGAGTCGGGCGCGCTCGCCGAATATGACGGCGACGAGCTCGGCGGCGTCATATCCGAGTTCGCCGCGTATACGAACTACGAGGACAGCAGCGTCAGCTGTACACTCGGCGCGCTCGTCACACCCGACAGGATTCCGAACGGCGAATATGACTGTATAGTCATACCGGCGGCGTTATGGGGCGTGTTCGAGATTGTCGGCGCCGAGCCGCGGCAGATAAACGACGCGTATTTCAAGACGGTAGCCGGCTGGCTCGAAAGCTCGGTATACGAGCGAGATCCGGATATATGCAATCTCGAGGCGTTTCCGGCAGACGCCGGGTGCGACACCGACAGTCTGCGCTGGCAGATCTACTATCCTCTGCGCAAAAAGCGGGATAACAAGGCGTAAGGCGATACATTAAAGCACATCATAAAAAACAACAGTGAAATAACACACAGAAAGCAGGAAACAAAATGAACGACATCATCCTTATAACCGGAGCCTCGAGCGGCTTCGGAAAAGCCACAGCCAAGCGCTTCGCCGCCTCGGGCGCGACGGTGATAATCACCGGACGCGACGAAATGCGGCTCGAGACAGCCGCCGCACAGACCGGCGCGGTGCCGTTTTGTGCCGACGCTACACAGCCGTCCGACTGGAAAGCTCTGCGCGAATTTATCGAGCGCGAATACGGCAGACTCGACCTACTCATCAACAACGCGGGCGGCGGCGTGGCGATAAAGGAAGTCGCCGAGCAGACGCCGGACGAAATCGACCGCTCGATCTCGCTGAATCTGTGCAGTGTCATCTACGGCTGCCGCGAGTTCGCGCCGCTGTTCAAGCGGCAGTCGGGCGGCACAATCATCAACGTCTCGTCGGTCTGCGCCAAGCAGGCATGGCCCGGCTGGAGCGTATACGCCGCCGCGAAATGGGGCGTGCTCGGCTTCACAAAGGGGCTCGCGACCGAGCTTATGCCGTCGGGCGTGCGCGTGACCTGTCTTGTCCCCGGCGCGGGCGACACAAACTTCGACGCGGCGGCGAATTTCACCGAACGCGGCTCCGTCCCCGGACTCAAAGCCGAGCAGATCGCCGACACGATATACTCGATATACGCGCTGCCAAAGAATGTCTGGTGCGAGGAACTGACTGTCTGGGGAATCGATCAGATCGTCGTGCCGCTGTGAAATAATATCGTGAACAAGGAGGAATTAAGACAATCATGAAAGGGTACAAGCTATTCGTTGTTTTGTTGTCAGGTTTACTGTTATTCTCTTGTCAGGCGGACACTGTATCTCCCGAAGCGCAGACAAGCCAGCCCGATGCTGTTGATTCGGAAAAAAGCGAAACCACTGAAATTTTGAGCGACGAACTCGGCGAATATGATTTTGAAGGCAGGAGCTTCAATATCGTCACCTGCGCCGACTACTTTTTCTCTCCGTATGACGTAGAGGAGGAGACCGGCGAGCTGCTCGACGACGCGGCATATAACCGCAACCGAACAGTCGAGGAACGGTTCAACTCTGACATTGTGTATACAATGCTTGGCGGCTCGGCAGGAGAAAGCGCGGACGCGATAATGACTTCGGTATTAGCCGGAGACGACGAATATTCGCTCGGTATTGTACATCCGTACATCGGGCTTGCCGGTCTGATTTCCAACGCGTATGTCCTTGACTGGAACGATATACCGAATGTTGACCTCGACAAGCCTTGGTGGAACAAATCCTGCAATGACGTTCTGTCGATAGGCGACCTGCTTCCCTGCGCGTCAAGCGACTTTGTCTATTTCAATTCCGGCTGTATATATTTCAACAAAGATATGGCGGAACAGTTTCAGATAGAAGACCCGTATGCTTTGGTATATGATGGAAAATGGACATGGGACAAGCTGTCTGAAATCGCGCTATCGGTATCAAAAGATCTGAACGGCGACGGTAATTATGATGAGAATGACCAATACGGCTATTCAATTATAAACCACCACCGTATGATACCGGTGACCTATTCGATGGGGATATCTCCATCGTCAAAAAATGAGGACGGTTATATCGTGCTCGACAACCTCGGTTCGGAAAAGATGAATTCTATTGTCAACAAATATTATAAGCTGCTATTTGAAAATACCGGAACATATCTGTACGACCCGAGTAAAAATCCGGATGAGCTAGAACTTTTCCGTTCCGGACAGGTTCTGTTCCTGCATTACGTGACTCAAAACATAGCCGCGCTGCGCGACCTTGACTGGGATTTCGGAATACTGCCGCAGCCGAAATACGACGAGTCGCAGGCGGAATATTACTCGCTCGCACAGTCGAATGTCATGGTCGTTCCTATCACTGTGGCAGACGCCGAATTTGTTGGCACAATAATCGAAGCATTGTCGGCATATTCGTATCAGTATGTAATGCCCGCGCTGTATGATACTACGTTCAACAACAAGTATCTGCGGGACGAGGATTCTATAGCGATGTTTGATATAATCAAAAACTCGCTTGTTTACGACCCACTCTGGAACTATAACGCCAGCGGCAACACCGTTTATTTTCTTTCCACATTGATGGGCGCGCAATCAACCGACACAGCATCATATTATGCATCCAACCACGAGGCAGCGGAGGAATCACTGAAAAAATTCTTCGATACCACTCATGAGGCTTACGGGGAATAAAGTAAGGGATAGACAATTTCAGTACGACATAATAAATTAATATAGCAGGTAAATCACAATGATTATAAAAACTGACATATTAATAATCGGAGCCGGTTCTGCTGGCTTCGGTGCAGCTTACAGCGCACTCTCTGAGGGTAAAAAATCAGTGGTTTTAGCCGATAAAAATAATCAGCTCGGTGAAACGTCCACAGTCGGTGGCGTCAATACCTGGGAACCGGGGATCGGCGGTGACGGTGTACACTATCGGCTTGCCGAAAGACTGATGAGATCGGGAGACGCGTTTGTCGGTCGTACAGTGTCATATGCATGGGCAAAACAGCCGTATGCTGTCTCCGACCGCTGCGATGACAGCTATGAAACTACGCTGCACCGATATAATGTCTCACCGGACGACCAGCGCAGATTCCACTTTGAGCCGGACGCGATGAGCCGTGAGATGCTCGCTCTGCTGCGCGAAGCCGATAATGACGGTCCAACCATAATTAGACATACAATCAATGAGCTTATCGGAAACAACGCGGCTTATAACGGCAAAAGGCTGACACTTTTGTTTGGCTGTAATTTCAAATCAGTCGAAACACGCGTCGACCGGATCATCGCAGTGAGCTTTGATTCGGCAGACGGTGAGATCACCGTATTCCCGAAAACCATAATCGACAGCTCTGCTGATATTGTCTGTGCGCGCGCCGCCGGATGCGCGTATATGACCGGCGAGGATTCGTGCGACGATTTCGGTGAGGAATCCGCGCCGATAAATCCGGTAAAAAGGCTGAACGGAATCACACAGTGCTTCCGCATAGCCGAGGGAAAAACCGATACAACAATACCGGCAGAATATTCGGATGTAGACCTGTCCAGCTGGAAACAGCAGCTCGAAACGCGCGGAGTAGTCAGCTGTTTTAATGTATATCCACGCGGCGGTATCAGTGTGAATATGCTCCCTACGATTGACGGCATCGAACTTCTGAACCATCCTATTGACGAGTTAAAACACATTTGCGAGGCGCGGGTTTATATATATTGGCAGTGGCTGACCTCGCGGTACGGGTATAACGACTGGCATATCGAAAAAATCTTCCCGATGCTTGGTATACGCGAGAGTTATCGTCTGCACGGACGTTATGTCCTGACACACAACGATTTGATTCGCGGATACGCCGAATCACTCGGTCACAGTCACACGATAGCACGCGCCGATCACCCGACCGATATCCACGGCGACGCGGGCGGACTGCGGCAAACCGGGGTATATGAGATACCGTACGACTGTATGCTCCCAAAGGAATTTTCAAACCTATTAGTAGCCTGCCGTGGCGCGTCATTTTCACACCTCGCGGCGTCAAGCGCACGTCTGTCGCGAACAATGCTCGCCATAGGTGAAGCTGCCGGTCGCATGTCCACGGAAATTTGCCAAAATTTATAGGAGCGCAGATGTCAGCTGCTGCCAAATCATTTTTAAAAAGCCGCCTTACGAAGGATTTTTTGAAAGTAGTTCAGAGAATAATTCTATTTATTTGAACGGTCGGTAAATAACAGCAAAAAATGGCGGATTCGTACAATCATGCGAATCCGCTTTCTATATACTAAATTATCCACACCGACGTAGTCTCAAAAAAACCGCTGCGCGGATTTTTTCGACCACTGATGTGGCAGAGCCTGACAGCGCCGCTCATACAAACCCTGACTCTGCCCGCGGACTGCCCGCTGTGCCCGCTATTTCTTCAGCTTTGCCTGTGCCTTCAGTCTTGTCGCCGTGTCGAGAATACGCTTGCGCAGACGAATCGACTTCGGCGTTACCTCCATAAGCTCGTCGTCCGCGATGAACTCGATCGCTTCCTCCAGACTCAGGATCTTCGGAGGAGTCAGAATCAGCGCCTCGTCCGCGCCCGACGAGCGGATCGACGTCAGATGCTTCTTCTTGCAGGGATTCACCGCGATGTCGCCGATCTTCGGAGACTCGCCTATGATCATGCCCTCGTAGACCGGCGTCTGTACGCCTACGAACATCTGACCTCTGTCCTGAGTCTGATAGAGTCCGTATGACGTCGTCTCGCCGTCCTCGCTCGCGACGAGCGAACCGGTGTATCTGAGCGTGATGTCGCCGCGGTAGGGCTGGTAGCTGTCAAATACCGAGCTGATTATGCCCTCTCCGCGCGTGTCGGTCAGAAATTCGCTCCGGTAGCCGAACAGACAGCGCGCCGGTATCAGATACTCAATGCGCATACGGCTGCCGTGCAGATTCATCTCGAGCAGGTCGCCCTTGCGCGCGCCCAGCTTCTGTATAACCGTGCCGTCGTATTCCTCGGGCACGTCTATAGTCACGCGCTCCATCGGCTCGCACTTCACGCCGTCGATCTCCTTGAACAGTACGTGCGGCATCGAGCAGGTCAGCTCGTAGCCCTCGCGGCGCATATTCTCGATAAGTATCGACAGGTGCATCTCACCACGTCCCGATACCTTGAAGCAGTCGGTCGTCTCTCCGTCCTCGACACGCAGCGATACATCGCGCAGCAGCTCCTTGTACAGCCGCTCGCGCAGCTGGCGCGACGTCACGAACTTGCCCTCGCGTCCGGCGAAGGGACTGTCGTTGACCGAGAAGGTCATCTCGAGCGTCGGCTCGCTCACCTTTACAAATTCAAGCGGCTCAATACAGTCGACCGCGGTGATAGTGTCGCCGATAGTCACGTCCGACGCGCCCGAGAAGCAGACGATATCGCCCATCTTCGCCGACTCGACCGGTATTCTCTGTAGCCCGTCGATTTGATACAGCGAGACTATCTTTGTGCGCACCGGCTCCTCGGTCGAATGGAAATTCGTGACCATGACCTCCTGTCCGGTGCGGATAACTCCCCGCTCGATTCTGCCGATACCGATACGTCCGACATAGTCGTTGTAGTCGATAGACGAAACCAGCATCTGAAGCGGTCCCGCCTCGTCGCCCTCCGGAGCGGGTATATACTCGAGTATCGTGTCGAACAAGCACTTTAAGTCGGTGCCGCGCTCCTCGGGCGACAGCGACGCCGTTCCGTCGCGTCCGCAGCAGAATATCATCGGGCTGTCGAGCTGTTCGTCAGTGGCGTTCAGGTCGATAAGCAGCTCGAGCACCTCGTTTATCACCTCGTCGATACGCGCGTCCGGACGGTCGACCTTGTTGATTACGACAATGACCTTGTGATTCAGCTCAAGCGCCTTCTGCAATACGAACCGAGTCTGCGGCATAGGTCCCTCTGCCGCGTCCACGAGCAGCAGCACGCCGTTCACCATCTTCAGTATGCGCTCTACCTCGCCGCCGAAGTCGGCGTGACCGGGAGTGTCGATTATGTTTATTTTTACGCCCTTGTAGTGCGCGGCGGTATTCTTCGCCAAAATCGTGATTCCGCGCTCGCGCTCGATGGCGTTTGAGTCCATTACGCGCTCCTCGGTCGCCTGATTCTCGCGGAAAATGCCGCCCTGCTTCAGCATCTCGTCGACGAGCGTCGTCTTGCCATGGTCGACGTGGGCGATTATCGCGATGTTTCTAAGATCTTCTCGAATCAAATTTTATATCCCCTTGATTTCAATTTTCTCATTGATTTTGAGCTTATACGCTATTATACAACATTATATTATATCACATTTTTCATCTCATTAAAATAGCCGTAATGCCGAAATTATTGCGGCATTGACTATTATTTTTTGTCAGCGCCCGCCGGGTGTATGCGTAAGATCAAATATGACCGTTCAGATATTCGCTCGGGCTTTTTCCGGTGACGCGGCGAAACGTCCGGTGAAAGCTCCGTTCGTTTTGGAAACCGCAGTCGAGCGCTAAGTCGATTATCCGACCGTGCGGCTTTGCGAGCAGCTTCAGCGCGCAGTCTATGCGCAGGCAGCCGAGGATTTCGCAAAAGCTCATCCCCGACGTCCGCTTGATTATGTGGGATAAATAGTTAGAGCTGTATCCAAGATAAGCGGCGGCGTCGGCGAGCTTCAGCGGCTCGGTGTAATGCTCGGAGAGCCATATAAGCAAATCCGGCATAGGGTCGCCGCGTTTTTTATCGTCTGAACTGGCATTTTGCAGCTCATATTCGCTGAATACCGCATAAAAGCAAGACTTAATCCGCATGAGCATCTGCGGCGAGGACAGGTCGATATAACAAGAATCCGTGTGTGTATTATCGGATTCAACTAAATTCCGCGGCAGGGGATGTCCGTTAAGCTCTCCGTTTACAATTGTAGCAATAAAATAATCCTCCACAACGCGGCTGCACCTGAATATGCTTTTGCCATCGCCCGATGAAAGCTCTGGAAAAAGCGAATTGGCAAACGCGCATATGAATGCGCAGCAGCCGCTCGGCGAGTTGTATTCATGTATATGAAGCGGCTGTATCAATATGAATTCCCCTTCGTGAGCCGTCATAGCTCTGCCGTTGATTTTAACCTCCAGCTCTCCGGAAATCACATATCCGAGCTCGAAGAACTGATGTATATGCGGCGGATATACGTAGCCGTTTATCTGAAAATTGTATTGCAGCTGTTCAGGGCTTCCGAAATTCTGGTTTTGTATGAACATTGCGTCGCGCTCCTCGAAATATCACATTCTGTCTGTTATTATACAGAAATTGACCCAATCTGTCAAGCTGTGTGTGATATAATTAACGTGAGTTAATGGAGTTCTTTAGTTTGGTACCGCTATACTGTTTGTTTTCACTGGGGGATGACCCTACGAGTTGCTGACGCAACAACGAGTTGCTGACGCAGCTCGGAAAAAGGGGCTCCCCATCATTTCGACAAGCTGTGCTTGTCGAAATGTGACCCCCACCCGAAAACTTTTGACAATTTGGGGCGTGGTGTAATTGTTTATTATTTCGCAGAGATTTTATTTCTGCTTATTGTTTGCAACCACAGTGATGCGCCGCTTATCGCCCCGCTCCCCATACGGCGGCTCGGTTTGTACGCGGCTGTTTGAATTTTATATTGTTTGTTCAGTTAATTGCGTATTTACATTGTTATAATTTCCAGCTAACTTGCGCAAATTATGACCATGACTTAGAAGTCAGAGACGTCGAATAGATTTAAACGACTTCGCCCTCGCCAATAAAACCGCAGCAAAACATCAAAGTCTCGAAATAAATATTAGAAACGTGCTTTATGACTTCGATCCTGCTTCGCTTACCCTCACAAAACATCGACATATGAAAGGAAGGCTTCGCTTTCGTGAAGCCGCGGTTATGAATATGCTTTACACCAACACCGACCTCGGGCACTTTGCAAAGGATCCTGCGGTCATCGAGCTTGACGGATACTACTATATGTATCATTCGACCATGAAAGACAAGATGCTCGGCATCGGCGTCGCGCGCTCTGTCGACGGCGACAGCTTCGAGCTGATTGCCAGGTTCCCATTGACGCAGGAATGCGAAAAAAACGGCGTCGGCGCGCCGGGCGCGATAGTCATCGACGGGACTATTCACCTGTTCTATCAGACCTACGGCAACGGCAAGCTCGACGCTATCTGCCACGCGTCGTCAAAGGACGGCGTAAACTTCGATAAGGACGAAACCAATCCGATATTCGCGCCGCGCGAGCCATACATGTCTATGCCCGAGTGGGCGTGCGGACGCGCGATCGACGCCGACGTCTGCATATTCGGCACAAAGCTGCTTCTATACTGGGCGACGCGCGACCGCGAATTCAAGCGGCAGATCGTCGGAGTCGCGGCGGCACGACTTGATTCGGGCTTTGGGCGCGGCAGCTTCGAGGGGTACCCTGACATCGTGCTCGAGCCAACCCTGCCGTGGGAGAAGGACTGCATAGAAGCTCCGGCGGCGATGGTGCGGGACGGCAAGGTCTATCTGTTCTACGCCGGCGCGTACAACTGCGCGCCGCAGCGTGTCGGCTGCGCGGTATCGTCCGACGGCTACCACTTCGAGCGGCTGTTCGTCGAGGACGCGCTATTAAAGGAGGGCGCACCGGGCGAGTGGAACTCATGCGAGTCGGGACACCCATACATCTATCCGGCAAACGACGGTCGGATTTGGCTATACTATCAGGGTTCGTCCGACATGGGCAAGACGTGGTACCTGTCGCGGCGCGAGATACGCTTTGTTGGCGATATGCCGACGGTGGTGTGAAAATATGGGGAGAAGCAAAAGCTTCTCCCCACAGTCTGTTGCAAAAGTGCATACCTGTTAGCTTTCTCTGGGGGAGTGAGCCTACGAGTTACTGACGCAACTCGGAAAAAGGCATCTCCCCGGCACTTAGGCGAGCTTGCTTGCCTAAGTGCTGACCCCACACCGCGAAAACTTTAATAATTGGCACATTATTTGTTTTACATCTGCGCGCCAAGGTGAAATATGTACAATATCGTTAGAGCAACAGAGGTGCGCCGCTTTGGCAGGTTCGTCCTTCGGACGAACCTGCTGGGGTCACCCTTTCCCGAGCAGCGGCTTTGCTTTTATCCGACTTTTTCGACACGCCGATGGGGAGAAGCAAAAGCTTCTCCCCATGTCATTTTATTCGCAATTTACGTACGCAGCGCGTTACCGCCGCAGCATACCGATGATCTTCTCGCTGACCGGACGGCGGAAATCGTCGTCGACCAGACTGAAGCGATTGCCGTCATATGGAGTGCTCAGATAGTTCCAGATGGTGAACGGAATCGAGTTGTCATCGAGAAACTCAATCACATCAGCGAACCAATTTTCACGCCAGATAGTCGGACAGGAACGTATTGTGCCGAATTCGCCGCAGGTCAGTATCGCGTCGGGGTGCGCGTCAATGAATTCCTTCGCGGGCGCGAGCTGATCGCGGATGAATTTTCTGCCTATCTCTTCGTAGTCAGCGTATGCGTGCTTTCTGCCGTATAGGAATTCCTGACAGTCGCGGTATCGCCCCACCTCGCAGGGATAGGGCATTTCGCGGTTGTAATAATGATTCATCGGCTGCAGGACTCCGCGCTGATGCGTAAATTCGAATGGCGCGTAGAAATGGAAGGTGTATACTACCCGCTCGTCATCCAGCACGTCAAGGTCGCGCAGACGGTTGACCGAATTCCACTCTGCGCTGCCGACCATAATGTATCGCGTGGGATTGACCCGCCGCAGCTCGGCTATCGCGCGCTTGTATAGCTCGTTCCATTTCAGCGCGTCTCCTCCGGTTACCTCGTTCATCAGCTCAAACACAATCTCGTCGCCCTTGTCGTGATACCTGCGCTCGAATTCAAGCCAGAGCGCAACAAATCTATCCTGATACTCGGGCGTGTCGAGCAGCGGCTTCATTGACGGGCAGTCGCAGTAGCAGCCGATTGCTTTATGCAGATTGAGTATAACGTTGAGCCGGTATTTTGCCGCCCAGCCGAGAAAGTCGTCGATGTGCCGGAACACCTCCTCGCGGTAGTGATAGGGATTGTCGTTGTCCTCAAGCGCGAGCTGGTCAAAGCCGAGCCGCACGTGGTCGATGCCGAATGACGCCAGATTCCTGACGTCAGCCTCGGTTATGTAGCTGTCGAAATGCTCGAGGTCGCCGACTGTCAGATCGAGCCGCTTGTCCACAGGCAGCTGACCAATTCGTTTGTAGTTGGTAAGCCAGCCCCCGAGACCCATTCCCCTCATGTATCCGGTAAATTCTCTCATAATATTATCACCATAGCTTTTACTTTACAAAAGCTTCCTTTCCTGCGGAGCTGTCCGAATTGTTACAGCCGTAAATATGTAAGCAGCATATCGGCTTGACGCTGTATACAGCGAGGTACACGATAGAACGCGTTCCGCAAATTGTTTATTAACTGTGTTATTTGTGTTTATTCTCCACTGTAGATATCGTCTATATATTTTTCGACCCTCGCAAGCTCGCTCTCCATTATCGAAATCATCGAATCGCTTGATCCGCTTTTATATATTCGGTTCAGCATACCGTCAGCAATTACCGCGTCGTAGAGTATATTCGTGCCGAAATCAAAGTATATAGTATCAAAGATAATGTCAAGCATCGCAGCCGAATCCTCATCGCGCGTAGTCTTGGTCTTGAGCGCGACTTCCTTGTAAACCGGAACTACATCACGCCAGCCGTAATAGCTCAGCGCGTCGAGCACAACTCCCATTCCCTCGGCTTCGCCGCCGTCCGGATCGAAGGTCGCCGACAGAGTCCATACCGCGCCTCCCCACGCCGCGGAACAGTAATTTTCCTGCTCCTCATCGTACTTAGGCATCGGCAGTATGCCGATATCGTCATTCATATCACGCAGACGGTAGATGTCGTTCGGCACTCGCTGTGAAAAGAGCGCGTGACCACCCTCGAAGAAATCAGCGGGTGCTCCGGTGTGGACGTCACCGGTGTAGTAGGTATAGCCGTCGGACTGCCATGCGTCAAGCAGCTTTTTTATCAGCTCAAGCCCCCTCTCGTTCGTGTTCAGCGTGAAGTGCTGCCGTCCTGACTCGTCCGGCTCGGTAAAGTTCATATTCGACGCGCATAGGAATGAAGCTATGTAACCTTTGAAGCCACGTCCCATGAACATACCGTAGAGGTCATCCTCATTCCAGACCGTGTCTCCGTTCAGATCGGAGCAGACCGAGCGCGACAACTCGATGAACTTATCGATAGTCCACTCGTTGTCATACACAAGATCATACAGTCTCTGCGACGGATCGCCGTATTCGTTCCAGATCCGCTTATTGAATACAATCGAGACAGCGCGCGAGACCGCGGTCAGCGTCATGTTGCCGGCGAGCGCGGTCTGCTCTCCGGCGATGTTGTAAACCGAAGTCGCCTCGGGATTCCACCACGCCTCGTCGAGCCGCAGCCCGGGTATCAAGTTCCAATCGAGTATGTACGGCATGTATCCGAGCAGCTGTCCCTCCTGCATTACATAAATATCATATGTATCGTCTCCGGCTGACACATAATTTTTGATATGGTCAATGACGTTCGCTACCTCGTCGACACGCAGAGTGAAATTAAAGCGCTCCATGAGTTCGGAATTGCGTTTGTAGAGCGCGTCGTTTAGTATATCGCCGTCCGCTTCGTCCACCAAAATACGGGTGTTTGCCCAGGTAAGCTGTGTCTCGTCATAGTTTAGTATCGCAAGCTCCCAGCCGTCGAGGTCAAGCTCCGGCAGTCCATCGCCTTCAGGTATAGATGACGTTTCAGTCGATTCAGTCACGCCATCAGTGCTTCCCGCTTTGACCTCGTAAGTCTCGTTTGAGCTTGCGCAGGAAAGCAGTGATAGCAGGAACAAACACAAGACCGCAAACGATATCCGTCTCTTAACTCTGTCGTGAATCTTCAAGTTATCCATCTCAACCTCCAAATTCAATCAGCATAAGCTATAGTTTCTTATACATAATTATACCATCAGAAGCCGGCTAATCATATAAACAATATTGACAGTTATATAGACAAATTTGACTTTATATGTTATAATGTAATTATAATTAACGCCAACCACAGTAGAATCGATGTAATACACAGGTGAGCATATGGATTTTATTGAAAAGCTTTACCACAATGACATATCCGGAACCGACATAGGAGAATTGCGGCTCTTTCTCTGCGGCAAGCGCACTGACGCCCCTAATCATCGCTTTGGACCGGCGGCACGTGACAACTTCTGGCTGATATATCTGCGCGACGGCGCCGGTGTCCTTGAGGTGGGGCGGCACTCCTGTCGCATTGGCAAAGGCGATATCTTCGTGGTCTACCCCAACCGCCGCACCTATTATCGCGCTGACAACGGCAGCGTGTGGACGCTGTATTGGTTGAGTCTCGCCGCGCCGATAATCGAAGAAGTCCTGCCGCTACTCGGTATATCCGAGGACTCGCCGGTGAAATCGGTAGACGACAGAGTTTCGATTGAGGAAACTTTCGAGCTGTTGCTCGAACAGTTTGAGCTCGAGACTCCCGAGGCAAAGCTGCGCTGTCAGAGCCTTGTATACAAACTGCTGTCATTTCTTACGGTCAGCGGTCAGACCGCGAAGCCTCGCGATTATATTGACGAGGCTATACTCTATATGACCAGCAATTTTGACCGGAGGTTTTCGGTCGGTGAGCTCGCGGCAGGTCTGAATATAGACAAGTCGTATTTCTGCCGGCTGTTCAAGCAGCGTCAGGGGCTCACCCCAACCGAATGGCTGACCGAATACCGTCTGAAAAAAGCGGTCTCACTGCTGCAAAACACAGATTTGCGTATAAAGGAAATCGCGCTTTCAGTCGGCTTTGACGACCAGCTGTATTTCACCCGCCGCTTTAAGCGCCGCTTCGGAACAAGTCCGACCGCGTTTCGCGAGCGCATGGAAAATTATATGATAAATTGAGGGGAGAAGCGAACTGCTTCTCCGGTCTGTTTTGACAGCCATGAGATTTCATAATATATCCACTCCCGCTTTGCCGCACCTCCAGTATAGCTTCGTTGCAGCCCCGCCGCTGATATGATATAATAACATCAGCAGAAACACATGAATACACAAATACGGAGGTAAATACAATGACGATTGGTCAAAACATCAAAAGACTGCGCCGCTTGTCTGACATCACGCAGGAGCAGCTCGCCGAATACCTCGGCATATCCTCGCGAGCCATTTCGCAGTGGGAGTGTGAAAAGACGGCGCCGGATATCTCGATGCTGCCTTTGCTCGCCGACATCTTCAAGGTCAGCACTGACGAGCTGCTCGGGGTCGACATCAATAAGAGAGACGAAAAAATCAGAAAGGTCATCAATACCGCGGATGAACATATGTGTAACGGCGACTTTCAAAGCGCGGTCTCACTGCTTCGCGAGGGACTGAAAAGCCACCCATCATCCACCGCCCTTATGCAGGCTCTGGCAGACGCTATCATTAACAATTATTCGCGCCGCGGCATAACCGATTATACCGAGGTATACTCGCTATGTGAGAAAATTCTCGCCGAAGCTGTCGGCAGTGAGCCGCGCAATAAGGCGCTGTGCAGCTTGGCGCTGGCTTATTCTTATGCCAATGATAAGGTCAACATGACAAAGACCGCGGACAAGCTGCCGTCCTTTCGCGACATTCGCGAGAACTTCCTCATGTGGCAGAATCGCGGCACCGCCGCCATATCGCAGAATCAGAAATACTGTCACAGTCTGCTTGTCGAACTCGCTCAGCTCATGTCAATTATAGCCGCGAGCCGGCAGGACAATGGCGAATTAGTATATACACCTGACGAGCAGCTGCGCATACATGAACAGATCGTGGCTTTGATTGAGCTGCTCTTTCCAGACGGAGATTATCAAATTTTGTCGCAGGAAGCTGAGATTGCCGCCGCGCAAATCGCGCAGGTATACCTGCACCGCGGCGACCTCGACCGCTTCTTTTACTGGTTTGACAAGAGCTGTAATTTCACCGTAAGCATGGACAGCTGCCGACCGGATGAAGCCCACACCTCACCGCTACTTCGCGGCTTTGCCGACGGCGGCTACATCAAGGAAAACGGCAAGAGCCGCTGTCAGGAGACCTACGACGGCATACAGTCCGACCATGAGCTCGACTCGGTCAGAGCCGACCCGCGCTTTGTGGCTATAGTCGATAAGCTGAAGCAATATATGAAATTATAATATACGATATCCCGATAAAAAATATCACGGCTGCCGGAAATACACTGCAGCCGTGTTGTTGTTATACTCACCACCCGCCGAGCGGCTTGTCCACGCCGATGCCGTCCGGACCGTGCGACATAACCCTCGACCCGAATATCGAATAGTCGACCTCAACCTGAATTTTCTCCTCGTCGGCGTAAATCACCGAAATCCGCGTCGCGAATAGGGGCGTGTGCCCGTAGAACCCGCCCCATAAACGCAGAAGATACTCCTCGTCCTCAGCCGAAACATACTGCCGGTATTCTTCTGGACAGACGAACGCCGGATTCAGATACGTGTATACCATGCCGAATATCACTACCGCCGCAGCGAGCGGCAGAAGTATCTTCCCGATCCGGCGCCGCCATAAAAGCATGACAAAATATACGATTATCGCGCCGAGCCAGACGACCGCGATTATCATTATTATCAGCAGTACTATCGCCGACAGCACATCCATCATATTACCTCACATCATCAGCGAAGCTCATCATATAGCCGCAGATAGTTTTCGAATACGACGTCCGCCCGCTCATTTTCGCCTGTCGGATAGTAGTAGTACTTCCCCCTGTGCAGCCAGGCCGTCCGCATACCGACCGACCTCGCGCCACGTATGTCCGCCGACGGATTGTCGCCTATCATCATCGACTCGCCCGCGCTCACACCGAGCCGGTTCAGCGCGTATTCGAACAAACGCTTGTCCGGCTTCGTCACGCCCGCCTGCTCGGACGAAATAATCTCGGTGAAATAACCCGACAGCCCCAGACGCTTTACCTTTTCGACCTGTATGTCGTATAGCTCGTCGGTCAGCACCGCCAGACGATAACGACTTTGCAGCTCGGGCAGAATGTATACAAGGTCAAAATACGGCTCTATTTCGCCATACACTACCTCCCAGTAATGACCGCTCGCCTCGCGCGCGTCAATTTTTGACACTATGTCACCATGTGAAGTGTTCATTCGCCGCAAAGTCTCGGCATACCAGACTGTGCGGTTGTTGCGGTCGGGCGAGAGACTGCCGCTTTGCGTGATCTCGCCCTTGACCTCGCGGAACAGATTGTATACCTCGCCCTCACCGTATCCCGTCCGGCTCGCGATGAGCTGTGCGGTCAGCAGCTCGGCTTTAGCTTTCGGCATAGTCTCGTCGTACAGCGTGCCGTCCGCGTCGAAAATCAGAGTCGTTGTCATAGCTTCTCCTTTGTTTGATAATCTAACAATTCCTTAATAATATAGCTGTGAGGGGGGTTATAAAATCGCGGGGGAACCTGCACAGCTCCCCCGGCGATGTCACTGACAATGCTCGGCTAAAAACTTATCTACGGTTATCGTCCATTCCTCGACCATGGTAAGGCCCGAACGCTTCGCCTGCTCCCTGAAGCGTTCGATTCGCGCGGCACGCTTCGCCTCGTCGTCGTATCCGAGCAGGATTCCGGCGTACCAGACCGGCAGCGCGGCGTCGTGAACACGGAAGTTCGTGTCCGGGTCGGCGGCGGTGGCTTCGATTGCCGTGTCAAACAGGCTCTCGTAGCGATTGTATAGCTCCTCGCTCATATAGGTCTCACGCGCGTCCTCGGGCGAGCCGAATATCCGCAGCTCGCCGCCGGCACGCTCCATCTCATCGTGGATTAGGTCGATGTACTCGAGTACGTACCTGCCCGCCTGCTTGTAGTAGCCGTACACAAAGTCCTCCATCACAACCCGCTCGTTTATGTACGGGTTCCACATCAGCTTCGCCAGCATATATCCGCGCAGCTCGTAGAACTCGCCGCCGATCTCGCGGTTGCACTGACTGAACAGCGAGCGCACGTTGTTCTCGACAAAGAAGCGTATGTTCGGTCCGAGCACGCGCAGGTTCGGGAACGGACTGACAAGATTGCGGAACTGTATGCAGTAGTCCCACAAAAATACATTCCTGCAGATCTGCTTCCAGTCCAAAAGCTCATTCTTCGAGTCTGCCGAACGCGGGTCGGACTCGATCGGCATACCGCGGTTCGCTTCGATGTTGCAGAGCATGATGTGGACGTTGTCAGCCGGACGCGTGTATTTCGGAGCCTGACGCGTGTACCAGTAGGCGAGCGTCGATATTATCTTGTCGGGAAAGCGCGCGGCGACCTTGTTGACAAAATTCAGCACCGAGCCGATGTGCGAGCCGTCCTGCTCGTCGAGCGCGCGGCAGCTCTCGCATTCGCAAAAGCTCGCGTTGTCGTTCTGCGAAACCGACCAGTAGAGCGCGTCCGGCTTCTTTTCGATGAATTTCGCTAAATTCTCGCAGACTATTTCGAGCACGTCGGGATTCGAGAGACAGAGCTGCGTGTTCTCGCGCTGACGCTTGCCGTCGCGGAGCGCGAAATACTCGGGGTGCTCGTCGAAATATTTGTCCGGCGGGCAGAGCGAGTCGAACGAGTGACACCAGAAGCCCCAGTTCTCGCTCCGCTTGCAAGTCGGCGTGATCTTGTGCTTCTCGGCGAATATCGGGTCGCCGTATTCGGTGTACAGTATCTCGCGGTAACCGAGTATCGGACTGAAAGCATAGTCGTCGAACGCGACCTCTAAATTCGCGTCGAACGGTATGTATTCGTACGACCTTGAGTAGTAGCGGCAGCCGACGACCCGTTCGAGCCAGTCGTAGACCGCGTAGCTCATCGCCTGTAGATTTCCGGCTTCGATTACCGCGTTTTCGCCGTCGATATAGTAGCGAAAGCCGCTCTCGCCGTGGTCGACGGCGTTCAGCCGTATCGCCGGACTCTCGCCCATGTCGGTCCTCACATTGAAGCGGGCGTCTGTCACGCGGTGCAGATATTCGGCGAGTATCTCCGCCGCGGCGGAAAATTCGCCCGATACTATGTCGAGCGCCGCCTTACGCGAATTGGCTATGCGTATTGTGTCTTTTGCCATTTGTTTCGACCTCCCGTCAGTTTAGATTTCGTCTATATTATACCTGACCGCGCGCCGATATGCAATATTTACGCGCAAATATTCACTTTATTGTAACATTTGCATATCTGCTGAAACAATTATATTGATTATTTCCGAAACGCAATATATCATGAAGTTTTTACATTGAAATCGAGCCATGACAGTGATATAATTATGTTATAATGTATAAATGGCGGCAATATTACTACACTATAATTAGAAAGGATTGTCAAGCTATGAAACGCAAAATCACATTGACGCTCGCTCTGACGCTGCTTTTGCTCACCGCCTGCCAAACGCAGGACGATGATAGCAACGTCACGACCACAGCCGGCACTTCGGCTCCGGAGGAAACTGAAGAAATAATCACAGACGACCTCGGCGACATCCGCTTCGACGGCGAGGAATTCACCATGTACCTCGCCTATCCCCTGAGCAATTTCGTCATGGAGGAGGAGACCGGCGACACGGTCGACGACGCGGTATTCGAACGCAATCGCCTCGTTGAGGAGCGGCTCGGAATCACACTGACATATGTCGAGAGCGGCTACGACACGACCGGAGGCGGACAAGGTCAGGGCGTTGAGAGCATACGCTCGTTTGTAATGTCTGGCGACACTTCAAACGACGTGTTTTTGCACGTCCAGCACGGCGGTATGCCCGGACTCATAACCGAGGGCTGCTTCATTGACTGGAACGACCTGCCGAACGTCGACTTCGACAAGCCCTACTGGTATGCAAACTGTATACGCGACATAAATTATGGAAACAAGATTTACGCAATGACGGGTATGTACAACCTGAACATATTGACTCAGTCGAATGTGCTTCTGTTCAACAAGCGTATATGCGATGAGCTCCAGATGGATTATCCATATCAGATGGTGCTCGATGGCACTTGGACGGTCGACAAATTTATCGAAATGATCAAAAACGGCACGCGCGACCTCAACGGCGACACGATAATCGACCCCGAGGTCGACCAGTTCGGCTACTGGGGCTGGGTCTGGGAACAGGTGCCGGCGCTGTTCATGGGACTCGGCGGCGATGTGCTGATAAAGGACAAGGACAATATGCCGGTCATCAATATTGAAACCGAGCAGAACGTGAATATAGTCGACACGATGAATGAAATCTTCGCTCTGGAGGGAGCCGCATACGAGCAGACGACCTATGGCGTGTTCGACTCGGCGTTCAACAGCGGCAGACTGCTATTCAACCACTCGACTATCGGCGGCTGTACCGGCTACCGCGATATGGTCGATGATTTCGGTTTTATTCCTCACCCTAAGTTCGACGAGAACCAGGAAGATTATTCGGTGCGAATCGGCAACTGCGGAGGGCTTACCTACATACCGGTCACGAACGAGCGGCTTGAGCTGACCGGAGCGGTGCTCGAGGTCATGTCGTCGATATCATACAACACGGTAGTTCCGGCTTTCTTTGACGTGACTCTGACCGTAAAATCGGTGCGCGACAGCGAATCGGAGCAGATGATTCCGATAATCAACGAAAACGCTTCGTTCTACGACGAAGCGTCCGGCTTCAGCATAATCTCGGCGGTCACCGGCAACAAGTCTCTGTCCACCTACTACGCCGAGGTCAAAAATGTCATCGAGGACAACGTCGAGGATATAATCGAGACTTATCAATAAATATATATCTATAGCCGATTGTAAAAGTGCGAACTTGTTCGCTTTCTCTGGGGGAGGTGCCTTTTTATAACTGCGCAAAGATTTAATTACTGCTTACTGTATAAACCACAGAGATGCGCCGCCCATCGACTTTGCATCTCGGAGAGATGCAAAGTCGTGGCAGGTTCGTCCGAAGGACGAAACTGCTGGGACCACTGCTTCCCAACCGGCGGCTGGTTTCTACGTGGTCGTTTGTATTTTAATATTGTTTGTTCAGTTGATTGCGTTATTACATTGTTATAATTCTTATCAAACTCACGTTAAATATATAGTCATACGCATGGCGATATACGATGCTAAATCGCGGCGCGGGGCAGAATCTGCTTCGCGCCGCGCATTCGTAACAATATTTTTACAAATGGCGATTATATAGAATTTTCGCGCAATTTCCATTATATTCATTGACACAACATACAATAAGTGATATAATATAATCAGGTGATTAAGTGCATATTACTATTTGTAAAATCTTTATTTCTACAAGTATAAGGAGGAACTTGTTATGAAAAAGTCAATGGAGCGTTATTTCAACGGCGCGGTCACGTTCAACGCCTTGCGTATCGCCGCGCTGCTGGTCGTAGTCGTCGGAGTGCTGCTGATAGCCATCGGTCACCGGTCGATAAGAACGATAGGCGCGGTGGCCGGCATAGCCGGACTCGCGCTCTTCTTCGTCTTTGACTCGCAAATCGTCAAGGATAAGAGCTACGACGACTATATGCTGAACCTGCTTTCTGAAGGAGACGGCGACGTGTATTACGAAAACGTGGAAACCAAATTTGAATGCTACACCGGACAGAACGCCAAGCTGCGCAAGGTCAAGGCGGGCGTAGTCCGCACCGACCGCTTCGTCAGGACACAGCTCTGCTTTGAAGACAAGGCGCTCCGTGTGATTATCGACACGGTCGCGCTCGACGGCAGCCGCGACCACATTGACGAGCGCTTCCCGCTGAGCCATATCAAGGTCGCGACGTCGGAAGAGGACGCTGTCAACTATGTTATAATAAATAACAACGACGGCGTCGAACAGGTTCGCTTCCCAGCTCCCCTCAACAACTACACCGTGGAACAGTTCTGCGACCGAGTGAACAACTACAAGGAAAGAGTTTGATGAACTGTCACTACATAAATACGGCGCGGTCAGCAGCAGCTGACCGCGCTTTTTTATCGATTTATATTCACGTTTCGCGGCGACATCATCGGGTCGCGGCGACATCATCAGGTTGTATAGAATCCCACAAATCGCGATTCCATCCCTCACATTAATCCAGTGCGCGCTCACACCTCTACACGTGAAATCCGCCAGTCGGCGAGGCGGTTGTCGTAGCCGGTCGTATCGCGGAACAGGCGTATCGACCGCGTGTATTTTTTTCCATCATGGGTGAACGTCACGTCGTAGTCGCCATAGAAGCCGTCAAAAACGAAGCGATCGCCCGCGCCGGACGCGCTGTAAGCAGTGTGCCAGTCGTGATTTATCAGCCGGTCGAAACGCTCGTATGCCGGCTTCGGCGAAAGGTCACCTCGCATCAGTCCGGCGTGGAACACATTCTCTGTGCCGTATGCCGTGCCGTCGACCAGATTCCACCAAATCACCGCGTCGACGTATTTGCGCGAGAACCAGAGCTTCAGCATACGCTCGGCGAGCTCAGCCTGCACTTCCTCGTCGTCCGGCTCGTTTGACCAGGACGGAATCGAAACCTCGGACAGATGTATCGGCAGTCTGAAATCCGAGTAGCAGTCGAACACATCTATAGCACGCAGTGAGTTGTAGAGTATACCGGCAGTTGATACCTCGTTGTCGCGACCGCAGAACGCGTGGAACTGCATACCAATGCCCTCGATCGGCACGCCCAGCTCGAGCTGACGCCGCAGCATCAGGTAGTAGCGGCTGCGCGTACCGACATACTGGTCACGACCGAACGTCTCGAAGCAGCCCTCGTTCCAGAACAGGCGGGTACAGGGAAATTCGCGTTTCGCGAGGTCGAAGCAGAACTTCTCGTGCGTCGGCTCGTCGGTTATCTGGAAATTGCGCATACCGTTGCCCGCGTAGCAGTTCTTGTAGATCGAATACATCTCGTTTATGACGTCCATGTCCGTAAAGTCGTAGCGGTAGCGCTCGCCGAGCGCGGCGACCCGCTTCGCAAGCTCGATGTTTATGCCGCGGTTGTCGTTCGGCAGCCACTTCGGGTTGAACGAGTTGTAGGCAAGGCAGTGCGCCTTCATGCGGATATTGTTTTCACGGCAGTAGTCGCGCACGATATCGAGCGCCGGACGCCGCCAGATATTCGGCGAATCGCTATAAAAGCGCGGCTTGCCCTTTTCGGGCTCGAGCGTGTCCCAGTAGATCGGCGCGACGCCGCAGTTGAAAATCTTCTTGAACGCCGCGCGGTAGGCGGCGTTCTTTTCGGGCTCGGGGAACTGATCGAGCAGAAACAGCGAGCAGCCGAACTTGAACTCATGCGAGGTCTGATTTACTGTCACCTCGTCGGGGTATATCCGCGCTCCGTCAGCGTCGAAAAACTGCAGGGAGAAGGTTCCCATACGATATTCGCGGATATCGCGCTCCATCTTCGGTCCGACGTACTGCAAATGCCGGTCGAACTGCTCGATGAGCGCAAATCGGGAATGGGATCTGATACTTTCTTTCATGACGGTGTCCTTTCTTTTGGGGATTATTTAGCTATAAACATTCTACCACACGTCTGCCGGTAAGTCAATATAAAATTGCGGGTATACAAAAGTCGAATATCCGACATTCATATACCCGTATGCGGATTTATTCCCTCCGCCGCGCGCTCATCCGCGCATACAGCCGCCGCCGGATACACGACGCGTTCAGCCCTACCGCGACCGATATGACCGAAAAAACCAGCAGCACCACACACAGCCCGCCGATAAAATCCCGCCACATTGTAATCGCCATGAAAGCGTCGACCGCGACAATACCGAGCCACCAGAACGGAATCAGCGCGCCCAGATTCCCGATTGTAATATATAAAAGGAAGATGATAAGCATAGCATATCCGAGCCCCCTGCCGTATTCGGCATATGATAATACCGCGGTCACGCACAGCAGCAGCATCAAAGCGATGCTGAACCCGAACAGCACATTGTTGATTCTCACTTTCATGTAATCACCTCTAACTTCAACCAAGCTCGTAGATACGCGTATTCAGCTTGCCGCCATTCGGCTCGAAGATTACCAGCTTGTCTCCGAATACGCGCACCAGCCCGACCGAGTCGACCGTGATATCCGGATACACCCTGCATTCGCCTGACGCCGAGTCGACTGAATACAGCAGATTCACCCGACCGTCTCCACTACCAAAGCTCGCGGTCGAATATACGCTACCGCCACCCGCCGCAAGCTCAATTCCGCAGGAGATGAGCTCGTACCCGTCGACGCTCGGGCTGATTATCGTTGTATCGCCAAAGACGAGACTCTCGCCGTCGGCAAGCTTCACCCGCGCGAGCCGACACGTGTTTTCCGCTCCGTCATAATCTCCGACAAGCGTGAGATACGCATACTCACCGCAAATCAGAGCCGACGTATGGCTCGTCATATATTTCATATTACAGTCGTCGGGAAGTGTGCCGACAATCCGACCGCCCGAATTCTTGTCATATAACATGAGACCGCGGCAGTCATCGGAGCCGCCGCGGTCACGCAACAAGAACAGCAGCCGCTCGCCGTCAGCCGCGAGCAGGATATATTTGTCAGAGTCGACGCCGACCGCTGCCGACTCGCCGTCAGATATATCGCAGTAATAATAGCTGCCGCCCCACGTATAATATAGCCGCTCGCCGTCGATGAAATTGATACCGCACCCGTCCGGAAGCACAAGCTCAGTACGATTATCGAAGTCGTAGCTGTCGGCAAAATATTCACATTCGCCGGTGCTCCGGTCGACATTCATGTAGACCGCGTATTCGTCGCCGCAGAAAACGCGGTCAGCCGCCGGCGATACTGGAATGAAATCGCCATCATATTCGAAAAGCTGATAGTACATACTGCCCGCCGCCGACTCATCGCCGACCATGAACATATATACAAGCCCGTCCTGATACGCGACCGGCTCGCCGACATAGCCGCTTGCAGTCGCGAGTCCGACGCCGTCCGGCAATATGGCGGTCAGCTCCGGCTGGACGGCTGCCGGCGCGCCGGCAGTGTCGGAGCAGGATACCAACAGTACAGCCAATATGACACAAATATATATTCCTCGGATTCTCATCGCGGCACCCCCTTTTGTCGATAACACACAAATCGTGTTTGTTTCCCTCACCGACATTATATCATGCGCGGATGACAATGTCAACTATAGAACAAAAACATCCGCACACAAAAAAATCCCCTACAGTTTTACTGTAAGGGATAATTCATATTACTTCGCAAGCTCCGCGGCAAAAGCGCTGATGTCCGGCTCGCCGTACAGCTCGATGTAATCTTCTCCGAGATAGCAGGCGAACGTCGCGAGGTCGTGAATTCCAAGCGCGCGGTAATACTTAAAGTCAGCGGCAATCACGTCTCGGTACTCGTGGAATTCCTTCGGCGGCTTCTTCCAACCCGAGTAGAGCGAGTTGTCGAGCCAGTAGTCGAGCACCTTTGCGTTGTCATGCCCGAAATATTCGAGCAGCGCGGGCAGGTGTTCAATTTCGTGCCGGTTCTTCTCCGAATCGGGGTCGTCGAGCGGCTTGTGAAAGTCGCGCTCGATAGGCGCGAACTCGAGGAAGATACCGTCCGCAGGCTTCACCGTCGGCGGGGTCATGCAGTCGACGTACGCGAGATACGCAAGACACGCGTCGGGGATCTCGCGCCGCAGCTCACTTATCACGCGGTTCGCGACGATCAGCTGCTGGTCGGACACCGAATACTCGCGGCACTTCGGGCAGCGGCAGGCTCCGCCCTTGGCGTCGTCCATCCAGAAATAGAAGCGCTTGCCCGAACGGTAGAGCTGCTTTGCGCACTCGACGGCGCGGCGCGCGTAGAAGTCGAGCGCGGCCTCGTTCGTAACGCAGAAGTTGAGGTCGCCTACCCGTTCGCCCGCGTCGTTCATGCGCATCCATTCGGGATGTGCCTCGAACTCGCTCGCGGGCAGACACCAGCGCGCGGCGTGGAACTCGTATTCGATCTCGAGTCCCCTCTCGACGGCGTAGTCGAGCAGCGAGCGAAATTCGGATGTTTTCAGCCGACACAGCAGGTCGTCAAGGCTCTTCGCCGCCTCCCCGCCGCCGACCGGATGCAGTCCGATTCTCGGTATACCGAGCGACACACAGCGGTCTATCCATTTTTTGTCAAGCTCCTGCGGATGTACCAGCACAGAACCGGTAATTACTGAACCGGTATTTACCTTGCCGGTATCTGCCAAAGCGGCATTTGCCGAAGCGGCATTTGCCGAAGCGGTACAATCGTTTGCTTTGTTGGTCATATATAGTTTCTCCATATCAAAGATATTGTCATAATCGAATATCCGGTCTTGTCAGTCAAGCTCAGCGAACGCCTCGTTTATCCGTTCAATGTCAGCCTTTGCCTCGGACAGATGCGAGTCGTACATCGACGTGAAGTCCGACTTCTTGTCGTACCACATATACAGTACCTCGTCGCAGTATTTGCCGATCTGATAGAACCAGCCGAGGTCGTAGACGTGCGACGACAGGATTATGTCGACCATCTCGCGCGATTCGTCGTCGCGTATGTATTTGCCGACCAGAGTCTTTTCGTAGTATGCCGGCGTCACCGTCTTATACGACTCGTACGCCAGCGCTTCGAGTATAGCTCCGGTGCGCTCGGCGTTTTCCTGTACCGACGGGACAAGGAGGAATACCGAGTGCCATGAACCGATAGTAGAATAGTACCTGTCCTGCTCCTCGTCGAGCTTCGGCAGCGGAAGTATGCCGAAATCGGTCTGCATATCGCGGAAATAGGTGACAAGGTCTAATAGCTGCATGAAAAAGAGCGCCTGATCGTTCGCGAACATCGAAACCGGATCGGTGATGTCGTAGCTGACCCGCTGATAGTGGTAAGCCTGCGTCGTGTCATAGTACGCGGTCGTGAACTTCTCGAACATCGACAGCACCCGCTCGTTGTACAAGGTCAGCTCGAGCCTGCCGTCCGGCTGCACGGTCGCGCACTTCTCGCCGGTCGAGTTGATAACGCCCATAACAGTGTCGTCCCAAATTATCGCGGCGTAGCGGTCGTTCTTGTCCCAGACGCTGTTTCCGTCGAGGTCGCTCGATACGTCCTTGCCCATCGATATCATCGCGTCTACCGTCCAAGTGCCGTCGAGCACCATTTCATACGGATTCGGCAGGCTAAAATCCTCTACCAGCTTCTTGTTGAACAGTATAGCTCCGGTCGCGTCGTTGTCGGCAGTCGAGATGTCTCCGGTCGAATAGTACAGCTTGCCGTTAATCGTCAGATCCTCGTTGAGCCGCTGATCCCACCACGGCTTGTCAAGATCAATGTACGGCAGGGTGCGCATATCGTACAGATATCCGCCCAGAGCCAGCGTCGCGCAGTCGTAGCCGGCGATCATACCCGCGTCATACGACGTGTCGCCCGCCATGACGCAGTTCTGAATCATCGTGAAGCCCGAGCCCGCGCCCTTTGTGGCTCCGTACCGCTCGTCGGTTGCAATTGTTATGTCGAACCGCTCCTCGACCGCCAGATTGCGCTCGTAGCGCGCGTCGTTCAAAACCTCGCCGGTCAGCTCCTCTGCCTTGAAGTCGTTCTTCTGCCACGTGTTCTCAGTGTTTCCGGTAATCAGAATGTTGAACACGTGCCCATCGTACTTCACATCGGGCAGCTCGGCTGAAAGCTCAGTCGTGACTTCCGAGGTCTCGGTCAACGTGCTGTCAGCATTGTCGACGGAATTGTCGACGACCACCTCCTCGCCGCATGAAGCCGCGCAAAGCAGCGCTGTGAATAGTGACGCCAAAATTGATGCCGTGATGCGTTTGTGTAACATTGCTTTACTTCTTTCTTTCCTTATGTATGCTTCCTTATGTATGTTGATAGGTTTTTGCGTGTATTGATATTGCTGTGAACAGGCTGTCCGAATTTGTGCGGACACCCTTTGTACAGATCAGTTCACCTGCGCGAACGCCTCGTTAATCTCCTCGATTTTGGCAAGTGCGGAATTCTTGTAGGTGTCGTACATCGACGTAAAGTCGGTCTTGTTCTGACGGAACATATCCATGATGTTTTCGTTGTATTCGCCGATCTGATAGAACCAACCGAGGTCGTAGACACGCGTCGATAGGATTATGTCTATCATGTCCGCCGATTCTTCGTCGCGCGTGTACTTGCCAATAAGCGTCTTTTCATAATACGCCGGAGTCACTGTGTAGTAGGACTCCGCGGCCAACGCCTCGAGCACGATTCCGGTGCGCTCGGCGTCCTGCTGCACCAGCGGAACGCAGAGGAACACCGAGTGCCACGAACCGATCGTCGAATGATAGCCCTCCTGCTCTTCGTCGAGCTTCGGGAACGGCAGTATGCCGAAATCGGTCTGCATATCGCGGAAGTAGGTCACAAGGTCGAGCAGCTGCGTGAAAAACAACGCCTGATTGTTCGCGAACATATTCACCGGATCGGTGATGTCGTAGCTCGTGCGCTGGTAGTGATAGGCTATCGTGCGGTCAAAGAACGCCGTGTACTTCTCGAACATCGATAATACATCATCGTTGTAGAGCGTCAACTCAAGCGTGCCGTCCGGCTGCACTGTCGCGCACTTCGAGCCGGTCGCGTTCACCATGCCCATAATAGTGTCGTCCCAGATTATCGCCGCGAATCGGTCGTTCTTGTCGTACTTCGTGTCGCCGTTCAGATCTCCGGCAACGCCGGTTCCCATCTCGATCATCTTGTCTATCGTCCACTTTCCCGACTTCACAAGTTCGTATGGATCCTCAAGCCCGAAATCGGTTATGAGCTGCTTTGAGAACAATATCGCGTTCGTCGCGTCGTTGTCAGCCGTCGAGATATCGCCGGTAGTGTAGTAGAGCTTGCCGTTGATTGTCAGATCCTCATTCACGCGATGATCCCACCATGGCTTTGTCATGTCCATGTATGGCAGCGTGTTCAGGTCGTACAGGTAGCCGCCGCAGGCGAGCGTCGCGCAGTCGTAGCCGGCGATCATGCCCGCGTCGTATGAGGTGTCGCCCGCCATGACGCAGGTCTGGAACGCCAGATAACCGCTGCCCGCGCCGAACGCCGAGCCGTAGTTCTCCACCGTCTCAATTGTGATTCCCAGCCGGTCCTCGACCGCGAGATTGCGTCTGAAGCGCGCGTCGTTCAGTACCTCGCCGTTTTCCTCCTCGGCCTTGAAATCGTTCTTTTCCCACGTGTTCTCGGTGTTTCCGGTTATAAGAAAGGTAAATGTGTGCCCGTCAAAATACGCGTCGTCGGGGATTTCGGCGACCAGTTCGGTCGTCTCGGATTCGGTCTCGCTCGCGGCTGTAGCCGTGGTTTCGCCGCTGTTCGACGCCGCTTCTGCGCAGGACGTCACATATAGGTTCATAAGTATAATCGCCGTGAGTAGTGCTGCCGGGTATCTCTTTTTCATTGCAAATTCCTTTCATCATATAGGGTTCGATATCGCCTTTAATAATCGTAATTTCGATTCTGATGATAACTGTAGTGTATTTCGCTTGGGATGCTCGGGTATTGCTTTTTTGACATGGTGCAGGAGTTTAATAATCGCCGCGCAAGCGGCAATCTGAACACGTGTATGTGGCTGTTCACCGGCAGGAAACCCCTGCCGGGTTTACAGCTGTATATTAATCTTTTCCTGTTTCTTATATGCTTGGTTCTGATTATGTCAGCACAAAACCGTTCGGCACAGTCGAGCTTGTCAGTCCTCGATTGCCGCTTTCCTTGTGTTTATCTCGCGGAAGATCGAAATGTCGAACTTCGGCTTGCGGCCGTAGGTGTACAGACCGTTGATCTCCTGCTCGATGTCGTAGAGCTGCGTGTAGCAGAAGCCCATTATAGCCGGATTGTCGAGCATCGCGTTTGTCAGTCCGCGATAACGCTCGATAAACTCCTCGGGCGTCTTCGGAGCCTGTCCGTAGCCCCAGCCGCTGTTGCCGTCGGTGTTCCACTGGATTCCGCCGTATTCGCTCATGAATACCGGCTCGCCGCCATACGCCTGCTTGCGGTTGCCGTCTACGTTGAACCGGTCATAAAGCTCGCCGCCATTCGCGAACACCTCGTAGCGCGGGCGGAATATGTCCGGATTCTGTTCATAGTCGTGCAGGTCGTAGATGTCGGTGATGTGGTGATAGCCGCCGCTCGTGTCGATGACCGGACGGGTCGGGTCGACCGCCTTGGTGATATGGTATATCGACGACAGCAGCGCGTTCGACGCGCTTCTCTCGACGTAATTCCAGGTTTCGTTGAACGGGCACCAGCCGATGATCGACGGATGATTGAAATCGCGCTCGATTTCACACAGCCATTCGCCGCCGAATATCTCGGTCGCCTGCGGCGAGTGGTAGTCAAGTCCCCAGTTGCCCATCTCGCCCCAGACCATGTAGCCGAGCCGGTCGCAGTGATAGAGGAAGCGCGGCTCGAATACCTTCTGATGCAGTCTCGCGCCGTTGAAGCCGGCGTTCATCGACAGCACGACGTCGCCCTCGAGGTCGGCGTCGGTCGGCGCGGTGTAGATTCCGTCGGGGTAGTAGCCCTGATCGAGCACGGTGCGCTGGAACACGGCCTTGCCGTTCAGATAGAATTTGCGGTCGTCGAGCGACACGCTGCGCAGACCGAAGTAGCTCTTGACCGAGTCGTCGCCAAAGGTCAGAACAAGGTCATATAGTCTGCCGCAGCCGAGCTGCCAGAGATGCTTTTCAGAAAGCTTCAGCGTCGCGACAAAGCCGCCGCCGAGGCAGGACACCGAAGCACTTCCGACCGGCTTGCCGTCATATGAAGCCGCGATCTCAAGCTCGCCCCTGCCGCAGACCTCTCCGGTCACGGTCAGCGTGCAGCTGTCAATATCCGGGTAGTATTTCGCCGACTTTATGTATGACTTCGGCGTAAATTCGAGCCACACGGTCTGCCAGATACCGGTCGTGCGAGTGTAGTCGCAGCCGTGCGAGTGGTAGCTCTTGGACTGCTTGCCGCTCGGCTGCGCGCCCGAGCGGGTGTCGTCCTCGACAAAGACGAACAGGCTGTTCTCGCCTGCCCGTACAAGCGGGGCGATGTCGAACTCGAACGGAGTGTAGCCGCCCTTGTGAGTTCCGGCGAGCTTGCCGTTGACATATACCGTCGCCTTGTAGTCGACCGCGCCGAAATGCAGGACTATCCGCCCGTCCAGCTTGTCGGCGGGGATATCGAATTTGCGGCGGTAGCAGCAGCAATTAATGAAGTCGGTGTGCGCGATGCCCGACAGCCTGCTTTCGGGGCAAAACGGCACTACTATTTCGAGCGGCAGCTTCTCGTCCGATTCATACAGTCTGCGGTCGAGCGCCGAGCGGCCGAAGTCAAAGTCGAACTCCCAGCTGCCGTTGAGATTTACGAATCCGTCGCGCTCCCAAATCGGATTCGGATGTTCGGGACGCGGAATGCTTGTGTTCATAATGATATACCTCCAAAAAATAGTTTAAAAAACCGCGGAATATGCTGCCGTCGGCGGGACGACGCGGCAGGGACGGCGAAAATAATTCCGGCGATTTTATGAAAAGGTCTTTACACAGATTAATTATAATGTTATAATAATGATATGTAAATAGACAATAACGCCAATTAGTTGAGGAATATGCGCATGAGAGAGGAATACAGCTTTGTTTCGCCCTACGACACTCAAAATAAGCCGTTTTACATAAACATCGCGGGGATGACCTTCTGTGACGGCAGCTACCGAATCAACCGCCGCGACTCTAAGATTCTCTGCGCCGAATACATTCTGCACGGCCGCGGCACGGTGATTTGCGGCGGCGAGCGTTTCAATCCGACGACCGGCGACGTGTATCTGCTGATGTACGGCCGCGACCACCTCTATTTTTCGGACGCCGACGACCCCTGGACGAAAATCTGGTTCAACGCGGGCGGTCCGGTCGTCGAGAGCCTGATGCGCGCGTACAATCTTATCGACGTGCAGTATATCCGCCGGAGCGGCGCGTTCAGCTACTTCGAGCGCATGGTCACACTCACGCGCGGCGGCGGCTCGCCCGACACAATCAATGCCGGCGCCGCCCTGATTTTCCACGAGCTGCTGCAATATCTGAGCGGGCTGATACCCAAGACCGACGCTAAGGCCGATCCCGACGCTCTGATAATCAAGAATTACATCGACGCGCACATCAGCGAAAGGATAGATCTGAACCTCCTGTCGTCGCTGATTTTTAAGAGCCGCAGCCAGACCCTGCGCATATTCCGCGAGCAGTACGGAATTCCGCCCTACGAATACCTGCTCTGCCGCCGCATCGAGCAGGCTAAGAGCCTGCTGCTCGGCACAAATATGCCGATAAAGGAGATATCCCGCCTTGTCGGCTTTAGCGACGAGCACTATTTTTCGAACATCTTCCGGCAAAAGGTAGGCGTCTCCCCGAGGCAGGTCAGGGATTAGCAGTGAGACAATGCGAATACGCCGACATGATTGCGGGTAGAAACAGGTGCGATGACCCGACGGAATCGGATAAATATATCTCGGCTTCAGGATTTCCGAAGCCGGGATATATTTCCTTTTTGAGATATAAATCAAAGCCGTGCGTTACACGCCGTGATACGCGCGATTTGCCGGTCAAGCCGAATATTGGATCGGATAACGCCGCCGGCTTATATGTGCGCGCAGACGCTCTGCCTAACCTCGATTTCGCCGCAGGGAACCTCGATGTGCTCGGGCAGGCTCGGAACGCCTGACATACGGTCAACGAGCAAGGCTATGCTCTGACGCGCGAGCTCCTGACGGTCGATTTTCACGGTGGTCAGACGCGGAGTGACATATCTCGACAGAATTATGTCGTCAATGCTGATAAGCGAGATGTCCTCCGGCACGCGCAGCCCGTCCTGCAAAATATATTGCAGACAGCCGATGGCGATAAAGTCGCCGGTGCAGAATATCGCGCTCGGCAAGCGCGGCGCCTTCATCATCCGTCGGGTCGTCTCGTAGGACAGCTTGTCGCTGTTCGGCGACGAGTGTACCCACTCGGGGTGGTACTCGCAGCCGCCGTCCTGGAGCGCGCCCTTGAAGCCGCGCAGGGTGTTTCGCATATACAGCGGGCTGTCGTAGCCGAGATAGCCGATGTTGTGGTGACCAAGCGATATCAGGTATTTGGTAGCCATATACGCAGCCGATGAGTAATCGGTGTAGACCGAAGCGATTCCCGGTCTCGGCTCATGCGTATCGGTGATGACAAACGGAATCTCGGTCTCGATTATACGGCGCTGCACCGGCTCGGGCGGAGCGCCCAGAAAGATGATTCCGCCGGTATCGCGGCGTGTGATTATCTGCGGCAGCTCGACGTCGCCGCTGTCGTGCAGTCGATAAAAGGCGTAGACCGGATTCGCGCCGGCCTTGTCGCACTCGGGCACGAGCAGATTGTTTAATTCGACATAGAATTGGTTGCCAAGGTCGCTCATATCTCGGTTCAATAGGATTGTGATATTGTCGGACTTGTTGAACAGCAGCCGGCGCGAGTTCGGGTTCGGCACATATCCGGTTTCGCGGAGTATAGCGCGCACCCTCTCGCGGGTCTCCGCGCTCACCCCGGGGCGGTCATTCAGTACTATCGATACCGCGGACGGCGATATTCCCGCGAGCTCCGCTATATACTTTATAGTCAATCTTGACATTGAGTTTTCATTTCCCTTCGTTTTCCGATATCATTGTTATTAATATGGTAGTAAAAAATTCGGGGAAATTCAACATATTATTTGTAAATATTTTAGTTTGGGGCGATAAATATTTAAACCCGCCCCTTATCCCGGCTGTCCGCACGCGACTTTATGTCCGACCGCCGCAATGCCGGCAAAAAATACCGCGCCTGTATTTTCAAATCGATGGCGGCTATTGACATTCGCGTATATTTGTGATATGATATATGTGATGATCTATATAAAGCCGAGGTCGGCGTCGCGCCGAGCCTAAACGCTTTTAGTATAGACTTGATCGGCATATGATAAAGTAACCTTAAAATATTGACGCGCTTCGCGATTTCGCCGGTAAGAACAGCGCGCAGAGAAAACACGCCGCACTAATTCACGAAAAAAAGAAAGGAAAGCTTTGCCGCCGCAAAGTCATGGTCATAAAAATGAGCAAAAACAATTGGGAACGCTCCAAAACCTCCAGAATATATCTCCACCCGCCGCTCGCAGAGCGAATTGTCGTCATGTACCCCGATTTCAATGTCACCGACTCGTCGCTGCTCGACAACGGCACGCACCTCGACCAGCCGGGAATCGGTCTTGTCCTGCTGCACGGCGAGAATATGGATTCGTTTGACTACACCGAGACCAAGTTCTCGCCGGTCACCGACGGTCTGCCGATATACACAGTCAACTCGAGCTGCGACGGCTGCGACGTCGCGATGGAAGCCTTCTGCGATTTTGAACGTGTTCCGACCACATATTTCCGGGTTACGGTTACGAATGCCTCGCCGTATCACAATGACGGCTACCTCGGCGCGCTCTGCCGCTCGGGCAAGGACACGTATATGGTGCAGAACCACATGGAGGGCTACGCGCCCTACAAGCCGAACGTCAAATGCTGGTATATGCTCAAGCGCACATGGCAAAATACCGGCGAGAATACCGCTTCGGACGGGCGCGCCGAGATGGTCGTCAAGGCTCACGACGGCGTCGCTATGAGGTGGGTCGAGGACGGACCAAAGGGTCATATGTACGAAGCCGCCGATTACTTCCGCTTCGACTACTCGCTCGAGGCTCACGAGAGCGTCAGCTTCGATATGGCTATCTGCTCGGGCGGAGCCGACGGCGGCAAGTCCGTATCAGCCGACGATTACGATACCGCGCGCGCCGCGACTGTCGCCGGCTGGCAGGACATCCTGTCAGATATCTGCGTCTATCCGGACTACGACAACAAGTTCTACCGCGACGTGTATTTGCAGCTCGCGACACAGTGTATGCAGATGCTCGCGCGCTATGAGGGCAGTGAGCTTGTCGCGACGCGTCAGGGCGACCTCGGACGCTTTGTCTGGCCGTTCGAAGCGACGCTCGTGCTCGAATTTCTCGACCATGTCGGTCTCAGACGCTACACCCGCGAAGCTTACCGCTACTTCTGCGAGCGTTGGTTCACGCCCGACGGCGACGACAAGGGACGCATAAAATCCAACTGCGCGGCGTGGGAGAACTTCACCGGCTCGACGCTCTGGGGCATGGCCGAGCACCTGCGCTACAACACCGGAGACGACGAGTTCGAATACTTCCTGCCCTACATGATGGATATGCTCGACTGGATCGAGCGCCGCCGTCACACCGAATCGAGCGGATACGCGGGCATATTCCCGAGCGGACAGGGCAGCGACTGGAGCGACATCGCGCAGTTCTGGACTTTCACCGACAGCTACAATCTCCGCGCGATAAACAGCCTCGCCGAAATCCTCGAAATGAGAAATCACCCCGACGCCGCACGTGTGCGCGCTATCTATAACGACTATAAACAGAGACTCATCGAAATCCGCGACGAGCTCTACCGCGGGCATGAGAACGATGAGAGCTTCCTGTTCCCGCACGAGCTCGGACTGTCTATCGAGGACAGCCAGAACTACAGCTTCACGACCGACGGCGGACCGATACTGCTGATCTGCGGCATAATCGAGCCGGGCAGCCGCATGATGGAGCAGATGGAGAACTATTTTGTGAGCCGCGGAATGTTCGACCACGGGCTGACCGGCGTCCTGACCAGCTGCGCCGGGGCGTGGGACGGCGCGTACCACGGCGGCTACGGAGACGTGTGGTACACGATGCAGAGCGAATCCTTCTGGGTCAGCGCATGGCTTGCCTGCGGTCAGCGCGAAAAGGCGAAAAAGACGCTCGACGCGCTGATGTATTACGGACTGACGACCGAGCATGTCGTCTCCGAACGCTACTGCTCGATTGACCCTTGGTACACGCCCTGGCAGCCGAACGGCAGCGGCAGCGCGCGTCTCGGAACTATGCTGCTGCAATATTACGGCGAGAAGAAAACAAGGTAAAATAACGTGGGTTCGACGGGAATTATAACAATGTAATTAAGTGATTAAATGAACAAGCAATATTAGATTCAAACAATCACGCACAAACCGAGCCGCCGTATGGGGAGCGGGGCCCCAAGCGTCCGCGCCTCGCCGGAGGTGCGGACGCGTTAGGCGGCGCATCCCTGTGGTATCTGACGATAAGCAGAAATAAAATATCTGTGCAGTTATAAACAATTACACCATGACCCAAATTATAAAAAGTTTTCGGGTGTGGGGTCAGCACTTAGGCGAGCTTGCTCGCCTAAGTGCCGGGGAGCCCCTTTTTCCGAGTTGCGTCAGCAACTCGTAGGGTCAT
>CAJFKR010000014.1 GCA_904386005.1 Candidatus Flemingiibacterium merdigallinarum
CGCCTACGGCTCCACTCCGGCTGCACAAATTCGCTGTAATACCATGTCTTTTATTTTTTCTGGTCTTTTTGGGTCATATCTATTTACAACGCAGAAAAAAAATCAAAAGTTTTTTCTAAAACCTATTGACAAACGCTTTTCTTTGTGCTATAATATTACAGTACTCGAGAGGAGCACAGCTCCGGAGAGTGAAATGGTACGCGCTTGTAGCTCAGTGGATAGAGTGCCCGGCTACGAACCGGTAGGTCGCAGGTTCGAATCCCGCCAGGCGCGCCATTTATATGACCGCTGGAGGTTACTTCGGCGGTCTTTTCTATTTTAAATGTGCGGTGATGGGTCGCTAAGATATCTACTGTACATTGATTAATGTTTTGATTAGCCCGACATTGTGTCATTTTATAAATCAATTAATATCGGAGATACAACGATGTCATTTAACTTCATCAATATATTCGGTCTGGTCGCGGCAGTGCTGCTGCTTATACCCGAGGTCATACATCTGTCAAAGCTTTATTACTATATGTATACTGCCCGTGATAAGCTGTTTTATGCGTCGTGGGGCTTGATGTATCTGATATCAGCGCTGCTCATGGTTCTGCCGATCGGTGTTGACGAGTTTGGATTTATGAGCGTCACGCATTTTTTGGTTTATATCATCGGCGATATATTACTGCTGCTTATCTACATTACCGGACGGATTCTTATGTTCTTTCAAATCGTCGACTTTAAAAGCCTGCTCTGGCCGTGTGCGGCAGCCGGTGTGTTTCTCTTGAGCGGAGCCGCGCTCGGTCATATGCTGCTTGTCGCCGCGGCGGTCATAGTGCTGTCGTTGATAATTATAACCGCAATTACGCAAAACCGTGTGGAGGGTGATTCGCATTGAATCAGACGGAAACATATTATATTCTCTCACCGAGATAAATAAAACCGAAAGTCCGGTCGGACTTTCGGTTTTTGTTATGTGCTTATTTGTGATGTGTTATTTCGTAAAGCCGTATTTTTGCATAACAGCTTTGAAATACTCGACGAATTCTTCGGCGTTGAGAGGCTTCGACTCGGAGCGAACTTCAGCTTTAGCATCGCTTGTAGTCTCGACCGACTGTGACTCAGCCGCCTTTGTCTCGGGTTCTGCCTTTTCCTCGGTTGTCTTTGGCTCGGGGTCAGAGCTCATATTTTTTTTTTGCTCCTGCTTGTTTCCGCAGTAGGGGCAGAATATCGCGTCGGACGTGATTTCTTTACCGCAGCTTATGCAGTAGGCTTTTCCGCTGTTAGCGGCTATGTCGGCTTTGATTTTAGAAATGACTTCCTTCTGGTCGTCGATTTCAATTATCTGTGCGGCAATGCTCGCGTCGTCGGCTTTATCGTAGCAGAGCTTGCCGAGATTGTTAAATAGTCTTTCGAGCTTGGCTTCTTCGGACTTGAGCGAGATTATGAGCTTTGCCGACTCAGCTACTTCTCCGGTCTTTTTAACCGCTTTGTCGGCTATTGTCTTTGCGTTCTTAGAAAAGTTATCGAAAAATTCCTTGAATTCCATAATAATCCTCCATACGGTGCATACGCATAATGCCAACGTAATACTGCCGTTCGGCAGGACTCGCGGCAGATTGCAGCAAATCAGTATATATTATTGTACGCTAATTATATGAACCTGCAAATAATATTTTGAAACTATTTATTTCACAATGATTAAATTTGTGTAAATAGCTCAAAATTGCTGAAATTATACGCCGGCATTAGCGACTTTTGGAAGATATTCGATTTCATTTTTATCGTTGAGCACTGCCTTTACGCTGTCGCCGTCTGAAATCCTGCCCTCGAGCATAGCGGTCGCAAAGCTGTCTTCGATGCGACGCTGTATCGCGCGGCGGAGCGGGCGCGCTCCGTATACCGGATCGAAGCCCTCACGAGCGAGTGAGTCGACCAGCGCGTCGTCAAAGCTGATGTCGACTCCGAGCGACTCAATGCGTTCGCCGATTTCGTCAAGCATGACGCGCGCGATTTTCTTGATGTCTTCGCTTGTGAGCTTGTTGAAGATTATGATCTCGTCGATTCGGTTGAGGAACTCGGGCTTGAAGGTCTCGCGCAGGCTGGCGTTTACTGTGCGGCGCATTTCGTCATTGTCCGATTTGTCGAGCGCTGACGCGAAACCGAGCTTCTTCTGCTCGGTGATGCTTGCCGCGCCGACATTCGACGTCATTATGATTATCGTGTTCTTGAAGTCGACATGGCGTCCCTGAGCGTCGGTCAGCAGTCCGTCCTCGAGTATCTGGAGCAGGATATTGAAAACATCCGGGTGCGCTTTTTCAATTTCGTCGAACAATACGACCGAATAGGGCTTGCGGCGTATCTTCTCGGTCAGCTGTCCGCCCTCGTCATAACCGACATAGCCGGGCGGAGAGCCGATCAGCTTCGAGGTCGAGTGCTTCTCCATATATTCGGACATATCGATGCGTATCATCGCGTTCTCGTCACCGAACATCACGTCGGCGAGCGCCTTCGCGAGCTCGGTCTTGCCGACGCCGGTCGGACCGAGGAAGATAAACGAGCCCATCGGACGCTTCGGGTCTTTGAGTCCGATCCGTCCGCGGCGTATTGCCTTCGCGACTGCCGAGACAGCCTCGTCCTGACCGATAATCCGCTTCTGCAATATTGATTCGAGATTCAACAGCCGCGAGCTCTCCTCGTCAGCGAGCTTCTTCACCGGTATGCCCGTCCACGCGGTCACGATGTCGGCGATGTCGTCCGCGCCAATCGACAGCGATTCGGTCGTCTTGGACGACTGCCACTCATTTTTCTTGGCTTCGCAGTCCTCGGTCAGCTTCTTCTCCTCGTCGCGCAGCGCGGCGGCGCGCTCGAAGTCCTGCGATTTTATAGCTTCCTCCTTATCGGCGCGGATTGCTTTGATGCGATCCTCGGCGTCGCGCAGGTCGGGCGGGGAGGTCTGCGCCGCGATACGCTTCTTCGACGCGGCTTCATCGATAAGGTCAATAGCTTTATCAGGCAGATAGCGGTCGTTTATATACCGCTGCGACAGCGAAACCGCGGCGTTGATTGCCTCGTCTGTGATTTTGACCTTGTGGTGCGATTCATAGCGGTCGCGCAGACCGATGAGTATCTTCACCGCTTCGTCAGCGGTCGGTTCGCCGACCATTACCGACTGAAAACGGCGCTCGAGCGCCGCGTCCTTTTCAATGTGCGCGCGGTATTCGTCGATTGTCGTCGCGCCGATAATCTGTATCTCACCACGCGCCAATGCCGGCTTCAGTATATTCGCGGCGTCGACCGCGCCTTCGGCCGCACCCGCGCCGATGATAGTGTGTATTTCATCGATAAACAGGATTATACCCGGGTTCTTCGCGACTTCAGCCATGACCGCTTTCATTCGCTCCTCGAATTCGCCGCGGTATTTAGCGCCGGCGATCATCGACGATATATCAAGCGTGACTATAGTCCGACCGATCAGCGATTCGGGGACGCTTCCCTCGGCGATGCGCTCGGCGAGTCCCTCTACAACTGCGGTCTTTCCGACGCCCGGCTCGCCGATGAGGCAGGGATTGTTTTTAGTACGGCGTGAGAGTATCTGTATTACGCGCTCGGTTTCGGTCTCTCGACCAATGATCGGATCGAGCTTGCCGTCGCGCGCCATAGCGGTCAGGTCGCGACCGTATTGTGCGAGCGAGGGGGTGTCCTTGAGCGAGCCGGACGGCTTGTGCGACGTCTTGCCGCTGAGCTGCATCGAGTCTTCCGACTCGCTGCCGTCTCCATTGACATTGCCGAGGAAATTGGTGATATCAGCGATGATGTCGGCAGCCGACACGCCGAGCTCGCCGAGTATCACGACGGCTATGCTGTCCGACTCGGACGCGACCGCGTACAAGAGATGCTCGGTGCCGATATAGCTCTGACCGAAGCGCGACGACTGGTACGCGGCGTTTTCGATTATCCGCTTCGTGCGCGGCGTCATATCGCGCGGGGTTATGCGTGTGCGCTCGCCGCTGCCGATGCGGCGACGGATCGCGTCGCGCGTCACCTCGAAGCTCACTCCCCGAGCGTCGAGCAGCTTTGCCGCGACGCTGTCAGTTTCGCTCGTGAGCGCGAGCAGCAGGTGCTCGCTGCCGATATAGGTGTGCCCGAGCTCGGACGCGAGGTAGAGCGATTTATTGAGTACATTTGTAGCTTTTTGCGTAAAGCTCTTTGGCATATGCAATCATCCTTTCGTTTGGATAACTGTAAATATTATAATAAAAATATCGTTAATAAATGCGCCGCCGGCAGAATAATTCTATCGGCGGCAAAGCACAGCTGCTGATTACAGCCGCAGCCGGGCTTGTACAATCTAATCGAATCTGACTGCGGGAAGCGGCGAGATGATTTCAGTATCTGCGCCGCTTGAACCCTGTCGCGGAATCAATATACATATTATTCAATTTCGCGCAATTTTATTCAATCAGACGGCAATTCATGAATAATTACTTATTTTGCGAGCGTCTCGCGCACTGTTTTAGCACGCAGCGTCTCGAGCTCGGCGGCGGTTATGTCCGCTTTCGACGACGACGCGGCGATCAGATTTGCCGGCATAGCACTGACAAGCAGCGAATCAAGCGCGGCGAGGTCGCAGCCCTCGACGATACCGAGCGATACGCCCAGTCTGACGTCGCTCCAAAGTCCCATGAACTCGGACGCGGACATAAGGTATGCGTTACAAAGCAGTCCTTTCGCACGCATCACACGGTCGCAGAGTCTTGCGAAGCTGTCGCTCTTGAGTGTGTCTCTGAGCTTGCGCTCGCTTTCAATCAGCTGCTTTGCGACGTTGATTAATTTTTCGATTATTTCCTCTTCGGATATGCCCATTGTCACCGAATTGGAAATTTGATACAGCGAGCCGTATGCCTCACCGCTTTCACCGAAGTAGGCGCGCATTGTGACGCCCAGCTTTGCGAGTCCGCGTTCAGCCGCGCCGATCTGTCTTGCGAGCGCGGTCGCCGGCAGGTGCAAAAGCAGCGAAGCGCGCATTCCGGTGCCAAGGTCGGTAGGGTTCTGCGACAGGTAGCCGACCGACTCGGAGTAGGCGATATCAGCTCCGGCGTCAAGCAGGTCGTCGAGCGCGACCGCCTTGTCATAAGCTTCTTTCAACGACAACCCCGCGCTGAACGCCGCGATGCGGACGTGATCCTCACCGCAGATCATCACTGCGGTCTGCTTTGACTCGTCGAGCAGCAGTGTGTGCGGAGCTTTCTCCGACGCGAACTCGGAGCTGATATATCGCTTCTCTGCGAGCGCGCTCGTGTCAATATTGTTCTTTGCCGCGAGGTCGATTGTCTCAAGACCTGCCGGAGCGAGCGCTTTCGTGACTTTATCTATTATTTCCGAACGTCCGGCGTCATTAAGCTTTTTGCCGAACGGATATCCCGCGATGTTGCGGGCGAAACGTATACGCGAGCTTACAACGACGTCGCTTTCGGCGCCGATTTCATTGTACCATGCCATAATTACTTCGTCTCCTTTTTGTCTGCGGAATTGTTGCCGTCGGTGTTTGCACTGTTGACTTCGGCTTCAAGCGCTTTGATCTTGTCGCGAAGCTCGGCGGCTTTTTCGAATTCCTGCGCTTCAATCGCTTTTTTCTGTTCTTCCTTGAGCGCGTTTATCTCGGCTTCACGGTTCTGCTTTTCGCCGAAACGCTTCGGTATGCGTCCCTGCGGCTTGGATGTGCCGTGCAGCTGATTTACCGTAGCTGCAAGCTCGTCCGCGAAGGTTTCGTAGCACTGCGGGCAGCCGATATGTCCGGTGCGGGCTATATCGCTGAAGGTAGAACCGCAGACCGGGCAGCGTTTCGTCTCGCCGCTGCCGAGCGCGTGGTTCAGCGATGTGAAGAAGCTCGGCAGAACCGACGCAAAATCGAATATGTCGTCGCGCATGAAATTGCTGAACGGATTCTCAAATTTTATCACGCCGTCACGTTCGAGCTCGGCGGCGCAGTCGGCGCAGAGCGAGTATTCGGTGACCTTACCGTTGATGTTTTCTCTGTAATGTATAGTGGCGTTGTTCTTCTTGCATTTTTGACATAACATAAATATCAGCTCCTTAACTGAATGATTCTATTATAACTATATTTTACTTCATGAATGACAGTATAAGCTGTCGGAATATGTCGGCACGGACTGATTTTTTTGTCTCAGCCGGCAGACTTGCGAGCGCGTTTTGGCTAATTGCCGCCGACGCTACGTGTGCGACCTGCGCGCTGATCAGTCCGTTATCGACTAAATTGCGTAGTATCGCGAGCGCACCGCCTTCGTCAAGCTCGTTGCCGATTGTGTAGAGACAGTGCATCAGGCACTCATCCTTGGTCAGCTGCTTCTTGACAATGCGGATGTAGCCTCCGCCGCCCCGCCGTGATTCAATCAGATAACCACGTTCGGGTGTGAACCGCGAGGTTATGACGTAGTTTATCTGACTCGGCGCGCAGCCCACTCGACCGGCTAAATCGTTGCGCCGGATCTCGAGCTGACCGCCACCATCCTTTAGCATTTCCTCGATGAGCTTCGCGATGCTGTCCGAGATAAGCATTCGATACACTTCCTTTCAGGTCTTTGACTATCTCTGACCTTGTGACTATATTATACACCAAAAGTCAGAGAAAGTCAAAGTCAAAGAAAGTCAAACATTGTGATTGGCGCGTAAATAATCGCGATTAGCTCACGAAAACTCGTGAAATCTCATTATTTCAAACTATTTCGCAGTATTTTAATATAACGTGAGTTCGATAAGAATTATTACAATATAATTACGCAATCAACTGAACAAACAATATAAGATACAAACGACCACGTAGAAACCAGCCGCCGGTTGGGAAGCAGTGGCCCCAGCAGTTTCGTCCTGCGGACGAACCTGCCAAAGGCGGCGCATCTCTGTGCTTTCTGACAACAAGCAGTAATATTATCTCTGCGTTGTTATAATCATCTATGCCTTGCCCCAAATTATTAAAGTTTTCGCGGAGGGGGTCTGGGGGAGGCGCCTTTTTCAAAAGGCGCCTCCCCCAGTGAGAGCAAACAGTATCGCAGTATCCCCATCGAACTCACGTTAATATAACAGAATGAATTGCCGTCCTGATGTGGAGATAGGGCTATTTCGAAAAAAAGCGCACAGAACGTCAGAAACGTTCCATGCGCCGAGTATAATCTCAACTTCCGGACAAAATTAACTTTCGTAACAACTATATTTTATATAGTTCATATTGCCAGTCTACTTAGTCGAGGTATGGGTATTGCTGAATTTGACCTTTGGACTTAACGATGCGCGGCTCAAAGCTCTCCTCAACTTCATTTATCTTGTGTACTGTAATGGTAAACATCCAATCATCTCCAAAGTCATAATGAAGCCAAAATTTCTGCCCTTTATTTAGCTTGAGCTTGTCAAGAGCTATATCAGTTGCCGCATCATCCTCCTCCTCCGGATCCGATTGATACGAGTTTTCACTATACATACAGTTGTCCATACAGAACTCATACAGATGTTCATCATCAAAATCAAAGGCTTCCAGAATGATCTGACACAACCGATCCAGCGTTTCATCGCCGCATATTTCGATGTTTCTGTAAACCTCCCGCCCCATTCCGGCAGGGTATACTTTAATTGAATACTGCTTACTCATAACACACCTATTTATGTTTAGTACCGTAGCATTTTATTAAGCTTTACAAAAAGTAAATGTTTTCGGCGGATCCTTGCTCCGCTATTATGTTAAATATCGATTTATATTAGCTTTGCCAGCTCCTCGACGAGGTCGAGGTTTTCCCACGGAGCTTTCAGGTCCTCGCGGCCCATGTGACCGTATGCGGCCAGCTTTTTATAAATCGGACGGCGCAGCTTGAAGCGGTCGATTATCGCCGCGGGACGGAGGTCGACAAGCTCGGAGACAGCCGCCGAAATTTTATCTTCGTCAACCTTCGCCGTGCCGAATGTGTCAATCATGACCGATACCGGCTTTGCGACGCCGATTGCGTAGGCAATCTGCACCTCGCACTTCGAAGCAAGTCCGGCGGCGACGATATTCTTCGCTATGTAGCGCGCCGCGTAGGACGCAGAGCGGTCGACCTTGGTCGGGTCCTTGCCCGAGAAGCAGCCGCCGCCGTGACGCGAATAGCCGCCGTAGGTGTCGACGATGATCTTGCGTCCGGTCAAACCGCTGTCGCCGTGAGGTCCGCCGACGACAAAACGTCCGGTCGGATTGACATAAATCTTCGTCGCGTCGTCGAGCAATTCGGACGGAATCGTCGGAACAATCACGTTGTTTATGATGTCCTCACGAATCTTGTCGAGCGAGACGTCCGGGTCGTGCTGACTCGATACGACAATGGCATCAATCCGCACCGGCTTGCCGTCGTCGTACTCAACTGTGACCTGAGTCTTTCCGTCGGGACGGAGATAGGGCAGAGTGCCGTCGCGGCGCACCTTGGTCAGCCGGATTGCCAGCTTGTGCGCGAGAGATATCGGCAGCGGCATCAGCTCGGGGGTCTCGTCGCAGGCATAACCGAACATCAGACCCTGGTCGCCGGCGCCGGTGTCAAAGCTGTCGGTGATTTCGCCCTCCTTGGCTTCGAGCGACTTGTCGACGCCGAGCGCGATGTCGGGCGACTGACCGTGAATCATGTTGACAATAGCGCAGGTGTCGCAGTCAAAGCCGTATTTTGCGCGGTCGTAGCCGATTTCGCGAACCGTTTCGCGGATGATGCTCTGTATGTCGATATGCGCTCTTGTGGTGATTTCACCCATGACTGTAACGATACCGGTCGTAGTTGTGGTTTCACACGCCACTCTTGACATTGGGTCGGCTTCGAGGAGCGCGTCGAGTATAGCGTCCGATATCTGGTCGCAGATTTTGTCGGGATGTCCCTCAGTGACCGATTCGGACGTGAAGAATTTTTTTGCCATTATAGTTTTCCTTTCATATAATGTATATCATATTGCGGTGACAAAGAAAAACCTCGGGAAAATCCCGAGGGAAAAGACGATATGCTCTCATCTCTCAGGAATTGGCACCTTACCGCGCATATGCGTATGCAGGTTGCCGGGCTTCACAGGGCCAGTCCCTCCGCCGCTCTTGATAAGAATATTTAGTACATAAACATTATACCATATAATTGCCGCCCTGTCAATAGGTAAATCGAAGTGTTATAAATTAGTTAAAAAAGTTCGATTATGAATTTTACCAGCTGCGAGCCGACTGTCATGATGAGTCCTGCCGCGGCGACTCCGGCGAATATTGATATGAACGCGTGCTTTTTACTCATGTCAAACAATGCGGCTACGAGAGCGCCCGTCCATGCTCCGGTTCCGGGAAGTGGGATAGCGACAAATACGAAAAGCCCCCATGCCGCGTATTTTTCAATCTTAGAACGGTTCTTTTCAGCTTTTTCGTACATCGCGTTTGATATTTTGGAAAACAGCTTGATCGAACAGCCGCGCATCCATTTTAACACAGCCTTGACACAGAATAATATTACCGGCACAGGCAGACAGTTTCCGATTATGCTGACAATCAACGTCGTCTGCCATGGGAGTCCCATTCCGGTTCCGATCGGTATCGCGCCGCGCAGCTCGATCAGAGGTACCATCGACACGAGCAGCAATATGAGATATTTGAGCAATATGTTCAAGCGATTTAGTTTCCTTTCATTTACGGTAAGCAGAGATATTATACCATAAAATCACGCATTTGGCAATAGTATTTGCCGCATCGCTTCAATATTTACCGACTCGCCAATTTTCACGCTTTGGTTAATACAATATACAATATTACGTTAAATAATATTAAAAAATGGCGCGCGTCCGGAATGGGCGCGCGCCGGTAAATCATATGTGGAGTATACGAGATAAGCGCTTATACAAAAGCAGGTTGATTATGCTGCAAACAACGCCTTTGACAATATTGAACGGTGCTACTGCGAACATAACGAGCGTTTTCAGGTCGGCGACCAGCGGGTTGACGGCATTTCCCATCTCGATGATGTCGTCAATCGGCAGGTGGTAGAACTCCGAGAACGCCGGTATAAGCAGAAAATAGTTGAGCAGGCTGCCGACTATAGTCAGCGAGAGCGTGCCGACAATCAGCGCGATTATCGCGCCGTTCAAGGTTTTTCTGTACTTGTAGATAATAGAAGCGGGCAATACAAGCGCGCAGCTCGTGACAAAGTTCGCAAACTCGCCTATGTACGCGGTCGACGTGCCGTTGAGCAGGATGTTGAGTAAATTTTTCAACAGCTCCATTACAACCGCGGCGATAGGTCCCATCGCGAAACCGCCCATCAATATGACGATTTCGGACAGGTCGAGCTTGTAGAAGCTCGGCGCGAACGGCAGCGGAATCTCGAACAGCATGATTATCGCCGCGAGCGCGGTCAATATCGCGATTTTGACAATTGTATGCAGCTTCTTTGAGCTGTTTGAGTTAGTCTCAAGCAGTCGCGGAGATTTTACGGCTTCGTTTTTCATAATAATAACCATGACCTTGTATATACAAAGTCTATCCTTTCAATAATTGTTAAATTATATCCGGATATCCACGGTTGCGTTCTGGTAAGAAAATCAAAACCCCGAAGCGATTGCTCCGGGGAAATATTACTTGCAAAGGTCAGATTATACTGACCTTTGCAATACAGCTCGAAAATCAACAAAGCCGCGGTAATATTTTATATCTTCTCACATCCGGACTTTACCGTCGGTACAGGAATTTCACCTGATCGGCCAAAGCGATTCAAGGACGAAGCGCTTCGGTTCGCGGACTATAACCGCCGGTATGGAATTTCACCAAACCCCGAAGATATTCAGTTGTATTCGAATGAAGTGATTCGATTTAACGCGAATCACTTCATTCAACTAAATTCGAATCAATTATTCGATAATTTCGGAAACGACGCCCGAACCAACGGTTCTGCCGCCCTCACGAATAGCGAGACGGAGACCCTTTTCAATAGCGATAGGAGTGATGAGCTCAACGGTCATATCAACGTTATCGCCAGGCTTGCACATTTCAACGCCATCCGGAAGCTTGATAACGCCGGTAACGTCGGTGGTTCTGAAATAGAACTGAGGACGGTAGCCGGAGAAGAACGGCTTTTGACGTCCGCCTTCTTTCTCGGTGAGGACGTAAACCTGTGCTACGAACTTGGTGTGCGGGTTTACAGAGCCGGGCTTGCAGAGAACCTGACCGCGCTCGATCTCGTTCTTCTGGATACCACGGAGCAGCGCGCCGATGTTGTCGCCTGCCTCTGCCATATCGAGCAGCTTGTGGAACATCTCGATACCGGTGACGACAGTCTTCTTGCGCTCCTCGGTAAGACCGATGATCTCGACTTCCTCGTTCATCTTGATTACGCCGCGCTCAACACGACCGGTAGCGACGGTGCCGCGTCCGGAGATCGAGAAGACGTCCTCGACAGGCATAAGGAAGGGAAGTTCTTCGTTTCTCTCGGGAGTCGGGATATACTCGTCGACAGTCTTCATGAGCTCGAGGATAGAAGCGTACTCGGGAGCGTTGATGTCGGTCGAAGTGGAGAGCAGAGCCTCACGAGCCGAACCACGGATGATAGGAGTGTCGTCGCCCGGGAAGTTGTACTCGTTGAGAAGGTCGCGAACTTCCATCTCGACGAGGTCGAGGAGTTCTTCATCGTCGACGATGTCGCACTTGTTGAGGTAAACAACGATTGCGGGAACGCCAACCTGACGAGCGAGCAGAACGTGCTCGCGGGTCTGCTGAAGCGGTCCGTCAGTACCAGCAACAACGAGGATCGCGCCGTCCATCTGAGCCGCGCCGGTGATCATGTTCTTGACATAGTCAGCGTGACCGGGGCAGTCAACGTGTGCGTAGTGACGCTTTTCGGTCTCATACTCAACGTGACGGGTGTTGATTGTGATACCACGTGCCTTTTCCTCGGGCGCGTTGTCGATCTGGTCGTAAGCCATGAACTCGTTCTTGCCGTTAGCAAGCGAGAGAACCTTGGTGATGGCTGCGGTAAGGGTGGTCTTGCCATGGTCAACGTGACCGATGGTACCGATATTAACGTGGGGTTTTGTTCTTTCGAATTTAGCCTTTGCCATTGTAATAATCCTCCTTAAAATTAACTTTTAAGTTATATTTGTGTTAAAACCTTGCCGGCTGACCGGAGGTTTGTAACCTTATAAAGCTGAACACAGAGACTGTGATCAGTCTTTTTTGCCGCGAGCGGCGATGATCTGCTCCTGAATGGACTTCGGAACCTCCGCAAAGTGGCTCGGCTCCATTGAATAGACGCCGCGTCCCTGCGTTCTCGAACGGAGCTCGGTCGCGTAACCGAACATCTCTCCGAGCGGAACGAAGCAGGTGATCTGCTGTGCGCCGGATACCGGCTCCATCGACTGGATCTGTCCTCGGCGGGAGTTGATGTCGCCGATGACGTCGCCCATATAGTCGTCCGGAGTAGTTACGGTAACTTTCATAATCGGCTCGGTGATGACCGGATCAGCCAGCTTCATCGCTTCCTTGAAGCACATAGAAGCGGCGATCTTGAACGCCATTTCGGACGAGTCGACTTCATGGTAGGAACCATCATAAAGAGTGACCTTGACGTCGACTACGTTGTAGCCGGCGAGAACGCCCGACTGCATAGCCGACTGGAAGCCCTGATTACAAGGCTCGATATATTCCTTCGGAATCGCGCCGCCGACGACCTTGTTGATGAACTCGTAGCCCTTGCCGGGTTCATTGGGTTCGAAGATAGCCTTGACGTGACCGTACTGACCTTTACCACCCGACTGCCGCGCGTACTTGTGCTCGTGGTCGACCTTTTTGCGAATGGTCTCCTTGTAAGCGACCTGCGGCTTGCCGACGTTAGCCTCGACCTTGAATTCACGGAGCAGACGGTCTACGATGATTTCAAGATGGAGCTCGCCCATACCAGCTATAATGGTCTGACCGGTTTCCTCATCGGTGTAGGTTCTGAATGTGGGGTCTTCCTCGGCGAGCTTTGCGAGAGCGATGCCCATCTTTTCCTGACCTGCTTTGGTCTTAGGCTCGATAGCTACGCGGATAACCGGCTCGGGGAACTCCATCGATTCGAGGATGATAGGATGTTCTTCGTCGCAGAAAGTGTCACCGGTCGTGGTGTTCTTGATGCCGATGACCGCGGCGATATCGCCCGAATAGCAGCAGTCGATGTCCTTGCGGTCGTTGGAGTGCATCTGGAGTATGCGTCCGAAGCGCTCCTTGGCGTTCTTGGTGGAATTGTATACGGTGGAGCCCGCGGTGACTGTGCCCGAATATACGCGGAAGTAGCAGAGCTTTCCGACGAACGGGTCGGTCATAATCTTGAACGCGAGCGCGGAGAAGGGCTCGCTGTCGCTGGACGGACGCTCGTCCTCCTCACCGGTGTCGGGGTTGATACCCTTGATCGGGGGGATATCGGTAGGAGCGGGCATATAATCGACAATAGCGTCGAGCAGCTTCTGCACGCCCTTGTTTCTGTAGGATGTTCCGCAGACGACCGGAACGATCTTGTTGTCGATACAAGCCTTGCGGAGCGCGGCTTTCAGCTCGGGAACAGTGATTTCCTCACCGTCGCAGTAGCGGAGGAAGAGCTCCTCGTCGGTCTCGCAGATAGCTTCGACCATCTTGGTGTGGTATTCCTCAGCCATATCGCGCATATCCTCGGGGATTTCCTCGACACGCATATCCTTGCCGAGCTCGTCGTAATAGACGTCAGCCTTCATATCCATCAAGTCGATGATGCCGCGGAAGGTATCCTCGGCTCCGATAGGAAGCTGAATCGGCACTGCGTTCGCCTTGAGGCGGTCGTGGATCATGCCGACGACTCTGTAGAAATTCGCGCCCATGATATCCATCTTATTGACGTACGCCATGCGCGGTACTCTATACTTGTCAGCCTGACGCCATACGGTTTCGGACTGGGGCTCGACGCCGCCCTTTGCGCAGAAAACAGTTACCGAACCGTCGAGTACTCTCAGCGAGCGCTCGACTTCAACGGTAAAGTCGACGTGACCGGGGGTATCGATTATATTGATACGATTGCCGTTCCAATGGCAGGTGGTAGCAGCGGAGGTGATGGTTATACCGCGCTCCTGCTCCTGAACCATCCAGTCCATTGTCGCGCCGCCGTCGTGAACCTCGCCCATTTTATAGTTTACGCCCGTGTAGAACAGAATACGTTCGGTTGTGGTGGTTTTACCGGCGTCGATGTGAGCCATGATGCCGATATTGCGGGTTTTTTCAAGCGGGTATTCTCTTGGCATTAAATAATAAACTCCTTTTCAAGAAATAACGGTGAATTTAAGTTGCATTGAAGCGGGACAAATACGTCGCGACACGAATATGCCTTTTCGCATATATCGAATACAGAATTAATATCTGTAGTGTGCGAACGCCTTGTTTGCCTCTGCCATTCTATGGGTTTCTTCCTTCTTCTTGAAGGCTCCGCCCGCCGAATTGATTGCGTCGACAATCTCGCCTGCAAGCTTCTCTGCCATAGTCTTTTCACCGCGGCTTCTTGAATAAGTGGTTATCCAACGGAGTCCGAGCGTCTGACGTCTCTCGGCTCTGACCTCCATAGGAACCTGATAGGTCGAGCCGCCGACACGGCGAGCCTTGACCTCAAGCACAGGCATTACGTTTTCAAGAGCTTCATTGAAGGCTTCGAGGGGATTGCGTCCTAACTTTGACTCTACAATCGCGAACGCGTCGTAGACTATTTTCTGAGCGACACCCTTCTTGCCATCATACATAATGTTGTTGATAAGCTTTGTTACGAGCTTTGAATTGTACAACGGATCCGGTAAAACGTCTCTTTTGGAAATTTGACCTCTTCTCGGCACTGTACTTCCCTCCTTCATATAAAATGATATCACAGGTACTCGAAAGATTACTTCCGTTCATGCCTGTCCTCCAAAGAAACACACCGGTAATTCGGATAAACAAATTTTCGGTTATTTTCAGTGGTGTGACAGTAGTCGGAATCTTTATACCTAACGGTTCATATAAGCGCTGAACCTGCGCCATGACGGTATCCCGTCGGAGCCCGATTACTTCTTCGGTCTCTTCGCGCCGTATTTGGAGCGGCTCTGGTTGCGGTTTGCGACGCCCTGAGTATCGAGCGTGCCGCGGATGATGTGGTAACGCACACCAGGCAGGTCGCGCACACGTCCGCCTCTGATGAGCACTACCGAGTGCTCCTGGAGGTTGTGTCCGATACCGGGGATATAGACGGTCGCCTCGAGTCCATTGGTAAGTCTTACACGGGCAATCTTGCGGAGCGCCGAGTTAGGCTTCTTCGGGGTAGTCGTGGTAACCTTCGTGCATACGCCTCTCTTTTGAGGAGAGCTTTTGTCAGTCGCGGAATCGGTCAGCGTGTTGTAGCCGTGCTGAAGCACAGGCGACTTGGACTTATAAACCGACTTTTCGCGGCCCTGCTTGACGAGCTGATTAAAGGTTGGCATATCGCACCTCCTTTGGAAAATAATAAAAATTTGTTTATCCGTGGCGGATATGACCCAAAAGAGTATATATCTGCCCAGATATAAATTATTATATCACGTTATGATAGAAAAGTCAAGAGCTTTCGATATCAAAACGCGACTCGCGGTAAATTCTACACCCGCTACAAAAGCGGCTTTACCAAGCTTCATTATTTGCGCCAAAACCACAACATATTCAAAGAAAAGCGAACAAACGAGAGAAAGCTATTTTAATTAGGAGTGAGGAGATTTTAAGTGAGGAGTTAGGAGTGTCAACAAACCCCATGCGATAATATAATGATAACAGCACAAACTCGCTAGGGGGTGTTGGCTTGAGTGATTTGATTGAAATTTTCGCGGCGGTGCTCGCCGCTTTTGGAATCGTGTCGCTCTTTGAGCGGTTGAAGTGCGCCCTGATGTATCCGAAAAAGCTGCGGCGAATGCTGCATTTAGCAGTTATATATAATGATGACGTCGAGCTTAACGACGAGCTTAGATCGTATGTAAAATATCTCGCGCGAGAGCAGAAAATTTCGGACGGCAGGTTGATTATTATCACAAAAAGTGGTATAATTGATAATATACGCATCCCGTCCAGCGGCGGGGTGGAAATTGTACGATGTCGGGGGGACAATGCCGGTGGCACAGACTGATATGACAAATGAAAACAGATTCGTCACTATCGGCGGGACTGTGGAAAATGTAATATTCAGAAACGATGATAACGGCTATACGGTTTTCGATATGTCGGTCGAGGAATCAAACGACGAAACCGGAAGCGAAATTGTGACCGCCTGCGGTATAGTGCCGGACACAAATGTAGGCGAGCGGCTGGTTATCACCGGAGAGTGGACAATAACCAAAAACTGGGGACGACAGTTCAAAATCGCATATTACCAAAAGAGCCTGCCGTCGAATGAAAACGAGATACTCCGCTACCTGTCCGGCCGCGCGGTCAAGGGAATAGGTCCCAAGACTGCGCAGCGCATTGTCGACAAGTTCGGCTCCGATACGTTCGACGTGCTCGAAAACCACCCCGAATGGCTCGAGAGCATATCCGGTATCAACGCGTCGAAGGCGCGCGAGATCTCCGAGTCGTTCAGGCAGCAGTCGGGAGTGCGCGAGCTGATGATGCTCTGCCGCGAATATCTGACGTCGTCTATGTCGATGAAGATATACAAGAAATGGGGCACATCGTCGGTCGAAATAATACAGCACAATCCCTACCGGCTCTGCGAGGATTTCGACGGCATCGGCTTCGAGAAAGCCGACCGGCTCGCGCGCCATTTAGGAGTCGGCGACGATTCGCCTTTTCGGCTGATGAGCGGCATACGGTATGTCCTGTCCGAGGCGTCGCGCTCGGGCGGACACGCCTTCCTGCCGCGTCAGAAGCTGATTTCTGCCGCTTCGCAGACGCTCGGGGTGGATATTCACAAGACCGACGATGCGGTTCGGCAGCTGATAGATGAAAAGAAACTCGTTTCGGTAAAGCTCGGTAATATTGACGCGGTTTACGACGCGATTTCGATGAACGTCGAGCGCGATATCGAAAGGAAGCTCGAACTTATCGACAGGGTCTGCCCGGGACTTGACGCGGGCGATGTGGAGCGCTTGATTATGCGGATTGAGCTCGAGGAGGACAAGCATTACGCGCCGATGCAGAAAAGAGCGATCACTGACGCGCTCTGCGGCGGCGTCATGGTGCTGACCGGCGGACCCGGCACCGGAAAGACTACGGTCATCCGCGCGCTGATAAGGCTGTTCGGCGAGCTTGGGCTGAAGGTCGCGCTCGCCGCTCCGACCGGACGCGCGGCGAAGCGTATGTCCGAGGCGACGTTATGCGAGGCTAAGACAATACACCGACTGCTCGAAACCGAATTCTCGGACGCGGACGGCGAGTCGGGGGTGCGCGACCGATTCCGCAAGAACGAGAACGACCTGCTTTCGGAGGATGTGATCATCATCGACGAGGCGTCGATGATAGATATGTACCTGTGCGACTCGCTGCTCAAGGCAATAAAGCCGGGGGCGAGACTCGTCTTGATCGGCGACTCGGACCAGCTGCCGTCGGTCGGGGCGGGCAATGTGCTGTGCGATATTATCGCGTCCGAGCGATTCCGTGTGGTGCGGCTTTGCGAGGTGTTCAGGCAGGCGAGCGAGAGCCTTATTATAACGAACGCTCACCGTATCAACAACGGCGAATATCCGGTGCTGAATTCTACTACCGGCGACTTCTTCTTCCTCGCGCGGTCGACAGACGACGAGATCTCAGACACGATATCCGACCTATGCGCGCGCAGGCTGCCGAAAAGCTACGGCGAAAAGGCTGCCGAGGGTATACAGGTGATCTCGCCGTCAAGGCGCGGCACCGCCGGGACCGAGACGCTGAACCGCGTTTTGCAGCAGTCGCTGAACCCGCCGGCGCGCCGCCGCCGTGAAAAGAAATTCCGCGACATCGTATTCCGCGAGGGCGACCGAGTGATGCAGATAAAGAACGACTACGACCTTAGCTGGGAGCGCGACGGTGAAAGCGGCAGCGGCGTATTCAACGGAGACATCGGCAAAATCGAGACTATCAACGACGGCGCGGAGGAGATGATAATAACGTTCGACGACCGAACGGTTATCTACGACTATACAAAGCTCGATGAGCTCGACCTCGCCTACGCGATTACGGTACACAAGAGCCAGGGCAGCGAGTACCCGTTTGTGATAATTCCGATGTACCGCTCCTGCCCAAAGCAATTGCTTACGCGAAATCTGCTCTATACCGCGGTGACGCGGGCGCGCCGCATGGTGATTATGGTAGGCAGCCCGCAGGTGGTCGCTGAAATGGTCGACAACAACCGTCAGGTGATGAGATACACTGGGCTGTTCAAGCTGGCGGATAAATGAAGCAGAGGCAACTATGAGACGACTTCTTGATATGGTGTTCAGCGAGCGCTGCGCGTTGTGTGGCGAGCCGGTAGAGTATGGGCGCGCCTCGCCGTTCTGTCGCATATGTCAAGTCAAATGGGAGAGCGAGAAGTTTCAGCTGCGGTCGTTTGACGGCGAGCTTGCGGCATTCGATTTCCCGAGCATCGACAGCGGGCGTCCGCCGATGCGCGTAATCTGCACAGTCGCGTATGACCCTACCAATCACGATACCGCGGCGTCCGGACTCATCTTCAAGCTCAAGCACAACGCGACCCGCCGGGTCATCGACTTCATCGCGGACGAGCTGATATCGCTGCTTGTATCGGCGCTGCCGGATATACGCGACGGGCAGGATAAGTCAGAGCTGATTGTCACTTATGTGCCGAGGCGGCGCGAGTCTATCGGTCAGTATGGCTACGATCACATGAAGCTCTGCGCACAGGCTGTCGCAAAGCGGATGAAGCTGCGCTGTATCGAACTGCTAAAACGCCGCGGATCATCGAGCGAACAGAAGCAACTCGGTCGCCGCGACCGAATCGAAAACGCGACGACGTCGATATACATAAACAAGAATTACAACTGTAACGGCAAGACGATAATTCTGCTTGACGACATAGTCACCACCGGCGCGTCGCTGAACGCCTGCACCGAGCTGCTCTACGGCTCCGGCGCGAGACTGGTGATAACCGCCGCGCTCGCGGTGACGCGGCGGAAGCTGTAGCCGTTGCAAGCGGGCGCGTTTCTGATATATTGAACGAACTCGATTTCATTTGACAAATATGTCTCGGTAATGAACCGATATTCGTTTGGCAATATATCTCGGTGTCAAATGGGCTCGGGCTGAATACACTGTTAACAGGGCGCGGGTCTTCGCGATACATATGCTTACGCGCCTGACAGCAATAAGCTGACAGCGAGAAGCTGACAGCGAAAGGATTTGATCTGACGTGATTGAAAATTACCCGAAATATCCGGTCGAGCTCATATATATTCCCGATTCCGGAATGATTCGCGAGCGTGCTTCTGACTCGAACAAAGCGCGTGGGGCGGCTTCTGATTATATGGGGCGGGGCGCGGTCTCCGATATAAATATGCCGCGCGGCATTGCTTCTGAATCAAATAGTCTTGACCTTGCGAAAAACTCTGATAACTGCGACTCTACATTTAAAACTGACCTTGGCCACATTCCCGAACGCAGACAGCCTTATGTTTACGACGACAGCGTCATACTCCAAAACGGCGCCGAATATGACATAAAAAGCGGTCGCGGCAGCGGCTTTGCGCATGACAATTTCATCTACGACGTCGATATCGTGCGCGGCGACTCGATTGATCCGTGACGCATAAGCGCCGAAAACGCTGATTTTATACGGCTTTATTCGATCTCGTGACGAAATTGCACAAGTATGTTACCAAAAATTCGTCATAATGCTACTTTACAAATCGGCGCGTTTCGTGTATAATATATCTCGCCATTAATTTCGGCAGGAATCGACAGGGAACCGAGGTGATGATGGCGTGGTAAGACTATATGAATAAACGGCTTTGCGGAATATCAAGCTTATGATATCACCGCGCAGAGCCGTTTTTTCATCGTTATGACTTTTTTATGATATGTTTTGCAAAATACGGCAGTTGAGCTTTCGGGACGCAAAATTCGCCGGTATACTATATTATTATGCGGTTCCCTTTGTTTTATGCCGTTATACGGTCACAAACGCATTGATTGCGTTCGCCGCGCGGCAGCGAATAGCCAATTATTGATAAAATATTAATAATTCTTAAAATATGAGCTTTCCCTGTGGAAATAGTGCGGTTAATGTGCTATAATATTACGTAACATAGCGATTGAAGATAACGCCTGCATTTTATAATTATAGTAATAAAGAAACGCTTTGCTTGCGCGAAGCTATAATCATGTTATAAATATAAATAATATCAACCGGACAAATATAAAACGACCGTAAAGCGGCGCTTATATATTCGATTCCGGCGAAGCGTTTTTTGAGAAAGGAGTCTTTGTTCTGCCAATTGGACAGTTTCTGCGCGCGCAGAATGCCTCGGCGGAATTTGACATATGCCTAATTATATTGAAAAAATAGACAAAAGAAATCTGCCGGTGGTTCCGCTGCGCGGAATAGTCGTGTTTCCGCAGAACCTGTCCAGCCTCGAGCTGACCGGAGACACCGCGCTCGCCGCGCTTGACGCCGCGTCAAAGAGCGACGGGGTCGCGTTTTTTGTGCTGCAAAAGGATTATTCGGTCGAAAATCCCAAGACCGATAATCTTAACGAAATGGGCACAGTCGCGAAAATCAAGCAGACAATCAAGACAAACGATAAGGCAAGACGCGTGATTCTCGAGGGAATCAACCGCGCCGTTATTTCATCTGCCGAGAAAAAAGGCGCGCTCATAAACGCCGAGGTGCTGATAAAATGGACGCAGTCGGACGACAACGGCGGACTGCGCGGCGAGGCGTATATGCGCGAGGCGGTCGACGCGTTTGAGAAGCTGGTCGCGTATATGCCAAAGCTGTCGAGCGAGGTGTCGGTGGCGGTCAAATCGATAAAGCAGCTCGGTATGCTGTCCGATTTCATCGGATGTCACGTACTTGTGCGCCCTGAGGACAAACAGAAGATACTCGAAGCGGTCGACCCGCTGAAGCGCATCCAGCTGCTGATTACGATTATGTATGAGGAGCAGGACTTGCTTGCCGCTGAGCTCGACATACACAAGAAGGTGCAGGAGAAGCTCAATAAAAACCAGCGCGAATACTTCCTGCGCGAGCAGCTGAAGGTGATTCGCAGCGAGCTCGGCGACGACACCGCGTCCGAGACAGATGAGTATCTCGAAAAGATCAAGGCGGCGCGTCTGCCGGAAGAGATTGAGAAGAAGCTCACGAAGGAAGTTTCTCGGATGTCAAAGAACCCGTTCGGTTCAGCCGAGAGCGCGGTGCTCAGAAACTGGCTCGACACCTGTCTCGAATTTCCGTGGACCAAGCTGTCGCGCGACCGCAATGACGTCAAGCGCGCCGCGAAGATTCTCGATGAGGACCACGACGGACTTGAAAAGGTCAAGGAGCGCATACTCGAATTTTTGGCGGTGCGTCAGCTGACAGCCAACTTGAATACGCAGATCATCTGCCTTGTCGGACCTCCCGCCGTCGGCAAGACTTCGATTGGCGCGTCGATCGCGCGCGCGACCGGACGCAAATATGTGCGCGTCTCGCTCGGAGGTGTGCGCGACGAGGCGGAGATACGCGGTCACCGCAAGACCTATGTCGGCGCGATGCCGGGCAGAATCGCCGCCGCGCTGATGCAGGCGGGGACACGCAATCCGGTGATGCTGCTCGACGAGATAGACAAGCTCGGTCAGGGACCGAACGGAGATCCGGCGGCGGCGCTGCTCGAGGTGCTCGACGGCGAGCAGAACAAGGCCTTCCGCGACCACTTCCTCGAAATTCCGGTCGACCTTTCGGAATGCATATTCATCGCGACCGCCAACACGCTCGAAACGGTTCCGCGCCCGCTTATCGACCGCATGGAGATAATCGAGATGAAGACCTACACGCGCGGCGAGAAGCTGTCGATAGCGAAAAATCATATGATATCGAAGCAGGAGAAGCGCTGCGGTCTGAATCGCCGTCAGCTCAAATTCACCGACGCGGCGATATATGAAATAATCGACTACTACACGCGCGAGGCGGGAGTGCGCGGTCTTGAACGCAATATCGCGTCGGTTTGCCGCAAGGCGGCGCGACAGTTTGTCGAGGTTCCCGAGACGAAGAAGCTCACAGTCGACGCGCCTGATATTTCCGGATATCTCGGAGCGCGCAAGCTGCTGCCCGACCGAATATATGAAAACGACGAGGTTGGCGTCGTGAACGGACTCGCGTATACCGAGCTGGGCGGAGATATGCTGCGGATTGAGGCGCTGGTCTTCGACGGCAGCGGCAAGCTCGAGCTGACCGGCTCGCTCGGCGACGTGATGAAGGAGTCGGCGCACATCGCGGTAAGCTTTGTACGCTCACGCGCGAGAGAGCTTGGAATCGACCCCGATTTCTACAAAAACAAGGACATACATATACACGTGCCGGAGGGCGCGATACCCAAAGACGGTCCGTCCGCCGGAGTCACGCTGGTCACAGCTGTCGCGAGCGCGCTGTCGGGCATACCGGTGCGCCGCGACCTCGCGATGACCGGAGAGGTGACGCTGCGCGGTCGTGTGCTGGCGATCGGCGGTCTCAGGGAAAAGACGCTCGCCGCGTATTGTGCCGGAGTCAAGACCGTGCTGATACCCGCGGACAACCTGTCGAATCTCGAGGATATCGACCCGGTCGTGCGCCGTGAGCTTGAGTTCATTCCGGTAAAGTCAGCCGACGAGGTGCTTACCCGCGCGCTGGTGCGTCCCGAAACGGTGGTCGGATTCATGCCGATAGCCGACCCGGTCGCGACGTCGGCAGTGATGAGAGAATGAAATCTAAAGGTTATCGCGCGGCCGCAGGTACACGGGCATTCTGCGAAGGGTCTGAATATGTACCGCGTATGAACTACATATGCAGTACATATGATAAATCAACACTGGTATTTGTTTTGCCGGCTTTTTAAAAATACCGCCGTGAGCAATCGAAAGGAACAGATATTAATGCCAATTAACTATAGCAATGTAGAGCTTGCGGTCACAGCCGGGCTCAGAGACCAGTTCCCGCGCGACAATATTGTACAGATCGCGCTGTCCGGACGTTCAAATGTCGGCAAGAGCTCGTTTATCAATCGCGTCTGCCAGCGAAAGAATCTGGCGCGTGTGTCAGGGTCGCCCGGCAAGACGATCACATTGAATTTCTACCTGATCGACCATAGCTTCTACCTTGTCGACCTGCCCGGATACGGCTTTGCGAAGCGTCCGCCCGAGGACAAACGGCGCTGGTCGGAATTGACAAACTCTTATTTCGTCATGGGCGCGGCGACGGCGGTGATTCAGTTCGTCGACCTCAAGGTCGGAGCGACCGCTGACGACGAGCTGATGCTCGATTACCTCGCAGCGAACAGGATACCATTCTTTGTCGTAGCGACCAAGGCGGACAAGCTGAACAAAACCGAACGCGGGTCGGCACTCGAGTCGCTTCAGAACAATCGCCTTGTCGGCTCGGCTCCGATAATCGCTTTTTCGGCGCAGAACGGAGAGGGACTCGACGAGTGCAGGCGTGAAATATTGTCGCTCGCAGGGGGCATCTGATGTTCGGCTCGATAGATTTTAACAATTTAGGACTCTCCATATTGGAGATAGCGACTCGGCTGATTATCGTAATCATAGCGCTGACCGTGCATGAGTACGCGCATGGCTGGGTCGCGTGGAAGCTCGGCGACTCGACCGCGAAGTCGAGCGGGCGGTTGTCGCTGAACCCACTGCGGCACCTCGACCCGATAGGCTTTCTGTGTATGCTCTTTTTCCGGTTCGGCTGGGCACGTCCGGTGCCGATTGACACCCGCAACTTCAAGAAACCCCGACGCGACATGGCGCTGACCGGTCTCGCCGGACCGGTCGCGAACCTGATACTCGCGTTCGTTATACTGATACCGTACGAAATCATCTATTCGCTCGCCGAAGCCGGCGTGTTCAACAATATAAGCGCTTTCGGGGTCAACCTGATTTCGGTTGTGATAAGCTTTGTCGCGAGCTTCCATTTCATGAACATCACGCTCGCGCTGTTCAACTTCTTTCCGGTGCCGCCGCTCGACGGCTCGCGTGTGCTGTACGCGGTTTTGCCTGACAAGTACTATTTCGGTGTGATGAAGTATGAGCGCTACATCTCACTCGGAATAATGGCGCTGCTGTTGTTTGGCGTGCTTGACCGCCCGCTGATGTGGCTGTCGAACGCTGTGTCGAACGGCATGATCTGGCTTATCGAGTGCCTACCGTTTTTCGGGTGAGAGACGCGGGAAATGGAAAATCTCAGATATCGACTTGAGAGCTTCGAGGGACCGCTCGATTTGCTTTTGCACTTGGTTGAAAAAAACAAGGTGAAGATCACCGATATCCCGATTGCGCTGATATTCGAGCAATACATGGAGCACATCGAGCTGATGCGGCACATGGACATGGATGTCGCCGGCGAGTTCATCGTGATGGCGAGCGAGCTTATGCTGATAAAGAGCCGGATGCTGCTGCCGCGTCAGCAGGACGCGGACGACCCGCGGCATGACCTTGCCGCCGCGCTGATCGAATATCAGCGGATCAAAGCCGCGGCGGGATATCTCGCCGAGCGTTTCGACGCGTACGCCGGCCGGTTCACAAAGGACACCGACGAGGTGAAGCCGGATACCGATGAGCTTATCGGACAGGACGCCGAGCAGCTCCGGCGCGCGATGCTTTCGCTTCTGAAATCGCTTGACAAGGAGCAAAGCGAAAACGCGGCAAGGCTTTATTCCGAGCGGCCGTTTGAGAAGATACTGCGCGCGCCGATAGTGCCGGTCGCGGGCAGGATATTCGGTATTCTGCGCTGTCTTATCCGGCAGGGCGACACGCTGTATACATCGATTCTGCTGACCGCACATTCTAAAAGCGAGCTTATCGCGACCTTTCTCGCGATGCTCGAGCTGATAAAGAAAAATCGGGTGACGCTGCGTCCGGTCGGCGAATATGATTTGAACGATCTGCCGCACGATTACATGGTAATACTGAACCGCGAAAAACAGGCGCGGGGCGAGGTATAATATAGTTTCGGTGAATCGCGGAATGATTTATAAATTGCAGTACAATTTGTAAATCGTGCTATAGCTTGTATTGTTCGCATCAATTGTAGTACATCATTATAAATTAATCATATTAACAATCAATAATATTGCTTCCGACGGCGCGTTTACGACCGTCGGAGAATCGGGCGGGAGAGGATGACATGGAGCAGGACGAGATACAACTTTGCGGCGCGCTTGAAGCGCTCCTGTTCGCCGCCGGATATCCGGTCAGCTACGAGCGGCTCGCCGAGGTGATGGAAACCGACGTCGAAAGTGTCAGAGCCGCCGCGGCGAGACTTTGTGACAGCTGCGCCAAATCGGGACGGGGAATTCAGCTTATAGATTTTGGCGATTCCTGCCAGCTCTGCACAAAAGAGGAGCACATCAACCGGATACGCGCGTTGCTTTCGGTCAAGCGGGGCGGCAATCTGTCGCGCGCTTCACTCGAGGTGCTCGCGATCATCGCTTATCATCAGCCGGTGACAAAATCCTATATCGAGCAAATCCGCGGAATAGATTCGACATACGCGGTCAATAATCTGACAGATAAACAGCTGATTGAAGTCTGCGGTCGGCTTGACGCTCCCGGACGACCTGCGCTCTACCGCACGAATGAGAATTTCCTGCGCCTGTTTGGGCTGTCGTCGATTGTTGATTTGCCGCCGATCGAGGTGTTCGGCGTACCGGACACGACCGAGGCTATCGCGGACGAAGCCGGCAAAGATACTCCGGATGCCGCGCCCACCTCTGCGATGGACGATATCGGCGATACTCAATGAATAAAATTTTTCGCGGATATCATAATTTTACACGTCGAGGTCAAAATAAACGGAGGCGATGATTTTGGGATTTCTGATAGCTGCTGCGCTGATCCTGCTATTATTGTGTCTTCGTCTGTCACTGCGGGTTGTCGTTGGAGACAGCTTTGCGCTTTATGCCTGCGTCGGTCTATTCAAATTTCGCATCTATCTTAAACGCGAAAAAATCCTGCGCCTGCGGGATTACGACATCGCGCGATTCAGACGCGGCAGGCTCTCATCCAAAAAGAAGCGTTCGGGCTCAAAGCCCGAAGGAAAGAAAAAAGCTCCCGCAAAAGCCGCGCCGACCGAAGACGAAAGTGAGGAATCTCTCTCCGACCTCATCGACCGCCTGACCCGAACCATCTCGGCTTTTGGCGGATATTTCGGTGGTCGGTTGCGGATACGGCTGCGGCGGCTCGTAATCGTCATAGGCACGAGCGACCCCGCTATGACCGCGATTGTATATGGCGCGGCGCTGGGAGCTGCGCAGACGATCTACGGTCTGCTCTGCGAAGCCGGCACGATAAGCTCGGGCGGCGGTGTCTTTGACGTCATTCCCGACTTCACTGCTGAAAAATCGCGTATCGACGCGGATATCACGCTGTCATTGACGCTGAGACAACTCATAATGACCGCGATACACACATTGATTGCCTACCTGCGCGATCCGGCGGACGACAACGCCTGACCGTCAGGAGTATATATAAAATAAACGCTATTTATAAGGAGACATTAAAAATGGCTGAAAATAAACTCACCGAAATCATCTCGGCTTCGCTTGAACAGATAAAGCAGGTCGTGGACGCGAATACTATCATCGGCAATCCAATAACGACGCCGAACGGCACGACGATAATCCCCGTTTCAAAGGTCACGGTCGGCTTCGCTTCGGGCGGACTCGATTATCTCGGTAAAAACATGAAGAAGGTGGCGGACGCGGCGGCAAAGCCCGGGTCGCTCCAGACCAATTTCGGCGGAGGCGGCGGTACGGGCGTATCGGTCCAGCCGGTCGGATTCCTTGTCGTAGGACCGACGGGTGAGGTCGAGCTCTTAAACGTGGGCGTTTCGACTCCCGAGGCGGACAAGATTGAATCTATCAGCAACATAATCGAAAAATCGCCCGACCTTATTTCCAAAATTGCCGCGATTTTCCGAAAGGAATCGAAAAAGGAAAGTACCGACGAAAAGATCGAGCCTGCTTCTGACGAGGAAGCGAAGTAATCAGAGGCAGAGGAGCAATATATTACCCGGAATAAGATTTCATCCTGTTGAAAAAACTCTATATGAGTTTATAAAAAGCGCGTGCCTTTTGGCTTCGCTTTGACAGGAGGAATTTTAGTGCTAAACAAAATCGCGGCGGTATTGCTGATACTGCCGCTGTGTATTTCCGACGTCGTCGCGCCTATTTATGCGACCGACGTCGTTGATGTGACCGGAGAAGCGCACGTCACTTCGGCGGATGGGCTTTCGGTCAGCGCCGAGTCGGCGATCGTGCTCGAAGCCACGACCGGCGACGTCGTGTTTGAAAAGGACGCGGACACCCGCCGTCCGATGGCAAGCACTACAAAGATAATGACCGCGATAACCGCGCTTGAAGCCGGCGACCTTGACAAAAAGGTGTCTGTTCCCGCGGAGGCGGTCGGGGTCGAGGGCTCGTCGGTGTATCTTGAAAAGGGAGATTCGCTGTCTTTAAATGACCTCGTCTGGGCGCTTATGCTCGAAAGCGCGAACGACGCCGCGGCGGCGATCGCGATTGAGGTGGCCGGCTCAATTGAAGCTTTCGCCGAGCTGATGAACGAGAAAGCCGCCGAGATCGGACTTTGTGACACGCATTTCACAAATCCGCACGGTCTTGACAACGAGGATCACTACACTACCGCGCGCGACCTTGCGCGCCTCGCGGTATACGCGCTGAAAAACGAGAAGTTCGCCGAAATAGTTTCGACCTACAAAAAGACGGTCGAGATCGACGGCGAGACTCGCTATTTATTAAATCACAACAAAATGCTCAAGCTCTACGACGGCGCGATCGGCGTCAAGACCGGCTACACAAAGCGCAGCGGACGCTGTCTCGTATCGGCTGCCGAGCGGGATGGGGTGCGGCTCGTCGCGGTGACGCTGAATGCGCCGGACGATTGGCGCGACCACACCGCGATGCTTGACGCCGGCTTCGAGTGCTTCGAGCGGCGCGAGCTGATACGCGAGGGCGAATCGGTTTTTATTGTGCCCTGCATCGGAAGCGAAAAGGGCGAGGTTTTACTATCAAACCACGACGCTCTAAGCGCGGTGGTAAGGAAGAATACCCCGGATATTACCCGCAGAATTGAGCTTCCGCGCTATATGTGGGCTCCGGTCGAGGAAGGCGACGTCGTCGGTCGGATTGTGTTTGTGCAGGACGGCGTCGATATCGGAGAGGTGCCGATTTTCGCGGATGAGACCGTGGAGAGGGTAGTCTATAAAAAGGGACTGCTCGAACGGATATTCGGGTGAATGCCCGGTGTTCCGGCGGCGATTTGCGGTGCGGTCTCTTTGTGTATAGTGACTTGGCTTCGTATTATTGACTTGAAAGGAATCAAATGGCAGAAATCCGCATACAAAAATTCTTATCCGACGCCGGCGTCGTCAGCCGGCGCGCCGCCGAGCGCGAGATACTTCGCGGCGGCGTCAAGATCAACGGGCTTTGCGCCGAAATCGGGCAGAAAATCGATCCCGAGCGCGACACTGTAGAATATCTCGGACGTATCGTGAAGTCGGACTTCAAACGATACGTCTACATAATGCTGAACAAGCCGCGCGGTTACGTCACGACAATGTCGGACGAGCGCGGCAGACCGACGGTCGCCGAGCTCTGTGAATCGGTGGGCGAGCGGATATATCCGGTCGGCAGGCTCGACATGGATTCGGACGGGCTGCTCCTTATGACAAACGACGGCGAGCTTGCGAACAAGCTGACCCATCCGCGGCACTCGATACCGAAGATATACAATGTAGAAGTGCGCGGCAAAATCGACGCGGAGACAATCAAAAAGCTGTCGTCTCCGATGACTATTGACGGATATAAAATACGACCGGTCAAGGTCACAATCGCCGAAATGAAAAAAAGTCCGCGTAACGATACGACGATTCTGCAAATGGAGCTATACGAGGGGCGCAATCGTCAGATACGAAAGATGTGCGAGAGTGTCGGAGTTGATATTATCCGCCTGACCCGGGTCGCGATAGGCAATATCGCGCTTGGCAATCTGAAATCGGGCGATTTCCGATATCTCACGCGAAGTCAGGTCGAGTATTTGAAAAACTGTTAAAAAAGAGGACGCGATTTTATGCTTATAATCAAGCCGATACAGGATAAAAAGGATCAGGAGGAGTACTGCGCGCTCTGCGGCTGCGAATACGATGTAGACTGCCTTGCCTACGGAGCGTTTGTCGACGAGAAGTTCGTCGGGATCTGCCAGTTCATCTACCTGACTGACGGCGCGCACATAGTCTCGCTGCGCCAAGCGAGGGGGGAGGACGACCTCGACGCGCTGTTTATAATGGGACGTCAGGCGATGAACTTCATCGACCTGTCGGGAACACGCAAGGCGTGGTACGACGACGTCACTGACGGCATGACCGCCGACTTCATTTATAGACTGGGCTTTGACAAGCGGGACGACGGCAACGGCGGCACAGCATATTTTGTCGACCTCACCGGATTTTTTGAAAATCCCTGCGCGCACGGCAAAGCCGGTTCGGCGACGTCGGACGAGTGAAGCTATCGATGTAAGGTCTGATATATTATTTGTCAGATTCAGGCTCTGCAATTAATATATAAGGCATATATTATATTAAGGATACTATTTGTATGAAATTATCAAAATTCCTCTCGCTGCTGCTGTCCTCAATACTACTTGTCGGCTGCGGCGGTCCGCAACACAGCAATACATACGATATCGACGCGCCCGACCCGAACGCGACGCGCGTCTTTGCGCCCGGTATTACCGAGGACGACCTTTCGGATAGCTCGCCGACTGACACCGGCGGCACCGAATCGAGTACAACCGAAACGAATACGAACGAATCCTCTACCGCGGATACAGGCGATACCGAACCGAATACACAGCCGTCGGACGAGGTTCGAATCAAATTTCTCGCGGCAGGTGACAACATCATACACGAAAATGTGTTCATCGACGCGAAGAATCGCGCGGGAGACGGCGAGGACTACAATTTCTATGATATGTATGTCAATATCAAGGATTTTGTGAATACAGCCGATCTGAAGTTTGTAAATCAAGAGACCCCGCTCGGTGGAGCGGAGCTCGGATATTCGGGCTATCCGAATTTCAACGGTCCTCAGGAGGCTGGAGAGGCGCTCGTCGACATCGGCTTCAACATCGTCAACATCGCGACGAATCATATGCTCGACAAGAAGGAAGCCGGACTTATCGGCAGCATCGACTTTTGGAACAGCCAGCCGGTGACTCTGCTCGGCGGGCATTACAACAAGGACGATTATGAAAATATCCGCGTTATCGAGCAGGACGACGTGAAGATCGCGTTTATTTCCTACACCTACGGGCTCAACGGAATGACCCTGTCCGCGTCGAGCGAGCTATACATTCCGCTGATTGACGAAGCCGAGATCGTGCGCATGGTCGACAAGGCGGAGACGCTCGCCGATATGGTATTCGTTGTCATGCACTGGGGCGACGAGAACAAATTTACCGCGTCAGCCGAACAGAAGCAGCTCGCGTCCGCGATTTCGGCTGCCGGCGCCGACGCGATAATCGGTATGCACTCGCACACAGTTCAGCCGATGGAGTGGATAGACAACGCGGACGGCGGCCGCACGCTCGTGATATATTCGCTCGGCAATCTGATTTCGACGATGCTTGACAACTTCAACATGGTCGGCGGAATTGTCACGTTCGACATAGTTAAGAAAGACAGCGTCTGCTCAATCGAGAATCCGCTATACAATCCGGTCGTGACCCACTACGACGCCGACCGGCTGAATTTGCAGGTATATATGCTCGAGGATTACACCGAGGAGCTCGCCGCGTCGCACGGCACTTCGAGCTGGGGAACCGACAAGCGCTTTTCGCTCGACATCGCCAAGGGATTCGTGACAAGCACGATTTCACCGGAGTTTTTACCAGATTTTCTTAAATAAACTTGTTTTTATTTGAAGCAGCTGATACTATTTGGTAGGGAGGACATTGTATGCTGGACAGTTTTATTTACAGCCTAAACATAATCGCGCCGATATTCATCATTGTAGTACTCGGCGCGCTGCTCAAGCGCACGAAATTTTTGAGCGACGATTTCCTCGCGGTCTGCGACCGACTGGTGTTCAAAATCTGTCTGCCCAGCCTGTTGTTTATTGACATCGCGACCGCGAGCACCGATGAAAATATCGACTTCGGACTTATCATATTCTGTGTCGCCGCGGTCATAATTTCGTTTCTCCTACCTTGCTTCATCGTCCCGGTTTTTATAAAGGACAACGCTAAGCGCGGCGCGTTTATTCAGGGAATGTATCGCTCAAACGCCGCGATACTCGGCATGACGCTTGCCGAGAGTATGTTCGGCGACGCGGGCAGCACGACGATTGCGATGATTCTGCCGTTCATTGTTACCCTGTTCAATGTGTTCGCGGTGATAATACTGAGCCTATACGCGCCGGCTGACGTTAAGCTCACGCATTCCGAATTGATAAAACGGATCGTCAAAACGATAGTGACAAATCCGCTGATTATATCAATTGTGCTCGCGCTGCTCTGGAGACTTACCGGAATTACGCTGCCGACGCTGGTCGACAAGTCGCTCAACTATCTTGCGGATATGTCTATGCCGCTCGCACTGCTCAGTCTCGGCGCAAACTTTACGTTTGAGTCGCTGCGCGGTCGTGTCGGGCTTGCTATCACGTCGTCAGCGCTCAAGACGATTGTCGTGCCCGGGCTCACCGTAGCCGCGGCGATACTGCTCGGGTACCGCGGTGTCGGACTCGGCGTCGTGTTCATCATCTTCGGCGGACCGGCTGCGGTTTCGAGCTACATAATGGCAAAGCAGATGAAATCCGACTATGAGCTCGCATCGCAGATATTGCTGATATCGACGCTGATGAGCCTGTTTACTATGTTCCTCGGAATATTCATACTCAAAGCCGCGGGGCTTATCTGACATGACGTTGATCATAGCCGAAAAACCGTCGCTCGCGCGCACGATAGCGTCGGCGATAGACGGGCGTCAGGTCAGGGGAGACGGATACATTACAGTCGGACAATATATTGTCACCTGGGCTTACGGGCATTTATTCTCGCTTTCGGACATCGAATACTACAATCCTTGCAAATCGAGCGAGGGCTGGTCGCTTGAAAATATCCCCTGTTTCCCCGAGCGCTTTCACTTTGAGCTGCGAAGCGATTCGAAGGATACGAAATACAAGCAAGCAAAGTCCGAAAAGCGCACCTCGGGCAAAAAAGCGGCGACAAAGAATGAGTCGCGGGACGCTTCTTCCGTTGGTTACCCGAATGAGGATTCGGTGAAAAAGCAGTTTGAGACGATACGCGCGCTCTGCCTGCGCGAGGACGTCGAAACGATATTCAACGCCGGAGACTCGGATCGCGAGGGCGAGATCATCGTCCGGCTTTGCATAATCAATTCATTCGCGGCGGGCGTCGATATTACCGGCGGCGAGCTGCTCGCGGGGAAAAGTCGCCAAAATACGGATGTCTCGGCTGCTATTAAAAACAAAAAATTCTGCCGGCTCTGGCTGCCCGACCAGACGCCCGAAACGATACGCGCTGCGTTAGGCGAGCTGCGCAGTGAGTCCGAGTTCGACCGGCTCGCCGACGAGGGGTTCGCGCGGACTTTTGTCGACTGGCTGTACGGCGTGAACCTGACGCGCTACGCGACGTTGCGCTCGGGAATGCTGCTGCGGGTCGGACGGGTGATAGTGCCGATAGTCAAGGCGATATACGACCGCGACCTCGCGATACGCAATTTCAAGCCGGAAAAATACTATGTGCCGTTTTCAAATGAAAAGACGAACGGCGAGACGGTCGAGCTGACGTCGAAGCTGAAATTTGCGGCTGACAGCCTTGACGCCGCCTTTGCCGCGGCAAAGGCGAAGTGCGACGAATACAACCGGCTCGGCGCGCGGGTCGTCAGCGTCAAGCGCAAAAAGGACAAAATCAGTCCGGGCAAGCTCTGGTCGCTGACCAAGCTGCAAAATTATCTCGGCAAGAAATACAAGATGTCGATGACCGACAGTCTGGATATCGTACAGTCGCTGTATGAAAAGGGATTCGTGACCTATCCGCGCACGAACTCGGAGTATCTCGCGACCGCGGAAAAGGATAGAATACACAAGGTCATCGACGCGATCGGCGCGGTCGGGTATCCGGTCAGATTCAAGGACGGAAAGCAGATTTTCGACGACACGAAGGTCGAATCGCACTCGGCTCTGACTCCGACCTCGAAGATTCCGTCGAAAGACAAGCTCACGCCCGACGAAGCGAAGGTTTACACGGCGATAATCCGGCGGTTCTGCGCGGTATTCTGCAATAAGGACTGCATAGCCGAAAAGACCGAGCTTGTGATTCGTGTCGGCAATCCGCCCGAAAACGGCGAGGATTTCACGCTGAAAGGGATGCACATACTCGAGCCGGGCTGGACGAAATACGACGACTACACCGGTAAGGACAAGCTGCTGCCCGCGCTCTCGGAGGGCGACGAGGTAAACATTAATTTTAGTCCGGTCGAAAAGGAGACGACTCCGCCAAAGCACTACACAATCGAGACTTTGAACAACTATCTGAAAAATCCGTTCCGTGACGAGCTTGCCGCGAAGTCCAAGACGAAGCGTGACAACTCGGTCGCGTCTGACGACAATATTGTCGGCGACATGGCTGACGAGGGTGAGGACGACCGCGACGAGTACCGCGCGATATTCGAGGGGCTTGAGCTGGGCACCGAGGCTACGCGCACGTCGATAATCGACAACGCGCGCAAGAGCGGCTATATCAAGCTGAACAAGGATGTATACACGATTCTGCCGCATGGCGAATATCTTATCGAATCGCTCGCGCGGATGAACATCGGCATGGACAAATACAAGACCGCGTCGCTCGGACGCGCGCTCAAGCGGGTCTATCGCGGCGAGATTACGCCGATGGACGCGGCGAAGCTCGCCGAGCGGGAGATATCGGCGGTGTTCAGTCAGGACAATCCCGACGGCTGGGCGGGGGACGATGTCGGTGTCTGTCCGCTCTGCGGCGGCAAGGTCGTGCGAAGCCGCTATGGTTACGGCTGCAGCCGTTATCGCGACGGCTGCAAGTTCAAAATCAACCGGCAGATACTCGGGCGTCCGATATCGCTTGCCGAGGCACAGGCGATACTGAATGGCGGTACGACCGGACAGCTCGACGGTTTCACGTCGAAGAACGGCAAGCCCTTTTCAGCCGCGCTCAAGCTGGTCGGCGGCGAGGTGAAATTTGACTTTAGCGGCAGCGGCAGATATTCGGACTGGCAGCCCTCTCAACACGCGGTGCAGTCTGAATCCGCGGCGAAGTCTGAATCCGTGGCGAAGTCCGAATACACGGGAAAGTCTCAACCCGTGGGAGACAAGCCGAAGCTGATACCCGGGATTCCGGTCGACGACACATTCGGATAAAGAAACGGCTGTGCGGTCTCCGCACAGCCGGATTTTCATTATTCCCTGTCGAACACGAATTTGACACCGTATTTTTTCTCGAATTCATCGAGCGCCGAAAAGTCGCCGTCGGCGGCTTTTTCCTTTGCGTCGGCGAGTTCAATGAGTATAGTCTCAGACTCATCGTCGATATCAATCGGTTTTTCTCTGACATTCTTGAGATCCTCGAGAGTCAGGACACTTAATTGACGATAAAATTGGTCTAACTCTTCGAAAGATTCCGAGGATCTGTGAGTGGCAATCAGGACTTCAAATTCCGCGTTGTCCATATCATTGACTTCATACACTTCATTCACATTCTCATCTGGAATAGGCTCGGAATGGGTCATTTTAGTCGTTTCGAGCCATGCACGGTCTGTTTCGGCTTCAAATGATGATTCAGTGTTTGATGTGTTAACCGTGAGATATACTATTACCGCAGTCAACGGCAGAGCGGCGGCTAAAAGGATGCGCGTTTTTTTCATCTGAATTACCTCATGATATTATTCGCGTAGGGGTTGGTCGCTGTGACAACAGTATGCCATAATATATCTGCAATGTCAATATATTTGCTCGAAAATTTATGCGAATTTACAAAATGATTCAGAACATAGTCGAAATCATTTTGCGCAAAAATCAATGTCATATCGTGTGCCGTGTGAAAATAGTATGCCGTCGGTCAATTTGACGCGCAAAATGACAGTGTTTTCGTCGTCGAAATTATTGTGACCGTTGTATATCCATTCACCGAAAGCTTTTTTCAGCCTTGCCGTCGACTATCAGTTCAATCTGCTTGTTCGGCACGTTGTTCCTGATCAGCGAGGTTATTTCGCCTGCGCTTGAGAAGCTGTTCTGTATCGACAGGCGGGTCTTGCCCATGTCGTCGAGCTTCGCGGCATTGCCAAAAATGATGTCGTTATTTCTTAAAGACGAGTTGACAATCGACAGCGAGTCGACCGGCGTGTTGATTATCATGAAGCTGTTGCCGCCGTCGTGCAGTACGCGTATATTGTCGAACACAAGCTGCTCCTGCATGGGGTTTGTCGCGCCGGGGTAGAACGAGCGCGACCAGACGTCCATATCGAAATGCACCGAGAAGCCGGTGCGAGGCTTGTACAGGTAGATGTCGCGGAAGGTGACGTTGCGTACGCCCGCCTGATAGACCGGGTCGCTCTGAACCATCAGCCAGTCGATTCCGTCGAGTATCATGTGACCGCTCGTGTGAGTCGGGCGGGTCTTTGAGATATACCTCGTGCCGTCCGGCTTCGCGAATACGCGGTAGAGCCGACCGCATGACACGACCGAATCGGATTTCTGTACCTCCATTCCCTCGTACCAGTCGACCCACGCGCCGGCGAGTATGCGGCAGAAAAATCCTACACGTCCGTCCTTGTCGTTGTCGCAGTCGTAGCATTTTTCGATCACGCCGTCCTCAATGTCGCCGAGCTCGGGATTGGACGAGTCGTAGTCGTGCGCGTTTAATGCGACCGCGTCATCGAATGTGTCGAACACACAGTTGCCGATGTAGAAGCGGCGGCCGCGACCCAAATGTATGCCGTCCTTCTTGCCGGAGATAATACAGTTTGTGATGTTGATGTCCTCAAATGTGCAGATATGTATTCCGAAATTCGCCGGGTGCAGATCGGGGATGCGGATATCGTCGAGCCGCAGGTCGCGGACATAGTGGAATGCCAGCTCGCCGCGCAGTCCTCCTATCAGGCAGGTACCTGTGACGTTGTTGACAAGCACCTTCATTCCACGGACGACAATATGCTCGTCCCAGCGTTTTTCGAACGCGCCTTTATTGATGAGCGCGTGAACAAAGCCGCCCGATTCGGACGCGACCTTGCGTATTACCGCGCCGTTCTCGAAAACGAGCGTGGTATACGAGCCGATTTTCAGCGGCGCGTCGATGTCGTATATGCCGGGCTTGTCTACTATTATCGTACCGCCGATATCGAGCAGCTTCTGCAGGGCTTCGCGGTTGACGTTAGCTTTATTTCCGGGCAGAAAGCCGTGCTGTGATGTGTATAGCATTGTTATTTTTTCCTTTCGTTGGCTTACTATGGCAACGGCTACATCTGAAAAGCCGCAACATTACATCACGTCGGAGCAGTGCAGCTTGACGCCGCCGTCCGACAGCGCCGACTGCAATTTAGCGATATCAGGCGCGCGCAGGTCTTCCGAGAACATCGCGGCGGCTCTGCCGGCAGCCTCGCCCGATACGGCGCAGACGGGTATGACGCGCGTGATGTCCCACATATTGTCGGTGACCGAGATGCAACGTCCGGCGGTGATCAGGTTTGCGCAGCTCGCGCTGACGAGACATTCGTACGGCAGCTCGTAGACCGGACCGTGTTTGCGCCAGTCGGAGAACAGCCCGACGCTGGTCGGTACATATTCGTGCGTCGGCGAGTCGTCGGGAGTGGAGATTCCGACAATCCGGCGGGTCATGCGCAGCTGCGGAATCGTCGGGTAGACGACCGGGACGGTCGAATTGTCGATTTCACGCTGCTTTAGGGCGTCGCTTAGCGCGGCTTGATGCGCCAGCACGACCATGTCGCTTATTTCCCGCGCGTCGACTCCGCCAAAACGCCGCTTTATCAACTGTTGAGCCTCGGATTTTTTCTGGTCGGAGGGTACGTCCGCGAAACCGAGCATTTTCAGGCTGACGCCGTTGTCGCGAGAATAGCGGTAGTACCAAGCCGCGAGGACATTGCCCTTTTTATGAAGCGCGGTCGGGATTCCAGCGAGCTTGCAGATGTCCGCGTCGCCGGTAGCGTCGACGATATTTTTTGCGATAACCGCGCTGCGTCCCGACTTATTTTCGATTATCACTGAAGATATGCGTTTTGTCTCATTGTCGATTTCGTCGCAGATTACCGAAGCGCAGAGCGTACCATAGAGAATCTCGACTCCCGAGTCAATGAGCAGTTTTTCAGCGTCGCAGGCGAAGATGTGCGGATTGTACTGCACCTCGAATCTCGTCGCGGCGCGTTCCTCAATTGTGCCGCCCTCGAGCCAGGGCTTCGGATAGTGCCCGTCGATAATTCCGCGCGCGATCGACAGGCGCAGCAGCTCGTCGGTTATGCCAAACGAAATCTGATGTCCCTCTCCGTCGCAGAGCGGCAGGTATATCGTCACGAGTCCGAGCGTCGCAAGCCCGCCGAGCATATACTCGCGCTCGAGCAGCAGCACCTTCGCGCCCTGACGCGCGGCAGCCAGCGCCGCGGCTATTCCGGCGACTCCGCCGCCGCAGACCAGCACGTCGTATTCGCCATAGACTGCCAGTTTTTTCTCGGGTTCAATAATTACACTTGACATTTTGGCAGGATTCCTTTACAATATAATATGTATAGATTGTGCGAGTCGGTATTACAGTGATATTATATCATGATAAAATCTATATGTCAACCTCACTTGTTCAATTTATTAATAATATAACAGAAAGAGACCGATTATGAAATTTAAGCACATACTTTTCGACCTCGACGGAACATTGACCGACCCGTTTTCCGGCATCACAAAGTCAGTGCGTTATTCGCTTAAAAAATTCGGCATTGACTCCGAGCTTGAACCGTTGAAACGCTTCATCGGCCCGCCGCTTATTGATTCATACATGGAATTTTTCGGCTTCGACCGCGAGGCGGCGGAACTTGCGGTTAAGTATTATCGCGAATACTACACTCGCGACGGCATATTTGACAATCGTGTATACGACGGTATCCCCGAGCTGCTTGACAAGCTGAAGGAATCCGGACACGAGCTGATTGTCGCGACGTCAAAGCCGGTCGTATTTGCAAAAATGATACTCGAGCGCTTCGACCTCGCGAAATATTTCGACTTTTGCTTCGGCTGCGAGCTGGACGGTCGCCGCACGAAAAAAGGCGAGGTTATCGCGTGGGCGCTTGAAAATCACCCGATTGATACAAGCCGCGCGATCATGGTCGGTGGTCGGCGACCGGCTACACGATGTCGCGGGCGCGCATGAGAACAAGCTGCCCTGCGCCGGAATACTGTGGGGCTACGGCGACCGGGATGAGCTTGAGGCTGCCGGCGCGGACTTTATTGTGAGTGATATAGACGAGCTTCGGGAGCTGCTCGCTGAATAATCGCTTTTTTTCCGGGTCATGTATATTCTGCCGCGAATCGCAGATACTGTAAACAGTATTCAGCAAATCTGGGGGTAGAATATATGGAAATGAATGATTCGGATTACAAAAAATACGCCGAGCGGCGTGCGGCAAAATCGAATCTGCCCGCCGACTGCGCGAAGGCGTTTCTCGTCGGCGGACTGATCTGCTGTATCGGGCAGGGATTTTATGATTTATATACCGCGCTTGATATCAGCGAGGATAATGTAAAGGCGCTCGTTCCGGTGACGCTCATCTTCATAGCGTCGCTCTTGACCGGACTGAATGTATTCGACAACATCGCGAAGTTTGCCGGAGCGGGCACGCTCGTTCCGATCACCGGCTTCTCGAACGCGGTGACGTCGCCCGCGCTCGACACCAAGGCTGAGGGCTTCATACTCGGAGTCGGCGCGAAGATCTTCACCGTCGCCGGACCGGTGATACTGTATGGTACGCTCGCGTCGGTGATATACGGCATTGTGCTCTATTTTATTGAGACGCGCTGACAGGTGGATTATATGCAGAAGGGAATAATCAGGCTTGATAATCAGCCATATATCATAGCGAGCGGCGCGGTCGTCGGCAAAAAGGAGCACGATGGTCCGCTCGGTCGGCATTTTGCCGCGTTCGACGAGACCGACACTTTCGGTATGCCGACCTGGGAGCAGTCGGAGAGCGAGATGCAGCGGCTCGCGCTGAACCGCGCGCTCGACAGCAGCGGAATGAAGATACACGACATCGACGCGATCTTTGCCGGAGATCTCATCAATCAATGCACATCGAGCGGATATGGGCTCGCGAATTTCGACGCGCCTTTCTTTGGCGTGTTTGGCGCGTGCTCGACAATAGCTGAGGCACTGATACTCGCGTCGCTGTTAGTAGACAGCGGCAAATTCGAGCGGACGGCGGCAGTGACGTCGTCGCACAACTGCACGGCTGAACGGCAGTTCCGCTCGCCTATCGAATATGGCGGTCAGCGCGCACCGACCGCGCAGTGGACGGTCACCGGCTCGGCGGCGTTTGTGGTCGGCAGCAAGCCGAATTGTGTAAAGTCAGGTGAAGCGGCTGACAGCAAGATGAGCTGTGTTCAGTCAGGCGAAGCGGCTGACAGCAAGACGAGCTGTGTTCAGTCAGACCGCACATCTGACGGCGGCACAGGCTGCAATCAGTCAGGCGAAGCGACCGGCAGCAAGGCTGACCACGTATATATTCCTCGCATAATCGAGGTATTGCCCGGACGAGTTACCGACAAGGGGATAAACGACGCGGCGAATATGGGAGCCGCAATGGCTCCGGCCGCGGTCGACACACTGTCGCGCTACTTTGATGAGAGTAGGCTCGCACCCGACGAATTCTCGGCTATCTTCACCGGCGACCTCGGATATGAAGGCAGCGGAATACTGGTCGACTTTCTCCGTGCGCGCGGCATCGACATCGGCAAGGTTCACCGCGACTGCGGGCTTATGATATACGACCGCGAGCGGCAGGACGTTCACGCGGGCGGCTCGGGCTGCGGCTGTTCAGCCTGCGTATTACAGGGATATATCCTCGACGAGCTGCGCAAGGGACGACTGCGCGACCTGCTGTTTGTTGCGACCGGAGCGATGATGAATCAGGCGAGTCTCCAGCAGGGACTTACTATACCGGGTATCGCGCATCTTGTGCGCATATCGGCAAGCGAGGTGACAAAATGATCGACTATATCTGGGCGTTTGTCGTGGGCGGACTGCTCTGCGTAGTCGCGCAGGTGCTCATAGACAAGACCAAGCTGACGCCGGCGCGGATACTCGTGATTTATGTTATGGCGGGCGTGCTACTCACCGGAATCGGCTTGTACGAGCCGCTCGTCGACCTCGCCGGATGCGGCGCGACCGTGCCGTTGACCGGCTTCGGCTACTCGCTCGCGAAAGGCGTCGAAAAGGCGATAGAGGAGCGCGGCGCGGTCGGAATCCTGACCGGAGGACTGACCGCGACGTCGGCAGGCATCGCCGCGGCGATAGTTTTCGCCTGGCTCGCGGCGATATGCTTTAAGGGAAAGCCGAAGGATTAGGCGCTTATCGCTCCCCCAATTAAATCTTGAATTCAGGCGGCATAGGCGGTAAGCGGGGCACGGAAGAAGCTTGCGACGAGAGCCGGCGTGGCAGAAAGATATTCCAACCGGCTCCGGACGTTGGCTTCCAGTTCTGCCTGGCTCCGTGGCGACTGCCGTGCTCCGGCGTTTCGTTTGATATCGCTATTGAGCAGTTCATCCTCGCTATTGAGCAGTTCATCCGGATTATACTCCGGCGCATAGGGCGGAAGAAAAAAGAGCTCGATCTGCGCTTTATGCTCCTCTACCCAAGCGGTAACAAGCTTGGAGTGGTGCACCCGCAGGTTGTCCAGAATGAGAAATACTTTCTTTTTGCTGTCTTTCACCAGACGGGTCATGAAATCAATCAGCTTTTCTGAGTTCATGCTGTCCTTATACATCAGAAAGTGCAGCTTTCCCCGCTTGGAAACGGCGGATAGCATTTCTATCTTGAGCTTCTGTGCTTCCGTTTGAATCACCGGCGTTTTGCCCTTCGGCGCATAGCCGCGGGCATAGTTCGCCGTATTCTGGATGTTGGTTTCATCTCCAAAAAAGATTTCCGCGTCTTCTTTTTCGGCGCGCTCGGTAATCCCGGGAAATTCGCTGTTGAGCCATGCGTCTATTTTCTTCTCGTCCTGCTTATAGGCACGTTTTACCGGACGCTGCACGGTAAAGCCCCACCGCGCCAGATAATAGCCCAGTGTGGAGAGCTTGATATCAATGCCATATTTTTCCCTGATCAGCTGGCTGATATTGTTTCTTGTCCACATACATTCCTTGAACCGCAGCTGCTCGGGGGTCTTATCAACAATAATCCCCTGAATCTCGCGCTCCTGCTCCGGCGTCAGTATCCTATTCTTTCCCACCGGACGACCCCGCTTTGCCGGCTTAAGCGCTTTCGCACCACCTGTTTCATACAGCTTCTTGACGTTCGAGACGTGTCCTTCACTCACGCCCAGCTCTTTTGCGATTTCTTTCCCGCGCTTGCCGTCTTTCAGCATTCGTATGATCGTTTTCCGCAGCTCATGCTGCCCCTTTGCCCCCATGCACAAGGCATTGGCTTTCAGTTCGTCTTCCATACATTAATTATATCATA
>CAJFKR010000015.1 GCA_904386005.1 Candidatus Flemingiibacterium merdigallinarum
TTTCCGGAATCGTTCAGCTCATTGGCGTTATTCTCGCAGATAAGCTGAACAAACATCATCTTTTCAAGAGTATCCGTAAATTGCTTGCTTGACTGTTTTTATACCGCTTTTTTTGAGACGGGTTACTCGCCTCTTTTTTCCGCGCGCACTTTCGCGTTTTTTTTGATTCTGCCTCCTTGTGGGGGCTTTTTTCTTGCTTTTGGTATATTACAGCTTTCTTTTTAATGACTTTTACAATCGCCTAATTTTGAATGTGCGCAATTGATTTATTTTGAGCGGAAATGATTCGTTGGAGTTATACCTGAAGTAGTCGGTTATTTCTTCGCCTTGGTGTTCATGTATATCATGGCGGCGATTACGGTTATCAGCAGCACGACCACAAAGCCTATCGCGTAGGGCAGCATTAACGATTCGTCCATGCCGCAATATTCGACGCGGTATCCGAGATACGCGAGTACCAACAGCAGCGCGCAGCAGGCAAAGCACACTATTCCGGTCGCGCGGCAGACCTTCTTCTTGTCATATTTCTGTTGCTCCTCGGGCGACATAGTGTTATAGCCGGCTATCAGCCACGCGCCATGACCGAGAAAGAGACAAATTGCGAGTACTAAAAATAACAATGCGAGAATAATTAAAAATATAATTGCCATTAAAGGTTCTCCATGCGGCGTTGATTTCGCCATAAATGCGCAGGTCACGTCTTTGCGATGCGCAGTTTATTTTAAAAATGCGCCGGTTGCTATCTGTCAGAATTCTACTATCTTTGTCGCGCCCGCGGCAAGCTCGACCTCGCGCTCGCAGCCGCCATATCGCAGCCTGACCTTGCAGTCATGACCGCATACAAGCTCGCAGCGGCGCGCCTTGCGACTCTCCCACTCGCAGCTTACCGTGATATCGCCGCGCGCGCGCAGCCCCCTGAAGCTGCCGGTCTGCCATTTCTCGGGCAGCGCGGGCAAAAGCTCGATTGCGCCGTCATGGCTTTGCAGCAGCATTTCGGCGATACCGGCGGTGAATCCGAAGTTGCCGTCGATCTGGAACGGCGGGTGCGCGTCGAACAGGTTATTATATGTACTGCGCTCAATCAGCAGCTCGATGTGCTTAAGACACTCGTCTCCCATGGCAAGACGCGCCCAGAAGTTGATAATCCACGCGCGGCTCCAGCCGGTGTGTCCGCCGCCGCGCTCAAGCCGAAGTCTGATCGCGGTCTTTGCCGCTTCGAACAGCTCGGGCGTCTTGGTCTTTGTGATCTGGTTCGACGGGTGCAGACCGTACAGCATCGACAGGTGACGATGCCCCGGCTCGGCTTCCTCGAAGTCCTCCTGCCACTCCATAATCTGTCCGCGCGCGCCTATCTTTATCGGCGGCAGGCGGTCGCGGGCAGCTTTGAGCTTATCGGCGAAGTCGGAGTCGATACCGAGAATCTCTGCCGCGCCGGAAGTGTTCGTGAACAGCTCGCGCAGAATGCAGTTGTCCATAGTCGGACCCGCGCAGATTGCGACGGCTTTTCCGGTAGTCGGGTCAAAGTAGTGATTTTCGGGCGAGTTCGACGGCGCGGTGACGAGGCAGCCGGTGTTTGGATCTTCGCAGAGGAAGTCGAGGAAGAACTCGCACGCGCCTTTCAATACCGGATAGTATTTTTCGAGGAATCCGCGGTCGAGCGAAAACTGATAGCGTTCCCAGATGTGCTTGCAGCACCACGCGCCGCCGCACATGAAGCTGCCCCACGAGCAGCTCTCGCCCGGCGCGGTGAAGCCCCACGGGTTGGTGATAGTGTGCGCGACCCAGCCGTGGCAGTTATACTGAGTCTTTGCGGTGTCCTTGCCGTGCTCGGAGATGAATTTGATATATTCCATCAATGAGTCGCAGCACTCGGCAAGGTTAGTCGTCTCGGCGAGCCAGTAGTTCATTTGCAGATTGATGTTGATATGGTAGTCGGCCGACCAGATTGTGTCGTAGTCGCCGCTCCATATGCCCTGCAGGTTTGCCGGCAGCTGGCAGTTATAGGACGAAGCTATCAGCAGGTAGCGTCCGAGCTGCCAGAACAGCTCGATGAGCGAGTCGAGCCCGCAGGAGTCGCGTTCTCCCGATTTGAGCAGCGCGAGACGCTCGTCTATGCCGAGCTTGCCGTCATAGTCGGGCGCTCCGGTGTCGATTGCGGCGCGCGACATCAGCGTCTCAAAATGGCGGTTGGTCTCGGCGCGGACAATATCGAAGTCGAGACTCGACGCGCGCTCAACCGCGGCGAGCGCGGTCGCGGTCGGCAGGCTCGAATCCTGCTCGAGCGCGGCAAGGTCGTATTTGTATCCGGTCGCGATACTGACATATATATTGATGTAATTCGCCAATTTTACAGACAGTGCGCCGTCCTGCGCGCGCGTATCGCCGTCGGTGACAATCCGCACCGCGCCGGCATAGCCGATACCCTTGTCGAATACTCCGGTCATGAGTATCCCGCCGTCTGTGTATTTTATGTCGGATTTCTCGCGCTGATAACTGAATTCAGCGTCGAATTCGCCGTCGGCCGCAACGCGCATGACGAAGCAATTGTATTTATGCGACACGAACGCGACTCGGCTGTAACGCTTGCCGAGGGCGCTGTATTCGATTCGCACCTCGCCGCGCAGGATATCGAGCTCGCGGCTGTATTCGGTCATGTCGGCATGACCGAAGTCGATATACATTTCACCCGCGCTCTCGAAGCTGCCGTAGGTATGTTCGTAGCCGTGACCGCTGTGGCTGCCCTCTCCGCGGCAGACGAGGTATTTTTGTGTCAGCCGCTCGGCTTCGACGATGTTTCCGGCGAAAAGCTCGCGGCGGATCTCGTCGAGGTGCGCGGCGCAGTCGGGATTGTCGGCGAGCTCGTCGTGCCAGCCGCTCCACAGCGACTCCTCGTTGAATTGCAGGCGTTCAGCGGCAGTACCATATACCATCGCGCCTATGCGACCGTTTCCGAGCATCAAAGCGTCGGTCCACTCGACGGCGGGATGATAGTATCTCATAAGTGTGTTTTTCATCGCGGTTTCATCCTTTCAATCGATATAAACAAATATTAGAGTCGGACAATAACACTGCCGGAAATATTCCGATATTATTTTCGCAAAATTTGACTGTTTCAAAATAAGTATTGATTTTTTGCCTGATAGGTATTATAATATAATCAGTATATCAGACAAATCAGTATTTGTCAATCGCAATTTGCGCATTGACGGAAAGGATTTTTTATGGCGTTCAAACCAACACAGCTGACCGACGTCGGCATGAAAAAAACCTTCGCGGTCGAGGGACACGCGGCAAGCTTTTTGCCGAGCGAAAAGAATTGGCGGCTCGTCTGGAACGACGAATTCGACCTCGACCACCTCGACAGTGACAAGTGGAACTATCGACTCTGCTACTGGGGCTATCCGTCGCCTACCTTCACGACCGAGGGGGTCGAGGTGAGCGACAGCATACTTAAAATAAACCTTGTACGCGACGGCGACAATTTTAAGTCGGCGCATCTCCAGACCGGCTCGAACACGTTCGACCTGCCGCCGGACAAGGACAGAACCGGATTCTGGCCGTTCGGCAAGAAGCTGCCGGCGAAGTTCATGCACCGCTACGGATTTTACGAAATACGCTGCCGTCTGCCGCGCCATTCGGGCTGGCACGCGGCGTTCTGGCTGCAGTCGCCGTCGATCGGCGCGCATCCGAACCCCGAATATGCCGGCGTTGAATGCGATATCATGGAGAACTACCGTCAGCACACCGACGGCGAGATGATCTGCGGCAACGGCTGGGGCGGCTACGGCAGCGAGGGCAAGTGGTTCGGTCACTACAGCTTCCCCTATGCCGAGACCGACGACGGCTGGCATTACTACGCGGTCGACTGGTCGCCCGAGGGGTACATATTCTACGCCGACGGCAAGTTAGTCGGCAGTCAGATGGCGCCCGAGTGTCCGGTTTCTAAGGTCGACCAATTTATACTGGTGTCGACCGAATGTCACGGCTACCACCGCGTATTCACACGTCGGGGCGAGGCGGGAGAGGCGGGATTTGCCGGCAAGCCTGTCCCCGAGCTGTTCGACGCGTACCCGGACTGCTTTGAGGTGGACTTTGTACGCGTATATGATGTTAGTTATTAGTTGTTAGCTGTTAGTTGTTAGGGGTTGGAGAGGCGGCGGGGCGGGCTGTTGTTGTTCATTGCTTAAAAAACGGACTGCCATATACTGACAGTCCGTTATCATTATGCGTCAAGAGCCTTGACTTTTTCATAAAATTCATCTATAATAGCTTTATAAGACGGAGCTTTGGAGTCGTAATAGGAAGCCCAGTTCGGGTCGTTGTTATAAATCTGCGGCTTTATCTCGAAGTCGATGCCGATTCCCTTGTATATCGAGCCGAAGCCGAACACGACGTTTTCGCGGATCAGGTCGAACATACGCGCGGAATCGTCGTCGCGCGAATATTTGATTTTGAGCGCGGTCTCGAAATATGCCGGAGAGGTGGTGTAGTGGTTTTCACTCGCAATCGCCTCCATAACCGCGGCGGCGACGTCGGTCTTATCGCAGGACGCGGTTATTCCAAACAGCGTGTTGCCCTCGTTGAGCGCGGAATAGTATCCGGCTTGCGCCTCGTCGTATTTCGGGTAGGGCAGGACAAGGAAGTCGTCGGTCATATTCTGATAGTGTTTTGCGGCGTCGTTGAACACGCCGGTCATAAAGACCGAGAGACCGTCGTTAAAGGTTTGGCGCACCGACTGGGTCGCTTCATCCGCGTCCTTAACAAGTATTACGCCGAGGTGGTCGTGCGTCAGCGAGCAGAGACGGGCAATCGCGTCCTGAACCTTTTCGGTTCCGAAGGTCAGCTCGGGATAGCCCTCGTCGTTGTTGGTCGTTACCTTGAGGTCGAGCGACTGGATGAATGGCACGAGTCCGTTCGGGTAGAGCTGGAAGCCGAAAAGGTCACCGACGTCGGGCGTGTCGTTTCCGTTTATATCGGTATAGATATCTGAGGACATCTCCTCAAGCTTGTCGAGCGTCCACTTTCCGCTGTCGACCAGCTCGTACGGATTTTCAAGCTTATATTCGTCAATGAGCCGGCCGTTCGCGAATATGCAGCTCAGCTCCTTGATACTGTTTATCGAAATTTCACCGGTCGCGAGGAAGAGCTTGCCGTCGACCGATGTCTCCTCGACCAGCCCATTGACCCACCAAGGCTGCGTGAAATCGAGGTAGGGGAGCTTCGCGAGGTCGACGAGTATACCGTCGGGTATCAGCGACGGCATTGTGTAGTACTGTCCGCTGACGATATCGTATGTGCCGTCACCAGCCATGACGCTGTTGCGTATCGTGCCGATGTATATGTCGCGCGTGGCCCAGGTGTAGGACATCGGGATATTGTTGAGTGTGACGTTCAGTCTCGATTCAACGTTGATGTCACGTTCGTAGAGCGCGTCGTTGACGACCTCACCGTTCAGCTCCTCCGAAAATTCGTTGTTCTCCTCCCACCAGAGGATGTTGACCGTAGTTCCTCCGAAGTCGAGGTCGGCGGGCAGCGAGTCGGTGCGGTCGGAGACCTCGCTGGAAATGGTATTGTCTGCGTCAGTCGTAGTTTCGGCATCGCCCTCTACTGGTTCAGACTGGCAGGCGGCAACTGACGGCAGGATTAAGAGAGCGAGTATCAGAGATAAAATGCGTGGATCTGCTTTTTTCATATGATATAATGCTCCTTTACGATTTTGTGGACAAATAATTGCCTAATCATTATAGCACTATCGATTATAAAAGTCAATTACTACAGATATTAATTCAATTTGTCTTTTATATTTGGAGGTAATTTATCATGGATGTCGAGATCAAAGCTCTGTCGAAACAGAAATGGAAAGGACAGATTTTGCCGATTGGTTATTCGACAAGGCAGGTATATAATGTTTCGGTCGATGAGGGCGACGGCTTCAGTATATCAATCACACCGAGTCAGATCAATGTTCCGGTAGTTCACACGCCCGACGAATACGACTATCCCGACCGGCTGTTCGACGAGTATCACGAGAACGCGTTCGCTTGGGGAGTCGAGTCGGACGGGAAGCTGCTCGCGGCGATAGAGACCTGTCCGGAGGAGTGGTCGAATCGGCTGCGGATTTGCGAATTGTGGGTCGACGAGTCGCTGCGGGGCAGGGGAGTCGGGCGAAGGCTTATCGATATCGCGCTCGAGCAGGCAAGGCTCGAGCGGCGGCGCGCGGTCATACTCGAGACGCAGTCCTGCAACTACAACGCGATCGGCTTCTACCGGCACATGGGCTTCAAGCTCATCGGCTTTGATTCCTGTTGCTACGCTAATAATGACATCGAGCGCGGCGAGGTGCGGCTCGAATTCGGTCGGCTTTATAACAAACCGCCGCGACTTACACGAGACGAGCTTATAATAAGACCCGAGCGACCGGACGAGTATCACGACGTCGAGTGCATGGTGCGCCGCGCGTTCTACAACAAATACAAGCGCGGCTGCGACGAACATTTCCTCGTCCACAATCTGCGCTCTGACGCGGCGTATCTGCCCGAATACAGTCGTATCGCGCTGCACGATGGGAAGATTGTCGGAGCGATATATTATTCGCGTTCGTATGTGAAGCCGGACGACAGCAATGATGAAATGACCGACGGGTACCCTACGATCACATTTGGGCCACTCTGTGTCGACCCCGAATATCAGGGCAGGGGCGTCGGCGAGCATCTGCTGCGCGAGACACTCGAGCTGGCGCGGTCGGCGGGCGAGTCGGGGGTTATCATCTTCGGAGAGCTGGACTACTACCCGCGGCTCGGGTTTGTGACCTGCGACAAATATGGCATCACCGACCACGAGGGCGAGAACAGACCGGCTTTCATGGCGTATCGGCTGAACGAAAGCTTTGACAAGGTTCACGGCAGGTTCCACGAAGCCGATGTGTTCGGTGTGACCGAGGGCTTCGACGAGTACGAGCGCGGATTTCCCTATATCGAAAAGCAGCGTTTCCCCTGCCAATGGGCGGAGAAGTGGGAAGAATAATTCACATAGGGTTGACAAAAGTGAATGAATATGGTATCATATATTTGCGATATATTGTCGCAAATATATGATACAGAGGTGATTATATGTTGTCAGGAAAGCTCCGATTGAGCGCGGCGATACTCGCGGCGTTTTCAGCGATACAGCTTTCAGCCTGCTCCGACAAGCTGCCCGAGATACGCTACGGCGATGTCGACTTCACAATCGACAATCCTGAGGTATTGCCGCTATTGAGTGAAGAATACAACGAGCTCGTGATGAACTATAGCATTAATGTAAGCTCTGTGGTCGGACCATATCTGCATTATTATGTAGATGAAGATGGCAATATTACATTGCATACGGGCGTTTATTACATTTTTGATGACAATGGCTATAATGAGATAAACAACGACGCGTATGTATTACTGTCTACCGAAGCGAAATATCTAAGGATAAGCGATGAATCGGATTTCGTTCCGGATTACAGCCGTGATGATATTGTTGAGGTAGGCGGTACAATAGTCGGAAGAGATTACGGAGATTTTTATTATCAGCCGCATATTACTGTCGGAAATGAATATTGTACGTATGTAGTAACCGCGGATGAGGTTTTTCGCCGCAGTGAACTGTATGATTTCCCGGCTCCGCCAGACGGAATCGTGGAACTTACCGAGGACATCGCTATGCGCTACGGCGACGAGCTGTTCGAGCTTGCGCCCGAGGCGGGAGAGGTGCCGATCGAGCTGCTGGAAGATGTTAGTGAATAGGAAAAGAGCTGTCGTGTCACGCGGCAGCTTTTAATTTTACTTCCGGTTGTTCATGAAATAATTACTTGTTTTGTCCTATATCCGATTGACAAAAATCCTATTTTGAGGTATAATATTATATATGCCCAAAATGTAACGGAGTAAATTTTACAAATATGATACGCAGCATGACAGCGTTCGGCAGAGCCGTCAGTAACGGTACTCCGGACGGGAAAAATATAACTGTGGAATTGAAAAGCGTCAATAACCGCTACCTCGACATAAGTATCAAGCTGCCGAGGATCTACAGCTTCCTTGAGGACAGAGTGCGCCAATATATTCAGTCGCGCGGGATCAGCCGCGGTAAGCTCGACGTGTATATCGGCGTAGATGTCGTCGAAAATGTAGGTATGACCGTCGAGGTCGACCGCGCCCTCGCGAAAAGCTATATTGACGCGCTGAAGCGCCTACGCGACGAGTTCGGACTGCCGGACGACATCACGGTCATGAAGGTCGCCGAAAACCGCGAGCTTTTCAATATAATCAAGCCGGAGGAGGACGCCGAAGCCGACTGGCAGATGATACTGCCGGTACTTCAAGAAGCTGTGGACGCGTTCATCTCGGTTCGCGAGGTCGAGGGCGAGAAGCTGAAAGCCGATATTTTGTCAAAGGTCGACAGGATAGAGGGCTTCGCCGCCGAGATAAAGCGGTTGTCCGAAGCCGACGCCGCGGCATATCGCGCGAAGTTCGAAACGCGGCTGAAATCGCTCATTGACGACAATCAGATAGAACTCAACCCGAATCTCGTCCTGACCGAGTGCGCGATATATGCCGACCGCATCGCGATAGACGAGGAGCTCGTGCGGCTGTCCTGCCACTTCGACGCGCTTAGAAAAATATTCGACTCGGACGAGCCGGTCGGACGCAAGCTCGATTTTTTATTGCAGGAGATAAACCGCGAGACTAATACCATCGGCTCAAAGGCGATGGACGCCGAAATCGCCGCGCTCGTCGTCGAGACCAAGAGCGAGCTTGAAAAGATACGCGAGCAGATACAGAATATCGAATGACCGGTCGTTTTCGGCTGTGTCAGGGTAAGTGTAAGACTATAAGCCCTTTTTGAAAGGAATGGTCGCAATATGAAATTCATCAATGTAGGATTTGGCAATATGGTCGCCTCCGAGCGGGTCGTCGCGGTCGTATCTCCCGACAGCGCGCCGATCAAGCGGCTGATACAGGACGCCAAGGACAGCGGTCGCGCAATCGACGTGACCTGCGGCAAGCGCACCCGCGCGGTCATAATTACCGACAGCGAGCACGTCGTGCTGTCGGCGCTCAAGAGCGAGACGATATCGAACCGGCTCGGTGACGACGACGAGGGCGACGACGAGGAGGAGCTGTGATGACCAGTCGAGAGGGAATTCTGCTGGTCGTCTCGGGACCGTCGGGCAGCGGCAAGGGTACGGTGATCGGTCGGCTGCTCGAGCGGCGGAACGACTTTGTATATTCGGTTTCGGCTACTACCCGAGCGCCGCGCGCCGGAGAGCGCGACGGTGTCAACTACTACTTCATCTCGCGTGACGAGTTCGAGGAGCGGATTTCTGCCGGAATGATGCTCGAATACGCGGAATATTGCGGCAACTACTACGGCACGCCGAAAAAAGAGGTATACGACCGTCTCGCCGAGGGCAAGAACGTGATACTCGAAATCGAGGTCAACGGCGCTATGCAGGTTCGCGAGAAATGTCCGGACGCCGTGCTGCTGATGATAGCTCCGCCAGACTTCGCCACTCTCGAGGCGCGTCTGCGCGGCAGAGGAGACAATGTACCTGAGGAGGTAATCCTGCGCCGACTCGAAGCCGCGCGCTACGAGCTGTCACAGCTGACAATATACGATTACATTGTTATCAACGGGAACAACCAGATTGACGACGCGGCAGACCGTATAATCGCGGTTGCCGACGCCGAGCGCAGCCGTGTCGCGAGAAGCGGAGATTTCTGTGAGCGTTTTTTCTCCTGCGAAGCCTGACCGAAGGTCGTCGTCAGTTGACCATGAACGATAGCAGCAGGCAGAAGGCTGTCCGCAATAGAAAAATTATCATGCAAAATTGCAGCATATCATGTGCTGTATCTACTATATAATATAATTGCCCGATAGGGCGGAAATGGAGCCTATCATGATTTATCCGTCAGTTGAAGAACTGAGTCAGAACGGTAAATACAACCGCTATATTCTCTGTATTGCCACCGCTAAGTGCGCGCGAATGGTCACAGACGAATATGTCCGTCAGCGCGAGCAGGCTGAAAAGCTTATCGCCAATAAGGAGACCGACAAGAGTCTCGCGTCGATGATCAAGCGTGATATCCGCGACGAAAAAGCGGTAAAGAACGCGATAAACCGCCTGTATCAGGGCGAGTATCGCATCAACGACGCCACTATCGACCTGAGAGAAGAGGACTGATGTCCCCTTCGGCGAGACCGCGCGTCGCGCGGGTGCGCATTATCGAGCTGCCCTATTCGGCTGACCGGGAGTACGACTATGAGATACCCGAGACGTTGTGCGACGCCGTACACAAGGGCTCGCTCGTCTCGGTAAATTTCGGCGCGTCACAGCGGCGAATCGCGCTGGTAGTCGATGTCGTACAGAGCTCGGAATATGATAAATTGAAGCCCGTGCTGGCGGTCGCGGACGACCGGTTTTCTCTTGACGAGGAGCTGCTCGGGCTGTGTATGTTTCTGCGGGAGCGCACATTCGCGTCGACCGGAGAGGCGGTCGGGGCAATCCTGCCGCCCGGAGTGTCAAAGCTGTTCGGCAGCGTGAGACGCGACCCGGTCGAGCGCCGCTATTCGCTCGCGGCGAAGCCGGACGACGACATTATACGCAGGCTGTCGAAGCCGGCGCGTCACGCGCTCGAGCTGCTCGAGCGCGGCGAACTCGATGAAAAGACGCTGAACGACGACGGAGTGTCGAGAGCGGTGCTGAAAGGTCTCGCCGACAAAGGGATAATTTCGGTCAGAAGCGTTGAGGTATATCGCAACCCTTACGCCGGACGTTTGGTCGAGCGGTCGGACGACAGTCTGAACGACGAGCAGAGACAAGCGTCGGACACGCTCTGCGCGCTCGCGGATACGCACGAGGCGCGCGCCGCGCTGCTATACGGCGTGACCGGCAGCGGCAAGACGCGCGTCATCAAATCGGTGATCGACCGGGTGCTCGCGTCGGGGCGCGGGGTGATACTGCTCGTGCCCGAGATATCGCTGACCGGACAGACTGTAGATTATTTCTGCGGCTGCTACGGCGACCGGCTCGCGGTCATACACTCGTCTCTGTCCGAGGGCGAGCGGATCGACGCGTGGAAGCGAATCCGTTCGGGACAGGCAGATGTGGTCATAGGCACGCGCTCCGCTATTTTCGCGCCGGTGAAGCGGCTCGGTCTGATTGTAATAGACGAGGAGCAGGAGCACACCTACAAATCGGACATGACGCCGAAATATCACGCCCGCGACGTCGCGCGATATCGAGCCGCGAAGTCGGGCGCGCTGATGTTATTGTCGAGCGCGACCCCGTCGCTCGAATCCTTTTGGCGGGCGAAGATGGGCAGTTATACGCTTGTAACGCTGCGCGAGCGGGGGAGTGGAGCCCCGCTGCCCGAGGTGCTGATAGCCGACCTTAGGCTCGACACGTCGAGGGGGAATATCACTCCGCTGGGCGGACTTTTGCGCGGCGAGATCGAGAAGAACCTCGCGTCGAACGAGCAGACGATACTCTTTGTCAGCCGGCGCGGGTACAACAATTTTGTCAGCTGCCGTATGTGCGGCGAGGTCATAACCTGCCCGCACTGCACAGTCTCGCTGACCTATCACCGCGACGCGGACAACGAGCTGCTCAAATGCCACTATTGCGGCTACACGCAGACGGTGCCTGACAAATGTCCGAAGTGCGGCTCGCCGCACCTCGGACGCAAGGGGTTCGGCACGCAGCTGGTAGCCGAGGAGCTGCACGAGCTTTATCCCGACGCGAGGATTACGCGCATGGACGCCGACTCGACGACGACGAAGTTTTCGCACGAGCAGATACTCGCGAGCTTCCGAGCACACGAAGCCGACATCCTGATCGGCACTCAGATGGTTACCAAGGGGCACAATTTCCCGGATGTGACCTTAGTCGGCGTGATAAGCGCGGACGCCGCGCTCTACCTCGACGATTTCCGCGCGACCGAGCGCACGTTCGCGCTTTTATGTCAGGTCATAGGCAGAGCCGGCCGCGGCAGACGACCCGGTCGCGCGGTGCTTCAGACCTACTCGCCCGAGAACGACACGATATTAAAATCGGCGGCGCAGGATTATGACGGCTTCTACGACGGTGCTATCAAGCTGCGGCAGCAGCTGCTGTTCCCGCCGTTCTGTGATTTCCTGCTGCTCGGAGTCAACGGCGAGGACGAGCCGGAGGTGCTGGCGACTATTCTCAAAGTCGACGCGAGGCTGCGCGAGCTGATAAGGAGCGAATACGCCGATCTGCCGATATACCTATTCGGTCCGCTCGAAGCTCCGGTATACAAGGTGAACAACGTCTACCGTATGCGCATTATAATGAAATGTCAGCAGAGCCGCCGTCTGCGCGAGCTTATATCGAGGCTGCTCAGTGAATTCGCGAAATGCGGCAAGGCGCACCTGACAGCGGACGTAAACCCGAGCAGCTTGTAGGGCAAGGAGGAGAGTGGTCTCCGGCGCAGCCGGAGAGAGTGGTCTCCGGCGCAGCCGGAGAGAGTGGTGTCCGCCTGCGGCGGACAGAGTGGAGAGTGGTCTCAAACCTCGCCGCAGGCGAGGTTTGAGAGCTGTGGTAAAAATTTGCCGCAGGCAAATTTTAAATTTATCAAAACATTTCTGCGTGATTGTTTGTCAGCAATCAATGGTGAATTAAGAGAAAAGAGAACAGAGATGTTTGTGTTCATTTTTCACTGAACTCTATGAATCCCAGAAGCACTATCTTCCAGCCTCGCACTCACGTTATAATAATTCAAAAATTTCCGCAGGAAATTTTTGTTCCTCCGCTCTCCGGCGTAGCCGGAGACCACTCTGTCCGCGCAGCGGACACCACTCTCCACTCTCCACTCTCCACTCTCCACTCTCCACGCTATTCTTTCCCAAGGCACAAATATAATCTGTTAGAAGGTGTTTGTATGGCAATACTCAATATAATCAAAGAGGGCGACCCTATCCTCAGAAAGACGAGCCGCCCTATCGAAAAGGTCGACGCGCGGACAAAGCAGCTCGCGCAGGATATGCTCGAGACAATGCGCGCCGCGAACGGCGCCGGACTCGCGGGCGTGCAGGTCGGCAAGCTGCGCCGTATCGTTGTGGTCGAGACCGAACCGGACAAGCCGTATATAATGATAAATCCGGTCATAATCGCGTCCGAGGGAAGCCAGACCGGAGCCGAGGGCTGTCTGTCCATTCCCGGAAAATGGGGACTTACCACCCGTCCTATGACCGTCACCGTCCGCGCGATCGGACTTGACGGAAACGAATACACCGTCACCGGCTCGGGACTGACCGCGCGCGCGTTCTGCCACGAAATCGATCACCTCGACGGCAAGCTCTACACCGATATCGTCATCCGTATGCTCGACCCGGACGAGATCGAGGAGGAATGACGGCTCATACTGTCGGCGTGACGCCGGCATTGACATTTGGGTCGCGGTACAAACTTTATTATACCCCCGCGGTATACCCCCGCGGTCCGGCAAGAAAGGCAGGATAAAATCAATGAAATCGCGAATACTGTTTATGGGCACACCCGACTTCGCGCGCTCCTCGCTCGAAGCCTTGATTTCGGCGGGCGCTGATATAATCGGCGTGCTGACGCAGCCCGACAAGCCGCGCGGACGCAAAATGGAGCTGATCCCGTCGCCGGTCAAGGTCTGCGCGCTTGAGCACAATATACCGGTATATCAGCCGAACACACTGCGCGACAACGCGTTCGCCGAGCTGCTCGAAACTCTCGCGCCCGAGCTTATAATCGTCGCCGCTTACGGCAAGATCCTGCCCGAAAATGTACTGTCCTATCCGCGTCTCGGCTGCATCAACGTACACGGCTCGCTGCTGCCGAAATACCGCGGCGCGGCGCCGATACAGCGCGCGATAATCGACGGCGAGCGCGAGACCGGAGTTACTATTATGTATATGGCGGAGGGTATCGACACCGGCGATATGCTCGCCAAGGCTTCCTGCGCAATCTATCCCGACGATAACTTCGAGACTCTGCACGACCGGCTCGCCGACCTCGGCGCGAAGCTGCTCTGCGAGGTGGTCGAGAAGCTGGAGGACGGCAGCGCCGTCCGTGAAAAGCAGGACGACCTGAAATCGACCTACGCGGCGAAAATAACAAACGACGACTGCATAGTCGATTTCAATGACACCGCTGAAAATATCCACAATCGGATACGCGGTCTGTCACCTTTCCCACTCGCGGTAGCCGAGCACGATGGGCGGGCGGTGAAGCTCATCGCGTCCGAGCTGTACGACACTGAGACCGAACACAGAAATCCCGGCGAGGTGCTGCGCTGCGACGGCGCGGGAAATCGCATTATCATCGCCTGCAAAAAGGGCGCGATAGCCCTGACCGCGCTGCTGCCCGAGGGCAAGAAGCGCATGAGAGCCGCCGACTATATCAACGGTCGTCGGGTTTCAATAGGCGATGTGTTCAGAAAATATACGAATATCTGACCGCGCTGTAAAAGCGCGGCGTAAATACAGGAGGTGATCCTTTGTTTTTCGGTATAGACCTGACATATATCTACCTTGTGCTGCCCGCGGTGCTGTTCGCGCTCTGGGCGCAGTTCAATGTACAGTCTACCTTTTCTAAATACTCGAAGGTCCAAAGCCGCAGCGGTATGACCGGATATGACAGCGCGCGCCGCATACTTGACGCGAACGGACTGCACAATGTCGGCATCGCACGGGTCGCCGGAAAGCTGACCGACCATTACAATCCAAAGGACAACACGATATATCTGTCCGATTCGGTGTACGGCGAAACGACCGCCGCCGCGATAGGCGTAGCCGCGCACGAAGCCGGACACGCTGTACAGCACGCGGTCGGCTACACGCCGATGAAAGTGCGTTCGGCGATAATACCGATAACACAGATCGGCTCGAATTTAGCGATGCCGCTGTTTCTGCTCGGCATTATCTTATCATACCCGACGCTCGCGATGATCGGAGTCATCGCGTTCGGCGCGTCCACGCTCTTCCAGCTGGTGACATTGCCGGTCGAGTTCAACGCGTCGTCGCGCGCTATGGACGCGCTGCGAGGATACAATCTGGACAGCGACGACCTTCAGAGCGCGAGACGCGTACTGACCGCAGCCGCGCTCACCTATGTCGCCGCGCTCGCGGTATCGCTCGCGAACTTCCTGCGGCTCTTTCTGATAGCCTCGCGCATGAGAGGGAGACGCGATTAAATGGCTTCAAACCGAAATGACAGTGTGAAAAAACTGAATGAAGCAGACCGTCCGAACCGAAGCGGCAATACGCGTGGAGCCGATATGAATCAGCGATATGACGCCCGCTGCGCGGCCTTTAATTCGCTGCTGCGCTGTGAATGCGGGGCGAAGTATTCGAATCTCGAGATAGACTCGGCGATAGGCAGGTACAAGCTCGAGGACGCCGAGAAGCGGCTTTATACCACGCTTGTCTATGGCGTGATCGAGTCGAAGCTGACGCTCGAATATATTATCGCGCGGCTCGCGCGCCGTCCGGTCGAATCGCTCGAGCCTGAGGTAAAGACGCTGCTCTGTCTTGGACTATATCAGCTGTCCCGGCTCGATCGAATTCCCGAGCACGCCGCGGTCAACGAGACGGTCGAGCTCGCGAAGCGGTTCTGTCCGCGCGCGTCCGGCTTTGTGAACGCCCTGCTGCGCGCGTATATACGCGCCGACCGGAATTCGCTCTTGCCCGACCCGAATGACCGGATGAAATACCTGTCGGTCAAATATTCGGTAGCGGAGGAGCTCATCTGTATATTCGACTCGTTGCTCGCCTCGAACGACGAGACCGAGCGTCTGCTCGCGGCCCTCAATGTCCTGCCCCGCCCGACCCTGCGCGTCAACACGCTAAAGCTGTCGCGAGACGAGCTTCTGCGGCGGCTTTCGGACAGTGGCATAGAAGCATACAAAAGCGAGCTGTCCGAATTTGCGGTTAAGCTCGCTGACAGCACAATTTCTGACAAAATTCGGGAACTTATTTCCTCGGGTTACGTCTATATACAGGACGAGGCGTCGATTCTCGCGCTCGAAGCCGCTCGGCCGATGCCGGGCGAATATGTCCTCGACGTCTGCTCCTGCCCGGGCGGCAAGAGCTTCACCGCGGCGATAATGATGAACAATCAGGGACGGGTGAGGTCGTTCGACATACACAAAAGCAAGCTGTCGCTTGTTGACAGCGGCGCGAAGCGGCTTGGTATCACAATAATCGATACCACCGAGCGTGACGCGCGGGTATATGATGAATCGCTCGTACACATAGCCGACCTTGTGATCTGCGACGTGCCCTGCTCGGGACTCGGAGTCATCGCGAAAAAGCCGGAGCTGCGCTACAAATCGGCTGCCGACATCGCTCGGCTATATGATATACAATACGACATACTCGAAAATTGTTCAAACTATGTAAAGCCGGGCGGACGGCTCTCATATTCGACCTGCACAATTAACCGCGGCGAAAATTCGGATGTGGTCAATAGCTTCCTTGCGAAGCATACCGAATTTACGCCTAAATATGAAAAGCAGCTGTTGCCGCATATCGACGGTACCGACGGATTCTATATATGTGTTCTAAGCCGCGCTGACGCCTGACCGGTCATACGCGTATGGAGGTACAGCGCAGCATCGCGGCAGGAAGTGTATATGTGACTCGGGGCGGGATTTGCACCGGCAATATATACTATCACGGCAATATATTTACATTGAGGCAGTCTGATTTATGATTATGATAGACGGCAGGGCTGACCTGCTAAGTATGAATATGACCGAGCTCGGCGAATTCCTTGCCGGATTGGGCGTCGAAAAATACCGAGCGAAGCAAATTTTCGGCTGGATGGTTCGCGGAGTCGGTTTTGACGGGATGACGAATCTTTCGAAATCGCTGCGCGAGCGGCTTGCCGAGGCAGCGGTCATAAATCTCCCGACCATTGAAAAGCGGCTCGTGTCGAAGCTCGACGGCACGGTGAAATACCTGTTCGGGCTGTATGACGGCAATCTCATCGAAAGCGTGTTCATGCGCTATAAACACGGCAATACGCTCTGCGTCTCGAGCGAGGTCGGCTGCCCGATGGGCTGCCGCTTCTGCGCGTCGACGCTCGGGGGACTTGTCAGACGGCTGCTGCCGTCCGAGCTGCTCGGTCAGGTCATCACCGCCGAGCGCGACACCGGCGAGCGGATATCGAACATCGTTATGATGGGCATCGGCGAGCCGCTCGACAATTATGACAATACAATCAAGTTCCTGCGGCTGGTCAGCGACCCCGACGGACTGGATATTGGCAGCCGGCACATATCGCTGTCGACCTGCGGTCTGGTCGACAAAATCGATGAGCTTGCGAAACTCGAGCTGCAAATCACCCTGTCAATTTCACTGCACGCCGCCGACGACGAGACGCGTTCTTCGATAATGCCGATAAATAAAAAGTGGAACATTTCGTCGCTGCTCGATGCTTGTCGTCGTTACTTCGACGCGACCGGACGGCGGATCTCTTTTGAATACACGCTGATTTCGAATAAGAACGACTCACCTGCTTACGCGAAGCGGCTCGCCTCCACGTTGAAGCGCGGACTCTGCCGCAATTCGCGTCCGTTCCCGATTCATGTCAATCTGATTCCGGTAAACGAGGTCGCCGAGACTAAATTTAAGCGCTCCGACCCTGAGTCGGTCAAGCGCTTTTGCGAGGTGTTGGCAAACGAGGGAATCAACGCGACTATCCGCCGCAAGCTCGGTTCGGACATCAACGCCTCCTGCGGTCAGCTTCGCCGCTCGAGTCTCGCGGCCGAAAACGCGGCAGACGATACCGTGGACGACTGAGTTTGCCGTGTCGGGCGGGTAAGAATAAATTTAATGTTTATTTTTCAATAAGCACATAACTATTCATTTCATATACATATAAATGGAATATAATAAAATCATCCTACTCGTGTATCATCGCCGAGGCGCGGGCGCGCGTTATATTATAACGCGGTCGTATGTCGCATGGCAGAAAGGCTTGGTTTGATCGTGGAAATATATTTTTGGGGCGGCAGCGACACCGGAAAGGTCCGCTCGGCGAATCAGGACAGCTATTTAATCAGCGGTATCTCTGCAAACTCGACGCTCTGTGTCGTCTGCGACGGCATGGGCGGCGCGAAAAGCGGCAATATTGCCAGTGAGTACGCTATCGAGGTCTTTTGCGAAAAGATAAAAAAATATACCGCGTCCAAAATTGACGACGGCATATTGTCGCTCGACAGCGACGACGCCTGTGTTATTCTTGACAACGCCGCGCACGACGCCAACCTCGCCGTATACAAAAAGTCGCAGTCGTCGCCCGACTACAAGGGCATGGGTACGACGCTTGTCGCCGCGCTCTTTTGTGGAGACGTCGTGTATGTGCTGAACGTCGGCGACAGCCGGCTCTATCTCATTTCGGACGACACGATCACGCAGATAACGCACGACCATTCATATGTACAGTATCTCGTAGACAGCGGCTCGCTGTCGGCTGAGGACGCGCGGAATCACCCCTACCGCAACCGCATAACCCGCGCGGTCGGTATACGAAGCGAGCTTGAATGCGATATCTACTCGGTCGACCTGTCGAGCCTTGACGGCGCGTACCTTCTGCTTTGCTCGGACGGACTGTCCGGACAGCTCCTGCCCGAGGACATATATTCGATTATCACAACCGACACCGAAACCGAGGAGGAAGGCGTGTCCGCCGAGCTCTCGAACAAAGTTGAGCGGCTGATTGAAGCCGCGAACGCCGCGGGCGGACCTGACAACATAACCGCGGTACTCGTTAAATATACACAGGACGGCGGGTCAGACGACCTGACCGATCCTATAACAAAGGACCGGTAAAAATGGATTCGTTTGAAAAATATGTCGGCCAGGTTTTTGACAAACGCTACAGAATAATCAAGGTGCTCGGAATCGGCGGAATGGCGGTCGTGTTCGAGGCGATGGATATGCTGATGCGCCGCAACGTCGCCGTCAAGATGCTGAAGGATGAAATCAACAACGACACGCAGTCGGTAAAACGCTTTATCAATGAATCAAAAGCGGTCGCGATGCTGTCACATCCGAATATAGTCAATATCTTCGACGTCTCGGTTAAGGACGATCTCAAATACATCGTCATGGAGCTGGTCGAGGGTATAACGCTGAAAAATTACATTCTGAAAAAGGGAGTGCTCGGTTTTCACGAGATAATCAACATTACCGAGCAGATACTGCTCGCGCTCGAGCACGCGCACTCAAAGGGAATAGTCCACCGCGACATCAAACCGCAGAACATAATGATGCTGAAAAACGGTACGATAAAGGTCGCGGATTTCGGCATTGCGAAGCTGCCTAACGCCGAGACAGTGACGATGACCGACAAGGCTATCGGAACAGTGTTCTACATCAGCCCCGAACAGGCGAGCGGCAAGGCTATCGACCGGCGCAGCGACATCTATTCGCTCGGAGTGACGATGTACGAAATGGCGACCGGCAAGCTGCCGTTCGTAGCCGACAGTCCGGTAACCGTAGCGATAATGCAGGTGAAAAACACGCCTATGCCGCCGCGCGAGCTCAACCCGAATATACCGGTGGGACTTGAGCAGATAATAATGGGCGCGATGGAGAAGAACCCGGACAACCGCTTCCAGAGCGCGTCGCAGATGCTTCGCCATGTGGTACAGCTGAAGAACAACCCGCACACTGTGTTCAAGATGCCAAAGGTCGACGAAAACAATCAGGCGCAGCCGGACAACAGTCAAAACGAGCTGCCGCCGAACGTCAAAAAGCTCACGCCGAAATCGAGCCGTTCGATGTTTCCGGTGATCGCCGGAGTCGCGACCTCGTTTCTGATCGTCTGCTGCGTCAGCGCGGCGGTCGTGCTGATGAAGCTGTTCGACACGACTACCACCGATTTAAGCCAGCAGATAACGATCCCTGAATTGGTGGGCGCGGTTTACAGCGAGTCCCTCGAAGAACAGCTCGAGAGTCAGTTCTACAATGTCGAGGTCGAATATAAATACGACAATTCCTACGAGCGCAATGAAATAATCGCGCAGGATCCGCTGCCCGATGAAAAGCGCAAGGTCATCCCCGAGAAGCAGAAATGCGACCTCAAGCTGACTGTCTGCTGGGGTGCCGAGACGGTCGAGCTTGGCGATTACGCGTACGAAGATGCGCGCAATGTCAAGATCGAGCTTCAAGACCTCGGACTTATCGCCGACATTGTCAACGAGACGCACGAATATATCAGCGAGGGCTGCGTGATACGCACCGAACCCGAATCGGGCACGGTCATGACGGTCGGCGAGCACGTGACGCTCTATGTCAGCAGCGGACCGGATATCAAATACGTGACCGTACCCGACTTCCGCGGCTGCGATGAAGCCGCGGTCATGAAGATGCTCGAATGGAACGAGCTCGGACTCGGCAATGTCAAATACGAATATTCGGACACGGTCGCCGCCGGTCTGGTTATCGAACAGAGCCGGGGCATCGACTCAAAGGTTCCGTCGGGTACTAAGGTCGATTTTGTCATGAGCCTCGGACCCGAGCCGGAGGAGACGACGGCTGACACCTCGCTCGCGGTTGAACCCGAGCTGCCGGTAGAGTGATATGGAACTCAAACTCAATGCGAAGGTCATAAAATGCGTTGGCGGCATATTCGCGATAAGGCTCGGAAATCCGGAGCTTGAACAGCTGAGAGCTTCCGGAGTTGAGCCGGAGAGCGACATTCTCTACTGCAAGGCGCGCGGCGTGTTCCGTCATGAGCGGATAACTCTGCTCGCCGGCGATAATGTCGTCGTCCGCATTGACCCGCGGCTGCTGATCGCGTCCGAGAGCGAACAAGGTTCGGAATTCGACGCGTCGGCGGGGATAATGATAGACGAGATCCTGCCGCGCAGAAACGAGCTGATACGTCCGCCGATGGCGAATCTCGACCAGATATTCTGCGTGTTCGCTGCGGCGAAGCCCGAGCCGGCGCTGATAACCGTGGACAAGCTTGTGACAATAGCCGAATACAAGCAGATCGAGCCGGTGATCGTGATAACGAAGGCCGACCTCGCGCCCGACGCCGCCGAGCGTTACGCGGACATATACCGGAGAGGCGGTTTCTCGGTTTTCGTCTGCGGAATCGGCTCGGACTGCGGCGAGCTTGAACGGTTTGTGTGCGAAAAGTCGGATCTGACGTCGGTGTTCGCCGGAGCGTCGGGCGTCGGCAAGTCGACGCTGATGAACCGGCTGTTCCCGTCGCTTCATCTCACGACCGGCGAGGTCAGCCCCAAGACTCTGCACGGTCGGCACACTACTCGGCATTCCGAGCTGTATCCGCTCGACCGTTATTTCGAGGGCGCGGTCGGATATATAGCCGACACTCCCGGCTTTGGTATGCTCGATTTCGTCAGATTCGACTTCTATACGAAGGACGACCTTGTCTATGTGTTCCGCGAATTCGAGCCCTATCTCGGTCATTGCCGGTACACGAAGTGTACGCACACCAAGGAGGAGGGCTGCGCTATACTCGAAGCGGTCAGAGAGGGCAAAATCCCGCGCGAGCGTCACGACAGCTATCTCGAATTTTACGCGGAGCTTAAAAATAAGCGCAGCTACGGAAATACAAAATAATATTGACATGAGCGAAAAACAACAACAGGAACGTGGAATGGATACAACAGAGATACACAAAAATAAAACGAAAGCCGTGATTTTCACCGGAGGACAGGTATTCGCGGACAGCTTTGACGAGCTGGGATTGACGCTGCCCGATAGCGCGCGCATAATCGCCGCCGACAGCGGCTATCTGACCGCGCGGCGGTTTGGCTTCAGACCCGAGCTGCTGCTCGGCGACCTCGACTCGCTCGACCGGACAAGGCTCGCGCCGCACGAGCTCGACGAGCTCGACAAGCTGATAGTGCCCGCGGTCAAGGACGACACCGACACGCAGCTCGCGGTCGAGACCTTGTTCGAGCGGTTTGGCACTGACATCGATATCGTCATTGTCGGCGGACTCGGCGGACGGCTCGACCACACGCTGTCGAGCGTATTCCTGCTTGAATATATTGCGAAAAAAGGCGCGGCGGCGATAATGACCGACGGGCGCAATCGTGTTCGGGTCATGACCGCGCACGGCACCACACAGCGACTGCGAATCGCTCGGGGGTACAAGTATCTGTCGCTCGTGTCACTGTCCGACGTCTGCGAGGGAGTGTCGGTCGGCGGTGTGTTCTACCCGCTCTCCGGCGCGACGCTGACGCGCGACTGGTCGTACGCGGTCAGCAATGAAATAACCGCCGATAATGCCGATATCAGCTTGAATTCCGGAATTATGCTGGTTATTGAAAGCCGCGATTAACAACTCCGGAGTTTTCGGCATATTCTACAGTAAGCCCGTATTTCAGGCTTATAAAGTCTGTTTCGCTTCAAAAGTCGCTTTGGGCTTCGAAAGGATATGAATCGCATGAAAAGACTGAAAATTGTCGTGATGAAATCTCCGCGGCTGCTCGCGCCATTCCTGCGCCGGATATTTAAAATACGTACATAGCGTCGTCATCGGCGGACATATGACTGTCCGCCGAAATTTTTTTCTGCAAACTACTCGAATAGTATTGACAAACTCAAAATTGTATGATATAATGTACGCATACTATCGGAATAGTACGAGGTGCTGTAATGATAGTATATATACTATTGCAATAGTACAGCTCCGAAAGCGGCAAATATCACATTCGGTAAAACCGACAGCCGCGAGCCTGCGGAGCGCCGGCAATCGGCAGAACAAAGACACAGCGCGATTTCATCTGCCGCGCGTGTTTACAGATGAAAAGGAGATGTCGTCATTGAAATCTTTCGAAAATTCACAATCGATGAAGCTGTTTGATTCGGAGCTCCGTGTCATGAAGCTGCTCTGGAAGCACGGAGAGCTGACCGCGAAGCGGATAGCCGAGCTGCTCGCCGACGAGGTAGGCTGGAATGTCAACACGAGCTACACTGTAATCAAAAAGTGTATCGCCAAGGGGGCTATCGAGCGCAGCGAGCCGAATTTCGTCTGCCGCGCGCTCGTAGGTGAGCGCGAGACGCAGGACTCTGCCGCGGCAGAGCTTATCGACAAACTCTACGACGGCGCGGCTGACAAGCTGGTCGCCGGACTCATCGACTCGAAGCGGCTGACTCCGGACGAGATTGAACGGCTGAAACGACTTGTGGAGGAGCTTGAATGACAACATTTCTGCATATGTCGCTCGCGGGCGGAGCCGCGGTCATAGTCGCCGCGCTTGTACGGTATATAGTTTATCATCGTCTCGGCGGGGCGTTCGGTCATTATTCCGGACGGGTGATGAAGTTTATCTGGCTTTTGATATTGATAAGGCTGCTCTTGCCGGTGACAATCGAGACTAACATACCCGCGCCGGAGTTTCTGAACGAAAATATCGAACCCCAGCGAGTCGAAGCCAATGATGTTGGGCCGTATAATCGGACAATTGTCTATGAGACGGAGAAATCCGCGTCAGACCGGATCGATTTGTCGGATATTCCGATTCTGCCGCTCATTTGGGCGGTCGGCTGTATCGGAGTCGCGAGCTTTTTCGCAAGGTCGTATATGCGTATTCGGCACAGCACTCGACAGACGTCTCCGGTCAGCGAAGATGTGGAACGCGGGTTTATGTCGCTTGCCGAATCACTTGACATACGCCGCGCCGCCGCGTTTTACGCTGATGTTGACGCTCCGGTATGCGTCGGATTCTTTCGTCCGCGCGTGCTGCTGCCATACGGCCGCGAATCGCTTGGTGACGATGAGATGGACTGCGTGCTGTGCCACGAGCTTTGGCATATAAAGCGGCGGGACAATCTATTCAAGCTGCTTTGCTGTATCGCTGTCTGCCTGCATTGGTTCAATCCCGCGGTCTGGCTGATGCTGAAGCTCGCGAACCGCGACGTCGAGCTCGCCTGCGACGAGGCGGTGCTCGACTATACACACGTCGACCCCAAAACCTACGCGCTCTGCCTGATCAAGGCCCAGGAGCAGAAGCTTGAGACTGCCGTCAGCTTCGGCGGCAGCCTGATTGATGAAAGGATAAGGTCTATTATGAACAAGAGAAAGAAATTTACGCTTGCCGGAGCAGCTCTGCTGGCGGTACTCATATCCGCGTCGGCAATTACGTTTATCGGCGCGTCGCAGCCGGAGGGCGACGCCGCAAACCGGACAGTCAAGCCCTACCGCGCGTCTGACGAGGTCGACACGCTGAATACGGACGATATTTCCGACGCGTATGAGGCAGAGTCCGAGCCACTCGACGTCGGCTCCTCCGAGGAGACTTTCGTCGTAGCGAACATACCGGAAAACGACCCGGATATGCAGTATACCTTCCCGCTCGTCGGCACAGCGGAGCTAACGCTCGATTTCGGAACTATGCAGACCCCGGTAGGAACGACAATATACCACAGCGGTATCGACCTTGCCGCCGAGAGTGGGGACGACATTTTAGCCGCGATAGACGGCAAGGTCACGGCTGTCGGTTATGACAATGACAAGGGGTACTATGTGGTAATCGCGAATGACGCCGGCTTCGAGGTTGAATACAACCACTGCAAGGATGTGTATGTCGAGTCGGGCAATACGGTCGAGGCTGGTCAGGTAGTCGCTTCGGTTGGTTCGACCGGCAGCGCGACCGGAGCGCATCTGCACTTCGAGGTGCGCGAGGACGGCTTCACGATCGACCCGAAGCTGTATTATGGATTCGGAATCAACTGAAATATTCTGCCGGACAGTTTCATCTGAAACTGTCCGGATTTGTATCCCGGGTCAAAATATCGCGCAAATTATGTACATAATGATAAATGTTTTATTCGGGCTTGACACCGCTCAAAGCATTATGATATAATAGCCGTGTAGCAATATGTAATATTATTCCGGCGAAAGCCGCGCAGCATGAGGTAAAAATGGATATTCAAAATGTAGTCGTATCGTCGGCGAATACCGGCGACATAATCGTTATCGCGGCAATAGCGGCGATTGCCGCGGTCGTCGTCGGAATCGTGTTCCTTAAATTACGCCCGAGGAAGTGACACGGGAGGGGAGCGGTTTTCATCCGCTCTGACTTCGACCAAGGAGGGATTATATGGCCTACCAAAACGCTATGGACGCACTCAATCTGAATATGCCGAGGAAGGTCCCGCGGACCGAATATTCGGCGAGCAGCTACTGGAGCCTTGTCAGCGCCGTAACCGGAATCTCCGTCACGCCCGAGAGCGACTGGGAGACCAAGTCGCGCGCGTCGATGGCTTTCGAAAAAGCCTGGGATTTCGGCTTCACCTGGTCGGTGCTGATTCACAATCAGGTGCTCGCCGAGTGCCGCACGAGCATGGGGCACGCCGCGTACGCCGAGGGCGGAGTCGATATGAACCGCAACATACAGTGCCCGTTTGACGACATCGAACAGGTGCTGTCGTTCGACCCCTACAAGGTCTACGGCGAGAAGAACCGAGAGCAGCTGATTCGCGATTTTGACGCAAATTATGACGCCCTCTGCGCCGGTCATCCTGACCAGGTCAACATGACCGGAATATATGTGACGATGATCTCGGGGCTTATCGAGATATTCGGTTGGGACTGGCTGCTCGAGGGGCTGGGCGAGGATCCCGACCGCTTCGGCGAGGTCGCCGACCACTACGCCGACTGGATATATCAGTATTTCGACGCGCTCGCGGCGTCGAAGGCTCCGGTCGTGATGATACACGACGACATAGTTTGGACGCAGGGCGCGTTCGCGAACCCGAAATGGTACAGAAAGCACGTGTTCCCGGCGTATGAGAAGCTGTTCGACCCGCTGCACAAGGCGGGCAAGAAGATACTGTATACATCGGACGGTACGTTCACCGAATTTATCGACGACATCGCCGCCTGCGGAATCAACGGCTTTGTCATGGAGCCGACAACCGATATGGCGTACATTGCGAAGAAATACGGCAAGACGCACGCGTTTGTCGGAAACGCCGACTGCCGGATACTCACGTTCGGCACAAAGGAGGACATCCGCCGCGAGGTCGAGCGCTGCTTCAATATCGGCCGCGACTGCCCGGGCTTCTTCCTCGCGGTAGGTAATCATCTGCCGTCGAGCGTGCCGGTCGAGAACGCGCTCTACTACAACGAGTGCTACGAGGAAATGGCATATCGCTGGTGACGGCGACAGCGGCGGGATATTATGCCTGCGCGAGTGTGGGTCTTTTGTGTTACGCGATTTAGTATGCGAGTAACGACAGTTTGTGCCCGCGCAGGGCCGCTGCGAGCAGCGGGTATTATATCGGATGGGAGTTAGCTCATTGCGATCGTGTCGCTTCGTTTCCATGACGGATGACAATTTTATATTAATTTGGAGGTGATTTCATGCTGAAGTTCAATGACGACCGCAGATTTTCGTTTTTGTATGACAGGGTGCCGGCTTGTGAGGTTCTGAAAAGACCGGAGGTTATGCGAGAGAGGAACGAAACGCGCTATGTATACAGACTTGCCGACGGGCTTATCTTCACGCACATACTGCGAGAATTTCCCGAGTTTTCGGCGTATGAGTGGGTAAACTGTTTCGAATATACCGAAGAGGGCAGCTCGGGAGTGATAAGCGAGCTGTACGACTGCGACATATCGATACCATTCGGTCACGCCGAGCCGGACAGCTACACGGCGTATATTCCTGACCAGTCGGGCACGACAAAGATCTATGCTCCGCGCGGCGGAGAAAACGTCCGCGACGCGTTCTACTGCGACCCTGACGCGCTGAACGGCTCGGGCTTCCGATACGAGAATCAGCTTTTCGCCGGTCAGAGCCGCCGCTACGCGACGTCGGGCGGCCGGAGCTCTAACCGCGAGTGCGCGCCCTTCTTCAACATCAGTCAGAGCGGGCACGGAGTCGTCGCCGCGGTCGGCTGGACCGGACAGTGGAACTGCGAGGTCGCGCGAGATATCGAGAATCTGCGGATCAGATCGAAAATCGAGGATACCGAGTTCCGGATGTATAAGGGCGAGCGCTTCCGCACGTCGTCATTTGTAATAATGGAATATGACGGCGATTTTTCGGACGGACAGAACAAATGGCGTCGGCTTGTGAAGTCTCATTTCTCACTGATCGGCAGGGAGGGCAGACCGGACAGCGCTCCGTTCTGCGCCGGAATCTGGGGCGGAATGAATACGTCGTCCGCGCTCGAACGGATCGATGCAATCAGGCGCGAGCAGCTGCCGTTCGAATATATCTGGATGGATGCCGGATGGTATGGAGGCGACGAGGTAGGCGCGAGCCCGGACGAATACGAGGGCGACTGGTATCGTCACACCGGCGACTGGCGCACGAACGCGGCGCATCCGGACGGACTGCTCGATGTGGCGCGGGCGATACACGACGCCGGTATGAAATTTCTATTGTGGTTCGAGCCGGAGCGCGTGCTGTCGGACGTGCCGATAGCGAAAGAGCATCCCGAATATCTGATAAAATCACCGTATGACGGTGACATGAACAATCTGCTTGACCTCGGGCGCGACGACGCGTGGCGGTACTGCTTTGACACGATAGCGTCGCATATCGAGCGGCTCGGACTTGACTGCTACCGTCAGGACTTCAACTTCGAACCGCTCGGCTTCTGGCGCTCAAAGGACGCCCCCGACCGCAAAGGAATCACCGAAATCAAGCATATCAACGGACTGTATCGGCTGTGGGACGCTTTGCTCGAGCGCTTCCCGCACCTGATTATCGACAACTGCGCGAGCGGCGGTCGACGAATCGATATCGAAACCCTGCGCCGTTCAATCCCGCTCTGGCGCAACGACGCCGAGTGTCCGGCGAACTACTACACCGAGCTTAATCAGTCGCAGAATATGTCGTACAACAACTGGATGCCCTATTCAGGCTCGGGCTCGGGTCGCGTCTGGGGAGACAGCTACATCATGCGCGGCGCGTATTCGGCGTCGATGACGACCAACTACACCTTCTCGGAGCGCGACAGCTTCGGCAAAAACCGCGAGCAGCTCGACTGGATACGCCGATATGGCGACGAATATCTGCGCGTACGACCCTATATGTCCTGTGATTTCTACCCGCTGTCCGAGATTGTCGCCGGACTCGACGCGTGGCTCGCTTCTGAATTCAACCGACCCGAGGAGGGCGACGGAATCCTGCTGGTGTTCATCCGCGAGAAGTCGCCGTACAAGCGCGCGGTCTATCGTCTGCGCGGACTAGACGAGACTGCCGACTACATAATCCGCGACGCCGACGACGGCAGCGAAATTATAAAGTCGGGAGCCGAGCTGATGAAGTCGGGATTCGAGGTCGAGACTGATAGAACCAGGTGCGCGAAGCTCTACTTCTATCACAAAGCGTGAGTACAGTACCGGCAATAACGCGTAATGACATCGGTATTATCGCATGAGACCGCTCCCGACAAAAACGTCAGGTCAGCTCACCAATTAAAAAGCGTCAGATTGGCGCCGATAATAAAATCAGGGTTTGCGTCGCAAACCCTGACTATATTTACAGGCAAATTCTGACTATATTTACAGGAATTCGCCCAGACGCTCGACTGTGGATTTCTCGAATTTCAGCACATCCTCGGCGAGATTCTTCGCGTCGCACGAATATGTGCCGTCGTTGAGCTTCTTTTCGAGGTCGATTATACCCATCGTCGCGCCGTTTATCATCAGCTCGGCGAGGTGGGACGTCGTCGTGTCGAGCAGGGTGTTGAACGCCATGCCGAGCTTTGCTCCCATCTTCGCGGTCGCGGTAAGCTCGGTCGGCTTGAGCCCTCGCTCTTGCAGCCGGCGGCTCGCTTCCTCCGAAAAGCGACGGTAGCTCTCGAGCTCGCTCGTCATTTCACTGCGGAATTTCGGGTCGTTCGCGCGGTCGATAAGGTCGATTATCGAGTCGCCGCCCATCTTTGTGTTCTTGTATACCTCTTGGATAAGTGCTTCGTTTTTATCCATGTCCTTCTTCCTTTCACGGGTATCAGATGATTTTGATGTTCAGACTATAATCATTGCTCCCCATGAATAGTATTAGCGCAATCCGAACGATGATACGAGGTATTTTCTGCGCGGCGAATCCTGAATCGACCAGCGTGAATGAAGCGGTCGCAAAATATTGTACAAATGTAAATATATTCAGCGAGCGTGCAGCAGCCAAATAGACTGTACAATTGTAAATCTATAATATTATAAAATAACAATCATTAAATGGCAAAACAAACACATCCATCGCCGCAGGCGATAAAATCATAAAATTCGCCTTCGGCGAATTTTATGTTCCTCAACTCCTCACTCCTAACTCCTAATTCCTCACTAATTTATGCAACGCCTGCACCCAAGCGTTCAATTTACGCCCGCGATTTCGCGCTAAACCAGCTCCTCGAGGTTGTACGGCGTGTTCTGGTAGACAAAATAGTTCAGCCAGTTCGAGAAAAGCAGATTCGCGTGACCGCGCCAGACGTTCGGCGGCTTTACGCTCGGATTATCGCCCGGGAAATAATTGTATGGCAGGTCGATGTCGAGCCCCTTTGCCTTGTCGCGGAAGTATTCGTTTGCCAATGTGTCATAGTCATACTCGGCATGACCGGTGACGAACAGCATACGCGAGTCGCGCGCCGCGATGATATACGCTCCGGCGAGGTCGCTCTTTGCGACCACCTCGAGCTCGGGTACCTCGGCAATGTCGCTCTCTCGCACTTCGGTGTGGCGCGAGTGCGGGGCTAAGAAATATTCGTCAAAGCCGCGCACGATCGGATGGTTCGGCAGCAGCGCGTAATGCTCGAATACGCCGAACAGCTTCTTTCGCAGCGGGTATTTCGGTATGCCGTAGTGGAAATTGAGTCCGGCCTGCGCCGCCCAGCAGATGTGCAGGGTCGAGAATACATGATTTCTCGACCACTCCATTATTTCGCAGAGCTCGTCCCAGTAGTTGACCTCGTCGAAGTCGAGGTTCTCAACCGGCGCTCCGGTGATTATCAGTCCGTCAAAATTCTGCGAGCGGATGTCGTCGAAGTTTTTATAAAAAGCCGCCATATGCTCGGCGGAGGTGTGAGTTGAGCGGTGAGTCGCGGTTTGCAGTAGCGTGAATTCAATCTGGAGCGAGCTGTTCGACAACAGTCGTATCAGCTGTGTCTCGGTTGTGATTTTAGTCGGCATCAGGTTCAGCGCCGCGATTTTCAGCGGGCGGATGTCCTGATGTTCGGCACGGAATTCGTTCATTACAAATATGTTCTCGCCCTCGAGAGTCGCGCCGGCGGGCAGCCCTACCGGAATTTTAATCGGCATAAAGTGTAGATTCCTCCAATAAAAATATGTCCTTAATCTATTATAACAGAAAATCCCGTAGAGTACAACAGTGATTTATAAAATTATTAGAAAAATCAAAAAACATTTGCAAAAGCGGCGCACAAATGGTATAATATTATTATAGGGAATTTCTAAAAATACAGAAAAATCCGTGGGAAAAGTAAATCGATGCTCATGGTGTCGATTTATCTTTGCTATTATATCGCATTTTTACCTATAGCCATTTGGCTGCATTGTATTTTGGAAGGGAGGCGGTCAGCTTGAAGCGGCGCGTGTGTCGGGCAATATTTGTCGTCCTGACGTTTATGATAATTGTCGGAATATCGATAGGCTTTTCGATCGGACAGGTCGGCGCTGCCAGCAGCTCCGACAGTCTGACGCTGTATGATTTCAGCCGGAACACCGGCGAATGGGTCAAAAGCGACAATGTCAAGGCGGTCGAGGTCGGGATGTATGATTTCGGCAGTGAGGACGACCCGGATCTGCGCTCCTGCCTCAAGGCGGAGAGCCACGACCTGTCAGTCGGTCTGATACGCACAATCGAGGCCGATTTCGCGAGTCCGCTCGACCTCACCGAATACCGCAGCTTTTCATATGAAATCTACGCCCTGCCGTATGACGCCGACCCGTTCGCGACCTATTACACCCGCGTCCGGCTATTTTCGTCGGACGGCAGCAGTGTTGAAAATATCGTCGAAATAAAACCGAACGGTTGGCAGGAGGTGTCGCTCGATCTGTCCACATGGTCACAACGAAGCGACGTTGTATCGGCTGAAATCAGCCTGACAATCAGTACGACCATTTCGCAGATGAACGAAAACAGCTTCTATATCGACAATGTGACGGTCGGCGACCGTATCGACCGTGAGCTAACCGAGCGCTTTATGTTTGACGTGTTCGAGGTCGAGGGGGGACAGGCGGCCTTTTCGGAGGACCGAAAGCTGCTGCGCATCACACTGTCGCAGACCGAGATAACCTCGCTTAAAGCGACGGTCTTTGTTCCCGAAACAAAATGGCAGACGAACGCCGTCCGAATCAAGCTCGCGAATAAATCGAGCGCGTCGCAGATGACTATTCATTATTCGACTTACGATACCTTCGCTTTGAGCGAGGACAAGACTGTGACCGTGCTGCTCGACGCGCAGTCGGAAAGCGAATATTACTATATCGACGTCGGAGACGTCTCCATGCTGCGCTATGTGGATATACAGCTCGAAAGCGGCAGCGGCTATATCGAAATCGAGTCGATTTCGGCGATGAACATCTATCGTCCCGTGAGTCGTACAGTCGCGGGCAGTATCGACGTGTGTCAGTTGAGCGATGATCTTCAATCTGTACACTTCACCGGTACGATCACGCGCGACGAGGTGCTCGCGAATCAGGACGGAGTTATCGCGCTCTACGCGCTTTCGCCGACCGAGCTGCTCGATATGGAAAAGCTCGCGTCGACCGAGCCGCTGCTCACCAGTCCGATGACCACGAAATTCGACCTGTCGCTCGATATCGGCGACCGGCTGAGCCAGATAATCTGCGCGCAGTTCGTCGCGGTGTCAAAGCACACCGACGGCACGCTCGTGCTTATCGCCGACCCGGTGTATATCAGCAATCCCGAGCGCGCCGCGAGTTATTCGGCGGTGGTGGGAGGCGGTCCGAAAGGCGTGGTTTCGCCGGATGCGTCGATAGTCGGCGAGACCGCGGCTGACCGGACGATTGTCGAGGTTGATGCCGCGAGCCTGTTCGGCGACAAGAGCACGGGCGAGCATTACAGCTACAGCGGCGGCAATTATTATTTCAACAGCGAGACGCTCGATATACTCAATAACAAGATTACCGCCTATAACGGAGCGGGGATCGGCGTGCTGTTGAGAATTGACAACTGGTATCCCGAGCTTACAAGCGAGCTTGACGCAAAATATGCCAGCGACGGGTATGTGGATTACACCGAATATAACGTCTCTCCGGACGGCAAGAGGTATCTTGAGGCGTTCGTCGCCTACACGGGCGAACGCTGGTGTCAGGACGGCGGTATCGGCGGTATAATCTGGGGCACCTGCCTTAATTTTATGGATCGTTCAGAGTCGGGCTATGTGTCGCTCAACGATATGATTTGGGAGGACGCGACCAGTCTGCGGATTATATACAATACACTGCGTTCGAAAAACTCGAGCGCCGGGGTTTACGTCTCGGTTTCGGACATCTACTCGGTCGAGCTCGCGACCGAATCGTCCGAGGTCGGGCTTGATATCTATCTTGCCGCGCTGGCAAGCGCGACCTCGTCGCAAGGCGGCTTCAGCTGGGGCGTCTGCGTCGATCGGTTCTGGCGTATAGGCGAGGATAACGGGGCGACGGTAGATCCGAATCAGCTCGAGGTGCTCTCAAAGCTTCTCTCGGACGAGGGAATGTACGACGTGCGGTTTGTATACTGCGACAGCACATACTCCTTCCCGAATTTGATGCTCGGGGACTTGATGAGCGACCTTATGCTCGGCTATTATTCGGCCTGCTTCAACGCGTCGCTCGAAAGCTATTTCGTGGTGCTGGGCACAAATGACAACACCGAATACTTAATGGAGTATCTGACTATAGCCGACTCGGAGAATTCGACCGAGTTTGCCGAATCGGCGCTGACACTGCTCGGAGCGAACGATTGGAGCGAGCTTGTCGACAATTTCGACACGCGGAGGTTAGTCAAGAAGTCGGTCGCGTCGTCACAGGTGGATTATGAGGAGCCGAGTGGGATCAAGGGACGGTTCGATTATTACAATTTTGACAGCTTCAGCGGCTTAAGCGGCTTCGAGGTGAGCTACTACTGCAAGGAGCTGCTCGTACCGTCGCAGAATGACGGCATACTCTGCGCCATCCTTGACAAGGACGCGTACGGCGACGGTTCCGACGGTATGTATATGGGCATCGCGCATCGGTACGACTACCCTGAGAATTTGAAATTGACTCCGGTGCTCGCGATAACGCTCGGGGTCGACGAGGTCGACAATACGAGCCTTGAAACTGTCAGAGTGAAGATAGTGCTGTTTGCCGAGAACGAGAGGTTCGAGTCATACGCCACACTGAATGTCGGCGAGCTCCAGACGATATACATAAACCTCGAAGATTTCAACGGCGCGGAGGACACGACCGGCATACAGATACTTGTCGACGGCTCGGAGGTTGACGAGGCGACATTGATGCTCAAGAGCGTGACGGGGCTCTCGCGCGATTATAACGACGAGTCGCTCGAATCGGTCATAGCTGACGAGCGCGCCCGCAAGCGTTCTCCCGACGAGGGCGTCAGCTATCGGGTCTACATCTGGATCGGAGCGGCGGTCATTGTCGCGGTCGCGTCGATACTCACATTCCTATTGCTGAGCCGAAAGAAGAGGCAGGTGTAAGCGTATGAACAAATACAAGCTATCCGGACTTATACTCGCGGTGATACTGCTCGCGGCGGCTCTGCTGTTCAAATTTTTCGGAGGTGACGACTTCGAGCCGATCGCGTTCATACTGCTTTCAATCGGCGTATGGGCGATTGTGGTCGTTGACACCATCGCGTATAAAAAATGTCCCGAGCCGGGCTTCGGCAAAAATCTCGAATTGGCTCGGCTGATCGGCGGGTATATATTTTCAGTCATTGTGACGGCAGGCGTGGTCATATACTTTTTGTTTGGCTCGGGCCACGGCTGAACGGCGAGTGATGTGTATTGACCGTATCATGTGGATGACAAATTCCGCAGACAAAATAAACTTGTAATTACTACAATTGAAAGACAGGAAGCAATAATGCTGCGAAGAAGTTTCAGCGATTATCAGAAAATCGAGAGCCTGCCGATACGGCTGTTCGGAGTCGCGCGCGAGTCTATAGTCGACGGACCCGAGCTGCGATATGTGGTGTTTGTACAGGGCTGTCCGCACAAATGCCCAGGCTGCCACAACCCCGAATCTCACGCGTACGGCGGCGGTCAGCTCACGACGACCGACCGCGTCTGGCGGGATATCAAGAAGAATCCGCTCATCAAGGGATTGACCTTCAGCGGCGGCGAGCCGTTTTTGTGGGGACATGAGCTGGCAGTCATTGCCAAAAAGGCGATTGCCGAGGGCATGAGCATCATGACCTATTCGGGCTTCACCTATGAGCATCTGCTTAAAAAAGCCGAGACCGAGCCGTCGGTACACGAGCTTTTGTCGGTGACGAACTATCTTGTCGACGGCAGGTATGTGGACGCTCTGCGCGACCTCAATCTGCATTTCCGCGGCAGCTCGAATCAGCGGATTTTTGACGTCACCTGCTACCCGAACTCCAAGGACGCGCAGATCATAGAGCTTTGACCGATTTTTTAGTCAGGTAGCAGGGATAAAGCTGTATCCTGCTTGAGTTAGGAGTGAGTAGTTAGGAGTGAGGAGTTTCGGAACGGAAATTTGCCATGCAAATTTCCGGTGCGAACCGTTCGCGATGGCAATGCGGTGAAGTCATGGCGTAATTTGACGATATCGAAAAAATCAATAGCTTATCACTCCAAGCAGCCCGCACCAATTTAATATAGATATAATCACAAACAGCAAGATACCGTAAATTTGCCGCAGGCAAATTTACGTTCATTAACTCCTCACTCCTCATTCCTAACTCCTCACTAATCCAAGTCTCCCGTAAGCCATCAAAAGAGCACAAAACTAACATATACAAAATAATGTTCGAGAAAGGATCATATCATGTCAGACGCATATTTATCCCGCGGAGTTTCCGCGACCAAGGACGAGGTACACAGCGCGATCGCGAAGCAGGACAAGGGCGAATTCGCCGGAGCGTTCTGCAAGCTGATCCCCGACCCCTGCGGCGACCCCGCGTGGTGCGCGGCGATGCACGCCGACGGAGCGGGTACGAAATCCTCGCTCGCCTACATCAAGTACCGCGAGACCGGCGACCTGTCCGCGTTTTACAACATCGCGCAGGACTCGGTCGTTATGAACTTAGACGACCTTTTGTGCGTAGGCGCGACTGACGGCTTTGTGCTGTCCAATACGATCGGGCGCAACGCGCACCGCGTAGGCGGCGACTGCATCAAAGCCGTGATCGACGGCTACACCGATTTCTGCAAGCTGCTCGGCGAGTACGGTGTCGGCGTCACGATGTCGGGCGGCGAGACTGCCGACGTCGGTGACCTCGTTGCGACTATAATCGCCGACTCGACCTTCTTTGTCCGTATCAAGCGGGATGAGGTCATCGACTGCGCGAATATCCGCCCGGGCGACGTCATAGTCGGACTCGCTTCGTTCGGTCAGGCGGTATACGAGAAAAGCTATAACGCCGGCATGGGGTCTAACGGACTCACCGCGGCACGTCATCTGCTGCTGTCGCACGAATACGCTGAAAAATACCCCGAGACTTACTCGCCGACAATCGATATATCGAAGGTATACTGTGGCAAATACAAGGTAGGAGACAAGCTCCCCGGCTGTGATGTCGATGTCATTGACGCGATCCTCTCGCCGACGCGCACCTACGCGCCGATAATCCGCGACCTGCTCGCCGCAAAGCGCGATTCGATACACGGAATCATCCACTGCACCGGAGGCGGTCAGGGCAAGTGCCGCGGCTTCGGTGAGCGCATACATTACATCAAGGACAGCCTGTTCGACATCCCGCCGCTGTTCTCCGCGATCTACGAGAACGGCGACATCTCGGCGTCCGAGATGTACCAAGTGTTCAATATGGGTCATCGCATGGAGCTTTACTGCGACGAGGCGACCGCTTCGTTCGTGATCGAGACGGCGAAGAAATACCGTGTCGACGCGAAGATCGTCGGCTACACCGAGGCGTCGCGCGACGAGCGCAACCATGTTTCGATACGCTCCGAGCTTGGCTCATTCGAGTATTGACTCGATTTTATTTGCCGTGCGAGTAATGCGTATACAAGTAATGCGACTAAAATAACCGCAGCCGGAGAATCCTCTCCGGCTCGCGTTCCCGATAGCGGCGACAGCGTCCGCTGCGCAGAGCAAAGCTGTCATGACTATACGGCAACCCAGAATCGCTGAGCGAATATTATTTCTGCGCAATTTATAATTGCGTATTGCCGTAATTCAATAAATTAGTCGATTGTAAAAGTCATAGTAAACGAAAAAGTTTGCTTTCACTAAGCCGCTGCTCGGGGCAGGGTGACCCCAGCAGGTTCGTCCGAAGGACGAACCTGCCAAAAGCGGCGCACCTCTGTCGCTATAGCGATACTGCACAAATTTAACCTTGGCTCGCATATGTAAAGTGGCATATACGCCTAATTGCTAAAGTTTTCGCGGTGGGGGTCTGGGGGAGGTGCCTTTTTCAAAAGGCGCCTCCCCCAGGGAAAGCGAACAAGTTTGCACATTTACAATCGCCTAGTAATTCAATAAATCGAAAGGAGACTTTTGCTTCGCAAAAGCAAATATAATATGAAAAAAAGAGTACTTGTAGTCAGCAGCGCGAATATGGACTTTGTGATGAAGGTGCAGAAGCTCCCCGAAGCCGGACAGACTATTGTAGAAAGCCGGTCGTACAATTACGTCCCGGGCGGCAAGGGAGCCAACGCCGCGGTCGCGCTCGCGAGACTCGGAGGTGACTGCATATTCTGCTGCCGACTCGGCAGCGATACGCACGCGAAACGGCTCAAGGAGCTGTACGTCGACAACCACATCGATGTGCGCTTCATCAAGCACGACCGCCTGCATCCGACCGGACTTGCTTCTATCATAGTCGAAGAAAACGGCGACAACCGCATTATCGTCTACCCGGGCGCGAATCGCGAGCTGTCGAGCGACGACATCGAGGACGCGTTCACTTGTCTGCCCGACGCGGTGTTCATCCAATTTGAAATTCCCGACTCGGCGGTCATAGTAGCGACTCAGTTCGCAAAGCGGCGTAATATTCCGGTGTTCATCGACGCCGGACCGGCTCGCCCCGACTATCCGCTCGACAAGCTGTCGCGGCTCGAGGTCATCTCGCCGAACGAAACCGAGTGCTTCGCGCTCACCGGAGTCCTGCCGAACAACTCGGAGAACTGTCTGCGCGCGGCAAGCATACTTATGCAGAAGGTGGACACTAAATACGTCGTAATCAAACTCGGCGGGCGCGGCGCGTATATACACGACGGCAAGTATTCGCAGCTTGTGCCGACCTATGAGGGCGAGGTCGTCGACACGACCGCGGCCGGCGACGCGTTCAGCGCGGCACTGACGCTTGAATATCTGAAGAGCGGCGACATACTGCATTCGGTCAAGTACGCGAATGTGGTCGGAACAATGGTTGTCGGCAAGGCTGGCGCGTCGACTTCACTGCCGACCGAAGCCGAGGTCGACGAATTCATCCGTTCGCGCCGGATCGCACTCTGATGGCAGAACGTATTCTTGGAGTCGACTACGGCGACGTGCGCACCGGACTCGCAGTCAGCGACACGCTCGGTATGCTCGCGAGCGGCATTGGTTATGTCTGTGCGAGAGGTATGAAAAAAACCGCTCTGCTCGTCGCACAGAAAGCGGCTGAATATTCGGTTTCGCGCATCATAGTCGGTCTGCCGATAAACATGAACGGCACATACGGTCCGCGCGCCGAGCACGCGAAGTATTTCGCGGAGATGCTGGGCGAGCTGACCGGACTGGAGGTCGAGCTGTTCGACGAACGATGCAGTACAATGGCAGCGTATAAGATTCTGAATCTGACCGACACGCGCGGCAAAAAGCGTAAAGAAGCGGTTGACACGTTGTCGGCGCAGATTATATTGCAGAACTACCTCGACTCGCATCGTCGAGCCTAATGAAAACCGGCAGCCTCGAGGTGAAGCTGCCGGATTGTCATTTGTTGAATCAGGGCAAGATTAACGGAAATGTGTCAGTCGCTGTGTCAACCGATGTGTTGTCGACCGGCATAGTCTCGACCGGCATAGTCTCGACCGGCATAGTCTCGACCGGCGTAGTGTCGACCGGCATGGTTTCGACCGGTGTGGTATCGACCGGCGTAGTATCGGTCGGCATAGTCTCGATCGGCGTAGTGTCGACAGGCACAGTTTCGACCGGCGTTGTATCGACTGGCATAGTCTCAATCGGTGTAGTGTCGACCGGCATGGTTTCGACCGGTGTGGTATCGACCGGCGTGGTTTCGACCGGTGTTGTATCGACAGGCATAGTCTCAATCGGTGCAGTCTCAATCGGCGCAGTTTCCACCGGCGTTGTTTCAACTGGTGCAGTCTCAACCGGCGCTGGATTTGTCGGCTGGGGCGGCTTGGGATTCGGCTTCTCGACAACCTCGATCATACACAGATTCTCATATTCGGACAGGTCTACTACGTGAGTACGGTAGAAGTCGAGCAGTACCTTGTACGCCGCGACGTTGAGATGTACGCCGTCTGACGAATTCGCCGGGTCGAGCGTGCCGTCCTCGAGCGCGAACAGCTCGGTCGGGTCGAGCAAGAACACGTCCATCTCGTCCGCGAGCGAGCGGAGCAGTTCGTTGAACTGCGAGGCCTTCTCGTTTGTGATACCGAACGTCGAATTTTCCGAATACTCGGTCGTAATCGGCAGTATCAATTGAATATATATCGGCACACCGGTGATTTCGCGTATATCCTCTATAACTTTACGGTAAGTATCAATAAACGGCTTCGGCGACCAACCGAGCTCGTTGAGTCCGAGCGCGAGGTAGATTCCGGTGTAATTGCCTTTCTCGTCCTCGAGTGCCTGGAAGCAGGTGCGGGTCTGTTTCTGTCCGTTTTCATCGGTATAGCGCAGGTATGCCTTGATTTCGAGCTGGCCGATATTGAGTCCGACCGACGACATATCGATCGGGTCGATGTCGGTATAAGTTATAAGCCCGACCGTGCGGGA
>CAJFKR010000016.1 GCA_904386005.1 Candidatus Flemingiibacterium merdigallinarum
TTATTAAAGTTTTCGCGGTGGGGGTCTGGGGGAGGTGCCTTTTTCAAAAGGCACTTCCCCCAGTATAAGCGAACAGTTTCGCACTTTTACAATCGCCTAATTAGTTGTTAGTATTGGAGGCGCAGAATTTACTATTTTACTATTGCAATTTCGCGCGAGGTGGTTTATAATAAATATACGCCGCTTGATTTTACTAAAGCGAGCGACACTACATATATTATAATACAAACGCCGCGAAATGGGAATAGGTCGGCGAAAATTTAACAAAAAAATAACCTCTCTGGAAAGGAAGCTTTGCCGCTGCCGGTCAAAGCTAAAAATAATCAACTATCATGAGCATACTCGATAAAAAAAGCCGCATTGTCGTTAAAATCGGCTCTAACACGCTGACACATTCGACCGGAAAATTGAATCTGCGCCGCATGGAGACTTTAGTGCGCACGCTCTCCGATTTCTGCAACTCGGGCCACGAAATAATTCTCGTAAGCTCGGGCGCGGTCGCGGCGGGCATATCGAAGCTCGGACTCACCAGCCGTCCGACCGAAACCGAGCGCAAGATGGCGCTTGCCGCCGTCGGTCAGGCCGAGCTTATGCAGGTGTACGAGCGTCTGTTCGCCGCGTACGGGCACACGGTCGGGCAGATACTTATGACCAAGGACGTAATCGACAACCCGACCCGCCGCGCGGCCGCCGAGAGCACCTTCCGCGAGCTGCTCGGCTACGGCTGCATACCGATAGTCAACGAGAACGACTCGGTGTCGAGCGAGGAGATAAAATTCGGCGGCAACGACACGCTGTCGGCATATGTAGCGCTTGTCTGCTCGGCGAATATACTAATAAATCTATCCGACGTAGACGGACTATATAACTGCGACCCGAGAAAAAATCCCGACGCGAAGCTCATCAGCCGGGTCGATACAATAGACGATTCTATCATAGCCTGCGCCGGAGGCGCAGGCTCGGAGCGCGGTACCGGCGGTATGATAACCAAAATTAAAGCCGCGCAGATCGCGACCTCAGCTGGAATACCGATGCTCATTGTCAACGGTAAGAATCCGGACGTGCTGTACGAAATCAGCGACGGCAAGCACATCGGCACATATTTCGCCGCGAAGCGTGAGGAATGATGTCAATAAATGAGGAGTGATACCAATATCGGACAAGGATGAGAAGCCTGTCAATATGAATGAGTCGGAAAGCCGGCAGTCGGAAAGCCGGCAGTCGGAAAACCGGCAGTCAGAAAGCCGGCAGTCAGAAAGCCGGCAGTCGGAAAATCAGCATCCACAAATCCGGCAGCCGACCGACAAATCCAGCTCATGGCTTTCGAAGCTAATATACGAATACGCGATGTGCGTCGCCGGAGCGCTGCTCGTCGCGCTCGGGGCATATTTCTTCAAGTTCCCGAACAACTTTTCGATCGGAGGAGTCAGCGGAATCTCAGTCGTGCTCGGTAGCTACTTCGGTCTGTCAAGCGCCAGCGACATCTCGGCGGTCATAAACATAGCTATGCTGGTGCTCGGATTCGCGGTCCTCGGGCGGGGCTGCGGAGCAAAGACTGTTGTTGGCAGTCTTGTAATGTCGGGCGCGCTGATAGTGCTTGAACGCTTTATACCGCTCGACAAGCCGCTGACGGGTGAGCCGTTTCTCGAGCTGATGTTCGCGATAATCCTGCCAGCCGCCGGCTCGGCGTTACTGTTCAACTGCGGCGGCAGCACCGGCGGTACCGACATCATCGCGATGATACTGCGCAGCAAGACGAGTCTTAATATCGGCACGGGGCTGTTTATAAGCGACATCGGAATTACGCTGCTGTCGTTTCTGTTCGGCGTCGAGACCGGACTGTATTCAGTACTCGGACTGATACTCAAGACCTTCTGCGTCGACATATTCATAGACGGGATCAACCGCTGCAAATGCTTTTCGATTATCACCGACGCGCCGGACGAGGTGTCGGATTTCATCACCCGCGAGCTCGGTCGCAGCTGCACGATACTCGAGGGCATGGGCGGCTACACCCACACTCGCAAGTATCTGATAACCGCCGCGATGCGCAGATATCAGGCGGCAAGGCTTCAGCGCTATCTCAAGGAGCATCATCCCGAGACGTTTATGATGGTGACCGATTCAAGCGAAATTATAGGCAAGGGCTTCAGGGGCTTCTGACGGGCGTCTGCGGCTGTAAGCGGGGAATGAACTTCCGGCTGATTACAGCGTTTCACATCTATTATTGAACAATCAAAACATTACAGAACCATAAGAGAAGTGATATATTGCTGCCTCGCCGTGAAGACTATGAGGAACGCTTTGACAGCGCGCGTTTCCTCCAACGCGACAATTATTGTGATTTTCTTTTTCGGACCGATATGATATACTGATATTGGCAGATTGATTTTGCATTATTATGACCATGACTTTGCAAAAGCAGAGTCCACCTCTTTAATGTCGATGTTTTGTGGCGGTTTGCGAGGCAAATCGCGGTCTGTGACCGCGAAGTCACAAAACTCGTAGTCTGAAAATTCATTTTCAGACTTAATAACAATTATTCCGAAGGAGAGTATTTATTATGAGTATGAACCTCGTACACCGTGAACCTGATTTTGAGAATATCGCGCGCGTACTGCGCTGCGAGGCGCCGATGCGCGACACGCTGTTCGAGTTCTTCATGAATCCGGACGTATACGTCGAAGCCGCCGGCCCGTGCCCCAGCGGAGCAGACGACGTCGGCTATCTCGCGTATATGATCAAGGTATACGCCGCCTGCGGCTACATGGGCGACATCATGGAGGACGTGATCGAGGACATGAAGTTCGACGGTCGTCACTCATACGAGGACAAGATCATTCCGGTCGAGGAAGCCTACCGCCGCTGGGGCGGCAGGATAGCCATACTCGGCGGGCTTGACGTCGACTTCCTGATCCGCTCGGACGAGAATACGATAAAGCAGCGTGCGCGAGCCATGCTCGACCTCGCCCGCGACAAGGGCGGCTACGCGCTCGGCTCGGGCAACAGCATTCCGGCGTACATACCGAAGGGGCATCATTTTGCAATGACCTCGGCGGTTGCAGAATAGTTAGGAGCGAGAAGCGAGGAGTTGAACTCCTCCTTATATTATACTCCTCGCTGAATTTTCGCAAGACATAAACCACCCGCAAAAAAACTACAACACAAAACCTATAGAAAGGCTGGCATTTGATGGCGGTAACGATTGGACTTGATTTCGGCTGCGGCAGCACCGAGATATATGTAAAGGGAAAGGGAATAGTGCTGCGCGAGCCGTCTGTCGCGGCGGTAGATACCGAGGGCAACGTCATTGCCGCGGGCGTGGAGGCTCTGCTGATACGCGGCAGAGCTCCCGGCTCGGTGACGCTCCGGCGCCCGATGCGCGACAGCGTGATAAGCGACTTCAATCTTTGCGCCGAGCTGCTCGACCGATTCCTTGAGCTGGCAGCTCCGCACCACACAAAGCAGGTCGTGATCGCGACCAAGTGCGGCATTGGCGGCGAGAACCGCGAGCTTATCAAAAACGCTCTGCTCGATTGTAGGGTTTCGAACGTCGAGTTTGTCGACGCGCCGCTCGCCGCTCTGCGCGGCTGCGAGCTTTCTGACAGTGACGGTATAATAATCTGCGATATCGGCGCGGGCTCAATCGAGACTTCATATATCCGCGACGGCGACATACTGCGCACCGAAACCTACTTCGGCGGCGGCAGCGAAGCCGACCAGTCGATATGCGACTATATGCACCGGAGGTATGGGCTTGTTATGACTCAGCAGGACGCGTGCGCGGCAAAGCAGCTGCTCGATATGAATAACGTCGAGCGCAGGATAGCTCTGACCGGACGCGACTCGTCGACCGGTATGCCGCGCCGGATTGAAATAAGGTCGTCCGAGCTGATACACGCCGCCGCTCCGCAAATCAAAGGCGCGTCGGACAACATCGCCGCGGTGCTGTCGAACCTGCCGCGCTACGCGGGAAAGGCGGCGTCGGCGGGCAGTCTTGTCTTGGTAGGCGGCGGCGCGCTGCTTTCGGGAATCGCCGAATACATAACCGAGGCGGTCGGCATGGAGGCGATTGTGGCCGAGGCTCCGGCTGACGCGATAGCGCGCGGGCTCGGGCAGCTGATCGAATAGGCGAAAAATTTCATTGACGCCCGAGTCTACATAAAGCATATCCATATCTCGAATTGCTGAATTCAGGCGGGCGAATATGTCCGCTTGTTTTGTTTTGGCTGTCTTTTTGCCGTAGTACTTGACAAGCCGCGGTCGATGTGGTATAATGTAGCAAATTTCGGACGCCGACACAAAGAAAGGTTGATAATATTATGTCAAAGGCAATTGATTCACTGTACGAAGCAGGCTCGGTAAACATAAAGCGGGTCGATACCGACAAGCTCTTCACCGACCCGGGCGCGGAGTACAACTTTACGGGTGTGCTTGACAAGGCGATACGCTTCATTGAGGACTTCCAGCTGCTCGACGCGGAGAATTGGGCGCGTTTTGTCGAACAGTTCCGCAATCCGAGCGACACTGCCGACGCCGGATGGCGCGGCGAATATTGGGGCAAGATGATGCGCGGCGCGGCGTTTGTCTATGCCTACACGAAAAATCCCGCGCTCTACAAGACTCTGACCGACACAGTCGAGGATATGCTGACCGCAGAAGACGAACTCGGCAGAATCGCGAGCTACAAGCCTGACGGCGAGTTCCGCGGCTGGGACATCTGGTGCCGCAAGTACGTGCTGCTCGGTATGCAGTATTATCTCGAGATTTGCGAGGACAAGGAGCTTGGTGACCGTATAATTTCGTCGATGTGCCGTCAGGTGGACTATCTCATGTCAAAGCTCGGACCGGCGAGCGAGGGCAAGACTCCGATCACCAAGGCTACGAACAACTGGCGCGGACTGAACTCGTCGTCGCTGCTCGAGCCGGTGGTGCGGCTGTACGACCTGACCGGTGCGGCGAAGTATCTGAATTTCGCGTCGTACATAGTAAACGAGGGCGGAACATCGGTCGCGAACATCTTCCAGCTGGCGCTCGAGGACAAGACCGACCCGTATCAGTACCCGGTGACAAAGGCATACGAGATGATGTCCTGCTTCGAGGGACTGCTCGAATACTACCGTGCGACCGGCGAGGAGCGTTGGAGACGCGCGGTCGTCAACTTCGGACGGAGACTGCTCGCGACCGACATCACGATAATCGGCAGCGCGGGCTGCACGCACGAGCTGCTCGACCACTCGGCGGCGCGTCAGTGCGACACCGCGTATTCGGGAATCATGCAGGAGACCTGCGTGACGGTCACATGGATGAAGTTCTGCTGGCAGCTCCTGATGCTGACCGGCGAGTCGGTATGGGCGGACGCTATCGAGCAGTCGCTCTACAACGCGTATCTCGGCGCGGTGAATACCGAGAAGATAGTAGACACTATCACCCTGTCGCGCTATCCGGACGCGATACCGGCGGCGCTACCGTTTGACAGCTACTCGTCGCTGCTGCCGAACACGCGCGGGCGCGGTATCGGCGGGCTCAAGGTTATGCCCGACCATCACTATTACGGCTGCTGCGCCTGCATAGGCTCGGCGGGAATCGGTCTTATATCGAAGCTGTCGCTGATGCCGAGCGAGACCGGCGCGGCGCTGAATCTGTACATTCCGGGCACAATGAAGTCAAAGACGCCGTCCGGCGGTCGGCTCTCGCTGAAGCTCGACACCGAATATCCGGCGGGCGGCAGAGTGGACATCACGTTAGGACTGGACGAGGCAGAGAGCTTCGAGCTCGCGCTGCGGATTCCGGCATGGAGCGAGCACAGCGAGCTTTACATAAACGGCGAGGCGGCAGATGTTACGTCGGGCTACACGAAGATTGACCGCGTTTGGTCGGACGGCGACAGGATTTCGCTGTCGCTCGATATGCGCGCGCGGGTGATACACGCGCCGAGATTCGGTCGAGACGTTATATTCAACAATGTCGTATGGCGCGAGGACTATATGCCGCCGGTAGTTGTAGAAGAAGCTCCCGACGCGAAGTTCCACATAGCGATTCGCCGCGGTCCGCTGGTTCTGGCACGCGACGCGCGTCTCGGTGAAGATGTGGACGAGCCGGTCGACATCAAATACGACCGCGACGGTATAGTCGAGCTTGAGCCGATTTCGGCGGTGGGATTCGACACGATAGTAGCCTATCGCGTACCGCAGTGTCACGGCGACAGCTTCCGTGTGGTCGACTACTCATCCGCCGGCAAGACCTGGAACGACGAAAGCAAATACGCCTGCTGGCTGCCGACAAGATGCGGGTACGACCCGCGGCAAAAGTCAGGGTTAGCTTGAGCGAGACTGACAGATTCTGCCACATCAGTGGTCGGATTCAGCCGCGCAGCGGCTGAATCCGAGACAGCGGCGATGCGGGTATAATCCGAGACAGCGGCGATGCGGGTATAATCCGAGACAGCGGTTATGAATCATATAAATTTCGTGCGGCCGCGTTTACGCGGCTGCATATAATGGCAGGAGGATTTAGTGATGAGACTTTGCGCGCCGGTATACAATTACAGAAGCGCCGACGAATGGGTGGAGCGGCACATCAAGGCGGGCTACGGAGCTGCGCTCTGGCCGCTGGGCAGGGACGCCGCGGACGCCGAGATCGACGCATACGCGAAAGCCGCCGAGGACGTGGGGCTGGTAATAGCCGAGGTTGGCGCGTGGTGCAATCTGCTCGAATCGGACAAGGACAAGCGCGAGGCGAACATTTCGTATGTGACAGGTCAGCTTTTCTTAGCCGAGCGGGTCGGAGCGCGCTGCTGCGTGAACATATCCGGCTCGAAGAGCGCGCGCTGGGACGGACCGCACCGCGACAATCTGACGCCTGAAACCTACCGCGAGGTGGTCGAGACGGCGCGGCGGATAATCGACGCGGTGAATCCGCGCCGCGCCTGCTTCGCGTTCGAGTGTATGCCGTTCATGTACCCGCACACCGCAAAGTCGCAGGCCGCGCTGCTTTCAGACGTCGCTCGCGACGGCTTCGCGGTACACGCCGACCTCTGCAATCTTGTGAACACAATCGACTACTACTACAACACCGCGCCGCTCTGCCGCGAGTTTATCGGTAGCTTCGGCGACAGGATACGTTCGGTTCATGTCAAGGACATAAAGCTCGATGAGGCGGCGACGATGAAGGTTATCGAGGTGCCGCTCGGAGAGGGCTTTTTCGACCACAAATCGCTGCTTGTCGAGTGTGCGAAGCTGGATGCCGACCTGCCGATGGTGCTCGAGCATCTCGGCTCCGAAGCCGAATATACCGCCGCCGCGGCAAGGTTGCGCGAATATGCCGGCGAGCTGGGACTTGAATTTGTACGGCTGTAATTTTTGAAAATTAAAAATAACGTGAGTTCGACATAGCTTTTTGGCTTGATTCAGTGTTATAATTTCAATCGAATTCACGTTAGAATATCATGCCGTCAAAATCACAAAGAAATATCTTACAGGTTTCACCTGACAAAAAGACCTGACAGTCATATGACTGTCAGGTCGATTTTGCATTATATCAAGCCGGCAAATCGCTTATGCAAGCTCTGCGAAGTACTTGATGGTGCGAACCATCTGGCTGGTGTAGGAGTTCTCGTTGTCGTACCACGAAACGACCTGTACCTGATAGGTGTCGTCGTCGATCTTCGAAACCATGGTCTGGGTAGCGTCGAAGAGCGAGCCGTAACGCATACCGATAACGTCGCTCGATACGATCTGATCCTCGTTGTAGCCGAACGAAGCCGAAGCAGCTGCCTTCATAGCTGCGTTGATGCCTTCCTTGGTTACGTCCTTGCCCTTAACGACCGCGGTGAGGATGGTGGTCGAACCGGTGCAGACCGGAACGCGCTGTGCCGAACCGATGAGCTTGCCGTTCAGCTCAGGGATAACGAGACCGATAGCCTTAGCCGCGCCGGTGGAGTTCGGAACGATGTTAGCTGCGCCTGCGCGAGCACGGCGGAGGTCACCCTTTCTGTGCGGACCGTCGAGGATCATCTGGTCGCCGGTGTAAGCGTGGATGGTCGACATGATACCACTCTGGATAGGAGCGTAGTCGTTGAGCGCCTTAGCCATAGGAGCGAGGCAGTTGGTGGTGCAGGAAGCGGCCGAGATGATCTGGTCGTCCTTGGTCAGAGTCTTTTCGTTTACGCTGAATACGATGGTCTTGAGGTCGTTGCCGGCCGGAGCGGAGATGACAACCTTCTTCGCGCCCGCGGTGATGTGAGCCATCGACTTTTCCTTAGAGGTGTAGAAGCCGGTGCACTCGAGAACTACGTCGACGTCGAGAGCGCCCCACGGGCATTCCTTAGCGTCCTTGATAGCGTAGATCTTGATTTCCTTGCCGTCTACGATGATTGCGCCGGGCTCGGTATCGGTAGCTTCCTTGGAATCAACCGTGTGCAGACCCTCGCCGATCTTGCCGCAGTAGCCGCCCTGAGCGGTGTCGTACTTCAACAGGTGAGCGAGCATTGCCGGGCTGGTGAGGTCGTTGATAGCGACTACTTCATAGCCCTCCGCGCCGAACATCTGACGGAAAGCCAGACGGCCGATACGACCGAAGCCGTTAATAGCAACTTTAACAGACATGATAACATCCTCCAAAATATATATTAATTTTCAAGCGAATATAATTGTGTACCAAGACGGCTGTTAATTCTTTAACGCTCGCTTCAGTACATCTACAATAATTGTACCGCATTTTCCGCTTTATTACAAGAGGTTTTTGCAAAATTTATTAAAATTGTTACATTAAATTTATATCTTGCCGGATTATCCACGCCTTTGACACACGAAGGCGCGATTCTGTCAGGTGAGTATACGGCGGCGTCGACAGCGGCGCGGCGGCAGTGTGTGGCAAATTGAACAAAATTGTCAGCGGAAATTTGTTTAGCGGACAGTTTGCGTGATTTTATAAAAGGCATTGACGTAGGTCAATATTTATAGTATAATATTTCAAAATCCAACTGTTCGAGGTCTTATAAAGACGCGTCGGCGTATCGGGGGTGATTTTGCTGAGCGAACGCTGTGAATACAAATTTCCGATGACAAAGGAAGTCGCGCTGGCTATACTGCCGGAGATTTCCGCGCGGATTCCGCCCGACACGAACGGAGGCGGGAAGCCGTATACCGTCTCAAGTCTTTACTTCGACGACGAGTCGCGCACGCTGTATCACCAGACCTATGACCGCGAGACATACCGTGTCAAGCTCCGGCTGCGGGTCTACGGAAATGACAACGGTGATACCTCCGATTCTTTTTTCGAAATAAAATCCAAGCTGCTCGGCCGCTCGACAAAGGAGCGTCTGCGTCTGCCGCTGAGTGAGAACGACGCTCTGTGGCAGGGCAGTATCAATCCGGCGGCGTCATATCTCGTATCGGGCGATCTGCCGCGGCTGACCACTCCGGAGCCGGACTATATAGGATTGTCAACGCGAAATGATGTCAGTCCGCGCGCGGTCGACACGGCGGTGTCGGTCGCGACAGGCGGCGGTTCGGTTCGGTCGGACGGCAATCCGGTGCAGTTGGATAGCAAACCGGTTCGGTCGGACGGCAATCCGGTTCGGTCGGACGGCAATCCGATTCAATCGGATAACAATCCGGTTCGATTGGACGGCAAGACGAACACCGACGCCGTGCGGCAGAGTCTCGCGTCGCTGATATACACAAGCAGGCTGCTGCCGACGTCGGTCGTCTCATATGAACGGCTGGCGTTCGCCGACCCGGGCGAGGCGAGGCTGCGCGTAACTTTCGACTCTGCGCTGAGGATACGCACAGACCGGCTCGATCTGCGGCTGGGCACCGGCGGCATTCCGGTCATGCCGGACGACTGCTGTGTAATGGAATTGAAGAGCTGCGAGAACATTCCCACATGGATAACAAAGCTGCTGTACAAATATCGACTTTCAAACCGCTCTTACTCGAAATACGGTCAGACACCCCTCGGTTTCGCGCGACCCGAGACCTGCTTTACCGGCTTACACGAAGCGGAAAACAGTTATTATAACGAATTCGCTTAAAATATAACGATTACAGGAGAAACTGACATGAACGACATATTCGGAGGTGTACTCCAAAGTCTCAAGCAGATAAATACCGGCGCGGTGCTGTTTGACATAGTCCTGACTTCGGTCGTGAGTATCGCGCTCGGACTTTTGATCACGCTGTTCTACGCCTATATGAACAGAAAGAAGGGCTTCACAATCGAATTCGCGGTGACGCTTATCTCGATCTGCTCGGTCATCGCGCTGATAATCGCGGTCATCGGCACCAACATCGCGAGCGCGTTCAGCCTTGCCGGCATTATGTCGGTCGTGCGCTTCCGCTCAATGGGGCAGAAAACGTCCGACATCGCGTTCATCTTCATCTCGATGGCGACCGGTCTCACGGTCGGACTCGGGCTGATAGTTCCCGCGCTCGCGTTTGTGGTCGTAGTCGGTGTGCTGTTAAATCTGATAGTCTACCTCGCCGCGCGCGTGAGACCCGAGACAAGGCTACTTAAAATCTGTGTGCCCGAGTCGATGTCCTTTGCCGGACAGTTCGACGATATCTTCAAAAAATACGCGCTGACCTACGACCTGAAACGGGTGCGGCTGATAAGCTCGGGCACAATAATGGAGCTCGCGTATACGGTCACGCTCTCCGACCTTGCGAAGGTCGAGGCTCTGATGGGCGAGGTGCGCGAGCGCAACCGCAACTTCAACGTCACCCTGATGTATGAGGCGGACGAGGTCGAATGAAGCGGTCGGATTTTTACATGGCTTCTGCCATTATGCGAAAAGCCGCGGCGGTCGTATTTGTCATTGCGGCTGCCTGTCTTGCCGCCTGCTCGCAGGGCGGCGGCGCGCCCGAGCTTATTTTTTCCGACCCGCCCGGGATATACCAGTCGCGCTTCTCGCTCTATGTCACAAATCCGGACAGCTCGCTCACGCTCTACTACACGACCGACTGCTCGAATCCCACGCCCGACTCGAATCTGTATGACAGTGACAAGGGCATCAGCCTCGCCTATCGCGGCGGCGGGCGCAGCGACCCGTCGAGCGTCAACATAATCCGTGTCGCGGCGTTCGACTCGGACGGAAATCAGGTCGGCGAGACGCTGACCGGCACATACATACTGTCGGATGTGCCCGAGGTGCGCTACACGACGATGATAGTGTCCATAGTCTGTGAGCCGGACGACTTGTATGACTACGAGCGGGGCATAATGGTCGAGGGAAAGGTTCGCGACGAGTTTTTGGCGAATCGTCCCGCCTACTGGCCCGACGGCAACCCGCAGCTCGCGAACTTCTTCATGAGCGGGCGCGAATGGGAGCGTCCGGCGCACGTCGAGTTCTACTCGCAGACCGGTGAGTTAATGCTCGCCGAGGATATTGGTATCCGCGTGTCGGGCGGCTACAACCGGCAGAACGAGGTGAAGTCGCTGCGGCTCTTCGCGCGCTACGACTACGCGGACAAGAATGTGATGAGCTATGATTTTTACCCCGGGCTCAAAAGCCTGACCGGAGTTCCGGTCGGCGACTTCAAGTCGCTGATACTGCGAAGCGGCAGCAACAACATCTGGAATTCTATGGTGCAGACGCAGTTTCTGATGCAGCTCGGCGAGGACGTCGGGCTCGACACCATGCACTACCGTCCGGTCTGCGTGTATCTGAACGGCAAGTACTACGGCTATATGGCAATGGTCGAGGATTACAGCCCGACCTACTTCGAGACTCACTACAATATCGACGCCGACAGCATTACCTGCGTCAACGGCTCGGCCGAGCTGTGGGGCGAACGGGTCTGGGAGCTTGACAACGGGGACGAGAGCGAATTTAATGAATTCAAGCACATGATGAACTACATTATCACGCTCAATATGCGCGACGAGGAATACTACCAAAAGGCGTCGGAGATGCTCGACCTTGACAATTTCATCCGGTATATGTGCTTCGAGGGCTACATCGCGAACAGCGACTGGCCGCAGAACAACGTCCGGGTCTGGCGGTACAACAACGGCGAGACCGAGCGCGAAGACAAATATAATCCCGACGCCGAGGTGTACGGCGAGGACGGGCGCTGGCGGTTTTTACTCAAGGACCTCGACCTCGCCGCCGGCTACGGCGACGCGGTCGAGACGAACATATTCTCGCGGCTGGACAGCGACGACGGCGGTCTGCGGCTGAACGCGGTATTCAAGAGCCTGTTCCGCAACGCCGACTTCCGCAATCGTGTGTTCTGCTTCATGTGCGACCTTATTTCGGACACGATGAAGCCCGAGAATGTGGGCGCGGCGCTCGGCGAGGTCGCGGCGAGCGCGCTCGGCGAGATGCGCTATTTCACGAAGTCCTACGGGGTTTCGGGCGGCTCGAACGAGGCGTGGCAGAATCACCTCGCGACTCCGATGAGCTTCTTTGCGCGGCGGTACGACATCGTCAGGGAGCAGCTCGCCGACGAGTACGACTCGGTCTGGGCGAATCTTTCGGTCAGGGTCGACGGAGAGGGCAGAGTCGGTGTGAACACGCTGAATATCGACGGTGAGGCTGAGCTTTCGTATCTCGTCGGGCTGAAAGTGTCGGTGACGGCGACTCCCGCCGACGGCTGGAAGTTAAAATCGCTGACAGTCGACGGAAAGCCGGTCGAGCTTGAAGAAGTCGACGGCGAGCTGTGCGGAGAATTCATGGTCGCGAGCCGGAATCCGGAGCTCGAGGTTGTATTCGAGCCGGACAGCGGCTATGTGCGGCCCGAGGGTCGGCTGGTGATAAACGAGCTTAAGTACAACCATCCGCGTATCGGCGACTACACCGACCTTGTCGAGATATACAACGGCACGGACGCGCCGGTATATCTGAAAGGATATACGCTTGTCAAGGAGGGCAAGCGGAGCGACGGCTCTGACGACCGCGACGAGTGGGTATTTCCGGCGGCGACGCTCGGCGCGGGCGAGTATATGGTCATAGCCTGTGACAATATCGGCACGAAGAAGCTGCAGGTCGACTACCACGCGTCGTTCGCGATTGGCGTCGGCGACAAGCTGACCCTGTACGACCGCTACGGCGAAAAGGTCGACAGCGTCAAGCTGCCCGAGTGCAACAACTTTGTCGTATTGGCGCGCGACGAGCTCGGCGAGTGGTACTACGAGCCATACAGCAGCTTCGGCGAGCCGAACATAGAGTCGGGCGGCTACGAGCTGACGAGCGTGATCGATTCGAACGCGTTCGGCAAGTTCATACACGACGGCAGGTTTATTGACGACCTCGCCGAGCCGGACGGAGACGGCAGCTACACGATAACGCTCGATTCACTGCGCGAGCATTTCGGCTCCGACCGGGTCGAGCGGCACATGGAGCTGCTCGAGAGTGCGAGGGTCTCCGGCGGCTACGACCTCGACAAGGCGCTCGCGGTGCTGGACTACCACAGGTTTTATATAGAAACGCTTGATTCGAGTTTGCTGTTGAGATATTGATACTTCGCTGAGATACAGTTTTATCGTGAGATAAGAGTGGTCTCCCGGCTTCGCAGAAGCCGGGAGAGAGTGGACATGACTTTGCCTTCAGCAAAGTCATGTGAGTGGCGTCCCGCTTCGCGGGACAGAGTGGTCTCCGCTTCGCGGAGAGCTATGGTAGAAATTTGCCGGAGGCAAATTTCAAGCTGGGTCGTATGTGATTATTCCTATATGAAATCGGGCGGAGATATATATGGGCGGAGATGTATATATGAAGCGAGCGCGGCGGGGGATTGATTGCCGGTTGCTCCAATGCGCGGTCGATTGTGCTGATGATTGCCGTCATGCGCGGTCGATTATACTAACAATAATTATCACTATCCTATACGGTCAATGTCCATACAGGAGCAATCAACAAACAGCGGCAGTGAAATTCGCCTCCGGCGAATTTCTTCCGCAGCTCTCCGACCTCGCTTCGCGAGGTCGGAGACCACTCTTTCCCGCGCAGCGGGAAACCACTCTCCACTCTCTCACAGCTTCGGCGAAGCCGAAGCTGTGAGACCACTCTTGTATTGTGAGCCCACTCTTAAATAGAGCACCAAATAAAAAATAATGTAGTAATGAAAGGATTAACGCTATGCAAAAATATGATGTCGCGGCTTATATATGGCCGTCCTATACCGGAGACGAACCGAGATCCCGTCAGTTCTGGCCCGAGGGGATCGGCGAGTGGCAGTCGGTCAAGAACTCGGTCAGAAAAACTCCCGACTACTTCTGGAACCGCAAGCCCTTGTGGGGATACGTCAACGAGGCCGACCCGTATGTAATGGAGAGCCAGATATCCTGCGCGCATGATCACGGCGTCAACGTGTTCATCTACGACTGGTACTGGTACGACCGCAGACCCTTCCTCGAGCAGTGCCTCGATAACGGCTACCTCGGCGCGAAGAACAACGACCTCGTCAAGTTCTATATAATGTGGGCAAACCACGACGCGAACAACACCTGGAACATCAATCTGTCGGACGACTTCAGCTCGACGGTCATCTGGGAGGGCTCGCAGCCGCGCGATGAGTTCGAGAAGGTCGTTCACCGGATAATCGAGAAGTATTTCTCGCATCCGTCGTATTATAAAATCGACGGCAAGCCGGTGTTCATGTTCTACGACCTGCGCAATCTTGTAAAGGGTCTCGGAGGAGCGGATGAAGCCGCGCGCGCACTCGAATGGTTCCGCAGCGAGACGGTTAAGGCGGGCTTCCCCGGACTGCACCTGCAGGCCGCGGCGTGGGTGATAAACGGCACGAACCTTTCGGGCGTCGATTCGGTCGGCGGCGGTCTTTCAAAGGCGCAGTTCGAGTCGCTCGGCTTCGACAGCGTGACGCACTATCAGTTCGCGCACTTCACCGACATGAACCGCGACTACCTCGACATACTCAAGGATGTGCAAAAGCAGTACGACACAATCGACCAGAATTACTCGAATATCTACTTCCCGCACGTCTCGATCGGCTGGGACAACAACCCGCGCTACAAGCGGTTCGGCGGAGCGGTGACGAGAAACAACACGCCCGAAAATTTCGAGGCCGCGCTCCGCATGGCGAAGGATTACGTCGACGCGCACCCGAATCAGCCGAAGCTCGTGACGGTCAACAGCTGGAACGAGTGGACCGAGACGAGCTACCTCGAGCCGGACGACCTCTACGGCTACGGCTACCTTGAGGCGGTCAAGCGCGTATTCGGGGAGTAAAATCGGATTCATAAATTCAGTCAAAACACAGCTTGCCATCTCATGGCATTAATTATCCCGTTGATGCCGCTATCGTGGGCAGCGCTTGTAATGACGGCGCTGCCCATCAATTTCGCTCGGGTTTGATAAGTTTGATAACAGGTCTATAAGCTCCGAGACAATACTATTGAATAATGTATGAAATTTTATCGGGAGCTATATATGTGAGTCCAAGGCATTGACTTTTGTTCTCTCATGTGATATAATTGGAGCTGTCAGGGAGAGATACGCAAAGTAAGGGGATAAAACTATGAAATCCGCAATTTATGGAGAAAAGCTTATTGCCGAATACAAACGCGGGGCGTATACATTTGAGCTTGTCGACTGTCCGGAGATACTCTGGTGCGGCGTGCTCGGCTATGCTCCCAACCTCACCGACGAGCCGGATATAGACGGCTTGCTCGCGCGTTATCAGAAGCTTTGCGATATCGAAAAAAACGGCCGCTGCATGGAAGATTGGTCGGGCTGCATTAGCATCAATTATATGAGAAGCGACCTGCCCTGCGGCATGATGTTTATGCAGCAGGTGGACACGGATGCGCAGTCGGATGAATACGACCTGTATAAAACGCCTGCGACGCAATATTTCCGTCTCGCCTGCACGCCCGAGATCGCGCGAGCCGCGTTTGACAAGGATGAGTGCGGCGTCTGGGAGCTGTTCGGCGTCATCAAGGATTTCATGAGCGAGGTCGGTTATGAATTTGATGACCGCGCCAGCGAGATTGAAATGTACGGCCCCGACGCCGCTTACGCCTATGTCCCATCGCGCCGCTCAAAGTGACAACTATCGGCTACTGTTATAATTATTGATTTAATTATTACAATAATATGAACAAGAAAGGACGCCCGTTGTGATAGACAGCGGGCGGGTACACTATCATGAACGCACAGGAAATATTCGGCAAAGCCCGCTGGCTCACGCCGGGAGACACAACCAAGGTCGTATACATACGCGGCGAGTTCAAGCTGACAAAGCCGGTTGCAAGCGCCGAGCTTTATGTTTGCGGACTCGGATTCTACGAGTTTACAATAAACGCAAAGCCTATCGACGACGACCTCTACGGCACGCTGTCGACCGACTTCAACGCGTACGACAGTCAGCACTGCAAGGTGCAGTTCGGCGAGGAGACGTCGCATCGAATCTATGTCAAAAAGGTCGATGTATCCGGTCTGCTGAGTGAAAACAACTGCATCGGCGTGACGCTCGCGCCCGGCTGGTACCACAATGTGTCGATAGCCGACTACGGTCCGATGACGCTCTGCTATCGTCTCATAATCAAATACACCGACGGCAGCTGTACCGAGTTCGTCTCGGACGACAGCCTGCGCTTTGCCTATGGCAACATAGTCGACTACCAGTTCTATTACGGCGAGCGGCAGGACTGGGTGAACATCAAGCTCGACGGCTGGCAGAATTTCGGCTTTGATATGTCGGACTGGCAGCAGCTCACCGAGACGTCCGCGCCCGAGAGCGAGTATATGTATACCGACTGTCCGCCCGACCGGATTATCCGCTACATAACGCCGGTGCTGATGCGCGAAACCGACGACGCGTTCATCTACGACATGGGCGAGAACATCACCGGCACGCCTATTATTGTCAGCCGCACGCCCGGAGTTAATGAGATAAAGCTGAGCGTGTCCGAGCGGCTGAATCCCGACGGGACTATCGAGGACTACACTAACCACGGTCAGAACTCGACCTTTATCACCGACAGCCCCGACCGGAAGCTGAGCCTGCGCTTCATGTGGTACGGCTTCCGCTACGCGAGCGTGTCGAAGAACGCGAAGATTGTCTCCTGCGCGGTCATTCACACCGATGTAGATGTGTCGTCATCGTTTAGGTCTGACAACAAGCTGCTCGACTGGATTTATACGACCTATGTTCGTACGCAGCTTGACAATATGCACTGCGGCATACCGTCCGACTGCCCGCACCTCGAGAAGCGGGGCTACACCGGCGACGGTCAGCTGGTCGGCGAGTGCGCGATGCTGATGCTCGACGCGCAGAAATTCTACAAGAAGTGGCTCGGCGACATCTCCGACTGTCAGGACAAGGTGTCCGGTCACGTGCAGTATACCGCGCCGTATATCCATTCGGGCGGAGGTCCGGGCGGCTGGGGCTGCGCGATCGCCGAGGTGCCGTACGCGTACTACAAGCTGTACGGCGACAAATCGGTGCTCGAGGAGTTCCTGCCGAAAACTCTGCGCTATTTCGACTACCTCGAGGCGCACAGCGAAAATGACCTTGTGACGAGCGACCAGAAGGGGCTGTGGTGTCTCGGCGACTGGTGTACGCCCGAGGACATGGCGATTCCCGACCCATTCGTCAACAACTACTTCTACATCAAGACGATAAACCGCCTCAAAGAGTTCTGCGCAATCCTCGGCAAGCCCGAGTTTATCCCGAACCTCGACGCGCTCGCCGAGCGCAAAAAAGCCGCGGTTATACGCGAGTACTACAATGACGAGACGGGCGATTTCGCGGAGAATGTACAGGGCGCGAACGCGTTCGCGGTCGACCTCGGACTCGGCGACGAGCGGACATTTGCGCACATCGTCGAGCACTACCGCCGCGAGACCTGGTATGACACCGGTATCTTCGGCACCGACATCGTGACGCGCGTGCTGTTCGAGCACGGCGAGGAGCAGCTGGCGTTCGACCTCTTGACATCCAAGGGCAAGTACTCGTTCCACCACTGGATGAGCACCGGCTGCACGACCTTCCCCGAATACTGGACCTACAAGCGCTCGCAGAATCACCCGATGTTCGGCGGCGTAGTCAAGTATCTGTTCTACAATCTGCTCGGAATCAAGCAGTCGGGCGCGGGCTTCGACAAGCTGACGATAAGTCCGGTTATGGTCGATGGGCTCGGCTATGCCGACGGTCACATAACGACCCGCCACGGCGAGGTGCGCGTGAAGTATGTGAAGCAGGACGGCTTCACGAGCTTTGAGGTTACGATCCCCGACGGAGTGGACGCTGACTTTGCCGTGGGCGAATACAAGCAGCCGCTCTGTGCCGGTATCAATCGGATCGTGGTTTGATGATTTTATAATGATAATAAATCTGATATAAAGGTAATATAACAAAATAAAATCGCGCTGTCGGAATTGTATCCGACGGCGCGATTCTGCGTGTATGCGATTTTGCAGATAGGCTGTATATTGATAACGTGAGTTCGATGAGAATTATAACAATGTAATAACGCAATCAACTGAACAAACAATATAAGATACAAACGACCACGGTTAAACCAAGCCGCCGGTTGGGAAGCAGGGTCCCATTAGGCGGCGCATCTCTGTTGTTCTAACGATAAGCAGTAATAAAATCTTTACGTTGTCATAATCATTCACGCTTTGACCCAAATTGTTAAAAGTTTTCGCGGTGGGGGTCTGGGGGAGGTGCCTTTTTCAAAAGGCACCTCCCCCAGTAAAAACAAACAACATAGCAGTATCAAACAAAAGAACCCCATCGAACTCACGTTAAATATCATGACTGAATACAGCGGCACGGTCAGCGCTTTCAGTTCTCGGCAAGATACTTCGCCGCCGCCGCCGATACGCTGTCGAGCGCGCCGTCATTGAACGGCAGGTCGATTCCGGCAGTCTCGCAGAGTCCGACGAACGTCTTTTTGCCGCCCTCGCGGACAAAGCGCAGGTAGCGCTCCCACGCGTCCTTGTAGTCCTGCTGCGACAGACTCCAGAATTCGAGCGATACGGTCTGCGCGAGGCAGTAGTCGATATAGTAGAAGGGGTAGTGATAGATGTGGAGCTGACGCTGCCAGCCGCGACCCGACGCGTAGAAGTCTACGTCGCCAAAGTTCATATATGGGCGGTAGACCGCTTCGAGCTTCTTCCACTCATTGTGCCGCTCGGCAGGGGTGAGGTCGGGGTTGTCGTAGACGATGTGCTGGAAGTGGTCGACCATACAGCCGTAAGGTATGAAGATGAGCGCGCTCTCGAGGTGCATATACTTCGCGCGCGCGACGTCGTCGCCGTAGAACAGGTGCAGCCATTTCCAAGCGAAGAACTCCATCGACATCGAGTGGCACTCGCAGGACTCCATCGTCGGCTGCGAATTCTCGCGGAACTCGAAGTTGCGGGTCATATACGAAGCGAACGCGTGTCCGGCTTCATGCGTCAAAACGTCGACGTCGCCCGACGTGCCGTTGAAGTTCGAGAAGATGAACGGCGACTTGTACTCGGGGAAGTCGGTGCAGTAGCCGCCGACCGCCTTGCCGTCCTTGGCGACGAGGTCGAGCAGCTCGTTATCATACATGAAGTTGATGAACTCGGCGGTCTCGGGCGACATTTCCTCGTACATACGCTTGCCGGCAGCCATAATATCGTCGGGTGTGCCGAGCGGCTTCGGGTTGCCCTCGGCGAAGCTGTAGACGTCGTCGTATATGCGCATATCCTCGGGTTTGAGTCCGATGCGGGCTGCCTGCTTTTTCTTCAGCTCGACTACAACTGGCACCAGCTTTTCGATGACCTGACGGCGGAACGCCGCGACCATCTCGGGGTCGTAGCAGTTGCGCGTGCGGCGAAGATACGCAAGCTCGGTGAAATTCTTGAAGCCGAGCTTTTTCGCGATTTTACTTCTGACCTTGACAAGCTCGTCGAATATCTCGTCGAGCTTTGCGGCGTTTTCCATATAGAAGCCGCTCTCCGCCTGATACGCGGCATGGCGCACCTCGCGGTCGGGGTTCTGCTTATACGCGCCGAGCTGCGAGATGTTCAGCTGCTTTCCGTCAAAGTCTATTTTCGCGGACGCGACTAATTTCTGGTAGTCGCTGACGAGCTTATTCTCGCGGCCGAGCTCCTCGATGATTTCGGGCGAGAAGGTTTTCAAGTCCATTTCGATGTTCCTAAAAACCAGCTCGCCGACGAGTTCTTCGAGCTCTTTTCTGTACGGCGACTCGCAGAAAGCGATCATCAGGTTCTGCGTGTGCTCCTGAAACGCGGGCAAATTAGTGTCGTAGAACTCCTGCTCGGAAACGTAGAACTTATCGCGCGTGTCGATTGAATTGCGTACATAGCAAAGCGAAGCCATTGTCTCGGCGTGGATCGACAGCTTCTCCTGCTCGCGGAACGCGGCGACGACGTCGTCGGCAGACGCGGCGGATTTTACCTTTTCGGTGAGCCGGTCGAACTCGGAAGCGAGCGCGTCGAGGTCGACGCGCGAATAGGGCATTTCGGAAAATTTCATGTTGGTGTGTCCTTTCTGATGGTGATTTTATAGTTGGTATGGGCTTGGGCTTTAGTGAGGAGTGGTGGTGGAAAAATTCCCGCAGGGAATTTTTCATAATCAATTATAAGTTATAGTGCGCAGTGATTATTGACGTTATTTTTCCGAATTAGCTGTTTACTATGGAATAAAATTTGCTTCATTACAGCTCGACCGCCCTCCGGACGGAGGACGGTCGGTATATAGTCTGCCTTTTTAGGGCTGACAGCTGCTGTATTTATCAGTTTCCATCTCTGTAATAGTTGATGAGACATCCGCACAGGATGATCTTCCGCTCGTCGTCGGTCAGCGCACCCAGCGACAGCTTTATCTCGCGCACGTCGCCCGACGCGGTGATCACATACGCCGCAATGTCGCTCGCCTTATTCTCGACCGAGCCGCGCACGTTCGGCAGGTACACATAGTCGCCGACCGCGAAGCTGAGGTCGCCGCAGACAAGCGGCAGCATTCCCCAGTTGATGAGATTGCTGCGGTAACGCTTGGTCGCGTATTCGAGCGCGATGTTCGCCCAGCCGCCGAGCACCTTCTGGCAGGACGCCGCCTGCTCTCGCGCCGAGCCGTCACCCGGCTTATTGGCGCAGACGACGCTGCCGACGCCGACATTCCCGGGTTTGCATTCGGCGTTCAGCTCGCGCAGCTTCGCGAATATCTCGGGCAGGGTCTTCGAGATATCCTCGCCCGACTCGCGGCTTATTTCGTACTTCTGTATCTCTTTCGCGCGCCCGACATACGCGGGGTCTTTTCTCGACAGCGCGAACTCGGCGAGCTTCAGCGGATTCGAGCGGTAGGACGAGGTCTCGCCCGACGGGATCAGCTCGTCGGTCGTCGTGACCGGGTCGTCTATGACCGAAGCTACTTTTAAAAGCAGGTCGTCGGTCAGCGCGGGCATTACCGGCCAGTCGGCGATGTTCGGTCCGATCACCAGCTCGGAGGTCGGCTCGGGCTTGCCGATTCCGTTGTATACGCGGTGGTCGTATATCGTCTTGTCGAAATGGTAGTCGGGGTCGCTGTATACGACCTCGAGATCGGTCGCGGGGGTGAGTATGCCGCCCATCTTCGCGGTGGCGGCGATGCTGCGCGCGTCCATCAGCGCGACAGACGCGAGCTGTCCCGCGCCCGGCTTCGAGCCCTCGCGGTTCGGGAAGTTGCGCGTCGAGTGGCGAATGCTCAGCCCGCCGTTTGCCGGCACGTCGCCCGCGCCGAAGCAGGGTCCGCAGAACGCGGTGCGTATCGTAGCTCCGGCTTCCATGAGGGTTGCTGCCGCTCCACTGCGCACCAACTCGATATATGCCGGCTGGCTCGCGGGGTAGACAGACAGCGCGAACTCGCCGGTTCCGGTCGACGCGCCATTGAGTATATCAGCCGCGGCGCGGAGGTTGTCGTAGATACCGCCGGCGCAGCCCGCGATGACGCCCTGGTCGACCTGAATTCCGTCTTTTGTGATCTTATCGGTGAGGCGCAGGCTGACGCCGGTGCCCTCGAGCTGCTCGGCGGCTTTCTTTTCGACCACTGACAGGATATCGTAGGGGTTCTCGCAGAGCTGCTTTATTGTATACACATTGCTCGGGTGGAACGGCAGCGCGATCATCGGCTCGACACGCGAAAGGTCGACCTTGACGACGCCGTCGTAGTAGGCGAGCGCTCCGGGCATGAGCTTCTTGTATGCCTCGGGGCGGCCGTGAACCTCGAAGTAACGCTTGGTCTCGTCATCGGTGACCCAGATCGACGAAAGGCAGGTGGTCTCGGTCGTCATGACGTCGATGCCGTTGCGGAACTCGATCGGCAGATTCGCGATTCCGTCGCCGACAAACTCGAGCACACGATTCTTGACAAAGCCCGACTCGAACACCGCGCCGATTATCGCGAGCGCGACGTCCTGCGGTCCGACTCCGGCGCGCGGCTTGCCGGTGAGGTATACCGCGACGACCTCGGGGCGTTTGATGTCGTAGGTGCGCGACAGGAGCTGCTTTACGAGCTCGGGTCCGCCCTCGCCGACCGCCATCGTGCCGAGCGCGCCGTAGCGCGTATGGCTGTCGCTTCCGAGAATCATGCGTCCGCAGCCGCTCATCATCTCGCGCATATACGAGTGTATGACCGCGATGTGCGCCGGAACGAACATACCGCCGTACTTCTTAGCCGCCGAAAGTCCGAACACATGGTCGTCCTCGTTTATCGTGCCGCCGACCGCGCAGAGGCTGTTGTGGCAGTTGGTCAGCACGTAGGGGAGCGGGAAGCGCTCGAGTCCGCTCGCGCGCGCGGTCTGGATTATGCCGACGTAGGTGATGTCGTGCGACGCGAGCGCGTCAAATTTGATTTTGAGGTTATCCGCGTCGCCGGTGTTGTGCGCCGAAAGTATCGACGCGGCGATAGTGTTGTTCTTCGCGTCCTCACGCGAAACGCCGTCCTTGCCGAGCGATTTCAGCTGTGCGGCGGCGTTCTCGTCGTCGACGATGAGTGTCGTACCGTACGCCAGCCACGCACCTTTTTTTATAAGTTCCACCATGGTTTTCTTTCCTCCGGAAATTTGTATATTGACGTTATTACCATAAATTAAACATACATATCTATAATAGCATATAATTGTGAATTTTTCAATGTAAAACGACAGAGGCGACGATGTTTTGACAATTTTTATTTATTTGACATTGAGCATAATTGATTATTCTGAAAGCTGGTTCTGTAAGTTAGTTATAATATATAAAATATATAGATAAATATGTATAATTATACGAATTTACATTTATTTTATAAAAGTATTGACAAAGCTGAGTTAATCTGATATACTTTAAGTGAAAAATAAAATTACCAATTGTACTTTCAAGCTGCTTGTTAGCATCGGTGCTTTTGCTGAATGCTCAAGCAATTGATCCTCGTAGCTTTATAAACGGCTGCAACGATTGCGGAGGAGCTGTGACCGCTTTGTGTGACGGAAAAGATGGCGAAGAATCAAATCAACATTTCTACTTTGTGATTCAAACCGGTCAAGCTAAGTGTGTATACACAGAAATTTACCACAACACTACAGAGTACTGCAATGTCGATCCTACGCATATTAATCCCGGCGAGGTTATTTTGGCTGGTGAAGAAGGTCACGATTACGATGATACCGGTAAAAACATATGCGGCAGGAGTGATATTGAGCCTTGCAGAGTCGGCGACATAGCATACGAAAGCTGACATAACCAAGTGCTGCTGTCTGTATAGGCAGCAGCACTTGACATAATGGAGGAAAAATATGTTCTACGTACTAATGCTGCGCCGCAGTATCAAGCAGTATCGCCGTAATTACATCAGTCTTTTTCTGACAATTGCATTTACACTCGCGATGCTCGCGTTTTTTAGTATGTATTTAGAGGCTATTAACAATCAAAGATATGTCAGAAAAATCACAGCAATGGCAGATTGGACCTGTGATATCCGCGTTACCGGTATATCCGAGGAGGAAGCCGAACTGTTTTATGATATTGAAAATACCGAAATGACATATATAGATGGTGCGCTTGATATAGATGTCATTAACAAGAGTGCATTTACCGAAACGCAAAGAAAGATAAGTGACCGTTTTAATGAAATATTTGAACATGAAGAACTGCACAACAGCGAAAAATCAATTTATATCTATTACGGGAATGAATACGAGATAAGAGATGAAACAAACTTAACTGAATTAACGACAGTACTTCAAGCCGTATTTTCGGTAGCCGCGATTATAGCTATTGTCTTGATATACACAAGCTTTATAAAGCGCAGGTACAACGATATACGGACGCTGCTGTCTGTCGGCATCAAGGAGCGGCAGCTTTCGAGATTGTTTTTTATAGAATTTAGTATATTATACATCGCAGCTGCACTCGTCGGTATTCCGGTCGGCTGTCTTTTTGTATTTATGCTGTCAAAGCCACTTGAATATTTCAGTATGACCGATACCACATGGGTCTATCCCATATTCAAGCTTGACGCGCCGACGCTTGCTTATGTGGCGATAATAGGCTATATTGTGGCATACATAGCATATCGCATAATGCTGCTTAAGCTACTGCGAATCGACGCGGTCGGTAATGTCACGTCGACAATGCCGATAAAAAAATATGACAGAACCCGCGGCTATTATCAAAAAGCGTCGTCCGATTTTGTCGGTTTCTTTACGGGTGTGCTCAGAAAAAGGCGGATTCCGATTCTGGTCTCGGCAGTGATAATCTCGGTCATATATCAGACCCTGAGCGTGTTTTTGCTTTATTACGCGAATTCCGTCTTTATTAACAGCCTGAATATGGCGAGTTGGCTGTTTATAAACGACACACCGGAGGCAAGGTCTGCCGTATTCGCGGGGTATATGCAGAATGTCGGATTGACTTTGTTTGTTTTTCTCTTTACAGCCGTATATATCGCGATTGTTTTGGCGCTGTGCATCAAGCAGTACGTCGACGCCTACGGCGACAGCATATCCGAGCTCTGCCAAATCGGCGCGGAAGTCGGCAGCGTATGCAAATGCTTTATCCGAGTAGCGGTGAGATGTACGCTTGTGTCAATTGCAATCGGCACGATCCTTTCGTTTGTCTTGTATATGGCGCTCATACCGGTGCAGGAGTACTTCAGGTCTATAAATATTTCTTTTGTTTTAGCTTTTGCCGCGTATATATCCGCATTCGTATTCTTGGCTGTAAAGACGGTGAAACGCGAATTTGCGCGGTTCGGCGTAATAAATGAGAGGGGGAACGAAAATGCTGACTCTGGAAGTTAAAAATATCCGCAAGGATTTCACGAGCGGTACTCGCACGACAAATGCGGTGCGTGACGTCAGCTTTACAGTGAAAGAGGGCGAAATGGTCGCCATTGTCGGAAAATCGGGTGCGGGTAAAAGCACGGTTCTGAATATCTGCGCCGGACTTATGAAGCCGTCGGGAGGGAGTGTCAATTATGACGGCAGCGAGCTGTATAAGCTGAGCCGCGACAAGCTCGCCGAATTCCGCCGAGTCAACATTGGTTATGTGTTTCAGCATTTCAATCTGCTGCCGATGCTGACCGCGCGTGAGAATATCGCAATCCCGTCGCTGCTCGAAAACAAGAAGCCGGATGAAGGGCATTTGAGCTTGCTTGCCGAATCGCTTGGAATCGCTTCGCGTCTCGACCATTTCCCCGGCGAGCTTTCGGGCGGCGAACAGCAGCGTGTCGCAATCGCACGCGCGCTTATCAACAATCCGCGGATAATCTTTGCCGACGAGCCGACCGGAAATCTTGACAGCGAAAATTCCGCGCTTATCGTAGAAGCTTTCAGACAGATGAATTCAAAGGGCGTTACTGTCGTTATGGTAACGCACGACAGCTCGATTGCCGATAGCTGTCACCGTATACTAAAAATAAACGACGGCATGTGCGGCTGAATCAACGCCCGATATGCCGATAGGAAAGGCTTTGCGGCTTACGCTGAGCCTTTCTTTCAATAGATTTTGCCGATTAATACTATCGCGGCACAAAATAAAAGCTCCCGCCACACGGTGCTGTAAAGCTCCGTGCGGCGGGAGACGAATATCAATCCTGCGCTATCGCCTGTATGACGTAGTAATCCTTGTCCACGCGCACGACCGCGGAATTGTTGGTCGGTCCGCAGGCGAAGTCGAAGTTCATATCGAACAGCTTATTGCCGGCGATGTCGAGGTAGTAGTACTGCTCGGATTCCTCGTCATATACAAGCGTGAAATACTGCTCGTCAAACGGCACCATGTCGTCGACCGGATAGAACAGGCTCTCGCCGCTATGCTCCGAATCCTCCGGATATACGCACTCAAATCCGCCGTCGACGGCTCGGATTTCGGCGAACTCGGTTTCGGTCAGCTTCTCGGTGTAGCGGTAGAGGGCGAAGCGCTCGGGGAGGAAATCCCAAATTCCTCCTGGATTCCAAAATTCACTATAATAATTCATAGTCCACACATCGTTGACTGCGAAATAACGTCCGTTGTCAAGCGTATGTGCATATGTAAAGCTAACATCAAGAGTTTCAATTGGATTCCATTCGCTGTCGTAGATTATTGTTTGACCGTCGTTTACAATATAGTTTCCATCATCGGTTTCAAGAACCAAATATAAACCGAAATCGGGATTGTATTCAGGACATGACGTGCGTTTCCCATCTGTAGAATAGATATAATAACGACAAAATCCATGTCCGTTAAACCATAAATTTACCCTTGTTAAAACAACATAACCATTTTTAAGCAGATAACCATTATCCGCCCCTAGATGATATAAAGGACTGTCATAAGAGGAATATCCGAATCCTTTTTTGGGATTGTCAAAATGTTCAATCGTATAGCTTATCCCGTCAATAGTATAATCAAGCTCGTCAATGGCGGGTTCGTCAAGCACCGTTTCTGTTGTTTGCACAGTATCATCACTGGTATCAGTCGTATCATCGGGGAGCTTATCGGCATCCTCACACGAGACCGCGCCTGTAATAAACGCACAGATCAAAATTACGAAAATCCATATTGCTTTTATATTCGGCTTTTTCATATCGAACACACCTCAATACAATAGCTTTCGCTGTCCGCATACGTCCTTTCTGATTATAGGATATCACATTTCACAGCAAATGTCAATATGAATTTCGGAATTTTGTCGATAAATTCTGGACGATTAATACCGATACCGCACAAAATAAAAAGCTGCCGCGAGCTGCTGTACAGCGCCCGCGGCAGGGGACAAATATCAATCCTGCGCTATCGCCTGTATGACGTAGTAATCCTTGTCCACGCGCACGACCGCGGAATTGTTGGTCGGTTCGCAGGCGAAGTCGAAGTTCATATCGAACAGCTTATTTCCGGCGACGTCGAGGTAGTAATACTGCTCGGATTCCTCGTCATATACGAGCGTGAAATACTGCTCATCGTGTGGCACCATGTCGTCGACCGGATAGAACAGAATCTCGCCGCTATGCTCCGAATCCTCCGGATATACGCACTCAAATCCGCCGTCGACGGCTCGGATTTCGGCGAACTCGGATTCGGTCAGCTTCTCGGTGTAGCGGTAGAGGGCGAAGCGCTCGGGGAGACGTTCCCATATTATTCCTGGAGTGAGAAAGTCAGAAAAATATTGCTTAGTCCACGTGTCGTTTACCGCGAAATAGCGTCCGTTGTCAAGCGGATAGGCATACGAAAAGTTGGCATCGAGAGTTTCAATCAGATTCCATTCGCTGTCGTATACTACGGTATCCCCTTCGTTGACAATATAGTTTCCGTCATTGGTTTCAACAAACAAACTAAAACTTGATCTGGTATCCGCCGGACGCTCTCCGTTTATTGAGTAGAGATAATAGCTGTAATACGGATGCTCGTTAAATACTATATAAGGATCGAGCAATATAACATAGCCATTTTTAAGCAGATAGCCTTTTTTTCCACTTAACGTATCATAATAGGCATTTCTCTCGATATAAAAATACTCCTTTGGATTGTCAAAATAATCAATCGTATAGCTTATCCCGTCAATAGTATAATCAAGCTCGTCAATATTAATTTCTTCTTCATATTCTTGTGTACTATCACTACTATTGTCCTGCGAGGTTTCTGATAATGTTTCGCCTGTTTCATTCTCGTCATTGCATGAAATGACGGTAATTAAAACTACACATAATATAAAACACAAGAATAAGTATGCGATCTTCACAAACTTACTATCCATGCTTGATCTTTATCGAGACAAGCATGTATGGTATTTACAAGCTTGCTCTGAACGTCCTGCATAAGCGTCTGGGTTATGTATAACGGCTGCGTATCGTTGTTTTTACATACAGCAGCTGCGACACCGGCGGCATCTCCCAATACCATAAGATTAGGAAATACTCTTGCTTCTCCCCACGATAAAGACGATATGTTCGCCGCGTATCCGGGAATCAAAAGGTTAGCGACATAGCCAGAAAGCAAGCATTCGTAAGGAGCGTATACGGGGTTTGTCGGTGTATCGGATGTGAACATATTACCCCTCATATCATTCCAACTGTCCGCCGACCATAAGTATTCACCCTGATTCGATCTTAAATCGGTATATTTGTAAGGGTGAACGTCTGCGTAGTAGTAGAGAAGCCCTATCCTGTTTGCATAATTGCCGTAATCTGCGGCAGACGAAGTTGCGCTTGAACCAGCATTCAGGCTCTCGTTGGCTGTTATTTGGTAATTTGTGTTCTCGGTGTTGTTTCCACGCAGAGAGGAATCCATCGACATATGAACAGTCTCTCGTATGTAGAGTACTTCACCTACGACCGGATACCCATCGCTGTCGTAGACGAAATCAACCTGAGAGAATCCATCATATTGCCTAAGCGCGTTAAGATAGCTGGACTCATTTTTCAAGAAATTTCGGGCGGCTATCCATGCGGCATCAGTGGTTTTATAACCACTAATTGTCGAAGAAGGATAGAACGAGGTGTTAAAATCACGGAAATTCGCTCGACCGTCAACATCAAAAATCAGGAACGCGTTAACCCACCATTCAGTGCTTCCGGGTCCGTTTTGAGCGGCATTAACCGGTTTTATCATATAACCGGATGGAGCATGTGCATTATTAAACGATTTAATAACGCTGTTGTTTTTATACGCTGACGTACCGCCATAAGCATACTTTACATGTGTATCATCATGTTCGCCAAAAATCATATCCGATGTCGTATTATCTACGACTCCTGTCACCTTAAACATAAGAGTAGCGGCTTGCTGTCTTGCTACATAATTCGTTCCCTGTTCAACTGTATCGAGAGTGTTTGACGGCCAATCGTAACGACCGGTTGTAACCGCGGAGTTTACAGTTCTTGCCAAACGTCCCTCGACAGAAGCGTCAATAAAAATGTCTCCGGTAATTGTTTGTGTGGAAGTTCCCCACACTATATTACCTGCCGAATTTCTGCTTATGCTTTTGATAGTCACAGCAGATATCCGATATGGGTTAGACACAGTAGTAACACTTGTGATGTCGTAACAATGGTAAATCGTTACATTTAACGAGCTGCTTGTCAGATAATTGCTTAAGTAATTAGCCATAGTGTCAGTGTTGTAAAACTGTCCGTACAAATCCAACAGTTGCTTAAAGGTTCCTTTTTGGACTTGTTTTTTATCTTGACCCCACGGTCGAGTGTCAAAGAAGTTTTGCCCGCCTATTGTTCCTATACCGCCTAACTTGGCTATAGGACTTGGTGATATTAAAATCACATTGTCAGTGAAACGTGCGGCAGATGCAGCAGCCGAAAATGCCATGAAATCGCTGCCATAAACAACAACATTACCCATAATATTGCCCCTCCATAAAGCAATTACTTTTGTGGCGTGTGTTTACGAACTCTTTCCGATTACAGTATAACATATTCAACATTATTTGTCAATACCATTTTCGATATTTTTGTGTAAAATATAAATTTTTCTGAGCACTTTTTCTCATGTGAAATTATTAAACTGTCTCTCTGTGTCAGTGTCGCGGTGTTAAACGCGAATTTCAATTCGGTTTGTATTTTCTCCGCAAATTTACGCTTTTAGCGATAAATTTACAAAACTCGGTATATATTTTGTCCGGAATATGCTACAATATATATTATAGCCATTTTTATGACAAAGGAGCTGATACAATGCCAAGCTACAGACGCGGCAGAATCAACGAGGAGATGACCCGCGAGCTTGCGTCGATACTGCGCGAGATAAAGGATCCGCGCGTCGCCGACAACTTCGTCAGCGTGACCGCCGCCGAGGTCACGCCCGACTTAAAGTTCGCGAAGATATATTTTTCGTCGATGACCGGCGACAAGAACGAGATTCGACGCGGACTTTCGAGCGCGTCGGGGTATATCCGCAAAAGAATCGCCGAGTCGCTCAATCTGCGCGTGACCCCCGAGCTGACGTTCGTCGCCGACGACTCTATCGAATACGGCTCGCACATCAACACATTGCTGCATAAAATAGAAAAGACGATGCCGGAAACCGGCGCCGCGCCGGAGGAGACCGAAAATGAATGACCAGCAGACACAAAACTGTCAGAACGCCGCGGAGCTTATAGTGCCGGCTGAAGCCGTGACCGCCGAATTCGCGACAAAGCCGATTGGCATCGCCGAGGTCTGCGACCGGCTCGAGCGCGCGAGCTCGATTCTGCTGCTGACCCACACCCGCCCCGACGCCGACACGCTCGGCAGCGCGTTCGCGCTGCGCGAGCTTATGCGCGCGCTCGGCAAGACCTGTGAGGTCATAAACGACGACGATATCCCGAAGCGGCTCAAATTCATCTTCGGCGTCGATTCGCTGAAGCCGGAGACTCTGCCTGACGGCTTTTCGCCCGACCTCATCGTGTCGGTCGATATATCCGCGGTGAAGCTACTCGGCACCCTCGAGCCCGAATACGGCGCGCGCGTCGACGTAGCCATTGACCACCACGCGCTCGGCACGCCGTTCGCCGCTGAGACCTGCATGGTTCCGGTAGGAGCCTGCGGCGAGATTATCTGCGATATATCGAAAGAGTTCAAGCGCCGCGGACATCCGGTCATGAACCGCGCCGCGGCGTCGGCGCTCTACGCCGCGATCTGCTCGGACACCGGCAGCTTCAAGTTCGACAGCGTCACGCCCGAAACGCATATTCGCCTTGCCGACTTGCTCGAATACGGGATAAACCACGCCGAGGTCGCACGTCGACTCTACGATTCGCGCCCGGTGTCGCAGGTGCGCGCTACAGGTATCGCGATCTGCGCGCTCAAATTCTATTGCGGCGGAAAGCTCGCGGTCATCAACTTCACAAAGAAGATGCGCGAGGACAACAACCTCACACGCGAGGATATCGACGACATAATCTCACTGACCCGCTCAATCGAGGGCGTCGAGGTGGGTATGTCAATTAAGCAGGCGGACGACGATGAGACGCTGTACAAGGTCTCGATGCGCTCGAATCGGGTCGCCGATGTGTCGCAGCTCTGCGCGAAGTTCGGCGGCGGCGGTCACAAGCGCGCGTCGGGCTGTACGCTGAACGCTGACTCGCCCGACGAAGCCGAGGCGAGACTCGTAGCCGTAGTCAGCGACGAGCTTGAGGTGCTCATGTCCGAGGGCGCGTTCGACGGCGCTGATAAAGTCTGAAAAATAAATTTTTCAGACACGAGTTTTGTGACTTCGAAGTCACCGACTTCGATTTTGCTTCGCAAAACCGCCACAAAACATCGACACAAAGGAGGTAGACTTTGCTGACGCAAAGTCAGGATTTTATTATGAGTTCACATGAGCTGTCCGGCGTACTCGTGCTGTATAAGCCGCGCGGCATGACGTCGCACGACTGCGTGAACAAAATACGCCGCCTGTTCGGCACAAAGAAGGTCGGTCACACCGGCACGCTCGACCCGGACGCGGTCGGGGTTCTGCCGATTCTGATAGGCCGCGCCGCCAAAGCCGCCGACGTTCTACTTGACAATGACAAGGTCTACCGCGCCGGACTGAAGCTCGGGCTCAAAACCGACACCGAGGACATAACCGGCGAGGTTTTGAGCCGCGGCACTACGGTGGACGCGGACGGTCGGACTATATACGCATTCGACGACGTGAAGCGGGTCGCGGCTGATTTTGTCGGCGAAATAATGCAGGTGCCGCCGATGTACAGCGCGCTCAAACGTGACGGCAAAAAGCTCGTCGACCTCGCGCGGCAGGGAATCGTCGTCGAGCGCGAGCCGCGTCCGGTGACGATATACTCGCTCGAGGTCAGCCTGCCCGACCGAGACGGGCTATCGTCGTCCGACAAGGTCGATTGTATGATGTCCGACCGGGACGGGAACATATCCGAACCCGACTATATGCTGACAGTCGCCTGCTCTAAGGGTACATATATACGCACGCTCTGCGCCGATATCGGCAGGTCGCTCGGCTGCGGCGGCGTGATGTGCTCGCTGACAAGACTGAAAGCCTCCGGATTCGATATTTCCGACAGCGTAACGCTCGAGACTCTCGAGTCGCTCGAGGCTCCGGAGCGCGAGCGCCTGCTCTGTCCGGTCGAGTCGCTGTTTTATGATTATCCGGCGCTTCGGCTGAAGCCTTTCTTCGAGCGGCTGGCACACTGCGGAAACGAGCTGTATCAAAAGAAGCTCGGAATCGATTATCCGGTCGGTCAGCGGATACGCCTGTACGGAGAGGGCGGCTTCTTCGCGCTCGGCGAGGTCAGGAGCTATCCGGACGGCGACGCGGTAAAGCCGATACGGCTGTTTGTGCTGTGAGACGGCTCGGCATATCTTGATTATATCGGAGGCTTAAATGGCTTTTCACAGAGTTGATACGGCGTCGGGTGTGGTGTATTTCTGCTCGGACAAAATACCGGCGCGGCACGGCTTCGCGTCAAGACTCGGCGGCGTCAGCACGAATATACACACGTCGTCGCTAAATCAAGCCGAGGGGCGCGGTGACAGCGATGAAATCGTCGCCGAGAACCGCCGCCGATTCCTCGACGCGCTCGGACTTGACCCCGACTCGCTCGTAAGTCTTTCGCAGATACATTCAAGCCGCGTGATTTACGCGCCGAGGTCGGTTGACGGCGTGTCGGCGGATATTGAGCGCGGCTCGGGGGCAACGCACGACGCGCCGCCGAATTCACAGCCGCTCGGCTCGAATACAGCCGACACTAACGCTGATTCGCGCGAGGGCGACGGGCTGTATACCGACATATCGGGCGTCGCGCTCGGCGTCAAGACCGCCGACTGCGTGCCGATTCTTTTGTACGCGCCCGAGGTTCCGGCGGTCGCCGCGATTCACGCCGGCTGGCGCGGAACGGTAGCCGGTATCGCCGCGGTCGGCTGCGAGGGACTCGTGTCGCTCGGTGCGAAGCCGGAAAATATCATCGCCGCGATCGGTCCGGCGATCTGCTATGACTGCTACACGGTCGGGACTGACCTGTACGAGGCGGCGGCGGCAAGTCTGGGTGCGCGGCTGGCGAGCGAGTATATATACGCGGGCGCGGACAAACGGCTGCGCGCCGACCTCAAGGGGCTGAACCGCCGCCTGATGTGTGAGTTCGGACTGCGCGGCGACAATATCGACGTCTGCACTATGTGTACCTGTCATATGCCTGGACTGTTTTTCTCGCACCGGTTTTCGCATGGTCGGCGCGGGACTATGCTGTCGGTCATTTCGCTGTGACGTTTTTTGGCGAAATGTGACGGCTGTGTGACGGCTGTATGTGCGGTCATGACGTGTAAATAAATTCTATATGAATCATTGGTCAAGCGGCGAGTAATTCAAGATTTATTCATATTTTTGTGATATAATTTTTTCATGTAATTTCAACAGCTGAGGATTAAACACGCCACCCCGCGGCAGATGTCGACAAGAATCGCCGGGCGGCGCGTCCTAAAAATCACCATTACTTTGGGGGACAAATCAAATGATACAAATCCAGAACCTTGTCAAACGGTTCGGCAGCAAGTACGCGGTTGACGATATCAGCTTCGGCATAGACGAGGGTGAAATAGTCGGATTCCTCGGTCCGAATGGAGCGGGCAAATCCACGACTATGAATATCATCACCGGATATATGTCGTCGACCTCCGGCACAGTGTCGATAGGCGGTATCGATATCCTCGAGAACCCTACCGAGGCCAAGCGCTTCATCGGCTATCTGCCCGAACAGCCGCCGCTCTACCTCGATATGACGGTGCGTGAATATCTCAATTTCGTATATGAGCTCAAGGGCTGCAAGCTGAACCGGAAAAAGCATCTCGCGGAGATCTGCGAGGTCGTCAAGATTACCGACGACTACAACAAGAACCGGCTCATCAAGAACCTGTCAAAGGGCTACAAGCAGCGTGTCGGCATAGCGCAGGCACTGGTCGGAAACCCGCGCGTGATAATCCTCGACGAGCCGACGGTCGGTCTTGACCCGAAGGAAATAATCGAGATACGCAACCTGATACGCACGCTCGGCGAGACGCACACCGTAATCCTGTCGACGCACATCCTGCCCGAGGTGCAGGCGGTCTGCGACCGAATTCTGATTATCAACGCGGGTAAGATCGTCGCCGACGAAAAGACCGAGAACATCTCGAAGATGATCGAGGGCAACCGCCGGCTGAACGCCCGTATCTGCGGCTCACAGCGCGAGGTGCTGCGTGTCCTGCGCGGAATAAACGAAATTACTACCGCCGAGGTGTTTGGCGAGCGCGAGGGCGACAGCTTCGTATATTCGATAGAGTCGACCGCCGGAGTCGACATCCGCAAGCCGCTGTTTTACGCGCTGGCAAGAAACAATATGCCGCTTATCGGACTCGAGCAGCAGGGAACAAACCTCGAGGACATCTTTATCTCGCTCGTGGACAAGCAGAAGGACGCGCGCAAAAAATCCCGCCGCGACTCGGTGTCGTTTGATATTAAAGCTGCGGGCTCGGGCGCAAATGACGTGAAGTCTGCCGACGGCGTCTCGGCGTCTGACGCATCGGACGCCGAGGCGGGCATAGACTCGGCGTATACGGTCATCGCGGATCCCGACTCCGAAAGCGGAGCGGACAAGCCCGAAAACAAGGAGGAAAATAACTGATGCTCGCAATTTACAAGCGCGAAATGCTGTCCTATTTCACGTCACCGATAGGATACGTATTCATCGCGGTATTCTTGGCGCTGAACGCCTTTATCTTCTCCATATTCACGCTCATGGCAGGAGAGGGAAGCAGCGTCGGCTCGTATTTCATGTTCGTAATGTTCATATTCATAGTCCTTGTTCCGCTGCTCACGATGAAGAGCTTTTCGGAGGAGCGGAAAATGAGGACCGAGCAGCTGATCCTGACCTCGCCGGTAAGTCTTATGGGCATGGTATTCGCGAAGTTCCTCGCGGCGTTCACGATGTTCGGCGGCACGTTTCTCGGCGGCAATCTCATCAATTTCGCGACGCTGTATATGTACGGCGAGCCGAACACCGCGGTGCTGATCTCAAGCTCTATCGGTATTCTGCTTATCGGCGCGGCGTTTATCGCGATCGGAATCTTCGTCTCGGCTATGACCGAGAACCAGCTCGTCGCCGCGGTCGGAACTATGGGTATTTTGATATTCCTCTTGCTCATCGGCTTTTTGACCTCATACATCGACTCGTATGTAGTCAGAACGGTGCTCAACTGGATTTCGATCTACAGCCGGTTCGGTAATTTCAGCTACGGTATACTCGACCCCGCGACATTCGTATATTATTTCTCGATTTGCTTTGTCTTTATGTTCATAACCGTGCGCATTTACGAGAAGCGTCGCTGGTCGTGATATGAAGACTTGGCATGATTAAGTTGATAATAACAGAAAGGCAGGGGCATAACCCAAGATGAAAATGAATAGACTCAATCCGGCTCTGACGCGAAAGCTCAAATACGGCACCATAGCCATTGTACTGACAGCGGTCGTCGTCGCGGCGGTGATTATATTCAACACGATTTTTTCGGCGCTGGTCTACAAATACTACTGGTATGTGGACATGACGAAGGAGGGCGTTTACGGGCTGACTGACTCGGGACGCGCTCTGCTCGACGACATAGACGAGGAAATAAACATAATCTTCTGCCAGCCCTACGACCAGCTCGAGCAGGACGCGGCGATGAACATGATATATTCGCTCGTGCGCGAAATGGCGTCCGAGTATGACAACATTACCTACAGCTACATCGACATAATCAAGGACCCGACCGCGGTCACGAAGTACAAGACGACGACCGCTGACAGCCGCAAAACGACTGACGTCATTGTCGAGAGCGGCACCGAGTTCCGCGCTTTCCGCGCTGAGGCTTTCTTCGTATTTAATGAAAGCAACGTCGTTTGGGCGTTCAACGGCGAGCTGAAGCTGATTTCGGCTATGATTCAGATAACGCAGGCAGAAACTCCGATCGCGTACTTCACGTATACGCACGGCGAATCGCTGTCTTACGATATGTTGAATCTATTCTATGACGCCGGATTTGAAGTAAGAGATATCGACCTTACAGAGCAGGACTTTGCCGAGGAGGGACGTCTGCTCGTCATCTCGAACCCGATATACGACTTCGAGGGTATCTCACCCGACACAGCGGGGCGAAAGTCGGAGATTGAGAAGATAGACGACTTCCTCGACGGCTTCGGGCACCTGATGGTGTTTGTTGACCCCGACACGCAGGATCTGCCCGAGCTGTACGAGTTCTTGACCGAATGGGGCATTGAGTTTGACAACTCGCTCTTAAAAGACCCGTCAAGCTCGCTCGACACCGAGCACTACTCGCTGGTCGGCGAATACGCGCCCTCGGATACGCTCGGCGGTTCGGTCGTCAGCACGCTGACCGAGCTTGGAACCGCGCCTAAGACGATAGTCAGCTACGCGCGTCCGATAAATATTCTGTGGGATTCGAACAACGGTCGCATGACGTCGACGGTGCTCTACACGTCTCCGAACGCCGAGAAGTACGTGGACGGAGATTTGGTCGAGACCGGACAGTACCCGCTTATCGTGTTGAGCCGCGAGACAAGATATATTGACAACACGCCGCACTACTCGTACGTGTTCGCCTGCGGCTCGCAGTATCTGACCGCGAGCGACTACCTCGGACGCAAGGCGTACGGCAACAGCGACATCGTCTACGCGATGATGCGCGCGATGGGCAAGATTCAGGTGCCGGTCGACCTTGACTTCAAGGTATTCGATGACGAGTCGCTCGACATCACGACCGCGGAGGCTACGAACTGGACTATCTTCTTGACGGCTGTGATCCCGGCAGTATTCCTTATCGCCGGTATCGTCGTATGGATCAGGAGAAAGCACGCATGAACAATAACGAAGAAAAAAAGAATTTCGGCACCCTCGAGGAGGAGGCGGCCGAAGCCAAGGCAAAGAGCGAATCTACGCTCTTTGCCCCGCCGCCTCCCGAGACAAAGAATCTGACGAAGCGTCAGAAGCAGAACACGATGAAAAAGCAGCGGCGGACGATAATCATACTTGCGATAATCGTCGCCGCGGCGATAGCGGCATACTTCCTCGTAGTTTTGCCGATAGTAAACTACGTCGAGGAGGTCACCGAAGAGACGGTACACCTGCTTGACGGCGAGGAGCTCGGCACAAACGACCGAATCCTGATGTTCAGCCACGAGGAAAAGGCGGACATTCAGTCGATACGGGTACACAACGAATACGGCGAATGGGGCGTACACTACGACGCGGAAGCCGAGGATTTCTATATCGACGACTATCCGGAGGCTCCGTATGACAAGGAGAAGTTCTCGTCGCTGATTGTCAGCGCGGGCTACACCTTGTCTATGACGCGTGTTACCGAGGACGCCGAGGATATGTCCGAATACGGACTCGCTGACAGCGACAATCCGGCGTACTACACGCTGACGACGCGCGACGGCGAGGAGCACACGGTCTACATCGGCGACCCGATACCGACGAACGCCGGCTACTACTGCCGCTACAAGGACAGAAACGCGGTTTACGTCCTCGACAAGACCCTGAGCGACACTCTGCTCCAGCCGCTCGAAACTATGATAACTCCGATGCTGACTCTGCCGATGTCGACGAACGACTACTTCACGATCAAGAATTTTGCCATCATGAAGGGCGACGAGATAACCGTCCTCATCACCTACCTCGAGGAGGAGGAAAAGGAGGAGGAAGCGGCGCTCGGCTCATACCATATGCTCGCTCCGGCGAACTACACGGTCAACGACTCGAACTATTCGGTCGCGCTCGAGCAGCTTACGAACTTCCAAGGCACGTCGACGCTGGTATACGACCCGACCGAGGAGGAGCTGGCCGAGTACGGTCTCTTAGAACCGGCGTACAGCATTTACTATGAGTATCAGGGAATTCAGCAGTCGGTGGTATTCAGCGAGAAGAACGAGAACGGCAACTACTACGCCTACTCGCTCTTATTCAATCTGATAACCGAAATCGACGGCGCGACTAACGAATGGCTTGACTGGGACCTCATCGAGTGGGTCGACGAGCCGATATTCATGATGAACATCAACGACGTCGCGACGATCACGGTCGAGAGTGAGACCGCCACCCGAACGTTCGACCTTGTGGGCGACGGACAGGAGCTTGTCGTCACCGAACGCGCGACCGGATTCCAGCCGGAGGTTCAGAACTTCCGTCAGTTCTACAAGACCCTGCTGTCAATATATATGCAGGACTATGTAGGCATGACCGCGGACGAGATTGCCGCGCTCGACGATTCGGAGGATCTCTACCTTACGCTGACCGTCGAGACGAGAGCCGGCGTTACGCACGTCTACAAGTTCTATCCCTATTCGACCCGCCGCGCGTACTACACGGTCGACGGCGTAGGCGAATTCTACGTTCTGCGCGACATGGCGACAAAGGTGATCTCCGACGCGGAAAAGGTCATGACCAACAC